>NZ_JACHON010000003.1 GCF_014206945.1 Gracilibacillus halotolerans
AGCCATAGAATTAAATATAGACAATCTTTGTTTCAAGCGAAAAGTGTTCAAAATTAATTAGCAAAAAGTGTTCAAAACTACTTGACGGTTACAATAATCCAAAGAACCGTGAATCCTCCTACTATTATTAAACCAATTTACGTAATCAAATAACTCTAAATCCAGCTCTTCCTGACTAGAGAGAACTTTACCATGAACGAACTCTGTTTTAATAGTCTTAAACGTTGCTTCAGCTACTGCATTGTCATAAGGAGTCCCCTTTTCACTCAGTGAACGTTCAATGCCAAATGCGCCAAAACCTTCGTCAATCATTTTATTTTTGAATTCACTTCCACGATCCGTGTTAAACAACTGAAGTCGATTTAGATTGTATGTAACGGATGCAAAAGCTTTTTGTACAAGCTTTGCGTCCTTGCTGGGCCAGCACTATGACCAATAATTTCCCTATTAAATAAGTCTACCAACACGCAAATGTAATGCCATTTTTGTTGTACTCTTACGTATGTTAAGTCGCTCACAATCACTTTTAATTCTTCATATTGGTCAAATTCTCGATTTAATGTATTACCGATTTCAGATTCATTTACGGTAGTTTTTTTTCGGTTTAAACTGTGCTACGGTGTACTTCGAAACAAGTCCTTTATCTTTCATGATCCGCCCAATGCGACGACGTGACAATTTGATTCTTATCCATCCCAATACTTCCCTAAATTGTTTATTTTCTCACTCATTTCCTCGTTCATATGTCTTTTTGCCAATGCTTTTACTTCATTAAAATCGATATGTAGTGCGATTAAAATATTTATCAGCTTGCTTGCTCCGATATTTGTATATCTAGTTTCAAATTCCTCAATAGCCCTAGTGGATAAATTAACTACTTCTGCCAGGGCATCTCTTGTTCTCCCTTGAGCGATTCTTTCCTTTTTAATTAAATGAGCTAGTTCTTTTAACAATTCTTTTTCATTATCTGTTTGCATAAAAAATCCCCTTTTCTTCATTGTCAAAAAGAAAAGAGGTAATTAGGACACATTATAATGTGGTTTTTAGTAATAAAAGGTAAATTAAAGCTATTTTTGTATAATCTTTATTCATCATCGTTTCCACTTAAATAATGATTATTAATAGGAAAGTATCGTGTTTAAGGATTAGAAAAAATTAGAAGGTTATAGTTATAAGTCAAGGAATAGAAAACTCAATCGTAGCAGTAATATTTTCAAGCTGGATAGGACACATTATTAAATGGCAAAAGAAGGAGCAGAATGGGTTAAAGACGTCAATAAAGGGTAGATTAAAAACATGCCAGCTCATGGCTTTTATCATGATTGTTATAAATTTGTTAATAACTATGTATTCTACTTCAACTGCCTATTGCTTTTTCCTACTTACATTAGATTAAACAAAATGAATAATAAGAAGTTGGAGATAGTATGAAAGGTTGGCAATTTACTAAAACGCATGAACCACTCAAACTCGTAGAGCAAGAAGATCCGAAGGCAGCTGCAGGGCATGTAGTGATTAAAACTGGTGCAGTTGGTCTATGTCATTCTGATGTTGGGACTTTAGAAGATGAAGGTTGGATGGCATTAATGCACCCACCAGTTATTATGGGTCACGAAAATGCTGGAACCATTATAGAAGTTGGTGAAGGAGTTACGGATTATAAAGTAGGAGATCGTGTCGCGATATGTCCAACTGGACCATCTGGAAAAAATCCAGGGTACCATTATGATGGTGGTTTCGGGACAAAAATTCATGCACCAGCTGAGGATTTAGTTCATGTTCCTGATGAACTTTCCATCGAAATGGCCGCTTCAGCGACAGACGCAGGAATGACTTCCTACTCAGCGTTATTTAATATAGGACAAGCAAAGCCTGGTATGAACATTGCTTTAATAGGTATTGGTGGATTAGGTCAATTTGCATTACAAGCGGCTGTAGCAAAAGGAATAAAAAATATATATGCAGCTGATGTGAGTGAGAAGGCGCGTGAACTAGCCAAAGAACTTGGAGCAGTTGAAGTTGTAGCCGATATTAAAGATTTGGCGGACAAAGACTTAGACTTAATTGTAGATTATGCAGGTTTTGGAGTTACTACTTCCGATGCTTTAGAGATAGTAAAACCGGGTGGAACTGTTGTATTAGTTGGTATGGGGAAACTGAAAACTACGATTAATACAACATCATTTATAACAGGCGCTAAGCGATTATTAGCGAATGTTGGTGGGACACCTAAGGATATTGCGGAGATTTACGAATTAATGGCAGCGGGCAAATTAAATCCAAAATTAACGAAGATTGATTTTAAAGATATTCCTGAAGGTATTGAAAAACTAAAGGCTGGAGAAGTACAAGGCCGCTTAGTAGCCGTATATGATAATGAAGAATAAAATATAACAGTAAATAAGGAGGTTCTAAGCAGTAACAATTTTGCTTGGAACCTCCTTTAAGAGTTATATATAAGTGTTTCGGAGATTTTATATTTAGGCAGTTCTAATCGTTGGATTAATTATCTGTTGATAACACGACATTAACTTATGTCCTCGATAAACATTTCGTCTTCGGCAATCATTCGTAGTTCCTCTAGTGCTGCAATCATATGGTTCATTAGTTGCTTTCCTTTAAACTCATTTACTGTAAAGCTTGAGAGGTTAAGGGAAATCGAATGGTCCAAAATGAAGTAGGCTAAGCCATGACCATCCTCAACTACTGGCGCAAACATACGGGATCTAGCACCTGGATAAATCATTCCGCTTGTTGAAATAAAGTCATGTCGAAGCTTTACATAACCTTCATCACGGAATAGTTCTGGCAGTTCATTGATACCGAGTTGGTCACCAAACCGGTAATACATTTGTTCCAATCCAAATAAATGACGCTCCACCCCGAGTCCTTTTTGGCAATATTGAATTCGAGCTGAATGGGCATTACTCGCGATTTTCATCAAGGAGTATAATGTCTCATTGGATTCCTCTCCGCTTTCTATTGCTTCCACTAAGATACGTTTCTCCATACTTGTCGCTCGTGCGTTTTCAGTTCGTCCTTCATGGAAATATCCAACCGATACCGGCTCATAGACACTCTTGAATTCTCCGTACGTTCGGTATTGCGCGAGTTGTAAAGCCATATGGAAAAAGGCATCTGGACTTATTTGTAACTCCTTAATTTTCTCTGCGCCAAAGTCGTTAAAGGTTGTTTTCAATAGAGAGAACTCTTTACTCTGTGCTAGATATTTAAATCGTAGTTGTTCTAATCTTATTTTCACATCTTCTGAAAGGTCCCATTCCTTTTTTTCAATCCTCGGTGCTTCCGTACAACAATCCGTCTGAATCAGTTCTTTCTGCAGACCATTAAAAATATGGCCAACGACGGTGGAGACGGTCATCCCATCTACTGCAGAATGTTCAATATTAAAACCTACTTCGCCGTTTTTTGTTAGGACGATTTGAATTGTTTTATCAAAATGTTTATTGGTAGGGTGTAGCATCAAATTCTCAAGTGCCTCTTGGCTTGTCTCACTACATTCATCAATTGAAATGATGGCCAGAGAGTCGGCGATTGTTTGTAATGTATCGGCATTTACATTTGATTGCTTTAGCTTATTGTAAAGTTGTGCTGCTTCATCACGTTCAGCTGTTGTAAAAATACCGACATTGACACTGTCATTTTCATCTGCATCTTTTTCGAGTCTCGACTGTATTGCCGATGAAATCGCATCGATGGAATAGGGAATACCTTCTTCATTTGTCACTGGTACCTTATATACATTGTTCTTGTATAGAATCACGACATGATTGTCTTTTTTATCATGCTCAGCTACGTAAAATGTATCTTTATCGAGTTGAGGGATTCGAACGGAGCGAAATAATTTTGTATATTGTCCCATATCAAGGGGCTTTCCTTTAAAAAAGTGAGGTTCTAATGTTTCATCGATAATGCTATGGTAGAGCTCTCGCAGGAGAAAGCTAATTTTTCCCGCTATATCTGTTTGGTTCGCTTCTAACAGTATATTGAAATTAGAAGTGAGTGGTAGAGAGCCACGATGTTTTAGGTACATATCCTCCCACAAAGGAGTAAGCCAGCTTCCATCTCTTGCTTGATCCCATGCGCGTAATTGTTGCTGGAGCTTCCCTGCATCTCCACCTGGTCGGAAGAACTGATGGACTACTTGCCTTGTTTTTTCATATTGCTCGTTGCTAACTAACGGCTCAATCCATTCTAGTAGCTTTACTTTCGTGTGATTGAGTGGCGGTACAGGTAATTTTGGTAATGTGTGTTGATGAACAAATGTCTTTTTTATTTTTAATTGCTCCTTTCTATGATGCAAGTCTTCTGTAATACTTTGAATCTCTGAATAAGGATATAAATATTATTTTTCGGATAGTAAATAGGCTTAGCTATTTTACTAAGCTAGCATGTACATTCATTTGGATTAGGAATGTGACCTTAAAGGGTAGAACAGATGAGTTCGTGGACTCCTATCAAAATGTTTAATGGGGTATTTTAACCATAAAAAAATCTCCCTGCTAAGAAGAAAAGGAAAATTCCATATAGTTGTGTATTTGCTAAACATTTTTTAAAAGAGGATATTACGTTCGAGTAGTCTTATTATACGATAAAAAGCTGTTTTTTGCATGGATTACACTTTTTATCAGGGAACAGGAAATCGTCCCTGTCCCTATTGTTCTCGTGCTTATTTGTCTTTCTTATCGTTCGGTGAATTGGAATGGCTACTGTCGTGTATAGGAACATGTTTAAAGACTTCACCACTTTCCAAAAATTCAACGAGTCGATATAACCAATTATAGTAATCCTTCCATAATTGTATTTCCTGAGTGAGTTCGTCTAGCGTTTCTTCTTCATCATCGCTTAGTGAAGAGCTTTCGCCTAGTTTTGCTAACTCATCGCTAACTCTTTTTTCAAATACTCTGCTTTTATTAATGGCTTCACGCCAATTAGAAGTGAATAAGGAAATGAATACTTGATGATAATTATCTTCAACCATATAAAGGTCTTTTCTAACGCCTTTTTGAAACACCTTTTCGACAATGTTGTGTTGCACCATTTCCCGAATCACTTGACTCATTCTTGTTTTACTCATGCCTGTTCGTTCTGACAATTGATCAAGTGTCATCGGCGCACGATTCATATAAATAATCCCTAGTACGCGACCAACTGTTGTAGAAACACCGAAAGTACTCATATTATCTGCCGTTTTTTCGATAAATTTATCCCTTATAAGATCTAATTGTTCAGAATTTGTCCTGTTCATTAACACGATCACCTCCGAAAATTCCCAATATAAAAGTCACTATATCATATCTATTCATAAAAGAAAAAGTTGAAGCTAAAGCTCGTAAAAGCATCGATTCGTACGAGATTCGACGATAAATCGCTATCATACGAGCTTAATTCGTTTAAACTATGCAGTTTGTCCACTTTATAAACTTTAAACTTTACAGAATATATATTATGCTTAAGACATTCGTTTATTCCGAAATCTCAGCAACTAAGATATAAGAGAAAATATGTGAAGGGTCGAGCGTGAGATGTTATACGTGCTTTGTTAAAAAAATGTTTTTGCGCTTACCGTGCGCTTATCGGAAATATAAACCAAATCCATGCGAAGCTATATTTTTAACTTGGCAATAGATGCGTTATTCGTAATAAAGAAATAATGAGAAGGTGGTACGACTGAATGATTACATTGAAAAATGTTTATAAGCAATACGACGATGGATTTGAAGCATTAAAGAACATTAATTTAACATGCGAAGATGGAGAAATCACCGTATTAATCGGTCCAAGTGGTTGTGGTAAGACGACAACATTAAGACTATTAAACCGTCTTATCAATCCAACTAAGGGAAAAGTCTTAATCGACGATAAGGACATTTCTGAAATTAATCCAGTGACGTTAAGAAGAAGTATTGGTTATGTTATTCAACATATTGGATTATTTCCACACATGACGATTGCAAGCAATATAGGCGTTGTTCCGAGATTATTGAAATGGGATAAACAAAGTATTACAAAAAGAGTAGACGAATTATTAGATCTTGTTGGCCTCGAACCGGAGACATACCGTTCCCGCTATCCTTCCGAGTTGAGTGGTGGTCAGCAACAACGTATTGGTGTCGCTCGAGCACTTGCAGCTGAACCTTCTATCATTTTAATGGATGAACCCTTCAGTGCCCTAGATCCGATTAGTCGTGAACAATTACAAGATGAGTTGGTTCGTTTACAAAAGGAAATTAAAAAATCGATTGTATTTGTTACACATGATATGGACGAAGCATTAAAAATTGCGGATAAAATCATTCTGATGAAAGATGGTGAAATCGTTCAGCAGGGTAAACCTGAGGAGCTATTACGACGTCCTGCTAATGATTTTGTCAAGAATTTCATTGGGCAAAAGCGATTGGAAAAGGTAGAGGAGATTCCTGTTGCGAAAGAAGTAATGATTAGAAAGCCAGTAACTACCTATCCACGTAGAGGCTTAGCGGAAGCGATGAATGCGATGGAAAAGAAACAAGTGGATACGCTTGTTGTTATCGATGAAGAGCATCAGCTAAAAGGCTATGTTTCGATCTATGATGTCCTCCGCGAGTACCAAGACGAGAATAAACGAGTGGATGATATCTATCAGCCATTCGAACACACTATTGGTCCTGAAACATTACTTTCGGATGCGGTTGTGATTTTTAACGAAAGTAAGACTGGATACCTGCCTGTGATTACTGACGATAACAAATTAATAGGATTAATCACACGAGGAACGATTGTAGGGTATTTGGGAGATGTATATCCGTCCGTTGGAAACGGAGGGGTGTAAGTGAGAGATTACAACTATTTAACAGTGTTTGTAGACCGAGCACCAACTCTCCTTAATGCACTCGGAGAACACTTATTTATGACAATTGTAGCTGTTCTTCTTGGGTGTATTGTATCCATTCCTCTTGGGATATATCTAACGAGAACAAAGGTTGAGTGGATTCGTTCTACTACATTTACAATAGCGAATATATTTCAAACAATCCCAAGTTTGGCCATGCTGGGAATTCTCCTTCCGTTATTAGGAGTAGGACTTGTCCCTGCGATTGTTGCATTGTTTTTATATTCACTTATGCCAGTGTTGCGTAATACGTACGCAGGTTTTAATTCCATAGACCAAGGTGTTATCCAGTCTGCTATCGGTATGGGTTACAGCCCTGCACAAAGATTGCTTCAGATTGAGTTACCACTTGCAATCCCCTACATTATGTCAGGAATTCGACTGACAACAGTCTATATCATTAACTGGGCAACGCTAGCAACATTAATTGGCGCTGGTGGTCTAGGAGAACCGATTATCAGTGGCTTAGGTGTTTATGATAAACCGCTTATCTTTGCAGCGGCTGCATTATCTATGTTGCTCGCTCTTGCGGCGGACTTTTTACTAGGTCTATTGGAAAAGGCCTTTTTCAAGAAAAATTACGGAAAAAAGAAAAAACAAATGAACACGGAGGTTTAAAACAATAATGAAGAAAAAATTAATTGCGTTCTTTTCAGTATTAACTTTACTATTAGCAGGGTGTGGTTCCGGTGGAGATACCATCACAATTGGAGCTATTACATCAACAGAAACAAAACTAATGGCACACATCTATAAGCAGCTTATTGAAGATCAAACAGATTTAACCGTAGAAGTGAAGGAAGACCTTGCGACAAGTCCAGTAATTATTGAGTCAATGAAGGCGGGAGACTTACAAGGATCTATGCAGTATACAGGTACGTCGTTATCTTCATTCTTCGAAATTGAAAATCCACAAGATTCAGAAGCAACATTACAACAAGCTAAAGATGCATTTGCTGGAGATGAATTTAATTTCCACTGGTTTGATTCCCATGGCTTCTCTAATACGTATATCTTTACCGTAACAAGAGAGCTAGCGGAAGAACATAACCTTGAAAAAGTATCGGATCTAAAAGATATTGCTGGCGATTTAAGAGCTGGATTTGATACAGCTTGGCTAGAGCGTGAAGAAGATGGTTACCCTGCTTTTAAAGAAGTGTATGGTATTGAGTTTGGAGATACGAAACCGATGGAAATTAGCTTAGTATACGATGCAGTGAAAAATGGAGAAATGGACATCGTTCTGGCTTATTCAACAGATGCTCGAATTCCAGAGTATGATCTAGTGACGTTAGAAGATGACTTAAACTTCTTCCCGCCATATGATGCAAGTCCTGTCTTCTTACAAGAGACAATTGATGAATATCCGGAAATTGCAGATGCAATTGAACCATTACTAGGATTGATTGACGAAGAAATGATGGCAATCTTAAATGGTGAAGTAGACATTCATGGTAAAAGTCTAGAAGAAGCTGCAGAAGACTTCTTGGTAGAACAAGGCTTATTGGAATAGGAGGCTAACTATGAACGGGCTTATAGAATTCTTTCAATATTTAGGAAAGAACTGGGCTGACCTGCTCGCTTTAACGTTTGAACATATCGTAATGGTTGTTATTGGTATGGGCATAGCGTTAGTGATTGGGATTTTGCTTGGAATCATCAGCTCAAAAAACGAGAGGCTCGCTTCAATCATTTTGGCTGTTGCCAACCTTATCCAGGTGTTTCCAAGTCTTGCTCTCTTAACGGTATTAATGCTGTTTTTTGGACTAGGATCAAGTACAGTCGTGATTGCTTTAGTTCTCTATTCCTTACTACCAATTATTCGTAACACGTATGTTGGTTTGAAAGAAGTGGATGCGAGTACGACACAGGCAGGAACAGGTTTAGGGATGAATACGTGGCAAGTCCTTTTTAAGGTACAGTTACCACTGTCTGTTCCTTTCTTGCTAGCTGGTGTGCGTATTGCAATGGTAATTAGCATTGGTGTAGCGGCACTTGCCCCGTTTATCGGTGGTGGTGGATTAGGAACAACCATTTATTCTGGTATTAACTTGCGTGACCCAATGCAAATATACAGTGGTGCCCTGGTCGCAGCTGCTTTGGCTATTCTAGCAGACTATTTGTTAGGAAAAGCACAAAAAAAGTTTGATAAATCAAAAGCATAAAGCGAGAAATTCCTCGGATAACTATTCGGGGGATTTTTTTCCCCTCATCATATACATTGGAGAAATAACATCCATACAAACGGGGGCAAGTTTCCAAAAAAGTATTTATAAAATAATTTATCATGGTATAATATACCTGCAGTAAATTAGTTCTATATTTAAAATAATAGAATGAGTTTTAACCGGGGAGTCACATGAATTTTAATAGCCAACTTGAAACGACATCATTGAATAGAAGTGTTATTCGATGATGTCTTTTTTAAAATAGGAACTACTTTACTAGTAATTTTATAGCAGAATGCAATCATGATGGTATGAAAGCCAGGAGAGGGGTTCATGACAATGTATCAAGGACGAGAGGATTTATTGAATAATCTTGCGAGTTTAAAGAAAAATGGAAACTTGTTAGACAAGAATAATAAAAAAATAAGTAATTTACATAAAAAAATGTTAAATAAAACGAATTCAAGATTAAGGTTGTTTTTTCTTCTAATAACTTTAGGGCCGGTCTTTTTATTGTTTTTTATTGAGTCACAACGGATTCCTATATTAGATCCCATTATATTTGGTTTATTACCAAATCTTATTCCTGGATTTTGGCTTATTTATAGCTTGTTTGTTATTGGATTAATCGTTTTATTTTTTTACAGCATGTTTACTTTAGGTAGAGAGGATTCCTATTTAAGAAGGCTCCGCTTTGTAGAACGAAAGGTTGTAAAAATTCAGTCGAGTTTTGAACACAAAATAATAGAGCTTGAGGAACAGAATAATGAGATCGTTAACTCTAGCAATCTTGGTATACTACCAAAAAAATATAGGCGTTCTCGTGCGATTAATAAAATCTATGAATATATTGCTAACCTACATGCAGACAGCTTAAAAGAGGCAATCAGACTTTACGAGATAGAAGATACACAAATGAAGCAAGCTAGAGCACAAGCAGTGCTGGATTCGTTCGCTGCCTCGGATCGAAGACGGGCCGAACAAAAACAAGCTCAAGATATTGAAGCGTTAAATCGTAAGGTAGATAATTTGCAAAGATCTATACCCCGAAGACGCTATTAATTAACTAAAGAATCGCCATTCTGAATTGGCTGATTTAATTTTTCTAATATGAAACCCCTACTCATCCTGAGATAGGGGTTATTTTGCCTCTATAGCTCCAGCAACCTCTGAGACCGCATTTTTCATAAGCTCCGTTTAAGTTCTTCGAAGGAATGGGAACATAAAATTTTTAAATTGGAGAACCGTATAAATAAAGTTTTCCTCCTTATGTAAAATTTCTAAATTTTAGTGAAAATAGTGATTCCCATTTCTATTAAATGGATGTATAATATTCTGGTATTTTAACACGTAATTTAAAGGAGATTGACATGAGAAATGCTTCCATTATTCAGTTTCGTCATGTAACGAAACAATTTAATGATGAGACCGTTGTTTTAGACGATGTAAGTTTTGAAATTGAAGGTGGGAAGTTTTATACTCTGCTTGGTCCATCGGGATGTGGGAAAACTACCATTTTGCGATTAATTGCCGGGTTTATAGAACCATCCGAAGGTGAAATCTTTTTCAATGGGAAGAAAATTAATCAGGTACCAGCGAATAAGCGACAAGTAAACACGGTGTTTCAAGATTATGCGTTATTCCCACATTTGAATGTATTTGAAAATGTTGCTTTTGGATTACGAATTAAGAAAATGAAAAAGACAGCTATTGAAGAAAAAGTAAGCGAAGCTTTAAGTTTTGTAAACTTACAAGGTTATGAATATAGAGAGATTAGTGAAATGTCAGGGGGTCAGAGGCAGCGGGTTGCTATTGCACGTGCGATCGTGAATGAGCCGAAAATTATACTCCTCGATGAACCTTTATCGGCCCTGGATTTGAAGCTACGGACACAAATGCAATACGAGTTACGAGAATTACAACGTCGACTCGGGATTACGTTTATTTTTGTTACGCATGATCAAGAAGAAGCGTTGGCGATGTCGGATGAAATATTTGTTCTTAATAAAGGTAAAATTCAGCAGAGTGGTACGCCAATCGATATTTACGATGAGCCTATTAACCGTTTTGTTGCTGATTTTATTGGTGAATCTAATATTATCAAAGGGAAGATGATAGAAGACTTTTTGGTAGAAATCGCTGGGAAACCATTTGTTTGTGTGGATGGTGGTATGAATCCGAATGAGCCAGTAGAAATTGTCATTCGTCCAGAGGATTTGGAAATCAGACCAGAAGGTGAAGGAAAACTAAGTGTTACGGTTATTTCTCAACTGTTTCGAGGTGTGCATTATGAAGCCCATTGTCGTGACTTGGAAGGAAACGTATGGCTCGTGCATACGACAAAGAAAATCCAAGTAGGGGACAAGCTCGGATTAGACTTTAATCCTGAAGATATTCATGTCATGCGTTTTGATGAATCAGAGGAAGACTTCGATCGACGAATTGAGCAGTATACGGAGGATGAAAGCCTTGGGAAATAAATTCATGCGTAATGTGTATATGGTCCCATATATGGTATGGGTTCTCTTATTTGTTATTGCACCCATCTTACTCGTTCTCTACTATTCTTTCTTTGATATTCATGGGAACTTCTCTTTTATTAATTATGAGCGATTTTTTACGCCAGTATATTTAAAACTGACATTGAGCTCTTTTTGGTATGCGTTTCTCATCACGTTCATCTCATTACTTGTTGCTTATCCAACAGCGTATTTATTAACGAAGACAAAGCATAAACGCTTATGGCTATTACTAATAATCGTACCTTCATGGGTAAATTTATTATTAAAAGCTTATGCCTTTATCGGTATCTTCGGAGCATATGGAGCTGCGAATAATTTTTTAGAATGGATTGGAATCGGTTCGAGACAATTGCTGTTTACAGATTTTAGCTTTGTGTTTGTCACGGTATATATATTTATTCCATTTATGATTTTGCCAATATTTAATGCGTTGAACAGCTTGAACCCAGCACTATTGGATGCTGCGAATGATCTTGGTGCATCGAAAAGTACAACGTTTAGACGTGTCATTTTTCCACTCACGCTTGACGGTGTAAAAACTGGCTGCCAAGTCGTGTTTATTCCGGCATTATCCTTATTTATGATCACCCGCTTAATAGCTGGTAACCGCGTTATTACTCTCGGTACAGCGATTGAACAACATTTTCTCGTAACACAGGATTGGGGCATGGGATCAACTATCGCTGTGTTCCTTATATTAATTATGTTTCTCATTATCTGGTTAACTGGATTCAGAAAGCGAGGTGCATAAGATGCAAGGAAAAGCTTCACCAGCAGCTAAAATATTCTTAATGACCATTATCTTCATTCTTTATGCACCAATATTTTATTTAGTTTTCTATTCGTTTAATAGTGGCGGTTCCATGAGTGGTTTTGAAGGATTTACCCTTGATTGGTATCGAGAGTTACTTGGAGATACGCGCTTACTCATTATTGTGTTAAACACGCTTGTCATTGCTTTATTATCGGCATTGTTCGCGACGATGATTGGAACGTTCGGGGCAATTGGCATTCATGCATTAAAAAGAAGTAAAAACTCTATACTCGGTTTAAATAGTGTGTTAATCGTGAGCCCAGATGTCATAATTGGTGCCTCGTTCTTAATATTATTTACGATTGCTGGGATTCGCTTAGGCTTTTATTCTGTATTACTATCACATATTGCCTTTAGTATTCCAATTGTTGTGTTAATGGTGCTGCCAAAATTGGCGGAGATGAATCCTTCGCTCATTGATGCAGCGAAAGATTTAGGAGCTAGCAGGTGGCATGTCTTTACAAAAGTTATCTTTCCTTATATAACACCAGGGATTTTTGCGGGATTTTTTATGGCATTAACCTACTCCTTGGATGATTTCGCAGTAACGTTCTTTGTGACAGGTAACGGTTTTTCGACGTTGTCAGTAGAAATTTACTCGATGGCACGGCAAGGAATCTCCTTACACATTAATGCGTTGTCTACGATATTATTTCTCTTTACCATTTTACTCGTTGGGATTTATTACGTGATATCTCAGCGTAGTGGATTGAAGTTAGGAGGGTTCAGGCGATGAAAAAGTTAATGACGGCTTTTATAGCGATTACGCTTGTTTCTATCTTAATGCTTGTTGCAATTAATCGGCTAAATGCGGCCCAAGGATATTCAGGAGATGAAACGTTGACGGTTTTTAATTGGGGAGACTATATTGACGAGTATTTGGTAAGTCAGTTTGAAGAAGAAACGGGAATTACCGTCATCTATGAGACGTTTGATTCCAATGAAGCAATGCTGACGAAGATTCAACAAGGAGGGACAACGTACGATATTGCTATCCCTTCTGAATATATGATTGAAAAAATGTTGGAGGAAGACTTACTCCTTCCGTTAGAACATGACAAGTTATCCAATTTACATTATATTGACGAGCGATTTATGGATTTACCTTTTGACGAGGGAAATAAATACTCGGTTCCATATTTTTGGGGAACCGTTGGCATTTTATATAACAAAGAACTCCTACCAGACAAAACGTTCACGAGCTGGGATGATTTATGGGATGCAGACTTAAAAAATGACATCTTGCTTGTGGATGGTGCGCGTGAAGTAATTGGAATGGCATTGAACTCATTAGGTTATTCTCTTAATGATACGAACGAAGATCATTTACAAGAGGCATTGAAGAAACTCGAAACTTTAACGCCAAATGTAAAAGCTATTGTTGGTGATGAGAATAAATTACTGATGGCCAATAATGAGGCTGCTGTATCGCTTGCATGGTCTGGTGATGCGAGTGAGGTTATGTTTGAAAATGAGGCATTGGATTATGTGGTGCCTGAAGAAGGTTCTAATTTATGGTTTGATAATATGGTCATTCCAAAAACGGCAGACAATATCGATGGTGCACACCAATTTATTAACTTTATGCTCCAACCCGAAATTGCAGCGAAAAATACAGAATATGTGAGTTATTCGACGCCAAATAAGGCATCCTTAGAACTTTTACCAGACGAGATGGCTGAGGATGAACGATTTTACCCAGCACCAGAGCTAACCAATCGATTAGAAGTATACGAAAACCTAGGAAAAGATATGCTTAGTCTATATAATGAATTATTTTTACAATTTAAAATGCATAAAAATTGATGGAGCAAGGGCTTAGAGAATAAAATCTCTAAGCTTTTTTATGTGAGAGAGAACAAATCGAATAATTAATATATTTTTCAAATTATCAGACAATAAAGACAATAATATTGACAGAACTCACGATTCATCTTATACTAAAAGTAAACATTGTGAAACACTTCACAATATAAGGTGTACATCTTTACAAAGTGCTTTCTTTCATCTAGGGAAATTGACATCAGCTAATTTAGGGTATATTCAAGCACATCTCTATTTTTATTATGAAAGGAAGAGTGAATATGAAAAGATTTGAAGAAAAAGTAGTTATCATTACTGGTGGTGGAGCAGGTTTAGGTCAATCCGCAGCATTGCAAATTGCAGCAGAAGGCGGAAAACTTGTGCTCGTCGATTTAAACAGTGATGGCCTTGAAGAAACAAAGCAACTGATCTTAAAGGAAAATGAAGAAGCAGAAGTACTTACAATTACAGCTAACGTTGCGAATGAAGATGAAGTAAAAAATTATGTAGACAAAACAGTGGAGACTTTTGGCCGTATTGATGGATTCTTTAACAATGCTGGTATTGAAGGCAAGCAGAACTTGACTGGCGATTACCATACGGATGAATTCCATCGTGTAATCGACATTAACTTAAATGGTGTATTTTATGGAATGAAATATGTTTTACAAGTAATGAAAGAACAAGGATATGGCTCTATTTGTAACGCTGCATCTGTTGGCGGTATTCGCGGTGTAGGGAATCAGTCTGGGTATTCAGCAAGCAAACATGGTGTTGTTGGATTAACAAGAAACTCAGGAATAGAGTATGGTCAGTATGGAATAAACATTAATGCTATTGCCCCAGGTGCTATTATGACAGCGATGGTAGAGGGATCTCTAAAACAGATGGCGGGAGATAACTGGGAAGAAGCAGGGAAAGAGTTCGTAAGTGTGAACCCAATGAAACGCTTTGGTAAACCAGAAGAAGTAGCTTATCTTGTAGCATTCCTATTATCTGACCAAGCAGGATTTATAAATGCACAGGTTATTCCAATTGATGGTGGACAATCTTATAAATACTAATTTAAAGTAACTTTTAAAACCTTCATGAGCTTTTATACATGGAGGTTTTTTGTTTAGTCCGTTTTTTCTATCGGAGAAAACGAGTGAAATCGTAAAAATGCATAACACAAGGCTTTTCTTATAGCGAAAACCCGTTTAGCTAAAATCCAATAAATACTCTCCCTCATCCTCCAAAGAAAGCATCAAATGAGTTGTTGATGCTCGAGGTTAAATTCGAGTATATGAATATATTAGGTATATGTACACACGGTATATCGACTTATTTATATTATAAATGTTTTTGAAATAAAATTAGGATAGAAGAATTATTTTAACGATTTATTGCTTGATTTTATCTATATCAATTATTTAATTAATTATAAATTACTCTTGAAATAATTGTTACTTTTAGGTATTATGTAATATGATTAGTGGTATAAAATACTTATAAAAAGGAGGGTGTTTGAAATGAAAGAAGTAAACTTTTCTATTAGTTTAATATTCTTCTGGCTTAAAGGAAGTGTGGGAGTTGATTCTAGATTCGTAAAAACGAACTTATCTAACACGATTTTAGGATTTATTCCACTTGGGAAAGATCAGCAAAATATCCCACTTAAAAACATTTCAGGTTCTATATTATCATCCAAATACTTAGCAAAGCCGATTCTTATTGGAATTATATTATTATTTATTGGATTTGGTATGATGGCCGATAGTTTTTTTGGTGGACTTGTTCTGTTATTAATTGGAGTAGGGATAGCGCTAAGTGGAATTCAAACAATTCTAGTAATAGAAAAAGCTGGTTCGCCGTACTTCATTAAAGTTCCATTTTTTGAAAAAGCGAAGATGAACCAACTTAATGATTACATACACGAAGCGTTAAGTGAAGATACAGATAAGACAGATTTAAACATGTTTTTTGATAAGAAAGCACAAGATCAATAATTATGAATGCAGTCTATAAAAGTTAGTATTGTTTCAATAATTTTAGGATTAAAATTTTATTTGATTACATAGAACTAACAAAAGACGTAAAAAATCCTCGTATGGAAATACGGGGATTTTTTAATGGTAATCGTTATTCTTTAATCCTGTCAACATCCCCCTTGCCAAAAGGGTTTTTAGATTAGATTGATTCTAACGTGTAAACGCAATAATCTATAAGTAGGCAATAATTATTAATTACTCTAATTTAAAATATTAACCTTTAAAAAGGAAGGGGAAATGAAAATGGAACAAGCAGGAATTCGTGCGAAAATCCAGCGTTTTGGTAGTTACCTCAGTGGTATGATTATGCCAAACATTGCTGCATTTATCGCTTGGGGTCTCATCACAGCTTTATTTATTCCGAAAGGTTGGTATCCAAACGAAAGTTTAGCTGAGCTTGTAGATCCAATGATTAAATATTTACTACCATTATTAATTGGTTTTACTGGTGGTAAAATGGTCCATGATATTCGTGGTGGGGTTGTTGGTGCAATTGCAACTATGGGTGTGATTGTTGGAGCGGACATCCCGATGTTCTTAGGAGCAATGCTTATGGGACCGATTGGTGGTTTCCTAACAAAACTCATGGATAAGGCATTTCAACATCGTATTAAATCAGGTTTCGAAATGCTTTATAACAACTTCTCAGCAGGTATATTGGGTGCAATATTAGCAGGGATTTCGCTAAAAATTATTGGACCGATTGTTTCAGGCTTAAATAGCGTTTTAGCTTCTGGTGTAGAAGTAATCATCAATGCAGGATTACTCCCATTAGCAAATATCATTATCGAACCAGCGAAAATATTATTTTTAAATAATGCAATTAACCACGGTATTTTAGGTCCGCTAGGTGTCGAGCAGGCAGCAGAATCAGGAAAGTCCATATTGTTCTTAATAGAAACAAACCCTGGGCCAGGTTTAGGTATTTTGCTAGCCTTTGTAATCTTCGGTAAAGGGATGGCAAGAAGTTCAGCTGCAGGTGCATCCGTAATTCACTTTTTAGGTGGTATTCATGAGATTTACTTCCCTTATATTTTAATGAAGCCTGCTCTATTATTGGCAGCTATTGGTGGGGGAGTCAGTGGTGTCTTCACATTCAGTCTATTCAATGCAGGATTAACAGCGACAGCGTCACCAGGTAGTATCGTTGCCTTATTATTGATGAGCGCTAGAGGGGATCACATTGCTGTAATCCTTGGTATAGTGGTTGCAACAGTTGTATCCTTCTTGATTGCTTCTATTATCTTAAAAACAAGCAAGACTGAATCAGAAGACCTTTCTGATGCTGCTAGCAAAATGGAGGACATGAAAGGTAAGAAAAGCTCTGTAGCTTCTAACTTTACACAAGCTAGTACTCAGCAAGCAGGCGAAGTAAACAAAGTTATCTTTGCTTGTGATGCGGGTATGGGATCAAGTGCGATGGGTGCTTCTTTATTGAGAGATAAGTTCAAGAAAGCCGGTATTGAAGGTATCGATGTTACAAACAAAGCAATCAATGATTTGCCAAATGATGTTGATATCATCATTACTCATAAGGATTTAACGGATCGTGCCAAAGCAAAAGTTCCTAATGCACAGCATATATCTGTTGATAATTTCTTGAACAGTCCGAAATATCAAGAACTAATCGACCATTTAAAAAATGATTAAAGATAAGAGGGTTCCTTTCTAATAAAGAAGGGAACTCTTTTATTGTGTATATTTTTTTGTTGCAAGGTTGCATAGTTAGACTTATTAAATTATGTCAACATATCCTTTGTCTAAATACAAACAAGATTTGATTGAATAGCTACTTATTGGACATGTAAAATTAGTATTAGAAGAAATGCCTGTTTAATTGTGTCAACTAGCTTCATGAAATGGGGTGTAAGTCTTGTATATATCTGGGAGAGAACGTAAATTAGTAGAACTGTTATTATCGTTACAGTCTGATATTACGATCCGAGAATTAGCGAAAGAACTGGATGTGAGCGAGCGGACGGTACATCGAGATTTAAAGAATGCGGAAGAACTTTTGGCACAATATCATCTTTCCATACAGAAAAAAGCAGGTGTTGGCATTTCTATTGTCGGAGAAATGGAGAATAAGCAACAGTTAAAGCTAGCCATTCTTCAACTGAAAAACACCGATTACACCCCAGAAGAAAGACAAGCGATCATCTTAACGACATTACTCGAAGCTAAAGAGCCGCTCAAACTGTACGCACTCGCAAATGAGTTACACGTCACGATTGCAACAGTTAGTAATGATTTGGATGTACTACAGCCATTATTGGAAAAATACGATTTGCAGCTAGTTCGAAAACGAGGTTATGGAGTCAAAATGGAAGGAGACGAAGCTAATAAACGCTCTGCCATTAGCTACTTAATTTCGAAGCATGTCGATGAATCAGAAGTAATTACGCTATTACGAAAAAACATTGAAAAACAATCACAAGTACAAACCGATACAATTTCTAATCGGTTACTCGGTTTAGTAGACCGCACGAAGCTAGCCATCATTGAACAAACGATTGATCGAATGCTGCAAAAACTCCCTTATGAACTAGCCGACAGTGCATATGTTGGTCTCGTTGTCCATCTAGCATTAGCTCTAGAACGACTGCAAAAGGGAGAAACGATTCAATTCGATGAGGATTATCTGGAAGAACTAGAAGACACAAGCGAGTACGCCATTTCTAAAGAGATACTAAATGAGTTGGAAAAAATATTTCAGCTTCGGATACCGAATGATGAAACAGGTTATATAACGATGCATTTACTCGGTGCTAAGTTAAGATATGACCATGACCATTTATTAGAAGAATCTTCGGTTGATATGGCATTTAAAGCAAAAGAGTTAATTGAATTTGTAAGTGAGCAATTAGACAAATCATTTGAAGAACAAGATTATATTTTGAATGACTTAGTTACTCATTTAAAACCAGCAATCTACCGGTTACAGCAAGGGATGAATATTAAAAATCCCTTAGTAGATGAAATAGAAAAAGACTACTTGCCAATATTTAAGGTGATTGAAGCAGGGGTAAAACATGTATTCCCAGATTTAATTTTTCCGAGAGAAGAGATAGCTTTTCTTGTTCTCCACTTTGCTTCGGCCTTGTTGAGAGTAGAGGAAAACGTGCAACTAAAAGCATTGGTTATTTGCTCTAGTGGTATAGGTACATCAAAAATGCTTGCAACAAAAATCAATCGACATTTTACAGAAATAGCAGATGTAGAAAATCATTCCTTGTTTGATTTGGATAAAATAACATTGTCAGACTATGACCTTATCGTATCTACTGTTCCAATCAAACATATAAAACAGGAATATATTTTAGCTTCGCCAATATTAACAAAAACTGATATTCATCATATTAATCGAAAAATAAGGCAAGTAAAACTCCGTCTAAATCATACGAAAGTGATGAGACGGAAGAAAAACGTTGCAGTAAACGAGAATGGTAGGAAACGACTAACCATCATGCAACAGTATTCTAACGAAGCAGTACCAATACTTAATGGTTTCTATCTACGTCCAGTTGGGGAAGAGCAGAGTATAGGAGCTATTTTACAAAAGATATGTGGGCAGCTAGAGGAGCAACAGGTAGTTAGTAATAGTGAGAAGCTAGTAACGAAGCTGCTCCATCGAATGGAAATAGGTGGCTTAGGTATTCCAGATACAACATTGGCTTTAATTCACACAAGAAGTGAAGAGGTGATAAAGCCATCCTTCACGATACATTCATTAGAAAAGCCAATGCAAGTTAACGGAATGGATGGTAAGCCTGTTCAGATGAAAAACCTTTTATTAATGATTTCACCTGAAAATGTATCAGAGGCTAGCTTAGAAATTTTAAGTTGTATTAGTGGATTATTAATTAAAGATGAAGCAAGTAAACGTCTATTTCAATCCGACGACGAAGAAGCAATAGCAACCTATTTAGCAGAACAACTAAATGCGTTTATATCAGACAAAATGGATACAAAATAAAAAGGAGTGCATGATCATGGCAAAAGATATTTTAACAGCAGACAACATTGTATTGGGTGCAACCCTAAGTAACAAGGAAGAGGCCATTCGTTTCACAGGAAATATTTTAAAAGACAATGGCTATGTAGAAGCTAGTTATGTCGATAAAATGCTAGAACGTGAACAACTAACCTCTACTTATATCGGTAACAATGTAGCAATCCCACACGGTACGGAGGATGCGAAGAAACAAGTAATCGAAACAGGATTATCGGTAGTCATTGCTCCAGATGGCGTAGATTTTGATGGGAACACGGTAAATATTTTAATCGGTATTGCTGGTAAAGGTGATGACCACTTAGAAGTATTGTCTAAAATAGCACTTGTTTGTGCAGAAGAAGAAAATATTCAGAAGCTAATCCAAGCAAACACAAAAGAAGAAGTCCTTGACCTATTGGGAGGCGTAAATTAATGAAAGCTGTTCACTTTGGAGCAGGCAATATAGGAAGGGGTTTTATCGGATTATTGCTTCATGATGCAGGATACCACACTACTTTTATTGATGTGAACAAAGAAGTTATCGATGCCATTAATCATGAAAAACAATACCGTGTCCTCTTAGCTGATCAAAATCAGCAAGAGCTAACCGTAACGAATATTTCAGGAATTATAAGCAGTGAAGAACCTACAAAAGTATCAGATGCTATTGCTGAAGCAGACATTATTACGACTGCCGTTGGACCGAATGTGTTACCAATTATCGCAAAAAACATTGCGGAAGGTTTAGTTCAGCGATTTAGCCAAACGAAAAATCCAGTGAATGTGATTGCTTGTGAAAATATGATAGGTGGAAGCACCTTATTAAAGGAAAGTGTTATGGAGCATATACCAGAGGTTCAAAAGGCAACCATTGAATCCTTTGTAGGTTTTCCTGATGCAGCGGTAGACCGTATCGTACCGAATCAGACGAATGAGGATTTATTGACGGTCGCTGTTGAGCCTTATTATGAATGGGTAGTAGAAAAACCAGGTATTAAAGGCGAAGTGCCTAAGATTGATGGTATCACGTATGTTGATGAGTTAACTCCATACATTGAACGAAAATTGTTCACCGTTAACACTGGGCATGCTGCTGCTGCATATTTAGGCAAAAAGTTTAACCATGAAACGATTGAGCAAGCCATTCAAAATCCTGAAATTCTCAAAGTGCTGGAAGGCGCGTTAGAAGAAACTGGCGACGTATTAATTGAAAAATATCAATTTAATCGTGATACACATACTCAATATCGTGAAAAAATAATTGGTAGATTTACGAATCCTTATTTATCGGATGAAGTGACGAGAGTAGGTCGTGGGCCACTTCGTAAACTGAGTGCTAATGATCGCCTGATTCGACCAGCAATGCTTTATGTGGAGTTATTCGGTAAAGTACCAGAAAACTTAACGAAAGTAATTGCTGCTGCTTTGCAATATAAAAATAGTGAAGATCCGGAAGCAGTAGAGCTACAACAGAAAATTGAAGCAAAAGGATATTCAGAAACGTTAGAGGAGATAAGCGGCCTTACTCAGGATCATATCTTACATCAACGTATTATCGAGATCGTAAATAACTAAATACAAAACACAATGATGCGTATGAGCAAGGACCTCCAGATTGAATGGAGGTCTTTTTTTAAGTTAAAAGGCTAAATAATAAACAATATCAAAACTTTTAGCCCAAACTAAAATCATAAATATTAGATATTCTACTCTTTAAAATGTATGATAATAAAGTATATTTATATTTCTATTTACCTATATATAAATAACTACATCTATGGGCGAAGGCAGGGTGGATTATGTGGATTGTACTTGTTATGATGATGATCGTTTTATTACTGGTATGTGCAATGCTATTCTTACGTATAACGCAACTTCAAAAAGAAGTAGACATTTATAATCCGTTGGTAGAAGCGGGGAAAAATATCCGTGATATTGTATACTACTGTGAAACCGTACCAAAGTTGAAGTATCGCTATTTAAGTCCTTCCGTAAACAATGTAATCGGTCCAAATACTTTAGAAGAACATTTAAAAAATCCTGAGTTAATTTATGATATTGTGCATCCTGATGATATAGAAATATTAAAGAAAAAACAATTGGGAGAACTAAACTTTAATGAGCCCATTAGAGTGAGATACAGAAATCACTTAGGAGAGTATGTTTGGTTTGAAGAATATGCAACTCCATTATATAAAAACGGTAAATATGTAGCTGTTCAAGGGGTATTTCGGAATATAGATGAGGTGGTTACGTTACAGCAACAGTTAGAATATAAATCCACTCATGATTCATTAACCGGCTTGTTTAATCGATATTACTTTCACTCAAAGATGGATGATTATAATAAACAAGATATTTCCATAGCAGTCATTGTTGGTGATTTAGATGAATTAAAAGCAATCAATGATAAATATGGACATCAATTGGGCGATCAATTAATTAGTGAAGCAGCAAAATGCTTAAATATTTGTTCGGAACAAGAAGTAACAGTGGCACGTTTAGGTGGGGATGAATTCGCCATTCTTTTACCGGAAGTTACTGTTTCAGAAGTTGAGCAATATATAAGAGATTTGGAACGTAATTTGCTTCAAGTAGACGGGGAATTATCCTTTTCGTCTATCCAAATGTCACTTGGTTATGAATTTAGTGACTCTTCCTTTGGCGTTATGGAAAAACTTTTCAATAAGGCAGATGCTAATATGTATCGAAATAAAAGAAAGAAGAAGAGTTTATCAGAAGTGTAACTAGGAAATTCAAAAAATTAGCACGTTAACTCTGTAGTATAGGTTATTTCGATAGATGACATATTTTCAATAAGAATAGATGAAAGAGGCCGGGACAGAAGAATGTAATTACACTACAAGCCGAACGATTCGTTAGAATCAGTTCGGCTTGTGCGCTTTTTTATAATTACTTCGTAAAAACACTTCGCTTTTACTCCATAGGGCATAAGTCAACATCTGTTCAAGAACTACACTTTTACAGTGTTTCCTATACAGCAGGCAACGCCTCAACTAATTACAAAAGTTCAAATGAACTTAGCTTAGGTTGTTCGGCGTATACCGCAACGTTCTGTTGCAACGCCGAACTGAATTACATCCTGTAATCCCTCGGCTGTTGCTTTTCCTGCAGGAGTCTCGTGTTTTCTTCTGCGTAATTATTACCCCCATATTTTATTTCTCGCCTTTAACGTAGTAAAAATTAGTTATGTCCCGGCCTCTTTCTGATTTTGCAGGTATTCTTTACTGAGCAACTTCAATCTGTTGCTCAACATGTTCATGAAGTCCTTCGTTATCCTCGATATGAATCGTTATTGTGTAGGTCCCATCTTTCTCAAAAGAATGTAATGAAGTGTATTCACCTGGAATAGTTTCTTCTGCCTCTAACCAGTCCGCTTTTTCAGAACTACCATCATTATTTATTTGATAACGAACACGGGCTTCCTCAAGGGGTTGATTATCCATTTGCAAGTGAACAACTAAATCTATTTCTTTATTTACCTTAACATCCTCTGGCTGAACAAAATGTGTGGCAAGTCCTTCTGAATGATTATGTTCGTGTCCTTCTTCATGTTCCTCATGATGTTCAACACTACCTCCTTCGCCAATAGTTATTGCTTTTTTTGGCATAGTGTGTAAATCTCTTGCTGTCGTATGAGCATATATTTCATAAACTCCATTTGCTTCAAAGGTTACCTCAGCAATGTAAGTACCATCCTCATTATTAATAGATTCAATGAACGTACTATCCTCTTCATTTCCTTGTTCCCAGTATTCAAATTCTACTTCATCTGCATCTTTTACTTTCTCATCTCCATAGGTAACGATAGCTTTTAATTCTACTGTTTCTCCTACATCCGCTTTTTCAGGTAATTCAAATTCTACTTCTAGCATTTTTGGTTCTTCGGTTTCCTGCTCATCTAGGTTATCGGTTTCATTATTGCATGCTGCTAAAAGAGCTACAATTATGGTCATCATTATTATCATTAATTTATTTTTCATTCGATTGTCCTCCATTTTAAAAGCTGTTATTTAAGTACTGTTTGAAGATCTGTAATAATTTCCTCAACAGATTCGGCTTGAATTCCATTGTAATTTTTAATGACTTTTCCTTCTGGATTAACTAGAAAAAATCTAGTACCATGCATTACTTGATCAGAGCCTGCAGGAGGTTCTGCTAAAGCGGACTGAAACGATTTAATCGATAAATCTTTTATAGTTTGGAAATCATATCCAGTCAGAAAAGTCCAATTATCCAAATCAGCTTGATAATTTTCTGCATAATCAGTCAATACCTCAGGTGTGTCATATTCAGGGTCAACACTAAATGAAATGAGATGAGCATCCAAATTCTCATCCTTCATTCTTTCTTGAAGTTTAGACATGTTAGCTGTCATAGGTAAACAGACTGTAGTACAGTTTGTGAAGATAAAATCAGCTATCCACCATTTTCCTTTTAAGTCATCTGAAGACAACGTTTCATTATCCTGCGTTGTAAAAGAAAAGTCACTTACGTCCCTCGACATATTCGTATCAATATCTTCCCCGCAAGCAACCAGAAACAGGATTAAAGTCAGGGCAAGTATATGTAAACCTCTTCTCATGGATTATCATTCCTCCAACCTTCAATTATTGATGTTTGCTACAACATGAACCTATCCCATTCATCTTTTGAAAAACCACTTCCATTGCTTCGCTGAAACTATACACATTCCCTTCAAAACCTTTAATGAATTTATCTGCATGTTCTTTCCATTCGAATGTTAAAACTTGAGGTTGACAGCACCCCATTTGAATAGATGTGTCCATAACATACCAAGCGCTAGAGGCGCTTATTGTAGTTTGTCTTAAAAAATCTGGACAAATTGCTTGAATTACTTGATCCTCTAATTGACGAGTACGAAGCAAACCGCAGTGTGCACAGCATGCCACTTCAATTCTATTATTTGATAGAAAAAGCCGATATGCTAAACGCTCGTTTACTTTACGATTACAAAACACACACTCATCAGAAACAGTGTTTTTACTAGTATTCTTGTTGGATAACGTGATCCCACCGAATGTTTTAAGAACAAATCCCTCTTCAATTAAAGGTTTTAAATCCCGATGAATGGTCATTTCTGACACCCCGATTTCTTTACTGAGCTCCGAAATCTTAATGTTATGCCTCTCAAGAATTAATTCTTTTATACGGTTTTGGCGTTCCAGTGGTAACATTCATTTTGCTCCTATTCTGTGTGATAGTTTATAACAATAATCAACAAACTCTAACAAAAACATAACAGTTAAATAACCATTAATCAATAGATTCTCTGTGAACTATTTGTGAAATCATTGATAAATAGGGTTAAATTCATGAAATGTTCAAAAAGATATTGGTCTAATGAATACTATAATACAATCACAAATTTAAACATTGTTCTATCAGAGAATGTTGTTCACTTGTATTAGAAAACGAAAAGTAAATTATAAATAGCTGACCATTAAAATGTGCAACACCCTACGACTCTATATTGATTGTATGGATTAATCTATTTAAATAAAATTACATAAAGGTATGTTGCTAGATAAATATTGAAATTTAATAATCCATTTATAAAAATTACCAATTATTAATTCTTTAGGTCTACAAAACTTAAAAACCCCTTGTAAAATAGGTATATTTTAGTAAATTTAAACAATTAAAAAAAGGGTTTAAAATGTTCGATATAATTTCTTTAATACTTTATTTTATTGCTCTATTTAATTTCCCTTTTGCAACACTAGGTATCATGATCGGACTAGGTTTAATAGTTTTGTTAGTATACAAATCTCGTTCTAAAAAAAAGCGAGTCTATCGATGAAGAGGATAAAAAAAGTATAAGTAAGGAAATAAAACACGATGAGATAGATAAAATAAAAATAACAGAAGAGAAGCAGCAACAGGAAACTAAAACTACGGAAAATGTAGCCAAAAGTAATGAGATAGTTACTAAAACAACAACAGACAGTTTAGCAACTGGTGAAAAGGCCGCTGTGACAAGAAATGTAGACGGGGATACAATCGAAATTAATTACAATGGTAAGACAGAGTCAGTAAGGCTTCTCCTCATGGACACACCGGAACGCTAGAATGTTAACGATGATACTTGCCAAAACAATTAACGCAAGCGGAACAAAGCGGCGAATTAGTAATAAGATTCCCCCTATGATTTCTACTCCTTTTTCTAATGCCAAGAAATAACCTGAACTTAAAAACTCCATTGCTGCTGGACTCGTGGGGGCAAATGCTTCGAAGCCTAATAACACTACGTACCCATTTAAGCCTGCTCCTAAAAAAATAATTCCTAACAATAGTTCAGCAATCCGAATCCATACACCCATCTCGGTTCCCCCTTTACAAAAGGTATTAAATGTAAGTATATATTACGACAGCTTTTTCTAGAGGGTTTTCTATTTCTAAGTAATTATCTTCTGCTATCCAATATCTATTTTGGTACTTTTTTAACCTGTATTGATAATCTCCAATATATTTATCACGATTTAAAACTCTATTTTTTCTGATATTATGAGGACAATCAATAAATATAACAAAATTAAAAAACTCCCTCCATTCCCTCCTTTGAATAAATACTCCTTCTATAAGAACAATAGAGTTGGACGGTATATGTATTCTTTGTTTTGATATAGTGTCATTTGTTCTATTATATAAAGGTAGATTTACCATGTTTGCCCCGTTGAATAACGGTTGAAATAGTTCTGTAAGTAACAAATCAATATTCCACTGAAGATAATAATACTCATACCATTCTTCATATCCTGTTTTATATCGTTTACTAGACTCAACAATATAATCATCCATATGTATAGTTATTACCTCATGTCCTTTATCCGTTAATTCTTCTTTCAGATTCTTTACAAATGTAGTCTTGCCAGCTCCGCCTAATCCATCAACTCCAACGATGAAAGGATGGTTGATTTTGTTACGTTTTGTGTAGTGATTTAATAAAGTATCTAAAATACTGATTAATGACACGATGCATTAACCTCGCTTTCAAAACTAAAATCAATATTCTTCCGTTAATCTACCTTGTTACCTTAAGTACATTATTCCACAATCTTAATCGAATACTGTGCCAATTAGTTAGAAAATCTTGATTTATCCTTTTTAGTTGTATGGAGAATAATGTGGTATTTTCGATTGAAATTCTTTTAAGTTTACAATGTAGTTATCATTATTAAATTCAACTAATGATACACCATCAAATTCTCCGACAACTCCGTCATACTCACATTTAAAGTACCATTCAACTACACTTAAATTGCCTTGATGAATAAATTGTTTTATATCCCATATTAAAACTGTTCCTCTCTCATTCCAATCGGCAAACCATCTTTCGATGATCTCCAATCCGTGGTATTCAGGTCCGTAACATTCACTATATATAGTATTTTGGTTAAATGTTTTCTTCAATATTTGATCATTTTTATTTATCCAAGACTGAAAATAACTTTCAATCACTTTTTCTCGCTTAATCATCAGAATCCCCCTAACGATTTCCTTTAAGATTATAGTTAATATTCTTTTCGGGATTCCTGCTTGCACTATCCTTCACCCGTATTTCTTCACAATCTCCTTTTATACTACCATAATTTTCTTGTTCTTAAATTCATTTATATATTTTATCACTCTTCCTGCTTTAATATAGCTGAGCAAATATAAAAAAGCACAAAGATTTTATTTAGAATCCTCGTGCTTATGCTCATCGATTCTTCCAATAAGCTTATAAGTTCTTAGTGTTTTCATAATATTCATTTAGCCCATTTTAATTAATATAAATTAGGAATTTTCCTAGTATTACTTTATTTTATATTATATTTCTAGCTTTTTTCCTTATTAAGCGGGAAGTAATTAAAATCTATAGAAGCTTTGGTTTATTCTTTTCTTTTAACTAATTTACTAGATAGCCAAAGGTAAATACCAATACCTCCGAACATAATGATTGATTCTAATATGAGTTGAGTTTCAGACGTTAATGCTGTGTGACTTATTATATAGTTTGGTAGTGTCAAGAATGCAACAAAGACAATAAGGATCCACGTTTTGGCCCATATAGACATGCCAATCAGGAAAATCATAGTGATTATACCGATAATCATACTCGCTGTAGTACCAAACTGAATAAGAGGAGTTTCAACTACCCTATTTAGGTAAATCAAACCAAGGAATAAAGCACCTGGCAACATCACTATTGGGAATAATATTGCTACTTGTTTCCAAAGAGATTGTTTAATAGTGGATATATATTTGAATCCCTTGAGTACCGAAAAAATGAATATAGCCGAGATTAAGATATGTCCAATAATTTCTAGAACGGAATAAGCAAGTGCTCCTTCAAATACGTCCCTAATAATTGTAATAGCAAAGGCACCAGAAATGATGAGAAGGATGTATTTAAACCACGCCCGATAATCATTCAACATTTCATCCGAAATCATTTCCATGTATTCTTTGGGTGATTTCCCGATAATCTTGTCGATTGACTTACCTTTTTTTTCGGCTTCTGAAAGGTGGCTTTCTAATTCTAAGATAATTTCATCTATTTCGTCTGTTTTTTTCCCACTAGAAAACAAATAAACTCGTAAATTTTCTATAAACTCTTTACTTTCTACGGAAATATTCACTTCATTTTTCATGCGTTTCATCTCCTTTATTATATTTTACGTCTGCTTCATGTTGTAGCACATTACTCACATTGTTTTGTAAATCATTCCACCTGTCGATGAACTTTTCTAATTCTTTCTCCCCTTTTGGTGTCAGAGAGTAATATTTTCTCCTTGGACCTGCTGTTGATTTTTTTAATGTGGAAGTTACCAATTCCTCTTTTTGCATACGTAATAATAGTGGATAAATTGTACCTTCGCTAAAGGAATGAAATCCATAATTTTCAAGCTTATCTGCTAGTTCATATCCATATACTTCTTTGTTTTTAATAATTGCTAATATACAGCCATCAAGTATCCCTTTAAGCATTTGTGTTGTTGACATATTTTTCACCTCGCTCACTACCTTGTAATACCAGGTATAAATCCGAATTTATGTCTTGTATAACAAGGTAATTTAAGAATATCATACATAGTCTTGTAATACAAGGTATCTAAAAATAATTTTTCTTCAATTTTAGTTAATACATCAGTAAAGCTCATTCTTTCATACTGATAAGGATTTGTTTATGCAAGTGAACGGTAAGTTTTCAGTAATGTGGTTTGAAGCGATGACACGGTATACTCCTGCAACTCTAACTTTTGCTCCATTTCTGACGAGCTCTTCTGCAATATTTAAGCCGATGCCTGATGCACCACCAGTAACGATTGCAACTTTACCTTCTAACTCTAACCATGAATTGCTCATTATGATGTTCCCTTCCTTTCATTGAGGCTAACCAAAGTAATTTACGTTCTTAGTATAAGTAGAATGGGATTAAAAATTAATACAATCATTTTCCCCTCAAAGTGAAATGACATGTATTAATTCAAAAAGTGTGATTTTATGAATAGAAATCATGGATAATTTTGGTATGATGAAAATAGCTTGGCAGCTTTACAATAATGGAGATAAAGGAGAGTTACTGCATGAAGAAGATTAATTTTGATTTTCCCGTAACGGAAAGAACATACAAAGTAATTGAAGAAAGAACATTAAAATTATACATATTCGAGCCCGAAGCGAATCTGGAAAATCGACCAGCCATCTTATTTTTTAATGGGGGTAGTTTTAAACAGAACCCTAAAACGCCCACACAGTTCCAGCATCAAGCAGACTATTTTTCTTCTATAGGTATGGTTGCGATATGTGTTGATTATAGAAATGGTTCAGATGTAGCTTTCTTACCGACTCAATCCATTAATGATGTTAGATCCGCAGTGAAGTATGTGCGGAGAAATTCCGCTGATTTAGGAATAAATCCGAATAAAATAGTAGTTTGTGGTTCGTCAGCTGGAGGCTATATTACAGTATCTTCGATTATGCTGGGGTATCAAAATGATGAAAAACGGAGCAAAGAAACCATACCAAACTATTTGATTGTTTTAGCTGCTGATATGGATGGTGTCGATATAATGAGAAGAAGGTATCCTCAATTACTAGATAGAGCAAAAGAACTTTCTCCAATCCATCATGTAAAAAAGTGTTTACCACCTACATTATGGATCAGTGGGACAGGGGACGATTTATATGAGCAAAATAAAGACTTTATAAGACAAATGAATGTAGCAGGAAATGAAATAACGCTAAAAACTTATGAAGGCATGGAGCACGGTTTCTTTAATTTTGGTAGACATGAAAACAAGTATTATCATTTAACAAAACTAGAGATTGAAAACTATTTAAAAATGAAGCAAGTTATATAATTAAGCTATCGTTCCAACACCGCTAAACGTCATACTCCCTTTCTATCTACTACATAGGTTTAGCAAGCTCACCCCTTATTGGTTACTATCTAACTAAAATGAAATAAAAACTGCGTATTTCCTGAAATCTTAAAATATTGGATATTATTTTAATTTTATCGTATTTCTAGATGAGATCAGCTGGAAGAAAGCTAGACACGTACTTATAGGCTTTGTTCTTATATGTATTAGTTTTTTAGTAGCATGTTCAGGAAGCGATGAAGGAACATCAGGTGAAAATGATGCTTCAAGTAATGAAGATGCTGTTGAATTAACCTTTTGGAAGGCGGAAGATGTTGGTCGGGCAGATTACAAGGCCTACATGAGTATTGTAGAGAAATTTGGTTAGGCAAACATGTAAATAAAAAGCCTCTGCAATGTTTAACTAGCAGAGGCTTTTGAGCTGAGAAACACTTTTTTCACGGGTTAGGATAGGGGGTTTCTCTTTACCTATTTTATTCAATAAGCGGCAGTAAAAGTTTCACAGTCGTTCCTTTACCAACAGTGGAGTGAACTTGAATTTCCCCACCATGCAATTCAACGATTTCTTTAGCAATACTCATTCCAAGTCCAGCACCTTCCGTTCTTTCGCTTGTATTCGTTCCGCGATAATATCTTTCAAAAAGATTTTCGATAAATTCCTCCTCCATCCCTTTTCCGTTATCACTAATTTCGATGAAGGCATTGTTTTGTTCATGTAAAACTGTTACAGCTATATTTGTTCCCGGCGGGTTGTGCGTAACTGCGTTATAAATAATATTATCGAGTACCCGGACAAACCATTTTGAGTCGATTGCAGCTTTTGGCTCATCAGACGATGGTGTAAAACTGAAAGATACGGTTCGTAGAGTTAAATCTCTCTCAAATTTTACAACAGCGCTACGAGCAAACTCATTTAGGTTAACTGGTAGTTTTTCTAATTGAATCGCACTATTTTTCAATTGAAATACAAGAGAAAAATCGTTTACGAGTTGAACCATATAGTCGCCTTTTTCACGGACAACTTTTCCAATTTCCTGTAACTCCTCAGGGGTAAATGGATACTTATTACTCTCTAGCAAGTGACCATATCCTTGGATGGTGGATAAAGGCGTACGTAAATCATGAGAAATACCAACCATCCACTCTTCACGTGTTCGTTCCAGACGTTTCCTTTCTTGTTGAGTTCTGTCTAACTTTTTCGTCATCTGATAAAAGGACTGGATTACTTCTTGATAAAGTCGATAACGGTGGCGTGTTTTCCCTTTTTTCTTAAATATTTTCTTGCGTTCTTTTTCCGTAAACATTTCGTTGTATTGTTCCTTACCCATCCGTTCTAACCAATTTACGAATAGTAATAAAGGTTGGCCATAGCGATAGCCATTCCAAATAGAAATTAACAGAGCTAGAACTAGGCTTGAGACTACTGCGATTACAATCATTTGGATTTCTTCAGAAGGGAAAAGCCATCCAGCATGATAGGTTTTCTCTCCAGGGAAATGTAATATCCATGTCGTATCTGTTGCTGGATCATTAAATACACTAACCCTAGTTGAATATCTTCCTGGTTCATACTTTCGAGTTAGTAATTCCAATGGTTCCTGTATCTCGTCTCCTGTGTCCCCAATAGTTTGGGCGAGCTGTTCTCCTTGAAATACTTGAATAGAACCATCCATTTCAGCTAGTTTATCTCCTAACAAAGGTAGGTTTTCCTGCTTTACAAGTCCGTTTCCGCTATATAGATGAAACCATTCTGTCAGCATTTCCTTCTCCGTATCGTGATACCCGAACAAAAAATAATAATTTCCGTACAGCCACGTATCAAAAAATGTTCTTACGGTATAATTATCAATTTTCTTTGTTTCATCAATGAGTAGTAGCTCATGAGTAGTATAGGATTGCGAAAGCGTAGCGGGTTCATTCGTTGCATGAATCACTTTCCCTTCTTTATTTACAATTTGCATCCATATATCATTTTCTATAAGTTGTTGTTCCAAGTTTTCTTCCAGTGTAACTTCATTGTCATCAATAATAGTCACAGTTGTAATTGTATCCATGAGACCATCAACAGTTTTGTAATCTAGTTCCATTTTTGATACTAAGTTAGCTAGAAGTATAAGTAAAAAGATAAAAAACAAAAAGGCAAAAATGAGTGAAACGATAAATTGAAAAGAGAAATGGAGTGCAATTCTTCTCCGTAGTTTCATAATGTTACGTCCTTTACTAATTTATATCCTAACCCGCGAACGGTACGAAGGTAGATAGGTTTCCCTGGGTCTGGCTCAATTCGCTCACGAATGCGGCGTATATGTACCATTACGGTATTATCATCAACTAAATAATCATAGCCCCATACGGCATTAAATAGTTGCTCTTTGGATAATACTCGATTCACATTCTGACATAAGTAGACGAGTAGCTTAAAGACCTGCGCTGGGCAAGGAATAACTTTACCTTCCACAATTAATTCTCCAGCTTCCTCATCAACTAGAAAATGACCGAAATCATGTCTTTTTACATTTACTTTTGGTTTAGATTCTGTTTTTTGATTTCTCCGTAGTTGAACCTTTATTCGAGCAACAATTTCAAGAGGATTAAATGGTTTTGTAACATAATCATCCCCGCCCTTATCAAACCCTGTTAAAACATCAAAGTCGTTCACTCTTGCGGTTAGAAATAGGATATGAACATCTGTATACTCGCGGATTTTTTTGCATAAATCAAAACCGTTAATATCAGGTAGCATCACATCGAGAACAATGTAATCGACGGACTCTCTCTTTACGATTTCCAATGCTTCGCTGCCTGTAGATGCTTTGAGAACATTGATAAACCCTTCTTTTTTCAAAACCATTTCCACCATTTGCATAATTGAAATTTCATCATCAACTAATAAGATCTTTGCATGTTGCATCCTCATCACCCAAATTAATAGTAGCACACAATGCTTAACAGGAGATGAACAGATTTGGGTCAAAATTAAGGTATTGGTAAGGTTATGTTTTCTTAACGTTCAACTTAGAACCCTATACTTATCCTTAGATTAGATAAATGGGGGATGACAGATGAATAACACGACTACTAACAGAGTTAACTCAATTGATGGAATTCGAGGGTTTAGCTTATTTGGAATTTTACTTGCGAACTTATTAATCTTTCAATATGGTTTATGGGGAAAGGATGAAATAGAGTTTTTCTCCCTATCAAGTGTTGATCAGGTAATGTATGGAGTTATTAAAATTGCTATAGAAGGAAGTTTCATGCCGATTTTCACATTTCTATTTGGTTACTCGCTAATAATGATGAAGGAAAGTTTAGAGCGTAGAAAATTAAAGGTAAAGCGACACGTTGCTAGGAGAGCGTTATTTTTAATTGCGATTGGTATTGTACATAGTACGTTTCTATGGGAAGGTGATATCTTATTTTTCTATGGATTGATGAGCTTTTTCTTACTATTGTTTCTTAAACGCAAAAAAACTACGATACTCGTATGGGGTCTTGTTTTGTTTGGTATCATGCAATTTTTTGTTATTTTGGGTAGTTTTGTAGAAGTCGATGGAGCGGAGGAGGATGTTATAGATCCAGAAACATTAATGCCTTATATAGAAAGGTCGATAGATATTTATGAGAGTGGGACCTATTCGGAGATTATGAATTTTCGAAATAATGAAGTTCCTATAGAGGAAGATGGACTTGTATTATTAGCGATGGTTTTAGTTGCGCCAATTTTTTCTGCGCCAATGTTCTTATTCGGTATGTACGCAGCAAAGGTGAAATTGTTTTTAAATCCGAAAAAAGAAAAGAAACGTTATCTATTTGGTTCTATTCTATTAATCCCAGTAGGTCTTTTTCTACAAACAACATATTTCTTTTTCCCAGAAGTAAACTGGACGCAAATTTCTATCTCGATGGGTGGAACACTTCTGTCACTCGGTTATATCTCGCTTTTTGCACTTCTATATACGAAAGCTTCAACTGTAACTTTTATTAAAATTTTCGAGAATGTTGGGAAACTATCGATGACCAATTACTTGTTACAGACGGTCATTTGTACAACAATCTTTTACGGATACGGTTTAGGATTGTTTGGACAGCTTGGCGTGACATGGGGAATACTTTTAGGAATTGCGGTATTTGGTTTCCAAGTTCTTTGCAGCACGCTATATTTAAAGTATTTCCGTTCCGGGCCATTTGAAAAAATGAGTAGAATCTGGACGTATTTAACCTTTTCAGGCAGAGCCAAAGTAAAATATAGAAAAGAGAAGGCAGCAGCTTAAGTGATTCTGCAGAATAAAGCGTAAGAGTGACAGGCACGTAGATAACGTCACTCCTAAACGGATCTATGTTTAAAAGGTAACAGGAAAGTCTTGTTACCTTTTTATTGTTTTTATCGGATATAATTTAGCGTTTAGTTTTTCTTCTTATTATTCCTTGACACAACATGAAGTGCAAGCCCTACAAAGATACATCCACTGATAAAATTCCCGACGGTAACGGGGATTTGGTTCCAAATCCACCAATCAGCCATGCTAATATCTGCTCCGAGCATCATTCCAGCTGGGATGACGAACATATTAACGACTGCGTGTTCAAAGCCTTGAGCGAAGAATATCATGATGGGCAACCACATAGCAGCGATTTTGCCGATAGTGGAGGTAGATGTAGCATTCATCACGACACCTAAGGCAACCATGAAGTTACAAAGCAGCGCTTTTACAAGTACGACACTCATTCCATCCATGCCGTATGCTTTATAGTCTAATGTCTTGCTCTCTGCAACGGTAATAACTTTTTGAATGATAAGCGACTCATCAACATGGCCGAAATGGGTAATATAAATGACGTATAATGCTGCATAAATGATACCGCCGACTAGGTTACCTATAAACGACCATGTAAGGTTATACGCAACTGCTGTGGTCGTAATTTGCTTGCGAAATCTTGAAAGAGGTAAGACAGCAAATGCACCTGTTACCAATTCTAAATTCAATAATAGGACCATAACAAAACCTGCCGGGAAAAGGACGGCGCCGACGATATCTAATCCAGTTTGAACGGAGGCCGAAAAGGCTAAGGTGGTCGCATATCCTAAAAACACGCCAGCTAATATAGCTTTTATTAAAATATTGCTAATGGACAATCTTGATTTGGCTACTCCAGCTGCTGCAAGTGAATCGACTACTTGATTCGGTTTTACATAATCCATAAGCATCTTCCCTTTTCGTTTTATTATTGAACAAGCCTATTAAATTGTAAATCTTCGTATTCCTAGTAATCATTCAATCTAGTAAGGTGTAACACCTAATGCTCATTAATTCACAAACTTATATAACGTTCATTATAATTGATTATCCTCTATAGTCAAGTGGATTTAAAGAGAGAATTCCTTTTTAAGGAGAATGGAAAGCAGCTTAACGTTTCTCTTAGAAGCAACTAACTTGGCATGCAATCATCTTTTTATGACTATTTATATAATGTGCATAAGTCTATTGACTTAATAGTAAGTGGATAGTATACTAAAAGTGTAAGTAATGTGAAATGTTTCACAAATTAACAATTGGAAGATCAAAATATCAAAGAAAAGCTAGAGAGTCTCTTTTTTCAAAGATGTTACGCTAATATGCTCAATATTTCACATTATGTAACTCACCAGTGTAAGAATCCACGTATAGGGTCTTGGCAAGGAGATGGCTAAAATGAAGCAAAAATCAAAAAGTGTTCGATTAATGGGGACCATCATCGACTTGATCATTGAACATGAATCTCCAGAGACGATTATGGAGGAGGTAACCCATCAGCTTAAAGAATATGAACAACGCTTTAGTGCCAATGATTCCAGCTCTGAATTAATGGCTGTTAATAAGAATGCTGGAATAAGGCCTGTAGCGGTTCATCCGCAATTATATCATCTAATAAAAATTGGGAAACAACATAGTTGTAATTTAGCAAGTAATTTAAACATCGCTATCGGTCCGTTAGTTCAGTCTTGGCGCATAGGATTCGATGACGCAAACGTTCCACCAGACGATACAATCAAAACAATGCTGAAAAAGACAAACCCGGAAAATATTAGTTTAGATGACGAGAAACAAACTGTATTTTTAAAGGAAAAAGGAATGGCCATCGACTTAGGTTCTTTAGCAAAAGGCTATATTGCGGATTTGGTGAAGGAATATTTAATGAACATAAACGTAGCGTCAGCACTAATTAATTTAGGAGGAAATATAGTCGCACTTGGACCTTTTCAAAATTCTGTAAAAAGATACTGGAACATAGGAATTCAAAATCCGACGTTGCCAAGACAGAACCATCTAGCAATGTTGAAAATTAATAATCAATCGGTTGTAACGTCAGGTATTTATGAAAGAACGCTTGAAACCGAAGGGGAAACTTATCATCATATTTTGGATCCTCATACAGGTTATCCAATTACTACCGATGTTGTCAGTTTGACTATCAGGTCTAATCAATCATTAGACGGGGAAATATGGACGACTCGATTATTTGGAAAGTCAACAGATGAAATTATCGATACATTAAATCAATTAGAAGGAATGGAAGGATTAGTCATAACAAAAGACGAGAAAATTCGTCATACCCATTACATGTTCAAAGAATAAATTGGAGGGATGTAAACATGAAAAAACTACTTGCCATTGTAGGGACAAATTCAGATCAATCTACAAATCGTCAGTTATTACAATTTATACAGAGACATTTTTCTAAGCAAGCAGATATAGAAATTCAGGAAATTAGAGATATCCCATTGTTTAATAAGCCGGAAGATCGAAAGCTACCAGAAATTGTGGAGACTATTGCAAATAAAATAGAAGCCGCAGATGGGGTCATTATTAGTACACCAGAATATGACCATGCTGTACCCGCATCGTTAATAAATGCACTAAACTGGCTCTCTTACGGTATTTATCCTTTTGTTGACAAGCCAGTCATGATTACAGGAGCTTCTTATGGAACATTAGGATCTTCACGAGCACAGCTACATTTGCGTCAAATATTAGATGCTCCTGAATTAAAGGCACGTATTATGCCAAGCTCTGAATTTTTATTAAGTTATTCATTACAAGCCTTTGATGAAGAGAATCATTTAAAAGACCAAACACAAGTGGAAAAACTTGAAGGATTGTTCGAAGATTTCTTAGCTTTTGTAGAAATGGTAAATCAATTAACAGAAGTACATGAATTCAATAAAAGAGAAGCAGCTAACTTTTCTTGGGAATAACTACAAACAGAATGGAGTTGGATAGAATGAAATTAGTCGGAATTGTGGGATCTAATGCAGATGTGTCTTATAACCGAAAATTATTACAATTTATAAAAAAACATTATAAATCTTTATTTGAATTAGAATTAATCGAAATTAAAGATGTCCCTTTATTCAATCAAAGTGATGATCAAACAAACAGTGAAGTGATTCAACGAATACACAGAAAAATTTTGTCTGCAGATGGTGTTATTATCGCGACGCCAGAACATAACCATACGATACCAGCTGGATTAAAAAGCTTACTTGAGTGGTTATCTTTTAACATTCATTCTTTAGAAAATAAACCAGTAATGATCGTTGGTGCTTCTTATTTTGATCAAGGTTCTTCTCGAGCACAGCTACATTTACGCCAAATTTTAGATGCTCCGGGCGTTAATGCGATTGTCATGCCAGGAAATGAATTTTTACTAGGAAAAGTGAAAGAAGCTTTTGATGAATATGGGAACTTAAAAGATAAAGGAACCGTTGAATTTTTAAGAGAATGTTTAGAAAAGTTCGTTCGATTTGTTAACGTAGTGGCAGTGTTAGAGGGACCTAAAAAGGAACCTGCTCCGCCAGAAGATTTATATGCAACTGGGAAAATTGATACAACAGTAGAAGGCGTAGATATGAATGCTGATGACTGGTTGGAACAAGCGGCAGAAGCAGTTGGTGCAGTAGAAGGCAATACGTATGTGAAGTTAAACCGTGGTCTATTAACTGTAGATCAAATCAATTATTTCTTAGCTTCTATGCCAATGGAGTTAACATATGCGGATAATAATAACCAATTTATCTACTACAATCATACATTACCAGCGGAAGAGATGTTAGCGTCTCGTACACCTGGCCAAGTAGGTAATCCTTTAGCAATTTGCCACCCAGACGCAGCCTTAAAGAATGTTGAGTGGGTGATCCAACAATTACGCTCTGGCGAAACAGATGCTGTTCGAGTTCATGTACCTACACACGGTCCAGATAAATATGTGGTCCATACGTATCAAGCAATGCATGATAATGATGGTAATTATGCAGGGATTAATGAGTATGTTGTTGATTTAAAACCTCATATTGATTGGTATTTACAACAAACTGGTCAAAAGCTAGTAGGAGCAGGGGACACTGTAACTAGCACGGATAATGGAGCAGAAAAGGCAGATGCTGTTAGCGGTGCATCTATAAAAGGATAAGTTTAATAATGGAGAACTTCTCAAATTTGAGGAGTTTTTCTTTTTAGCAACAGCTCTGAAATGAAAAGATAGAGTATTTTATCATAGTAGATACCGAACGATTCGTTAGAAATCGTTCGGTATCTACGCTTTTTTATAAATTACTTCGCTAAAACACTTCGCTTTCCGCAGGCAACGCTTCAACTAATTACAAAAGTTCAGATGAAAACGTATAGGATGTTCGGCTAATAGTGCAACGTCCTGTTGCAACACCGAACTGAATTACATCCTGTAATCCCTCAGCTGTTGCTTTTCCTGCAGGAGTCTCGTGTTTTGACTACATAATTAATATATCAGTATTTTATTTCGTCTCTGATGATTTTAAACTGAGTTATGTCCCAACCTTATATAACATAACTTAAATTTAATTATCGTCTGCTTTAAAATGATGCAAAGGAGGTGGAACTAACCATCCTTTTTCTTTGCTTAAACGTAACGCTTTAGCTCCAAGTGCTGCTTTTTGCATATGGAATTGACCAAACATCATTGCAATGTCTTCACGGATAGATTGCCCCATCACTGTGCTACATGCAACTAATCCGGCTGAAATCTTAGCAGAAAGTGTTGCTGATATTTCTGGATCACCAAACCTTGCGCCAGCTGGGATATCTTCGAGGCTAGCGTCAGGACGTTCAGGTGGTGTTGGAGGCAGTCCAACTCCATTAGCTTTTAACAAAGTTTCGATTTGTTTGACTTCTTCTTTCGCACCTTGGATTGCTTCTTCAAGTAATTTTCTCAAGTCTTCGTCACCAGTATGGTTTTTATGCGTTTGATAACCTGCAATCGCACCTTTAGAAGCTAGTAAAAACGACCAAGTACTAAATACTTCTCCATAATGCATAGGCTCATCTGTTGGATTTCCACTTAAAATTCCCATTGTAATCCTCCTCATAAAATTTTTCATTGTGTCACCCTTTTTAATTGTCCTATCTTATGATTCTCCACATTTGGATTTATAATACATAAAAAATAATGAAGTAGGAGATTAGCGATAATAGTCGGTATATAGTTGTCACCAGTTCACTATAAGTTTTACGTGTCTAGAATGAGTTCTGTTTTGTATCTATATAAACTAGCACTAAGGTCGTAAGTTTCATAAAAATTTAAATAAAAATGTATGAATGTGAAATGAATTAGCTAAATTTAGCATATTGTAAAAAGAATGGTTTATCTGCATGGCATGGATGTTTATCGTAAAACGAATTTAAGATAATGATCCTCAATCCTCCTAATTATTTCAAAGTCTGTCGTTAATACATAAAAACCAAATTACAGTTAGAGATTGGTCGTTTATTTAAATTTATAGTAGTAGCTAAAATGTAGTAAATAAAGATACTCAGGAGGAATATAATGCATGAAAAGTCGGAAAGTAATAACTTTTTCTATACTTACTGTACTACTTTTAATCCTCCTCTTCTTGAATAGAGATACATTTTTAGGGCTAGGAGAAGCTTCGTCAACGAATATAGATGAAATGGGGTTTGCGCCAATGGTAGAAATCGAAGGAAATCAAAAGATTATGAAAATGCGTTCGAAATATTCTAGTGACAAGTTTCAAGCAGGCATGAATATCCTCATTTATGGCCATCCGAATATGAAGGAGGCTAAGAAAGTATTTGAACACTTACGTAGCTTGGGTATTAACAGTATTGCACTAAATTTCCCCTTTTTTCAAACGGATTGGCAAGCGAGTGAGGTGTCAACAGATCAAGTTGATACACCGACGATGAAAGAACTACGGAAGTTAATAGAAATGGCACATGACTCCGGCTTAAGCGTCATGATTAGGCCAATTATGGATGAGCAAGCCTTCTTATCTACAAATAGATGGAGAGGACAAATCGAACCGAAAAACCCAGATCAATGGTTCGATAGCTACGAGGCATTGATCCTTTCTTATGCTAAATTAGCCGAATCAACTAATACTAAATCGCTAAACATAGGTACGGAATTATCCTCTTTGCAAAATAAGTATCAAAATCGCTGGAAAGCGTTGATTGAAAGTATTCGTGATGTTTATAGCGGAGAATTAATCTATTCATTTAACTACGATACGGTCTCGGGGATTCCATCTATTGAGTTTGTTCATTTACTTGATCATGTAGGGATTGATGCTTATTTTCCATTAAACGTACCAGATAATGCTTCGACAGAAATGTTGGAGGAGGAATGGAGAAAGCAGTTAAGCAACCTACAAGAGTCATTATGGGATAAATCCATCATCGTTACGGAAGTTGGAATTCTCCCTATAACAGGTGCGTACAGAACTCCTTATGTATGGAGCTTTCCTAACGGGACGTATGATACTCAAGCTCAAATTAATTATTATGAAGCAACATTTAATATGTGGAAGCCAAAAGTAGACGGAATATATTGGTGGGTAATCGCACTTGATCAAGACCCTGATGAGATTAGTTACTCTCCGCTTACACTACCGACAGAGGGGCTAATTAAGAGTCATTATCTTTCAGGTGAAGAATAATCCATTATCGAGTTTATAGTATGCAAAATTTTATCAATTTTTATAAAACAGGCTAAAACCACTATTCTAAAGTGATTTTGCTTGTTTTTTTAATCTAATTTAAAAGTCTTGCGTCATTATATTCACCCTTCTTTCATATAGTTTATAAGACACCTGAACGTGCGAAATGAGGATGAAATTACGTTTATTTACTGCAGAGTGCATGTTGCGAAGAGGAAAATCCTTTATCTTCTAGGTTTGTAACCATTATTGAAAGGGAGGGAGAAATCTATATCATTTGTAAAAAATAATAGATAAAAAATCGCTTAAAAATTATAGCGAAGGAGTATGAAGATGAAAGCGGGAATTACGAGAATAAAAATACCTATGATTGTTTTTGCAACACTTTTTATGATACTAACAAATTTTTCGACGGTAACAGCAAAGGAAGAAGACCCAAATGTACTAGTCATTTATACAACCGAGGACGGGGAAATAAATGATAACCAGCGTTATTTAGATTTATTAATCGGTCATTTCACGCAAAATATTCGGTTTGTTAGTAGTGATGAAGTAACGAAGAGAGACTTGCGCTCTGTAACACATATCTTTTATTATGGTCAATTTGCAACGGAACTCCCTGCTAAATTTGAAACATTATTTGACGAGTTTGAGGGAACACTCGTAGCAGTTGGTTATAATGCTGAAAGACTCGGGGACCAATTTGCATTTATCGAACCAAATCATGAAGTAACTGTTGATCAGATTTCTTTAGCAAATGAAGAAGCATCGTTGGATATTTCGAAATTGTATGTTATTGAAATACAATCTAGCGAGGATTCAGAGATTTTAATTAAGGGTCGAATGAAAAATGAGGATATAGATTATCCCATAATGGTCAAACAGGATAGCAATTATTATTACGCTTTTGATACATTGGATTCACAGCAATCCATCCTTTTTGCTGAGATGCTTCATGATGTGTTTCAAGCTGACCACGAGCATAAGTATACTGGCTACATTAGGTTGGAAGATGTTCATCCTTTAGTAGACCCTAAGCCACTTAAGGAAATAGCCAGTGTTTTAAAAGAAAAGGATATACCGTATATGGTGGCGGTCATACCGATTTATACGAATGAGAGTACTGGTAAGAGAACAACGTTTGCTGATTCCCCTGAACTAATAAAAGTATTAAAGCAAATTCAACGGGATGGGGGAAGTATTGTTCTCCATGGTTATACACATCAGTTTAGATCATCAGAGACGGGTGAAGGATTTGAATTTTGGGATGTAGAAAATAATTCACCAATCTATGCTCCAGAAGATGTAGAGCTCAATCTAAAGGATGAACAAGAATTTTCCTCAAGAGCGGAATATGATAAATATATAAGCGAATTACAAGAGTACGAGAAAGAGTATACTATTACAAAAATAAATAAAGGCATTGACGAATTAGCTAAATATGGATTGTACCCACTAGCCTTTGAAGCCCCTCACTATACAATGTCCCAATACGGTTATCAACTTGTGTCAGAGCGATTCTCTACGTACGTAGGCCAAGTTCAACTAAGTGATAAAGATTGGGTGATTATGGACACCTCACCTTACATTACTTCGCCATCCATTTATCATGGGATGCAGTTACTTCCAGAAACAATGGGTTACGTTCAGCCAGAAGACCCGCACTCGATACAAAAGATGATAGATAGCACAAAAAGAATTGGAATGGTTCGTGATGGCATGTTTGCCGCATTCTATCATCCTTATTTAGGAGCAGAAGGGTTTAAAAAATTAATGGTAGAAATAGAGAAGTTAGAGAATGTTTCATGGATTGATTTAAAAGAAATGGATGTATGGGTTAAAGGCGATAATGTATCCATTCATACAGAAAACGGTAAAATCATTAAGGAACTGAATCAGTTAAAGGTTGTCTATTCTTCTTTAGATGCTCCTGTTTATTATATAGGTCAATTTTTTAAATATTTAGCATGGATTATAGTCGTTATCGGTGGAGCGGCTGTTAGTTCATTTATTTTCTTCACGATTCAATCAAATAGCAGAAATAAACAAGTAGAGGGGTAAGAAGGATGGCGGATTTATTTATATATGTATCACTTCTCTTGATTTGGGCGATGTTATTTTACCACGCCTTCCTTATGTTAGGTGGTTACTATCATTCATTGAAATATAAAAATTATAAAAGGAGGTTAAATCGGTTAAACCTACCGGAAGGGGAATATCCAACTGTAAGCATACTTATACCCGCTCATAATGAAGAAATGGTTATTGTGGAAACAATTCAATCAATGATTCAATTAGATTATCCAAAACATAAATTAGAAGTAGTGATTATAAATGATAATTCTAGTGATCAAACTGGTTCGATTATAGATAAGTATGCGAAGGCATATTCATATATTCACGCTGTTCATACTAAACCACCTTTTGCCGGAAGGGGGAAATCAGGAGCGCTCAATCAAGGGTTCAACTATTCGACTGGTGAAATTATCGCTGTTTATGATGCCGACAACACTCCAGAGCCTTCCGCTATAAAGAACCTTGCAATAGGCTTAATGAAAGATAGGAGAGCAGGAGCCATTGTTGGTAAATTCCGTGTCGTGAATGCAAATAAAAATCTACTAACGCGACTCATCAATATAGAAACCTTAACATTTCAATGGTTAGCTCAAGCAGGAAGATGGTTATGGTTTCGAATGACTACGATTCCTGGTACTAATTTTGCAATACGGAGAAGGGTGTTGGAGGAATTAGGAGGATGGGATGAAAAGGCATTATCGGAAGACACGGAATTAAGTATTAGGGTGTATAACCTTGGCTATTATATTCGCTTTTTCCCGGAGGCGATTACGTGGGAACAGGAGCCAGAGAATATACGTGTCTGGTGGCGTCAAAGAACGAGATGGGCGAGAGGAAATATCTACGTTATTTTAAAGTATCTATTTCAGATGCATAAGTTAAAAAATAAAAAAGTCATTATCGATATCTTTTATTTCTTATTCACCTATCTTTTATTCTTTGGTGGTGTCTTAATCTCTCATATAATATTTATAGTGAATCTAGTGCATGATTTAGAGTTATCCATCGGAGTAGTATCGTATGCTTTATTGATAACAGGCTTTCTGTTGTTTGTTACGGAGATTTGTTTAGCGTTAAGTATTGAACAGAGGCAGCTTACACTTAAGAACTTTTTAATTGTGTTATTGATGTATTTTACTTACTCTCAGTTGTGGGTGTTCCTGGTAGTTCGTGCCACGTACTTAGAAATAAAGCGTGTGCTGTTCAGACAGGAAATAACATGGTATAAAACACAGCGCTTCAAACAGTTAGAACGGAAACGGAATTCGGCATAAGTTATTCGATAAAAAATAGTGAAAATACCTAGATAGGAAGTGGTTATACACGGGAAAACCACTTCCTATTCCTTGTGGAAAAATTACCCTTTATCTGTACTACCAAGGGTTACGAAACTTCTTACTTATTTAGTAATCAAACGTTGTTGACGTTTTCAGATAAATAGACTATTATATGCGTAACCGGTTACTGTAACCCGTTACTGAAACCCGTTACAGTAAATGAACAATTTTAAGAGTTGTCAAACCGATAACATTATAGAAGAGGTGAACAGCATGGACTTTTTATGGGGTATATTAGGTATTGTATCAGTGTTAGCGATTGCATATTTTTTCAGTCTTGATAGAAAGCAAATATATTTAAGAACAATTTTAGGCGCATTAGCCATTCAAATAATTTTTGCATTTCTTACGTTAAAGTCTACAGCTGGACGAGCTGTATTAGAATGGATTTCATCTATTTTCACTAGAGTAGTGGACTATGCAAACGAAGGAATTTCCTTTATGTTTGGTCCCCTAGTAGGTGATGGTGCTGTTTTTGCTTTTGAAATACTAACGATAATTATTTTCTTCTCTTCCCTAATTTCGATTTTATATTATTTAGGGGTTATGCAATGGTTTATTAACATTATTGGTGGTTTCCTGTCAAAATTATTAAAAACAACGAAAATCGAATCATTAGCTGCTTCTGCAAATATTTTTGTTAGTCATACAGAGGCACCACTTGTTGTAAAACCTTTTATTAAGAAAATGCACCAATCTGAGTTATTTGCCATGATGGTAGGAGGATTTGGATCAGTATCTGGTTCTGTTCTTGTTGGGTATTCATTAATGGGAATTCCACTTGAATATCTATTAGCAGCAACATTTATGTCTGCGCCAGCAGGGTTATTAATTGCAAAAATAATTATACCGCTTCCAAAAGAAGCAAGGGAACAACTAATTGAAGAAGGCAAAGGTACAAAGATTGAGTCTGCAGAAGAAGACAAACCAGCAAACGTAATCGATGCCGCGGCAACTGGAGCATCTACAGGTTTGAAAATGGCAATAGAAGTAGCTGGGACACTATTAGCATTCGTTGCTATTATCGCTCTGATTAACGGTATTCTCGGTTCTGTAGGTGGAATGTTCGGCTTTGATTTAACGTTAGAAGGAATATTTGGGGTCATTCTTGCTCCAATCGCATTTTTAATCGGTGTTCCATGGGAAGAAGCATTTATTGCGGGACAGTTTATCGGTCAAAAGATTGCTATTAATGAGTTTGTAGCTTTTGCAAATTTAGGTGAAGTCATTGATACACTATCTGACAAAGCAACGATTATATTAAGCTTCGCATTGGCTGGATTTGCGAACCTTGGATCGATCGCCATTCAGATTGGCTCCATAAGCACGCTTGCTCCAAATCGTAGAGCTGAAGTTTCCAAATTAGGATTTAGAGCAATGTTAGGTGGTTGTTTAGTTTCTCTATTAAACGCGGCGATTGCAGGGATGTTCATTTAATCATAGTGAACGAATTTATTTTGAAGCGTTGTAGCAAAGTGAACACACTTGCTCCGACAATAGGAAGCTATAAAAGTAAAACTCTCTAATTGATAAATCTATTATATAATAATTGATATAGAACGTTTTTAGCGGATAAAAATAATGAATTATAGGTGATAGAAGATGGTAACAATTAGAGATGTTGCAAAATATGCGAATGTTTCCGTAGCAACCGTATCAAGGGTGTTAAATAATAAAGGGCAAGTTAGTGAAGAGACGAAGCGGAACGTTAGGGAAGCGATTGAGCATTTAAAATATCGACCCAATCTAGTTGCTCGTACATTATATAAAAAAACATCGAGTATGATTGGGTTGATAGTACCCGATATTACGAACCCTTTTTTTCCGGCTTTAGCACGTACCGTTGAAGACCGAGCAAGATCTTACGGATATACGGTAATTCTTTGTAATACAGATGGCTCTACAGAAAAAGAAGCCGATTATATAAGCTCTCTGCAACAAAAAGGGATTGATGGGATTATCATTTCTACGAATCGTTCAGAAGCGGATGACTTTAAGGATATTGACATACCACTTGTAGCATTAGACCGTATTGTGAATAGTGAAATTCCTACTGTAACAGCAGAGAATAAGAATGGAGCGATAAAAGCAACCAAACATTTAATAGATGTAGGGTGTCAAAAGGTTGTTCATATACAGGGACCTCGAGAGTTAGCTACAACGAATGACCGAAAGGACGGCTTTTTAGAAGTAGTCCAAGAAGCGGATATTGAACATGTGGTAGTAGAGGCAGATTTTGATATAAAGGTTGCGGAAGAAACAGCCTATCAGTTGTTGCAAGAACAAACTAATATTGATGGTTTCTTTGCAGGAAGTGACGTAATAGCGTTAGGAATCATAAAAGCTGCTCACCGATTAGGATTAAACATACCAGAGGATTTACAAATTGTTGGTTTTGATGGGATAGAAATGGGCAAAATCTTTATCCCTTCCTTAACAACTATTGAACAACCGATCTATGAAATGGGTGCTTTAGCAGTGGATTTATTATCCCAGCAGATTGAAAAGAAAGAATTAGACAAACATCTGTATGAATTCCCAATCAACTTAGTTATAGGAAATACAACGAAGAGATAGAGGAGGAATGTTGAATGAGAAAACCTACAATCACAGTAATTGGAAGTATTAATGTTGATTTAGTAACCGTCACAAACCGTCTTCCTGAGCAGGGAGAAACGATAAAAGGGGAAACGTTTGAAACAAAGTCAGGTGGAAAAGGAGCCAATCAAGCTGTTGCGGCAGCTCGCCTCGGAGCGAATGTTCAAATGATTGGTTGTGTCGGAGCCGATAAAAACGGAGCCGATATGCTGGAAACATTAGAGAAAGAGAATATTTCGACAAAAATGATACGGAAGGTTCCTCATACGAACACTGGGGTTGCAAATATTTTGCTATCGAATCAAGACAACCGAATCATTTATGTTCCAGGGGCTAATAATGAAGTGTCTCCAGAGTATGTAAAGCAATTTAAAAATGAAATATTAGCAAGTGATCTCGTCCTCATTCAGTTCGAAATCCCTCAAGAGACCGTTTTATACTGCCTTGATTTCTGTGCTGAAAACAATGTTCCGATTATCGTAAACCCTGCACCAGCGAATACGATACCGGAAGAATACTGGAATAAAGCGACATATATCACACCTAATGAGGGAGAAGCTGCTCACTTATTTAATCTTGAGTATATGAGTGATGACCTAAATGATAAGTTAATTATTACAAAGGGAGAGCATGGTGTTTCCTATCGTGTTAACAACGAAAGATTATTAATACCAGCTAACACCGTGACACCGGTAGATACGACGGGTGCAGGCGATACATTTAATGGAGCGTTATGTACGGCACTTTCCGAACAAAAGACAATGGAACAAGCGATTGTTTTTGCAAACGCAGCTTCAGCACTTTCGATTCAAAAGTTTGGTGCACAAAGTGGGATGCCAACAAGAGAAGAAGTAGAAGCATTCTTAGAGGAAATAAATAATGTAGGTTAAAAAATATCCTCCATTACAACGAAGATTAAATCTAATAGATGAGGTGACATCATGGAAAAACGAAAAATTATAATCGATACAGATCCAGGAATAGATGACACATACGCGATAATCGCGGCTTTAAAATATGAGGGATTCGATGTTCAAGGAATCACAGTAGTTGCAGGTAACGTCGGACTAGACAATTGTGTAAACAATGCGCTAGGTATCGTGAATTTAATGGATGCTGAATGTCTTGTGTACCCGGGAGCAGAAGCGCCATTAAAGCTTTTAAATGAGAACAAGACATATACGTTAGACGGATTAGTGCATGGGGAAAGCGGGTTAGGAACGGTTCAACTCACACCTGACTTTTCAAAAAAATCGGATACTCATGCAGTAGATTATATCTTGGAAACTGTTAAAGAGAATCCTGGTGAAATAGAAATTATCGCTTTAGGACCACTTACGAATATAGCATTAGCTATCCAAAAAGATAAAGAAACAATGAAAAAAGTGAAAAAGATTTGGTCAATGGGTGGCGGTGTTCGGTATGGGAACCGTACGCCAGTAGCTGAATTTAATTATTGGGCGGACCCAGAAGCTGCAAAAGTGACGTATGATGAAATTGGAGAAGAAGTGGAAATTAGCATGATTGGCTTAGATGTTACGCAACAAACTCGCTTTAACTTAGACGACCTATTCTTTTTACGTACAGAATGTGGGGAGCTTGGAGCATTATTAGGTGAGATGTCCAATCATTATATGGAGACATATTGGAATGCACTACGTATCACTGGTGTGATTGTCCACGATTTAGTGGCAGTTATGCTAGCAATTGATCCTAGTTTAAGCAGTGAAGACGATGTGTTCGAGCGTGTGAACTTACAAATGGAATGTGAAGGAATATGTGCTGGACAGTCAGTGGTACAGTTTACTCCGAATGAAACAGAAGCTAAAAACGCAACAGTGTATATGGGGATTGATAACGTAGAATTTAAAAAAGCTTTCTTCCAACTCGTTTTCCCTGAATATTATACGATGTATAAAAAATATATCCTTTCATAATACAGTACAATAGTTAATCATAATCTATTAGAATCCACCCGGATAATGTACCAACTAAAACTGGTTCATTATTCGTTTTTTTGTGCTTTGTCCTATTAACAGAAAAATAAATATATTCAGAAATCATTCATTTTACTTCTATATATAAAGGATATATACTAGTTTGTATTAGCGTGAATGGTAGAAATGTTAATATACTTATGATTTTCCTATTATAAACAAGTTAGACAACAAACAGAGGAGGAGATTTTATAATGGCGAAGGATCGTTATCAAAAAGGTATAGACAAGATACAGGAACTTACATCATCACCAGATGATAATCCAACAGGCTTCATGGATATTGGGGATGGATTTAAAGACATCGCTCCTGATTTAAGTAGATATGTTGTTGAATTTGCATTTGCGGATATTTATTCTCGTCCTGGAATCGATAATAAACAAAAGGTTCTTACAACAATTACTGCATTGGTTGCGCAAGGGAAACCACAAATTGAAATGCATATTAAGACTGGTCTTAGTGTCGGTCTTAAACCAGAAGAGATTGTTGGGTGCATTGTACACCTTATTCCATATGTAGGATTCCCAAGTGTGCTAAATGCTCTAAAAGCGGCACAGAAAATATTTAAAGAACAAGGTGTCACAGTAGATACGTCTGCTGTTGAGTAGAACGATACATACAGTAAAAAGGCTTCTAATCAGGGATATACTTGATAGGAGCCTTTCATTGTATAAGTTGTCTTAAAAACTAGGCGTCTATCATCTGTCGATACATAAAGAAAAGAAATTAAAGAAAGGGGAGATTCTATGGCTATAAGTAATGTGGATATGAAGCATTTAAAACGATGTGTAGAATTAGCAAAGATAGCTCTGGAAAAAGGTGATGAGCCATTTGGTTCGGTGCTCGTTTCAGCTGATGGGGAGGTACTTGCAGAGGATCACAATCATGTTGCGGGTGGGGATTATACGCAACATCCTGAATTTGCTTTGGCTCGATGGGCAGCGGAAAATCTAACTCCAGAGGAAAGAGGTAAGGCTACCGTTTACACTTCTGGTGAACATTGTCCAATGTGTGCTGCTGCTCATGGCTGGGTTGGTTTAGGACGAATTGTTTATGCGAGCTCATCAGAACAATTGGTAGAGTGGATGAATGAAATGGGAGTTGCGCCTTCACGTGTACGAAATCTCCCGATACAAGAAGTAATTCGGGATACTGTAGTAGAAGGACCTGTACCTGAATTAGCGGAAGAAGTCCGACAGCTCCAGTTAGGATTTTATGCGAAGGATCAGTAACGACTTGCTATTAAATATTTTTTCGATGGGTTTGATAGTTCAAAATCTGTTTAACTCCTGAGATTAATGATATGTAAAAGTAAAAAATATCCCAATAAAGAAGATAGAGACGAAGCGCCGTAAATAAAATGAGTGGCACCTAGGTTTAGTGAAGATGCTATCGTTTGGTTTTTGAAAACCCATGGATATGGACTCTGGATGGTAAGATAATGCTGGTTTCCCGATAACAAAATCTCACCAAAGAGGAGACAGGTCCAGTGAAGTATAAGAATAGTAGGAGCACCCACAACGTAGAATAGTATGTACGATATTGTGTGCTCCAACGTTTAAGAGACAAATAATGTATGGGAAATAGAATAGAGGTTTCGATTAAACTATACGAGAATTATGTGAATGAAAAGTGTAACCATACATATGTTAATAAGTATCCTTCAAAATTAAGCGTAACCCAATTCATGGACTACTCAAAAGGGAAAAGAAATGTAATAATATTTGATTCCTCTACTTAAAGCATTACAAAACAATGCTTTAAGTAGAGGAATCAAGTGGATCAAATGAGTTACGCGAAGGAAAGAAAATGGCTCTATATTTGTCCATTTACAAAAGTCCAAAATGGCTCATTTCATCCACATTAATGAATAATCACTGTCTAAAGTATTTCTTTTGATACATTTTTAATGTCAACCGTAACCCAAAGCTTGAATTGGATCCATTCTAGCTGCCTTCCTCGCAGGCATAATTCCAAAAATAGTACCAATAAGCATGGAAAATAGTATCCCTCCAATAATTACTGGTAAGGAAATTAAAGAAGGCCAACCAGCAACATAAGAGAAAATCATAGCCCCCCCTGTACCAAATAGTATACCAATTAATCCACCAAATAAAGTGAGTACAATAGACTCAATTAGAAATTGTGTTAAGATTTGTTCACGGGTCGCTCCAAGTGACATACGGATTCCTATTTCTCTTGTTCGCTCCGTAACAGAAACGAGCATAATATTCATTACACCAATTCCACCAACGAACAAAGAAATCCCAGCAATGCTCCCAATAATAATCGTCATAATATTTGTTACCTTAGCGACCCCATCAGCTATTTCTTCCATATTCATGACTTGGTAAGCATCTTCCTTATTATGAATCCGATTTAATATATTTGTAGCCTTTTCCCCCGCTAAGCGCAAATTTTCCGGGGTCTCGGCCTGAATAGAGATCTCACTGATAGCTGTACTAGAAAAAATACTTTGCCACGTCTTGAGTGGTAAATAAATGGCATTAGAGTCAAATGCAAATATATTTTTTTCTTCTTTCAGTACACCGACAATCTCTACAGGCTGGGACTCAATATAGATGATTTTACCCATCATTTCATCATTGTCAAATAACTCATCGCGAAATGATTCACTTACAACTGCAGTACGGTTACCAGCAAAAAAATCCCTAGAGAGAAGCATTCGACCGGAGCTAACTTTCAATTGGTTCACTTCCATATATATATCGCTTACCCCTGTTATAAGTCCGTTCGTACTTTTCCCTTTATAACTGACTTTGGTTCTTTCTGAACTGGATGCCACGATACGCTGTACTTCAGAGATGTTTTCAATTGTCCTAATATCTTGGAACGTAAAGGAAGCTTCCAAGAGACTATTAGGATTTGCTTGCAATTCTTCTTCAGAAGGATTGTAGTAAAGTTCAATTGTGTTTTTTTCTCCGACAAATTGTGATTTTAGCATTGCTTCGCCACTTTTTCCAACTGCAACCACAGCGATTACTGATCCTACACCGATAATAATACCAATAATTGTAAGGGAGGAGCGCAGCTTATGAGTGAATATTGAAGATAAGGCCATTTTTATATTTTCAAATATACTCATGTACTAATCTCCCCCTTATATTCAGATCCAGTGACAATGCCATCTCTGACAAAAATTTTTTTATCTGCATATTTCGAAATCCACATTTCATGGGTGACAAGAATAATGGTTGTTCCTTCCCCGTGCAACATGGAAAATAGGTCCATAATTTGTCTGCTTGTTGTTGTATCCAAAGATCCAGTTGGTTCATCTGCTAATATAATTTGAGGCTGATTGACAATCGATCGAGCAATCGCAACTCGCTGTTTTTGTCCACCTGATAACTCATTTGGAAAATAATTTATGTGGTCAGCAAGTCCAACCTTTTTTAATGCTGCGATAGCACGTTTACTTCGCTCATCCTTGGGAAGTCCTGCATAAATCATTGGCAGTGCGACATTCTGAAATGCAGTCAATCGTGGAAGTAAATGAAATTGTTGAAACACAAAGCCGAATGAACGATTTCTGACATTTGCTAGTTCCTTTTCTTCGTAGCTAGAAACCACTTTGTTATTCAGCCAATAGTCTCCACTTGTTGGCCTGTCCAAACAACCGAGAATGTTCATAAGTGTTGATTTACCAGAACCTGATGGACCCATAATCACTGCAAATTCTCCTTGCTTGATTTGTAAGTGGACACTATTTAGTACTTTCATCTGTTTTCCACCAAGATTATAATTTTTAGAAATGGAGTCAAGATATATCATTTTGTATCCACTTCCATTCCGTTTGTTACCTTTTCTGAATTTAAAATGACTTTCTCTTTCAAGTGCAGACCATTTTTAATCTCAATCACTTCATTCGTAGCTACGCCAAGTTCTACATCCTTTCGTGTTGCTATACCATCATTGATAACGTATACAAAATCAGAATCTACGTCCTGTTCTATAGCAGTTATGGGGAGTACATGGACTTTATTTGTATCTACAACTATCTCCAGCAGCATTTTAAATCCTGGTTTTAAATTAATCTCTTTATTTTCCAGAGTCACTTCCAATGCATATATTGAATCACTATTCCCCTCTTCTAATTCTGATAGCTTTGGAAAATTGGAAATAAAGCTGACTTTCCCTTTCCACACTTGATCGGGAACAATGTCCGATGTTAATTTTACTTGCTGACCTGTTTTTACTTTCAATCTATCATATTCTGAAATGTTTCCCTTAACTAAAAATGTATCTAATGAACCGATTTGCATTATAGGTTGATGTTCTGCTTGTCCGCTTTCACTCAAAGCATCTTCATCAATTGAAATGACCACCCCGTCAATATTACTTTTAACAGTTGTCTCTGAAATTTGTTTCTCAATAGCTGTTTTTTCTAGTTGTATTTGTTCAATTTCGATATTGATTTGTTGTTGTCGAAGCTTGATTTCATCGTGCTCTATCTGTAGCTGTTTATTGTCTATATCTTTTTCTAGTTCTTCATCGATATATCTATGTTGTTTGCGGATGTTTTCTAACTCCAGGTTTTGTGATCTAAATCGTAATTCATTCAGCTTCTTCTCATTTAAAAGAGATTCATTTGAATATTCAAAAAGTGGTGTTCCCCTCTCAACTACATCACCTTCTTTCACAAGCAGTGATTCTATCTCCCCTTTATCCGGCTGAATGTAGATGTCTAGTTTGTTAGCTAGATTTAATTTTCCAGGGACAATTATTGTTTCTTCTAATGTATCTTCTTTTAAAGAAACAATATCAACTTTGGTTGGGTTACTGCCTCCAATCTCTCGCCATAAATATAGACTGATGAATACAATCATTAAAAAGATAATACCTGCATAAAGTATTTTTTTGTTCATTTTTATCCACCTACCGTTCTAGGTAATTTCAAATCAATCATGTACCAAAATCATGAGAAAATCCATGATAGACAAAAAGATTCAATATGATCTTTTAAGAAATTATTATTAAAGACACACACTCTTTATATAGTTACCAATGAGAATAAGGGGTCTGCTATAAAAGGTGTCGCAAAGAGAATTGAAGCTTTCCAATTTCTGACGTTATACTGAAATAAGAACAATATTAGGAATGAACCAATAAAAGCAGTAAACGTATAGAATGAGGAGTTGTATATTTCTCCAATTTGAATAAAAAGTATATTATTAATTGCTATAAATATCTTAGGGGCAAGGATAAGAGACAAGTCACTTTTTATGTTTGGAAAGAAAATCATTAATAAAAATTTAGCGATAATAAATTGTACCAAGAAGCTTATTATTATGATAAACGTCGCAATTGCTGATAATATTGCAATAAGCATTTTATTTGATATATCATCAAAAATTGCATGCAGTTCTTTTAAGAATTCGTTTAATCCACTTATTTCAAAAACTTCAATAGAAATGTTTGTAAAATAAAAAGTGATTAATATATATACTATAAATAAAACAGCTGATGTTAACTTAGCGTATTTTCCCACAAAAGAGATCCCCTTTTTATTAAAATATTACTTGAATTATCATCTAGGTGTTTATTAACAAGGCTATGAGAAACATATATTATAGTTGCTTTATCTTTAATTTGAACTAACTTTTCAGCTACCATTTCAATACTTCTTGAATCTAAAGAAGACAAAGTCTCATCAATTAATATTATTTCCCAATCTTTCACGAAAATTAGTGATAAACCAAGCTTAGCTTTCATCCCAGTGGATGCCTTGCTATATGAAACGTCTAATTTACCATCAAAAAAATCATTGATTTTAGTAATTTGTTTTCGAGAGGGGCTAATATTAAAGGTATTCCATAATATTTCTAAATTTTCTCTGATTGTAAAAGGGTGAACACCTATAGGGTCAACGTTTAAATATAAAATTACTTTTTTATTAGAAATTATGTTACCGGAATAGTCTTTATCAAGACCTGTAATCATTTTAAGGAGAGTACTTTTACCAGCCCCGTTCCGACCTGTTAATTGGAAAATTCCTGTTGGAATTGTAAAATTAATTTTATCCAAAATAATATCTTTTTTGAATTTTTTTGTGCAACATTGAAGTTCTATACTCATTAACCTAATCACCCTTTTCTTTTTTTTACATATAACCTTCAATTATGGCAGCTATTATTAATATTAGTACTGAAAGTAAATAAGCAGGAACCATTTTTTTCACTAAATTAAAAGTCGTACTTAATGATTTCGTACTGATTAATGTATAAAGAACGTATTGGCTAATTCCTTGATAAAACAACATATTGGGAATTTCTAAGAAAGCATGTGGAAACAACTTATTTAAAGCCCCTTGTGTGCCTAAAATTCTAAAGCCCACAGTAATTTGAAAAGCAGAACCACCTAGGTCCATTAACTGAAATATAGGTGAAAATATAGGGGCTAGAAGGTATATTCCAAAGTTTCTCAAATTGTGAAATAAGACTAGATATGCAAAATCTTTACCTAAGGAAGGAGGCTCCGCTTCAAACAAATCTTCGTTAACTAACACTCCAAAAAACACTCCTGATCCAATAACAAGTAAACTATAAATAATATAATATAACAAAAAGCCTTTGAATCTATTGCTTATCATTAATACCTCCAATCCACCTAGTTTCAAGGTGGTCATTTAAATTGTCTAATAATTAGATATGCTTTTCTATTGCGAAGTTAAAGAAAAGATTGTAATTAGTATTACCATTAAAATTGGTAGAGTAAGTTTTAATAAATTATATTCATGTCCACTATTTAATAATTCAGTTTTTCTAAGATATACAAAGCCTACTAGTATTATTACAGGGATTGAAAAGAGGTTTTTTAAAAGTATTGTTATATTAGAGGTATTTAGTACTATTCCTCCTAATCCTAATGTACATATACTGATTAAAGTAAGAGATATTAAATAAATAGAACTGGATTCAAACCTTTTAAAGGAGGGAACAATTGAAGAAGACAGCAGGGTTTCTGTTCGCGCCCTATCAATCATAATTTCTTCTTTTCTTGACCCAATCAAAACCTCTAAAACAGTTATTAGATTAATATAAAAAACCATTAGTACAGGTAATTCCTGGATATTGGTTAAAATCGATTGGCCAAAATAAGTAATTATGGATGTCAATGTGGCCAATAACAAAACTAACATTTTATTATTAATCAGGTACTCAATGAATATTTTTAAAATACCCCTAGGAGAATACCCTCTTTTAGAGCTACTAAGTAACGCAAAATCAATTCTAAACGAATAGCTTATGTAAATATAAATAAGAGTAATTTGGACAATAATAATTAATATAGCTAATTTAAAAGAAAATGTAATTGTATACCATAATTGTAATAATAGAAGCCCTCTTATTAAGATACGAAACAATCCATGTGTTAGCTGAGACAAAAAGGAAATAACGACTGTTATTAAGGCTAATACTATAATTAAATATTCATCTAATGAAAATATAGAAGTTAATGTTATCAGGCTTGCGAGAAATAGTTGTAATGAGTATCCTTTACAAGTTGTAAAACACAAATGCCTAATTAGTAAAATTTTAGAAACAACGATCATACCAGGATGTTTTTTTTATAAGGTAATATACACCTGTTAATATTTGATGTAGCTATAATATAAATGGAAAAAAAGGTAAATAATTCTAAGTGGTGAGAAGGGACTGTATCTTTATAAAAGAGTAACATGCTAATGGTTGAAATCGTAAGTAGAGTCATCCCAATATAATTGAGATGACCCATTAAACTTTGATCATAAAGCTTAAACAACTGTTTTATTTTGGACATAAATGTTAAAATGCAGCTGCTTTAGCTTTACCTTGTTTTTTAATCATTTGAAGAACCACCGCAGTTAATGCCGATCCTATAGCTCCTACACCACTAGCAGCTGCAATAATTGACATCGCAACTGTTACCCATCTAATCCCATCAATCAAGTTGATTATTGCCATAGCAGATGCAGTACTAATTCCCAATTGAGCTGCAAGGAAAGGTGCACTAACAAAAGCCAAAGCTGCTAATGAAATCGCTAAAAGTGTCCCAGATAATAGAATATTATTCTTGTACTTTACCTTTACCATAAAAATACCTCCTCATTATTATAAAGATTCTTAGTTTTTTAGATAGACTGACTAATAGATTCAACAATCATGTAATAGCTATTGCAATTTGGTAAATAATTTAAAACCTACAATGTTTTGGTGAATACAAAATGGAGAAAATAAAAAAAGATGTAGAGTATAAAATTACTTTACTATAAACTAAAACTTTAAAATGCAGCTGCTTTAGCTTTACCCTGTTTTTTAATCATTTGAAGAACCACCGCGGTTAATGCCGATCCTATAGCTCCTACACCACTAGCAGCTGCAATAATTGACATCGCAACTGTTACCCATCTAATTCCATCGATTAGGTTGATTATTGCCATAGCAGATGCGGTACTGATCCCTAATTGAGCTGCAAGGAAAGGTGCATTAATAAAAGCCAGAGCTACTAATGATGTCGTTAAAAGTGTTGCAGATAATAGAATATTACTTTTGTACTTTTCCTTCACCAAAGAAATCCCTCCTCTCATAACAAATATTTTTAGTTTTCTAGATAGACTGACTAATAGATTCAATAACAAATTTAACAACTTATACCAATTAAGTCAATACCTTTACAAGGTAATTTTTTAAAAAATTCAATTTTTTTGGTAAAAATGGATTGGATTAAATAAAATAAAGTGTTAAAATTATAATATAAAGAATATAAATTTAGTAATACATCTAATCTTTTCCCTAATATTCTTAGTCTTAGTTCTGTATATTAACTTTATAGCCTTACACTTTTATCTATTTTTATAAACCACCGATTCATATTGTAATGGATTAATCCCAGCAGTAGTTCTAATTTGGTGGCGCTATAAAATTCAATTGAAAAAAGAGTAAATTTCTAATGGAAAGGAGTCTAATAACATGAAGAATCTTAAATCAATAAAATACTTAATCTTTTCCCTAATGATTTTAATCTTAATGTTAACTATTAACTATGTAGCCGCACACTTTTTTATTGACTTTTATAAATCGATAATCCATGTTGCTATTATAATAATTCTGGGGATAGTAGTCTTTATGCTAACTTTTAAAAATTTTATGTTATTTATAAAAAAGTAAAGTTTAAAAAAGAATAAAGTGAAGAAGAAGAATTCCTCACAGATAGGTTAAACAAACTTTTAAAGTATCTAAAGAGCTAATATTGTGGTTATTTTACTTCTACTCTTCTTCATCCTAAAAACCCTCACTTATCCATTTCGAATTTAATTTTGCATACACGAGTTATATGACCAAGACATACTTATGCTGATTCAGAAATGGAAGTGAGTAAATTGAACCGCCCCCTAAAAGTTAGACCAAGAATCTAGCTTATTTGGAGGTATTGTTCATGGCTAAATATGATGACGAATTTAAACTAAAAATAGTGAAAGCTTTCTTAACTGGGGAGAAAAAAGTTGGCGTGGATTTGCGCGGGAATGGGGGTTACCTGATAGTCATTCTCTTAAACATTGGGTTCGTAATTATGAAGCTTACGGTAAAGAAGGATTAAAGACACGAATGAAGCCACATCGGTATTCTAGGCAATTTAAGTTATTTCTAATCCTGGAATAGTGACTAAGTGGCATCATAAATTTTTGAAAGAAGGGCTAGTGGGACTCTCTAAATCAAAGGAGCGTCCCTCTGTGGCAAAAAAACCTAAAAAACAAAAAATACAATACAAATAGAAGATAAGGATTCAGAAGTAGAAGATCTAAACGTGAGAATGAACTTTTACGTGCACAACTAGCCTTTATAAAAAAGCTCCGAGCTTCAGGGAACAGTATACCGAGCCGACTACTAAAACAGAAGTCAGAGTCATCAAAGAACTCCGACAAACCTTCCGATTAGTAGTTCTCCTTGAAGCCCCAGGCATCAAAAAAGCAACATACATGTATTAGCAAAAGAGATTAAATAGACCAGATAAAAATGAAGAAACGGAACAACGATTAAAGGAATTATTTGAGGAACACAGTGGGAATTATAGGTATCGTCGTATTACTAAAACACTTCAACAAGAAGGTAGGAACATCAATAAAAAGAAAGTCCAACGAATTATGCAAAAATTTGGCTTAAAGTGTCTAGCTTATACACGCAAAACACGTAAATACAGCTCTTATAAAGGGAGGGAGAGTAGGAGCGATTGCGAAAAACCGTATTAGACGACGCTTTTATACGAGTGTGGCTCATCAGAAAATAACTCACCTATTGAAAACTTTTTCGGTATCATGAAACAAGAAATGTATTAAGGAAAAGTCTTTCGTAGTTTTAAGGAACTTAAACAAGCAATTACGAAGTATATAAATTACTATAATTATAAGCGAATAAAAGGGAAACTGAACTGGATGAGCCCCGTTCAATTTAGAGAAGCGCAGATGGGACTTATCACCACCGTGCCTTCCTGATTGTTTTACAAGAACATCTGGTTGTCAAGAGTCACTACGTTCTTTCTCTTGACAACCAAATAACCTTGTAATAGATGGTTGGTAAGCACGGCGGCGAGTCGTCTTGATAAGGAAAAAATGGAGTGAAATTTCTACTACAAAGCAAAGGTCTAACTTTATGGGGTCACCTTCAATTCCACTTTTGAGTTCCGTAATCCTTGAGACTTAGTGCTAACTTTCTTTAACATCTCACAATAACTAAAATAGAAATAATGGATAAGGTTATCGATTGATACCCTTATCCATTTAGCTTAGAATGATTTTAACTAGGTTTTACTTTCGATTTAATCACTGGGTACCCTAAATCTTCGATCGCTTTTTCGATATCTTCTATTGTAATAACTTCTGAGTTAAAATCTACTTTCACTTTACTAGCGTTGAATAATACGTTTAAACTATCTTTGTTGACTCCACTTAATCTTTTTACGGCACTTTCTATCTTTTGTAAACAAGACGGACAAGACAATGATTGTAACTGAATAATCGCTTTTTTCATTCTAAATTTCTCCTTTTTCTATTTAATTTTAATTCTATTGATAGATAATATGCTCTCTCTACTTCTGCTAGCATTTGATAAGTAGCCTCATACGTTTCACATACATCGTCAGGTATGGCGTAATTGTCTGTGACCTTGCGTAATTGAGTAAATTCATTATCTAGATTAAGATTGTTTCTATTAGCATCTTTAATTTTTTCAAATAATTTTCGTACTTCAAAGGTTTCTGGATGATTTTTACCATGTGCGTTGACTATGGCATTTGTATATAGATCTAGTGTTTCAAAATACTTAAAAATGGCTTGCTTAAATGGCTCTGGCATAGGATTTTACCCATCCTTTCTATATCTTTTTACTTTTTGCATTCGTGACTTCAGCTTGTATTTATAATTTAATTATAACGTGGAATCAACGAATAGTAATTGACGTACATCAAGTTTTTGAATAACTATACTTTTTTCAAACGATACTTTAACAATCTCATCCCATTTAGGATAACAACTAATATACTTAATTCATGCACCAACATTCCTATCGACATGTTCATCCATTCGCTAAATAGGAGGCTAGCAAGTAGTAGTAAAACAACTCCTACCGCGATAAAGATATTTTGCACCATATTGTTAGCTGTTGCCTTCGTTAAACCTAGTGCGTGTGGTAAGCGACTAAAATCAGAATTCATTAGAACGACATCAGATGTTTCAATGGCGACGTCTGTTCCACTTCCCATTGCGATTCCAATATCAGCTAATGCAAGGGACGGACTATCATTCACACCGTCACCAACAAATGCTACAGTCTGATCTTCTTCCTGTTTCTCTTTAATATAAGCAGCTTTTTCTTCCGGAAGCATATGGCCGTGTGCTTCTGTTAATCCTAACTCTTTTGCTACTAAATCCACCGTTCCCTGGTTATCCCCTGAAAGAACAACAAGATTTTTGACTCCTAAATTTCTAAGCTTTTGAAGATTTTCTTTAACGCCTGGGCGAATTGTGTCTCGAATACCCATTAAAACTTTTAATTCGCCGTCAATGGCAGTTAATACAAGGGAATTACCATTTCGTTCGAAGAGTTGGATATCCATTTTAGCTTTTGCAGGTAAAGCTACCTGCTCTTTTTTCATTAAAGCTACATTACCAACTGCGATACGATGACCATTTATGAGAGCAATAATTCCTGCGCCTTTTATTACTTCGGTCTTTTCTACTGTATAGGATGTGGTATCACCAATATTTTGTAGGACGGCTTTAGCTAAAGGATGGTCCGACTCTCGTTCCACACTGGCTAAATATCCTAATGTTTCCCTGATGTTATCTCCATAAAATTCTTTTTCTGCTACTTCTGGATTACCGATTGTTAATGTTCCTGTTTTATCGAAAACAATGGTATCTACTTTACTGAAATCATGAATCACTTCACTCCCCTTAAGGAGTACGCCACTCCGGGCGCCATTTCCGATGCCTGCGACGTTCGATACTGGAACTCCGATTACTAAAGCTCCTGGGCAACCTAACACTAAGATGGTAATGGCAAGTTCTATATTTCTTGAAAATATCCAGACAACAAAACCAAGTGCTAATACAGCAGGTGTATAGTATTTAGAGAAGCGATCAATAAAACGCTCTGCTTCTGATTTGGAATCCTGCGCCTCTTCCACCAATTCGATAATTCTACCAAAAGTAGTGTCTTCTCCAACACGATCAGCGCGTATCTGTATCGTACCATTTTCTAAAATCGTCCCAGCATAAACGTCCTTATCTTTTGTTTTGCTTACAGGTATAGATTCACCAGTAATGCTTGCCTCGTTAATATGACCTTCACCTGTTATTACCGTTCCATCGACAGGGATTTTTGCACCTGTTTTCACTAATAGGATATCCCCTTCGTCGATATCATCAATGTCAACTTCTTCAAAATTTCCGTCCCCCATTTTCTTCCATGCGTTTTCCGGTGCCAATTCGGTTAATTCCTTAATAGCAGAACGCGTTTTGTTTAATGTACGTTGCTCTAAGTAAGAACCGAATAAAAATAAGAAGGTAACAATCGCGGATTCTTCAAAGTTTTTGATTAATAGAGCACCGATAACGGCTATGGTAACGAGTACGTCGATACTGACAACTTTTACTTTTACTGCCTGATACGCTTGGATTGCTATCGGAGCAACACCTATAAGCGATGCCACGATCAGTGAGCTATTGAAAGTTATCATACTCTCAAAACCGAAGCGTCCAAGAAATCCTAAAACAATTAAAATAGCACTAATTACTGTAATCGAGTTTTTTTGGCTTAATATCCATCTTTGCATTAGTCTTCCTCCTATCATCTTGTTAACTCAAGTATAAGTTGTCAGGGTGAAATTTTAATTGACCCGTATCAAGTTTTGAAAATAATTAATGGAATAGAAAAGCCACTAATGTTTAAGTAACAACCTTATCCAGGTATAATGTTACAAACGATATAAAGGAGGATGGAAAATGGATGTACGATTTCCGATTGGAAAATTAGAAGTACCTGAAACGGTGACAGGAGAAAATATCAAAGAATGGTTGAAGCAAATAGAAACATATACAGAACGGTTAAGAGAAACAGTCAACTCGTTGAATGAAGATGAATGGGATAAGAAGTATCGTGAAGGTAGTTGGAATGTTCGTCAACTTGTGCATCATATTGCAGACTCACAGTTGAATATGTATCAAAGATTGAAGCTTGCACTTACAGACGATAATCCAACTGTTCCAGCTTTTGATGAGGAAAAATGGGCCATTCAACCGGATACAGAGCTTCCGGTAGATAGTTCAATCATGATGTTAGAAGGTATAAATCAACGAATTGTATCATTAGTACCTAGCTTATCAGAGGAACAGCTTAGTCGTTCATTTACCCATGAGGCAAATGGAGAAATAAAGGTTTCTACAAAGATTGCAAAATTAGCATGGCACGAAGAACACCATTTAGAGCATATTAAAATAGCACTATCTAAATAGATTTATACTAACTGAAAAAATTGGCTTATCTCTCGGGTAAGCCAATTTCTTATTGAGTGACAAGATAGAACTTCTAAAGTCGCTCCTGGTTACATCCTTTATTAAATGAACACTATTTACTGGCTGGTTTCTAAGAAGTAATAAAATGTTTTTGATAGCGGTATCAAAAATGTGCAAACTTAATTATAAAATAAGCTTTAAATTTTAGCTTATATAGGTGGTAAAAAGGGTGTAGGTAAGGACGATTTTTTCTACTGTGAGGAATTACTTAAAACGATGTATCACCAAGTAGTTGTAGTCCACACCGAACATTAGTGAATCCTTACCTGACACCCTTTCTCAATTCATTAAATGTAACTAATAAATCATCATGAAATTTCATAATATCGTCTATTCTCAATATAAGCTCTGTATGTTCTTTTGTATCCTCATCACTTTGATTTAATTTATTTGCTTCAACCACCAATTCTTCTAGGTTTTCCTTCTGTTGAGTTGTACTATCTATCCATTTACGCATATAGAAATTAATAAATAATTTAAATAACTGTGAATTAGCTTTATACATATCTCTTCGTACACCTTTTTTCCACACCTGGGAGACAAGATTTAAATGAGCTAAGCTTCGAATGTTTGTACTCATCGCAGTTTTGCTTTTTCCAAGTGCTTCGCTCATTTCATCTAACGTTTTTGGTTCGTTGGTTATATATAAATAAGCAAATAATCGAGATTCTAAAGTAGATAAACCAAATAATTCGATTGTTTTTGTAAATTCTGTGATTAACTGATCCTTTGTTTCTTCATAATGCTGATTCATATTATCCCCCCTTGTTATCCTGCTTCTTAGATTATACCAAAATTATGAGAAACAAAAATCTTAAGCCTCAGGGTGCATTTTTGGGGAAAGCGGAGCATTTGGTCGATAAATTAGGTATAAGTATATAAAGTAATAACTTTATAAACTATATAAACGAAAATAACGATATAGACAGTTTGTGTAATATTCTCAAAAGGATTATAGTTATGTAGTACTTTAATTCGGACGATTATGAGTCCGTTTAGCTAGGGAAATTATGCATTAGATGTAATTGGCAGCTGAAATAGCTGGAATTGAGAGGTGAAGAAATGCCTATTATAGAAGTAAAAAATTTAACTAAAGTATTTGGAAAAAATACAAAACAAGCAATACAGCTTTTAGATAAAGGTCTAAAAAAAGAAGAAATATTGAAAGAAACAGGTGCGACAGTTGGTGTAAACCGAGCAAGCTTTTCCGTAGAGGAAGGCGAAATTTTCGTTATTATGGGGCTTTCAGGAAGTGGAAAATCCACATTAGTTCGACTAATTAATCGCTTAATTGAACCAACGCAAGGTAATATCTATATCGATGGAGAAGACCTCTCCACGATGAATAAAGCATCCCTTCGTAACGTTCGTCGTGAGAAACTAAGTATGGTTTTTCAAAACTTTGGATTATTTCCACATCGAACTGTTTTAGAAAATGCTGCATTTGGTTTAGAAATACAGAAGGTAGATAAAACCAAACGTAAAGAGAAGGCCAAAGAAGCGTTAGAACTAGTTGGTTTAGGTAACTATCTAGATCAATATCCAGGACAATTATCTGGTGGTATGCAACAACGAGTTGGCCTCGCACGAGCACTTGCAAACGATCCAAAAGTACTCTTAATGGACGAAGCGTTCTCCGCACTTGATCCGCTAATCCGTAAAGGGATGCAGGATGAACTTATTGAATTGCAATCCAAAATGAAAAAAACGATTCTATTCATTACGCATGACTTGGACGAAGCTCTTCGGTTAGGCGACCGAATCGCGCTCATGAAGGATGGTAATATTGTTCAAATTGGCACACCAGAGGAAATCTTAGTAAACCCGGCTAATGATTATGTTGAAAAGTTCGTTGAAGACATCGACAAATCGAAAGTACTAACAGCACAACATATTATGAAACGTCCGGAGACGGTGCAAATTGAGAAGCACGGGCCACGGGTAGCATTAGAAAGAATGCGTGAAGAAGGTCTGTCTAGTATTTTAATCACAGATAAGAACAAAAATTTACAAGGTTATGTAACGGCAGATGATGCGTTGGCTGCAAGGAAAAAAGACATTAGTCACTTAAAAGAAGTGTTAAAAACAGATATACCAAAAGTAGAAAAAGATACTGCATTGCATGATATCTTCTCGATAATTTACGACTCAACAACACCAGTGGCCGTTGTAGAGGATGGAAAATTACTAGGTATTATCGTCCGTGGAGCGGTTATTGCTGCTCTTGCAGGGGAAGGCGAGGTGACGGTGGAAAATGTCTAATTACATGTTTAATATTATTCCGAAAATCCCAGTTGCAGATTGGGCAACATGGTTTGTTGATTGGCTTACAGATGCATTTGCATTTCTATTTGACCCAATCAAGGAGCACTTTGGGTACTTCATGAAGTATATGTCTGAAGAGTTACTCATGAGCATCCCTCCAATTGTTTTTATTTTGTTAGTTGCTATCCTAGCCTTCTTTTTATCTGGAAGGAAATTTGGGTTAGCTGCCTTCTCGATTGTAGGTCTATGGTTTATCTACAATCAAGGCTATTGGGAAGAGCTAATGAGTACAGTAACACTTGTTATTTTAGCTAGTTTACTGTCTGTAATTATTGGTGTGCCAATTGGTATTTTAATGTCTAAAAGCAAAGTGGCATCCGCCATCATCACGCCGATTCTTGACTTTATGCAGACGATGCCTGCCTTTGTCTATTTAATACCGGCAGTCGCATTTTTCGGGATAGGGATGGTACCAGGTGTATTTGCATCCTTAATCTTTGCGACACCACCGACTGTGAGATTTACTAACTTAGGTATTCGTCAAGTTTCCAATGAATTAGTTGAAGCGTCGGATGCGTTTGGTAGTACAGGCTGGCAAAAATTATTTAAGGTTGAATTGCCAATGGCGAAATCGACCATTATGGCAGGTATTAACCAGACCGTTATGCTTTCCTTATCTATGGTAGTTATCGCGTCCATGATTGGTGCACCTGGACTAGGAAGAGAAGTATTATCTGCACTTCAACGTTCACAAGTTGGACCAGGATTTGCATCCGGTGTAGCAATTGTTATTTTAGCGATTATTATTGATCGCATGACTCAAAGTATTAGTAAGAAAGCAAAAGCAAAATAATGTTAGGTATCTTTTCATATTGAAAAGTTTCCATATAAATTCATGCACATGCATGGAAAAAATATAAAAAAGGGAGTTTTTAGAACATGAAGTTTAGCTTAAAACGTCTAGGTATGATTTTAGGTTTATCATCTGTACTGATTGCCGCTGGTTGTGGGAATGCAGATGATAATACAGAAACAACAGACTCAGAGGACACAACGACATCAGGCGTAGAAGGTGAAGTTGAATTAGTATATGTTGAGTGGGATTCCGAAGTGGCTTCTACTCATGTTATAGGAAAAGTATTAGAAGATGTAGGCTTTGATGTAACAGTGACTCCATTAGATAACTCTGTTATGTGGGAAGCAGTTGCTAATAGTGAAGCAGACGCAAGTGTTTCTGCATGGGTTCCATTAACACACGAAGCACAAATTGCAACGTATGGTGATCAAGTAGAAGATCTTGGTCCTAACTTAGAAGGTGCGAAAATTGGTTTAGTTGTTCCATCTTATATGGATGTTGATTCGATTGAAGATTTAACAGATCAAGCTGGTCAAACAATTACAGGTATTGATGCAGGTGCAGGTGTTGTTGGTGCTGCTGAGCAGTCTCTAGAAGATTACGAAAACTTAAGTGACTGGGAAGTACAGACATCTTCCAGTGGTGCAATGACTACAGCACTTGGAACAGCTATCGATAATGAAGAAGATATTATTGTTACTGGCTGGACTCCACATTGGAAATTCCAAGCGTATGATTTAAAATATTTAGAAGATCCAAAAGGTAGCTTTGGAGAAGAAGAAACAATTAACACATTTGTACGTGAAGGTCTAGAAGAAGAGAATCCAGAGGCATATCAAATTCTAGATAACTTCTTCTGGGAAACTTCTGATATGGAATCCGTTATGATGGATATCTATGAAGGAGTAAGTGCAGAAGAAGCTGCTGCGAAATGGGTAGAAGAAAACCAGGAAAAAGTAGCAGAATGGACAGAAGGAATTGAATAATTAATTTGTAAAAGAGGGCTGATACTTTATGTGTTAGCCCTCTTTTAAATATAGCTGAAATAGACAACCAAACAATTACATTTGAGAACTCTAATATTGAAAAATGATTCTTTCTATCTTTAAATAGTTCCGTTTCGATGGATAAATATACAAAATAGCCCATCAATTAACAGACCAAATCGCATATGATTTGGTCGTTAGTAGTTCTTAACGCTTGATTCATCATACAAAATCACACTCCTAATAGCATAATATCCTTATAAGTTGTCAATGTACTATTGCCTATGCGAATTTGTATATTCTTTTCAATGTTTTTAAAAACTAAAAAGGTAATTGTTAATTTATGTTAAAGTAAATATAGAGTTTGTGAATGAACGTACCTAAACTAACGGGGCAGGTTACTTTACCAAAAATATACGCCTAATTCGTATTATAAAAACTGTATATTAAATACTTCACAAATAAAAGAACCCATTTTGATCAATCTATTCTTCAAAATGGGTTCTTTTATTCACAATGATTTATGGTACTTGTTAATTAAACCTTATTCAACGAATGCCAGACTTGAATTTGTGTTCAATTACAAGTTTTTATAAAAGTTGAATATTAATTTCAAAAAATATTTAATAATATTAAAAATACATTTACTTTATTTATATTTATGTTAAACTTAATTTGAATATAAAGGAGTGAAGGGATAAGTGGATATTAAAAATGTACCTGATTGGATTTTATCCTTAGACGAGGAAGATATGGAATTCATTAAAAAATTCGTAATGAATTCAGGATCTCTGAAAGAAATTGCAAAAATTTATGAAGTATCTTATCCAACGGTGAGAATCAAGCTAGATAGGTTAATTGAAAAGATAAAATTGAGTGATGCAACGGATAATGAGGAGTTTATAAAATTCATAAAACAACTTTCGATTGATGATCGTATTAATTTGGAAGATGCAAAATTAATAATAGAAAAATATAAAAAAGAAAAAGGTGATATATAATGTTTGGATTTGGCTTTTATGATGCTTTTATTATTGCTGGAATACTTGGCGTGCAATACTTCCTATCAACTAGAAATAGTGTTTATTGGGGAGGACTTATTCCATTAGTTTTCGTTGTTTGGCGTACTTGGATATTCTTTAATGAAAGTGAAAACTTTCTTGCTTATGTGCTAATACTTTTGGTTGGAATTGCCTTTCTTATTGGTGGATGGTATGAGGGACGGAAAGCTCTTAATAAAAAGAGAAAACAAGAATTAGATAAAATGAAGTCTTATGATATCAACTAAGTAGGGAATAGAAGGAAAATGAATCGGTTAGCTTATGAGATTTCTTCATATGATCTATGAAATATCTGTGCTGAAAAGTAGTATTACTTTACTGTGAAGATTATTTGTTTTAAGAAAGAAATTACAGTCAATGGGGTAACGAAATGGAGAAGGTCAAAGTTCATTGTAACCGTGAGGTATTATGCCAAACAACTGAATTATTGCATTAACGGGTGCTTTACTTGAAGAGATCGTTGAGCTGCATAGACGGCTCTTTTTTCTTATTTAACTTAAGTGGCAGTTATTTTGAATCCACTTTTCTGCTAAACTTGAAAAGCAATCAGTTATTTTAAAGGAGAGAGAAAAAATGTCTCAGTCAGTAATTTTTGATATGGATGGCACACTATTTCAAACAGATAAAATTTTAATTATCGCTTGATGATACTTTTAACCACTTACGTTCGTTAGATAAATGGGATACAGTTACACCTATTGATATATACCGTGAAATTATGGGCATGCCTTTACCAATAGTATGGGAGACTTTATTACCTAATCATTCTGTTGAGGAAAGAAAACAAACGGATGCTTATTTTCTAGAAAGACTAATTGAATATATAAGTATAGGAAAAGGTGCTTTATATCCTAACGTAATAGAAGTTTTTAGTTATTTGAAAGAAAATAATGTCTCGATATACATAGCTAGCAATGGTTTAACGGAATATTTAAAAGCGATTGTTAATTACTATCATTTGGATAAATGGGTTACGGAAACGTTTAGTATCCAACAAATTAAATCTTTGAATAAATCGGATTTGGTCCAGAGTATTATAAATAAATACGGAATCACTAATGGAGCCGTTGTTGGAGATCGTTTATCAGATATAAATGCAGCTAAAGATAATGGTTTAGTTTCAATTGGATGTAACTTTGACTTTGCACGAGAAGATGAACTTTCTCAAGCTTATATGGTAATTGACGACTTGTCAGAGCTGGAAACAATATTACCTAAATTACATACATAGCTTATTAAACAAAGGGATGCTTTAACACAGTAGGAGATCGTCATTACGGCGGTCTTTTTTAACTAAAGTGCAGGATAGTTTAATAGTGAAACTTTACTTTTTTATTTTCGTATATAAGCTGTAGTGACCTGATTATTATCTGCTTAGTATCTAAAAAGAGAGGTTTTATTTTTACATGTCTGAACATAACGATGATTCATTTCGTGAAAAGAATATGAAGCAAAAAATAGGAACAGTTGTGGGAGTAACACTTTTAATAGCTGTGGTATTAGGTTTTATTATAGGGATATACGTGTTTGGGATGGCGGGTATTTTTAGATTGCTTGGTATTGACTACACTTCTGTTTGGTCATTGATTATGTTTGTTGTTAGTTTTTTTATTATCGCTTCCATTGTCGAGCTGTTTTCTAAACCAATTTCTGAACTAATTACAGAAAATATAACAGGAAAATTTACTGCTTTGCTTGTTCAGTTTAGTATTCAAAGTCTATCAAATGGGCTATGCCTTTTTATAGTAGATGTGTTTATTGGTAGTATTACTCTCACCTTGAAAACAGGGTTTATAGTGGCTATATTACTGACTTTACTGGAAATGGCTTTTGAAGATAAAGAAAATAGGAGTGAATCTTAAACTAACGGGTGCGTTAATTCAAGAAGGATTAACGCAATTATTGTAGAACTTATTGTACTAAAAGGTGCGGTTTTGTTGAAGAAGATATTTAAAATCTTGGAGGGAGTTTATGGAAAGAAAGTTACCAATTGTGATAGCGATTGCTGGGGTTTCAGGTGGGGGCAAAACAACGATAACTTCTGAATTAAAAGGGAAGTTACATAATTGTAAAACACTATATTTTGATGACTACGATTTTGATGGTCCAGATGACTTTGTTGAATGGATTGAGAATGGTAGTAATCCTGAGGAATGGAACTTATCACCACTTATTAATGATATAAAAAAATTAATTAACGAACCTTTAGATTACGTAATCTTAGATTTTCCGTTTGCCTATTTACATAGTAAAACAAGAGAATTTATAGACTTCACTGTGTTTGTTGATACTCCACTTGATATTGCTATGGCACGAAGAATAATTAGAGATTATAAAGATGGGTCTGCTAAGGATATTTTGCTGGATATGGATAAATACATCATAAGAGGAAGGAAGGGTTATCTTGATATGTTAGACACAGTAAAACCATATTCTGACCTAATTGTAGATGGGGAGCTACCTATATCCGATATTGTAAGCATTATTACTAAAAATATAGTGAACATAGAATAACTTTTAGAATGATAAAAAATAGTAAGTAATTTTATTTAATTAACGGGTGCAATAGTTTAATAAGGTGAACCTAATAGGATGGCCTTTTTTATGTTGTTAAGAATGGAATTTTATTATTGAAATATTAGGAAGAAGGTATTGTACTAACGGGGCAGTAAGTTGAAGAACATTTGTAATGATTGCAGATAAATTTTTTATATAGAAATACGTGAAGTATAATCGAGTGCATTTTTAAAAATAGACTAAGGTGGTTTTACTATGTTAATGACGATTGGTGAATTTCATACTGGAGATGCGATTGTTCAGTTAATTTACTTCTTCATTCTAATTGCGATAATTGTAGGAATTATTTTATTGATTGTTAAGCCTCGCAAAAAGAACAATCAATTAGATAGAATCGAGAAAAAGATAGATAAAATATTATCTGATAAAGAGAAATAATATCGGCAGCTTACTTAATCTAGCGGCAGCCTATCTTCAATAAGGATTTTCTCAACGACTTAAAACTTTTAACACATCAAAGCAGTCATACTCGTGTTTCCCCTTGTTAATTTTACGGTTGCAAGGTTTTGTTCGATTAACGGGTGCGTTGATTCAAGAAGGATGAACGCACCCTTTTGTTGTAGCTAGTATGCAATTAGTGAAAAAATAATGGGCAGTTTGCTAAACATATCGTAATAATTATAATTCTGCCCTTATGTTGTGACATTATCAATGCATCGTTCTACAAAATCTAGTACTTCTTCTGAAATTGGATATAGCCCTGTTTCTCCGGCAGGCTGCTTTCTGATCTCCCAAAATTTATCCATCAAGTTTGTATCTCCTTGGAAACTTTCATCTGATAATTCAATTAGCTGAGTCGCAATTTTAAAGCCTTCTTCTGATTCGGGCTTAATATTGTTTTTTATACACGATTCAATCCGTTGCAATAAAGAAATATATTGCTGTGTTTTCTCGTCATTGTTGCTAAGGTTAGGAACGGCCTTTTGTATGAAGGCAATTTCATCTTCCCGGAAATATTCAATCCATTTTTTAGAGCTAGTTGGGGAGTTTTGAACAAGCTCGGATACATGTTTCCAAGATAAGGATTCTTCCAAATTAATTATATTAATTAATGAAGCAGTATTAGAGATACTTGTTTGTAGTTTCGATAGTTGTTCTTGTAGGTAATTGTAGTGGGAAATTAATACTTGTTTATAGGATAGTTTTTCTAATACATGGCGAATATCTTCCAATGGCAGTGAAAGGGATTTAAGTATGATTATTTTTTCTAATTGAAATAAGTCATCTTCTGAATAATATCGCCTCCCGTTATCATCTCGAAAACTTGGGTTAAGGAGATTAATCTGATCATAGTAACGCAGTGTACGAACAGATATATTTCGTTGTTTAGCTACTTCCCCAGTAGTCCATCGTTTCATTTTCGTTTCCTCCTAAAAAATGCTTGCAGGTGACGTAACGTTATCTAATATATTTGAATTATATCATATTAGGAAGAGGGATAAAGAATGGTGAAAGGTCAAACAAACTGGAAAAAACAAGACAATTGGGGTATAAAAGAATTCATTTCATTAATGTTAATTGAATTTGTTGTTGTAATTGGATGTATAAAATTACTTGTACAACCAATTTATTCTCATTGGTTTGGTAATGATCTTTATGCTGGGACATTAATGGGATTAACGATAGCAATAATTCTAATGTTAAGTGTCTATTTTGTTGCTCTCCGTCCAAAAAAAGTTTCTTGGACTGAAGTAGGAATAAGGACATTCGCTGTGAGGGATTGGAAAACCATTGTTCTATATTCAATAATCTTAATGGCTGGTGCTGTGATAATTGTGTTGATTACTAGTTTTGTAGGGAATTCGTGGGAGAACAGCAAAACAGAGGCGATGCAGCAAAATGTAACTTTTATGACCGTACTAATTGCCTTTATATCCGCAGCAATTATCTCGCCAATATACGAAGAAATTTTTTATCGCGGTTTTATATATCGCTGGTTACGTACACGTGTAGGATTTATGGGAGCTTTATTACTTAGCTCAACAATTTTTACAATTATTCATATTCCAACGTATAACACAATGCCAGTAAATTTCTTTAGTGGTATCCTCTTTGCTTTAGCTTATGACCGAACCAATTCAATCTGGCCATCCGTTATTATTCATGGATTAACGAATGGAATAATGGTTCTATTGTCAACTTTAGCTTAAGTTTATTGTTTGATTCCTTTAGGTTTCACTATTACAGGTTTGTCTTCAGACGATAAAATAATTGTAACAAATAACAAGGTGATTTTTCATATTTAAAAAATAGGTGCATTAGTCTAATAAGGTGTTCCTAATAGGGTCGCCTTATTTATGTTGTTAAGAATTGAGTTTTATTTTTGGAATATTATGTTAATATTGAGAAAGAAGGTATTGTGCTAACGAGGCAGAATAGTTTAAATGAGGCATTGGCTTTTACAGGAGGAAATAATGGTTAAAAGACGTAGAAAAGAATTAGTAATCACCTTAGCAATCTTAGTTTTTATAGTAGTTTACTATCTTTTACAACTTAATTGGATTTCAGTTTCAAACGAAACCATTCTTCTAGAGGATTTGCCAGAGGAATTTGAAGGTTTTAAAGTCGTTCAGTTATCGGATTTGCACAATAAAGAATTTGGAGAAGGAAACAAGAGATTGGTTAATAAAATCAATAAAATTGAGCCGGATATAATTGTGATAACTGGTGATATGTTAAATAATTCGCAAGACATACCAGATAACGGAGAAGTTCTAATAGAATTGCTTGAAAATCTAAACAATAACTATCCGATTTATTATGTTACTGGTGAACACGAAGAAGGTTTGTATTACGAAGATAGAAATAAATATCAAAATGAAGGTACTAAAGAAGCTTACGAAGAAAGATTAAGTAATCTTGGGGTTACAGTTCTAAATGATGAAAAAACACCAATTATAAAACAGGATGCAAAGATTAACTTATATGGGTTAAAGGAACACTTGTCAGGAGAAATCCAAATTGAAAAACGGTTAGGTGAAACGAGTAAAAGTGAAGTCAATATTTTACTTTCGCACAGACCTTTTTATTTTGATGAATATGCTGATTGGGGAGCAGATATAGTTTTTTCTGGGGATACTCATGGGGGCATGATACAACTTCCTTTTATTGGAGGGATTTTTTCAACAGAAGGATTTTTCCCAGAATACGATGGTGGTTTGTATCATAAAGGAAACTCAATTATGGTTGTAAGCAAAGGATTGGGTAACAATCCAGTTCCTCTAAGAATAAATAATCGACCTGAAGTAGTTGTGATTACTCTAAAAGGCAATAAGTAATTACTTCTTCTTGGAGTAACAAATGTAATAGTTTAATAAGAAAGATCAATTTAAAACCACCTTTTTCTTTTGAATAAAGTTCTGAATGACATTTGGAATATTATGTTAGTGTTGAGGCAGAAGGTATTGTGCTAACTATAATGTTGTTTAATAAGTAATAGTTATTAGGAGTTGAAGAAATGGAACACAATATGGGACTATATGAAACACCTTTTTATTCAATTAAATTAGGAAAAAAGAAAGTAGAAGTGAGATTGAATGATGAGAAAAGGAGGAGAATAAGAGTAGGAGATACGATTAAATTCACAAAACTTCCAGATAGAAATGACTCTTTAACAGTTAAGGTTATTGAATTAAGGGAGTTTCCAACATTCAGAGAAATGTATGAAAGCATTCCGGCGAGTGACCTTGACTCTGTTGGTGATTCAATTAAGGGAATGGTAGAGGAGACTTATAGAATTTATACACCTGAAAAAGAGAAGGAATGGGGTACGTTAGCAATTACAATTAGATTAATAGATTAAAGGTTGATTAAAGCAAGGGAGCAGGATTTTTGAATAAGGTATTAGAATAAACACGGAGGAGTTAATGATGGCAACTAAAAAATTGCTAATGGTTATGTTCCCTATTTTTTTAATAAGTTTTGTATTACTGGGTTGTTCGTTCAACAAAACTGACTTTGTGCAAGTAAAGGGCGATAGCATAACTTATAGTGAATATTTTAAGACCTATGATGGTCTTGATGCGAGAGAAAACATTAAATATTACAAGCCTATTTCTATTGATAAGGTAGAATCATCTTTACCGGAACCAATTAATAATGCTATAACTACTTTTGATTCCAACAGGTTACCTTTCACAATTGATGATGAGAAGGCGTATCTTATAACATCCACAGACGAGGATGGTAACACAAAGAACCAAGTTCAGTTAAGTTATTTTAGTAGGTCAGAGTATGATGAAGTAGATGATTTTTTTATCGTTTCAATAACAGAAGTTGATGAAAATCCGCTTGTAGATGATATTCTAGATAAATACGATACGGTCGGAAACGCTTTTAAAAAGGAATTTTTAATCGAGGACTTACCTATTTACCAGCAAGTAATTACGACAAATAGTGCGTTATTATATAAATATTACGATTATGATGAAACTAGAAATAGTATAGTTACAGTAGGAACCGCAGCAAATGAATTTTATACTTATTATAATGGATACATTTATCACGTAGGTTATTTAATCGATAAAGAAAAGAATAACGAGGAAATGCAAGAGAGAATGCTTCATTTGACACGTGATTATATCTTAGGGAACTCTATGTGAAACGTCCTACTTAAACAAAAGAGAGCAATAGTTTAATAAGGTGATCCTAGCAGGGTCGCCTTATTTATGTTTGTTAAGAATTGAGTTTCATTGTTGGAATATTATGTTAGTATTGAGAAAGAAGGTATTGTGCTAACGAAGCAGGTCACTAAAGAATAGAACAATGGCAAAGAAGTGTAGATATGGATCTTATTGAAGGGAATGACTTTATAATGGATATTAGAAGACCAAATGATTCTGAACTTGAAAAGATTATTCTACTTTCCCCACAAGCCTTATTCGATGGTACTTTAGGTGAAGTAAGCTCCACGATTGATAAAGTTAGAAGTCTTATTGAACCATTACTGAAAAAAGGAAGCTATTATTTAATTGCAATCGAAGAAGGTAAACTAATGGGTTGGATCCTTATAGGAGCAAGTAGAGACCAATTTACTGATAAGACGAATGGATTTATTTATGAATTATTTGTTTTAGAAGAATTTAGAGGGAATGGAGTTTCTAAGCAATTAATGAAAACTGCAATTGACGAGCTAAGACAGCACGGCTACTCTGAGGTTCGTCTTAGTGCATATGCGGGTAATCAAGCCATTAAACTTTATGAGAAAATGGGCTTTAACATAAGAGCGGTTTCTATGAGTTTACCTTTATAAGAAATGGGTTTGTACTAATGGTTGCTTTACATGAAGATTGTTGAGATTCTTGGCAGGCTCTATCTTATTGAACTAAAGAGCAGGATTGTTTAATAATCAAAAGAGAGGTATTGTGTAATGTTAAAAAATAAGATATTTCTAATATTTGGATTCTTAGCTTTTATTTTGATTGGCTGTTCACAAGATACAGATGGAATTTTTATTGAAGGGAATATCTCAGAGATAAACGAAAAAAGTGGAGTTATTGAGGTTGATGGACTTATGATAATTAACGAAATAGTATCTTCTACTGAGTCATTTCAAATAGAGAATGAATCATCGTCACATACTATTCAAGTTTCAAATCCAGAAGACTATAAAGTAGGGCAGGAAGTAAAGGTAAATGTCATTAAGGATTATGAGGAAGATATTTGGAATTTAGATAGATAAAAATCTGAAGAAGAAAACATAAAGTAGAATATATATTATGTTATTAATGAGCATGAAGGTATTGTGCTAATGAGGCAGGTTACTTTAATTGGAATGTGAAATTTTTAAACCAGTTTAGTTGGATAATCTTATTTATTTATATAAAACTGGAGGTGCTGTTTTGATAAAAGGGAGCGTAGGAATGGCTTTATTTACAGGCATATTTGTTGGAATTGTAGTTTTTTTATCTGAATATATTATTCCTCCTAGTACAAGTATTGTTATCAAAGTTTTAATTACTGGATTGTCTGCTGTAATTGGTGGATTGTTAGGTAATAAGTTATTTCCTAATAAATCGTGAGTAAATGCACTTTAATTAAAGGGTGCAATAGTTTAATAAGAGAGTTATTGTTAAACTGAACGAGAGAAATTCCCATCGGTAGATATATATGTTGAGTGCTTTAATAGATATAGTTTCAGAATTAGTTAGGGGATAGAAAAATGAAAAGATTGTTTCCGAATTTAATAATTATATTAATGTTAGTTGTTTTAAGCGCTTGTAATAGCGATTCTAATTCAAATACTATTTCTGTATCAGAATTAACAGACAGGGAAAATACGATACTTTCGACTACATCAGAAAAATCATTTGTATTTGATTTTGAAACAGATGGTGACTACCAAGAAGTATCTGTGTGGATTGAAAAGTATGAAGCTGGTGAATTGATTGATGGTCAATTAAATGAAGTAACAACACAGATAGATGAGAGTGGCTCAATAGTCATTTCAAACCCTAAAATCAGTAATACAGAAAAGAAACATACATTTAGTATTGGAATAGGTAGTAATGGTAGCACAGGTTCAATAAGTGGTTACGACACAAATTCAATTAATCAAGATGGTATAGCAAGTGTATGGGGAAGTTTCCCAGAGGAGCTCTCTATAAATGAAGATGAAATAGTGTTAGCGTATATTGGTTATTCTGCTAATAAAAATAGTATGAGCACTCTTACAACAGACTTTTATAAAAATTCGCAAGGTAATCTAAATGAGCTGAAAAAGTATGATGTCACTTACCTTTTTAAAGCTGAGTTTATTCAGTAGATAATTAAACTAATAGATGCGTTAATCCAAGAAGGGTATAACAATCTTTTTGTCGAATATATTGTAGTAATAGGTCAAGTAAGTTGAAGAAGGAAAAGAAGGATAATCACTTTTTTTCGTTGAATTATAACAATAGTACGTTTGAAGATATGTATCTAAGTGGGGAGGAATTTTTATGTCACAAAAATTAAGAAAGTCCTCAACAGATAAAGCTTTATACGGAGTTTGTGGAGGGGTAGCGGAGTTTCTTGGTATTTCTTCATTTGTTGTAAGGCTAATATTCTTTTTCACATCTTCCGTATCTGTTTGGGTATATATAATACTTGTTTGGTCTTTAGATGAAAAGCCATCACTTTAATATTTATTTTGTTTACGGTTCAATAGTTTAATAGGGTGATCCTTATAGGGTCGCTTTTTTATGTTGTTAAGAATTGAGTTTCATAGTTGGAATATTATGTTAGTATTTAATTAGAAGTTATTATGCTAACGGGGCAGGTTAGTTCAATAAGCATGATTAATGGGGGAAGGAATTTATATGTTGATTGGTTTGTTACAGGGGATAGCGGTATTTTATTATTGGACTTGGTTTATTTGGCCATTTGTGTTTGTGTATTCATTAGTACATGCGATTACTTCTTTAGTTAAAGACGATAAAGCATCTACGAGACCTACCTTAGTCGCATCAATATCACTTTTTATAATTCTTGCTGGTTTAACTGCACCTAATTTTGATTGATTACTTGTATGCGTTACTATTATTTTATAATCTTGGGTGGTACTTTTAGTTTCATTTTGTTTTAAAGAAAGTGAATGGTTGTACTCGGAGTTGACCAATCTTACCTAGCTCAAGCTGGCACAAAAAATCGAGGTTATAGAGTGAGATTTTGTTCTTCGATTAACGGGTGCTTTAGTTCAACAAGATAATATAAGATAGAACACTTGGGTAATTAAGATACCCAAGCGTTTTTGTTTGCTATTCGTCTGTTATTTGGTGATAAACATAGTGCGATTAATGTATCTATTTCACTTGTTATTTTAAGAATACCTCCACAGTACCTCTACTACTTCTTTTATATTAGTTTCTTTAAATGATTAAACCAATTTTTCATTTTCCATATTCATCGATTGTTTTTTATCTTTGATTTTCTGAAGCAATTCCTTGTCATCTACAACAGGATTATCTTTATCCCATTGCTCTTCTTCAGGAAGTTCAAACAATAATTGTTCGGCATATGGAGCAGGTTCATTATTTAAAAACTTTGTGATTTGTTCTTTAATTTTTTGCCGAGCTTCTTCAGGTGTTCGTTTTCCCTGAACAATATCATGCATCACATTCATGGAAATTGTATTTGCTCCTTCATTGTCACAGTGAACGATAACTTCGCCCTTTGTACGGTCAACAAACAAGCTTCCTTCCAGCATTGCTAATTCCCCAATTTTTTCAGCTGGCACATGATAGTTAATGACTTGTTCTAGCATATCTGTATGTGGCTCAGGGAAATCATGAGGGTAGCCATCTTTATATACTGTCGTTCTTTTCCAAGGACCATTATAGTACCAAGTAATTTGCGTTTCTGTTGCAGTATTTGGCTCACCGTAGAATTCCATCATCGTTTTCGTGACTTCTTTCGATAACAGTGGCCAATTTTTAATAATTGCCTCTACGTCTGCTTTGTTCACTTTATTCTTTGTTCCTCGTGTACCTCTTATCTTCGACTTCTTAAGTTTTTCATTAGTTGCTTCAGCAATTGCGCCTATTTTAATACGATCCTCACCCGGAATCTGACTAGAAATGGGCTGTTTATTATGGTTGGTCATTTAGGAAACATCCTTTCTCTATAAGTAGTGTTAATAGTCGCTTTCCCTTCAAACAGAAACTCAAACACACTTAAGCAGTACCTATATAATGAGAAATCCTTGAGAAAAATGATGTCGCCTCGAGTGTGGGGAGGTTGGGAAATGGTCTGGTATATCGAGTCAAATATGCTATTGTTGGTTGCATAATATGGTTACAAAAGGAGGGTTAAGATGAATGTAGCTTTTTTAGACAGGGACGGGACAATTGTAAAAGATTATGAGGATTCAACATGGTCACGTATAACTCGGCCAGAATTTATAGAAGGTGCGATTTCAACCTTGAGGAAGTTACAAACTTTAGACTACCGCTTAATAATTATTACGAACCAATATTTAATCAATGAGGGGTATATAAGTATTAACCAATATCATCAATTCACTAGTTTAATGCTCGAAGAATTAATAAGAAACGAGATTGAAATAACCGATATATTCTTCTGTCCACATGCAAAGAGGGAGCAGTGCAACTGTATGAAATCAAAAACGGGAATGATTGAAGCTGCATTGACTAAATATACGAACATTGACTTAAGTGAATCCATACTTATTGGAGATTCGCCAGTAGATGTTGAATTAGCTAATCAAATGAATATTAAAGCATTTAAAATTGGCCTCCCCTACGGTAATTCTACAAATGTAACTTCCTTATATGATGTACAAAATAAATTATAACGAGCAAATTCACGCATAAAGGGTAATCTATATAGAAAAGATAGGACTAGTTGCTCTTCAAAATGGAAGGAGAGGAGATCAGGATGAGGATTCGCTTTGGATATGTTGCGAACGCACTAGGATTATGGGATGCAAGTCCTTCAAAGACGTTAACATTTACACGTTATTCCGCTCTTCCTAAGCAAGAAAGATTAGACAAGCTAAAAGCGATAACAGCACAAAACTTGCAGCATACGAAAAGAATTCTCCACTATAATATCGCACATGAAATTAAAGTATATCGCTTTTCAAGTTCACTCGTCCCTTTGGCTACCCATCCAGAGGTAATGTGGGATTTTGTAACTCCTTTTAAAAAAGAGTGGGAAGAACTAGGTGAACTTGTACGAAACTACAACATACGTCCGAGTTTTCATCCGAATCAATTCACCTTGTTCACCAGTCCAAAGAATCACATTACAAGGAATGCAGTGATCGACATGGAATACCACTATAAAATGCTAGAAGCCATGAATGCATTAGAATATGGAATGATGAACATTCACATTGGTGGAGCGTATGGCGACAAAGAGCACGCTTTAAAGAGGTTTCATCATAATTTAGAAACACTACCGAAAGAGATAAAAAAGAAGATGACGCTAGAAAATGATGATAAGACGTACAATGTGGAAGAAACATTGAAGACTTGTGAAGAGGAAAAAATCCCAATGGTTCTCGATTATCATCACCATATGGCTAATCCAACCGAAGATGAACTCTTCGCCTATCTGCCTCGCATCTTTAACACATGGGAGGATTCAGCAAACAAACCAAAAGTGCATATTTCTTCACCTAAGTCAGAAAATGCCTACAGATCTCATGCTGATTTTGTATCTCTTGATTTTATTCTTCCTTTTTTCAAAATGGCAAAAGAGCTTGACCAAGACTTTGATGTGATGATTGAGGCAAAGCAAAAGAATTTGGCTATGTTGCAATTAATAGAAGAGGTTGCATCGATTCGGACGGTCAAACGAATTGCTGGCGCAACAGTGGAGTGGTAGCTCCCAAGAATTCACAATATAGGCGGTGGAAACAATGACGTTAGTACGACTTGGTTATGTAGCAATGAGCATGGAGCTGAAAAATGCCTCTCCATCCAAAACCATGACATTTTCCCAATTCGAAACCTACGATGACCGTGAAGCAGCTATTCGTAAGCTGGAACGAATTGCCCTAGAGAACTTACACAACACTTTACGAATATTGAAGCATAATGCAGCAACGAAGATTCATTTTTATCGTTTATCCTCCCGCCTAATTCCATTAGCTAACCATGAGGAATTAGCAGACTGGAATTACATGCCACCTCTTAAGGAAGCACTTCAAGAGATTGGGGATTTCGTTAAAAAGCATCAGTTAAGAATTGATTTTCATCCGGACCATTTTGTTTTGATTAATTCAATGAAGAAACATGTTTTAAAAGATGCTGTCACTACTTTAAAAATGCATTATTTATTGTTGAAATCGATGAAATTAGATCCGACACATCGATGTGTTATGCATGTAGGTGGAAATTATAAAGATACGGAAAAGTCACTGGAACGTTTTGTTGAAAACTGGATGTTTGTTCCCCACCCGATCCAGAAAATGATGATGCTAGAAAATGACGACACTTCATTTACATTAGAGGATACATTGTACTTATGTGAAAAATTAGGAGTTCCTCTTGTATTCGATTATCACCATCATTTAGCACACCATATAAATGCTAATTGGGAAGATCATTGGGAGAGAGTAATTAGTACGTGGTCGCAATCTCCACTTCCGATAAAAATGCATATTTCTAGTCCGAAAAGTGAGAAAGCATTTCGCCATCATGCTGATTATGTAGATGTGAATATGTTTTTTGAATTTCTGAAAAACATAAAGGGAAGCGTTCCTCAAATAGATTGTATGATTGAAGCGAAAAGGAAGGATGAAGCCCTTCTTCAATTAATGAGAGAGATAAAGAGTAGGGAGGATGTTGAGATAATCGATGGCTCTTCTTTTTATTTGAAATGATGGGACTAGCCAGAGGATATTTCACTCTGACTAGTCCTAATTCTGTTCCACAAACTTATGTAAAATATTCAAGCTTTGCTTCAGGGAAGTATTGCTGAATATATCCTCCAAGTGTATCTTTGATGTCTTCTTGTTCGTTATCTGTGTATACGTATTTACCAATGCCATATCTACCCCATTTCCATTTACGTTTCGACTCATCGAGCTCTAATTTCGTCATGGGATAATTTTGTTCTATGACACGCTTAGCAGGCTTCGTAAATCGGTGTTGAATCATTTCAAACGTCAAATCTTTCTTCGCAAAGGCAGGTAATGCATCGTTGAGCTTTTCGAACATTTCCTGGTAGCCTTCTTTCCAACCTTCATGAAGATAGATAGGAGCTACAATGAAACCAAGTGGATATCCAGCCTCAGCAACTTTAACAGCAGCTTTAATCCGTCCATCTAATCGGGATGTTCCCGGCTCAAAATATTTAATAATATAATCATCATTAATACTAAATCGAAAGCGTGTTTTACCATTGTGTTCTGCATCAAGTAGGTGATCGACGTGCTCAAACTTTGTAACAAATCGAAGTTTACCGTATTCGGACTTACCGAAAAACTCAATGGCTCTTTTTAGTGTGTGGGTTAAGTGATCAACACCTACGATATCGGACGTACAGGAAGCTTCAAAGCGCGTAAATTCTGGTGCACGTTCTGCCATATACTCTTCTGCAGCATCAAAGATTTCATCGACATTGACATATGTTCGAATATACGGCTTACTCCCCATCGTTGTTTGCAAATAACAATAATGGCAATGTCCCATACAGCCAGTGGCAAAAGGAATCGCATACTCTGCAGATGGCTTCGAAGTATCAAATTTCAATGTTTTACGTACCCCGACCACCAGAGTAGATTTGGCATTTCTGTATTTTTGAAAGTGATTCTCTCCAGGTAGATTTCTAATTTGGTTGTGTGAGGTAGTTTCTTTTATTTCCATCCCCATTTTTTCAAATTTGTTAACGAGCTCTTTCCCAAGAGGGTATTCTAATGCTCGTGGTTCGACATAAATTAACTTTGGCACAAATGGTTTAACCAAACCAATCACCTTCTTCGTTTGAGGCACCAAATGCTTCATGAAATACTTGTTCTGCTTCCTCTTCTGACTTATAGATCGCTAATTCTTCTGTTATTGGATAATACGTCTCATGAATAAATAATGCTAATTCCTCCGGTTTCTCTGGATTTTGTATGACAGCGGCTTGCTGAACATTGGCTACATCCTGTGCATGGGGATTGCGAATAATAACGTAGACAACCTCACCAGCACTAAATGATTCATTCGTATCCATTATTTCACCTAATTTCCTCTATTTTATTACCTATTATTCCACAAAGAGCGTGGTTTATTAGTGGAGAATTTCAGGCGTAAAAAGGCACAAACTCCAAATGGAAGTACCAAGAGGATAATGGTATACTAACTAGTAAAATGCATGAAAGGAAATTTGTATGAAAAATACCAAACTTATATTTGGAATAGTCTCTATCTGTTTCCTGTCCTTTGTATTATTGTTCATTATTTTTGGTTCATACTTTGAAAAAGATGATGTTGTCATTCAAGGCGAAAATTGGAGGGATACAGCAATATTCAATGTTCTAAGTGAAAAGAGCGAAGAATATGGTTTTGGCGATTATGGGTTAAATTCTTTTGATGATACGTATAAAAAAGAAGTTATAATAGTCATAGATCATGAAATCGATGAAGAAAATTTAAAAGAAGAACTTACTAATAAAATTGAGGATTTTAATCAATATTATGTTCTAAATATACTACCAAGAGAATTACCAGAAGAGTAAAGAAGAAATAATTATAAGGCATAAAGCAAAGGCCTGGTACATAACTCAAATTTAAATCATCAAAGACGAACAAAAAAGTGCTGTTATATTAATTACGTAGTGAAACACGAGACTCCTGCAGGAAAAGCAACAGCTGAAAATCCATTTCATAAGTTTTTAAAAAACTTATGAAATAAGTTGAAGCGTTGCCTGCGGAAAGCGAAGTGTTTTAGCGAAGTAATTATAAAAAAAAGCAGATACCGAACGAATTCTGACTAATCGTTCGGTATCTACTATGATAAAACACTTCTGTCCTGGCCTCTACTATTATTGTAATTACTATTTACATTACTTTGTCCGTCACCTTTCTTGTTAAAGAGAAGATGGCGAATAGTAAAGAAATCACAACTAGTCCACTACCAAACCAAGCGATATGAGAGACGGTTCCTGTATAACTTAATACTAATGCACCGAATGCGGATCCAAGTGAAATTCCTAATTGTAGCGAAGAATTATGAAAGCTTTGCTGGATATCCGATGTTTCAGGTGCAGTCTCAATTAAATAACTTTGTAGTGGCGGAGAAAGCCCCCAGCTAAGTGCTCCCCAAAGAATCAGAGCAGGTATGAATACATAGAGAGAAAAAGTTGTTAATGGAATTGCGAACAATACGAGTGCAAAGGCAATAATAACTGCAATAATGCTTTTCCGTGATCCAATGGAATCGGAAAGAATTCCACCCAATCCTCCACCACTAACTGCTGCTACTCCAAATGATAAATAGCAAATGCTCACCCAACTAGGATTGAGACCAAGTTCTTGCTCTAAGAACGGTGTTAGGTATGCATAAAGGGTATAATGCCCGGCTAACATAAACATGACAGTAAAATGTGCACTACTAATTTTTAAGCTGCTTACAGCCTTTAACTGTTGTGAAAGTGGGATTGGTTTTCCACCAGGGACACGTTCTAAAAAGATAGAGATGAGAATAAAAGAACCAATGGATAATAACGCAATTCCGAGAAAAATAACACGCCAACCAAAATGATCAGAGATAATAACTCCTAGTGGTACTCCCAAAACAAGTGATGAGCTCACTCCCATTGAGATAACACCGATTGCTTTCGCTCGATGGTGTGGTTGAACGATTTTCGCTGCAATAGTCAGTGACAATACAATGATCAACCCTGTACTCATAGCTGTTATAACCCGGGCAAACATCATAAAAGCAAAGCTTGTACTGAAATACGTCATAATGTTCCCAATGAAGAAAACAAATAAAGAGATAAGATATAATTTTTTCCGCTCCATTTTACTCGTCATAACTAATAGAATCGGACTAGAAATAGCAAAGACTAGAGCAAATATTGTAATGAGCTGTCCTGCCGAGCCTAAAGATATATTTAAATCATCCGCTATCGTAGGAAGAATACCTCCAATTATTAGCTCAACAAGTCCAACAGCAACAGTAGATAAGGCTAGGATAAAAACTTTATAATTCATGGTTGTCTGAGATCCTTTCTGATGTAAGAAAATGTTATAAAATAAAAGTCCTGATTACAAAAAATGAAAGATTCATTTCCTGTAATCAGGATTTTATGGTTCCTGGTAGAGACCCTCAAGCCATATTCTGAGGTTATACAGTAAGATATAGAATTACTTTGAACATTTTACTAGCTTTTTATACATAATTCAAGTGTTCACGATTTGTTTAATTCTATTCTACTCAAAAATCCCCCTATTTTAGAAAACAGGGGGAGCTAGCCAAAAATCAGTCTCTATGATGCTATTGCATATAACTTTCTACTAATTCATAGCTTCTTTCCTCTGTCAGGTTAGCAAGTACTGCCGAATACTCTAGATGTTCCTGTGTTCCACCTTCGTATTCTTTCGATGCTTCTAATGCCGTAGTGTCTCGATACTTGATCCATTCTCTTTGCTCTGCTCTTAAAGCTTCCATTTCTTCGGGCGGCAATTGCTCCTGTAGTACTTTATAGATTTCATTCAATAAATCGTCCCAAATTTCATATCTATAATCTTCTACTGCCTTAAGAGCATATGTAGAGGAATCCTCAGGCTCTATCCTATCTGCTTCCATTTTAGTTTGGTTGAGCTTTTCTAAATAATCTTCTTTAAGACTCTCATTCGGTTCTGTATTCTCAATATCGTCCACTTTAGCTCCGTCGTCTTCTGTTACTTCGCGATCTGTTTGTAGGTCATTTTCTGTTTGTGTAGTCTCTTCTTGTGTATTTGAGGTGTTCTCTTGTTGGTCAGTGTTTTCTGTTGTTGGTTCCTCTTCATCACTCGTAACTTCTTCTGATTCATTTCCGCAAGCTACTAGTAGACAAACTAATACAAAGGAAGAAAAAATAATACGTAGTTGTTTTTTATAATTTTTAATCGTCATAAGCCTCTCCTAATTATGTTTCTAATGATAGTATCGAATGGAGGATGGAAGATCCTAGATACTCTTAGGCTATCATGTGCCTTTTTTTTAGTAAAGTAAAATTTTGTATTTTAACGGTTTTGCAACTTAATGCTTTATCGGAGGAATGAGAATGTTACGATCATCTTTTAAGGAAATATGGACTTCGTGGTTTTTATTGATTGATGCATAAAATACACTATCTAATTCCACGACTCCTTGATAGGATAGTTGTTGTTTTAACCAGAAATCATCGACATTAAATTTCTCTAAAACTTCTTCATACATGGTTCCTTCGACAATAACAGGGTAAGAAATAGAAGATGCTGTTTGAATAATATTCATGTCTTCACGTGTCACTGTATTTTTAGACGGTTTCTTCCATACACTTAAAGACCCATTTGCTTCTACAATAGCTGTTTCCACATCCTTAATATCAAAAACTTCCTTTTCTCGTAACATTTGAAGTATATTATCAATTGAATAGTGAATCTTTTCTAGGTTTGTCGTAACGAATTTCCCGTCTTGTACAACAATAGTTGGCTCAAAGGTAAGCAGCCTGCCAATTTTTCGATTGGATAGTTTCCACTTAGCTACACCTTTTTGAAGAAGAGCAATGGCAATAATAGCAATAACGGTAGGGAAATGTTCAATATTAGGATCTGCGATGTCTGCACCAACAACTGCTCCTAGTATGATAACAACTAGGAAATCAAATATAGGCAATTCACCAATTACTCGTTTTCCCATGAATATAGTTATAAATAATAGTAGTGGCAAGATTGTAATAATTCTTAATAATATCAGAGCTATTTCCTTCAAAAAATCCAACATGCACGAATCACCCTTTTTTAATGACGTATTTGTCCCATTAATTCTAGGGTATTTTATCCTTGTCTGAAGTCATTATTCGGAAGGAATTGAGAAAAGTCCTGTTACTTTTTGAGCTATCCTCTCATTTTAAATAATTTATCGAGAAGTTCAGAAAAAAGTTTTTGTATTTATATACATAGTTGTGTATAATTATAATAACATATCGTAAATTATAGGAGAATCCACAATGAAAACTATAGATACAAAAAATATTATTATTATTGGTGCGGCGGGAAGAGATTTTCATAACTTTAATACGTATTATCGAGATAATAATGCTTATAATGTTGTTGCATTTACAGCAACACAAATTCCAGATATAGATGGAAGAAAATATCCTAGCGAATTAGCGGGAGAGCTTTATCCGGACGGTATTCCGATTTATTCACAAGATCAATTACCAGAATTAATCAAAGGGTTAGAAGTGGACGAATGTGTCTTTGCATACAGTGATGTTAGTTATCAAGATGTAATGGGTGTGGGTGCCATCGTAAACGCAGCTGGCGCAAATTTCACCCTGTTAGGTCCGAATAGCACAATGCTAAAGAGTAATAAACCGGTTATCTCTGTTTGTGCTGTGCGAACAGGGACAGGGAAGAGCCAAACATCTCGTAAAATAATCGAAACACTGTTAGAGCATAATCTTAAGGTTATTGCGATCAGACATCCAATGCCGTATGGCGATTTAAACGAACAGCGTGTGCAAAGATTTGCAACTGTAGAGGATCTGCAAAAACACCATTGTACGATTGAGGAAATGGAAGAATATGAACCACACGTAGCACGTGGTAATGTTGTGTATGCTGGTGTCGATTATGCAGACATATTAGAAGCGGCTGAAAATGATCCAGATGGTTGCGATGTAATTTTATGGGATGGGGGAAATAACGACCTTTCTTTCTACGAGCCTGATTTGGCTGTTACGGTATTAGACCCACATCGTCCAGGCCATGAATTGAAATACTATCCTGGTGAAGTGTGCTTACGAACAACAGATGTTGCAATTATTAATAAAGTAGATAGTGCGTCCGAGGAAGCTATACAAACTGTAGAAAATAACATTAAGTTTGCAAGTCCGAACAGTGCTATTATAAAAGCTGAATCAAAGATTACAGTAGATCAACCAGAGACGATTAAAGGTAAGCGTGTATTAATTGTTGAAGATGGCCCAACGTTAACGCATGGGGAAATGAAGCTTGGCGCAGGTACGATTGCGGCTGAGCGATTGGGAGCAAAGGAAATTGTCGACCCACGTCCATATGCTGTTGGTACACTAAAAGATACGTTCAATAAATACAGCCATATCGGCAACGTTCTTCCTGCAATGGGATACGGTGAACAACAATTAAAAGATCTAGAAGAAACGATTAATGCCACAGATTGTGACGCAGTAATCATCGGGACACCTATGGATTTAAGTCGCGTCATATCCATTAATAAGCCATGCACGCGCGTCCACTATGATTTAGAAGAAATCAGCACTCCGAATTTAAAAGATATATTAGCGAATTTCATTCAAGAACATAATCTTGGGTAAAATACATCCCTTTGGAAAGACTAGTAGGTACCTACTAGTCTTATTTTTATTGAGCAACGGTACTATAGCAATAACTTATATTTTCATCTTCAGAGATTGTAAAATCCACTGATATTTTTACATAAAAACCGAGAAGAATAGAAAGATAATAGAAGTACGAATTGCCACTTCATGTATAGAAATACAATATGACAAAGTACGGATCAGTCAAAATTTCCTCTAACAATCATTGAAGAATTGCTTAAACGGGTATAAACAATTAGATATTAAAAAATATAGCTATGTAGGAGGAAAAAATGAATAACAAACATTTAAAGAATCCAGTTTTTATTATCTCCGCAAGTATTATCTCCGTTTTAGTTTTAATTGGAGCCATATTTCCTCAAAAGTTTGGTGAGGTAGCGGAACAGTTATTTTTATTTACTACAAATAACTTCGGTTGGTTTTACTTAATAGCTGTATTTATCATTATATTGTTTCTTATTGCAATTGCTTTTAGTAAATTCGGGAAAATACGATTAGGTGGGGAAGATGAACGGCCTGAATTTCCTTTTTTCACATGGGTCGGCATGCTATTTTCCGCAGGGTTTGGTGCTGGATTAGTTTTTTGGGGTGTGGCAGAACCGATGTCCCATTTCTTTGAAACACCATTTTATGCGATAGAGAACCAGTCAGAAGAAGCTGCGCGTGTGGCAATGGGCTACTCATTTTTTCATTGGGGAATTAGTCAATGGTCTGTATTTGCAATTGTCGGATTAGTGATTGCTTTTTTACAGTTTAGAAAGAATGATAATGCGTTAATATCAAAAGCGACAGAATCTATTACTGGGCGTAAGACTGTAGTAAGAAATACGATTGATTCATTGGCAGTAGTTGCTACTGTTCTTGGTGTCGCTACTTCGATTGGTTTAGGGGTGCTTCAAATTCATGGAGGTCTCACTACCATCTCGAATATACCGACTGCTCTTTGGGTTCAGATTGTAATTATTGCTATTATATTTTTGGCTTATATGGCATCTGCAACAACAGGTCTTGATAAAGGAATCCGTTATTTAAGTAATCTAAATTTAGCGATATGTCTAGTATTACTCGTGTTTGTTTTCTTTATGGGGCCGACCGTATTTATATTAAATGCATTCACGTTAGGTATCGGTGATTATATTGCAGAATTTATCCAATATAGTTTACGATTAGAGCCTTATAAAGGAGGTACTTGGGTGCGCGATTGGACGGTCTTTTATTGGGCTTGGGCGATTGCGTGGTCACCTTTTGTCGGTGCGTTTGTAGCACGGGTTTCAAGAGGTCGTACCATTCGGGAGTTTATAGCAGGTGTTATGGTCATACCGCCAGTTCTTGCTTGTTTTTGGATTGCAACGTTCGGGGGGACAGCTCTATATAAAGATTTAAATGAAAATGCAGGTATTGCGGAGGCAGTTAATAATGATATAACAGTAGCTTTGTTTAATGTTTTCGAGACATTGCCTTTATCCTTTATAATGTCAGCATTATCAATCTTACTTATTTTTACGTTTCTAATCACCTCTGCAGACTCCGCGACTTATATATTAGGAAGTATGACAACTGGTGGCAGTCTGAATCCACCTGTGTTTCAAAAATTAGTATGGGGAGTATTAATTTCTGCAATAGCCGGCGTATTGCTTTTGGCTGGTGGTTTAGATGCATTGCAGACAGCATCACTAGTTGCAGCCGTTCCATTTACCGTTATATTGCTCATTATGATAGCGGCAATCCTAAAGTTATTGAAGAAAGAACCAATTCCAATTTCTAAGAGGGATATAAGAAGATATCGTCGAATTGAAAAGGCAAGCGCAACGCTCGAGGAAAAAGAAAAGAAAATGAAGAAGAAGGGTAAATAATATATACAAACAAAGGATTGGAAAGAAACAAATAGACAAATGTATTATGTAACAAGAGAATCAATAATGATTAAAAGCGTGAGATATTTTTGCAAATGTCTCACGCTTTTATGTGATTTTTTTAGTTATTACATTTTTAATCCTACTGAACATCGCGTGCATTATTCATGCTTCATATTCTTCAAACTAAAAAATGATGATACAATCAAATAAAACGAAGAGAGGATGTATGTTATCCAAATCTATAAATTATGCAACATAAAACTTAAATTAATATGCTGAGGAGGAAAGTGTATGAGGGATTGTAGGATATCATTAATTATTTTTGCGTTGCTAATTGTAACCGCTTGCAATGATAGTGAGGAGACTAAGTATAAAGTTATCTACTCAGGAGAAAGCGAGTCAGAAGAGCAAATGGATACCCCTGTTGAGGTTAAAAATTCTATAACCAAACCTGCTACGGTGGCCATTGTTCCTAAAGTAGTGAATATCCCATATTTCAATGCAGTAGAGAAAGGAGCTATGGAAGCAAGTAAAGAATTCGGTGTAAACGTAATTTATGCTGGGCCAAATATTGCAGATTCTAAGCAGCAAATTAATATTATTGAAGAATTAATTGAGGAAAATATTGATGTATTAGCTGTATCAGCTAATGATCCTGAGGAGTTATTACCTATACTTAATAAAGCTCAACGGTCAGGTATAAGAGTAATAACATGGGATGCAGATACAGAAACAGAAGGAAGGGAATTTTTTATCAATATGGTTCATCCTGAAACATTAGGGAGGCATCTCATGGATACACTAGCAAAGCATACGAATGAAAAAGGTGATTATGCAATCCTGACTGGTGCCTTATCTGCTGCAAATTTGAATGAATGGATGCATTGGATGATGGCACAACAGGAAGAATATTATCCTGATTTAAATCTTATTGAGGTAATCCCAACTGATGAGGATCCCAATAAAGCTTATACCTCCACATTGGAACTGTTGGAAAAGTACCCCAATATTAAAGGTATCATTGGCAATGTATCTGTAGCACCTCCTGCTGCGTCTCAAGCAGTAACAGATACTGGCAAGATAGGAGAAGTTATAGTGGTTGGGTTGTCGTCACCTAGCCAAATGCGGGAATATTTAAATAGTGGAGCTGCACAAGTTGTTACTTTATGGAGTCCAAAAAGATTGGGATATTTAACAGTAGCATTGGCGAAAAATTTAGTAGAAGGCATCAAACCGTATGACAAGCAATATATACAGGGAGTTGGTCCGATATCGGTAATGGATGACGAAGTGATTATGGGCGATCCAATTGATTTTTATATAGGTAACGTGGATGAATATGATTTCTAAATTTCTCAAATTCAAGAACTATCGATTAATGCCCAAATTAATCATTATCTACTCCCTTTTAACCGTTATTCCAATGGCAATATTAGGATATATCGCCTACAGCCAATACATATCTTCTATCGAGAAACAAGCAGGAGAATACACTCCATTATTATTAGAACAAGCTCATGCTAATATTCACAACCAAATAGATGAGTTAAAGCTTCTACCAAACTTAATCTACAACTCTAATCAGGTAGTTGGTGTTTTAAGAGAGGAATTCTATCAAACTAATTCTGCTTTATTGCACGATGAGTTTGTAGTAAATAATTTCTTGAATACAACCTATATAAGTGGAGGAAATCCTAATGTACTAGGAGTTTTTCTGATTTCCAATAACCGACTTTTTCAAGCTACAAGCAAAAGCTATTCTGGATTTGAATTGGATGCTAGTTCTTTTCCATTTGGACAAGATTTTGAATGGACTGAGTCAGAGTCAATCATTCTACCAAAGCAAATTTCTTTAGAATTTGAGGGAAATCCTCAATATATTTTATTAATGAAACAACTTACTGACTATGACAATCGTAAAAAGTTAGGAACCATTTTTATTGCTTATGAATTAAACTTCTTGGAGAGTATTTTTGAAAAATTAAATTCGGAAAAAGGTGATATATGGCTAATGAATGATCAGGGTAGGGTTATTTATCATTCTAATCATGAGGAAATTGGTAATATTCATATAGAATCCAATGATTATCCAATCTTAAATGGCAGTTTCCGTACATTGAATGAGAATGAAAATAAACTTATTAGCTTACATACATCAGATGAAACAGGCTGGACTTTAGCGCAGAGTATCTATCTTAGTGAATTGACTCAACGAACAGACATGGTGAGAAATGTAACTATTATTATTTTTATTATACTTGTTATTATTAGTTTATTTTTATTTGTCATTTTCGTTTGGAACGTTTCTAGCCCTATCTATCGATTGGTCAAGTTAATGAAAAAAGTAGAGACGGGAGATTTTGATGTCGATTTACCAACTAAATCAAAGGATGAAGTTGGTTTATTAGCAATTAGTTTCAATTCAATGGTGAATAAAATAAAGGATTTAATAAAGGAAAATTACCATATTGAAATAAAGCAGAAAGACGCCGAACTTTATGCACTTCAGTCTCAAATTAATCCACACTTTATGTACAACACTCTCGAAACAATTGGAATGGTAATTGAAGAAGACGATCAGGAAACAGGTGTTAAGATGGTCACTTTATTAGGGCGTATGCTACGTTATTCTATTAGTAATAAAGATAGACTTGTCTCGATAGAGAAAGAGGTTAGTCATATAGAGGATTACTTAACAATACAGAAGATTAGATTTGAAGATCGCCTTACATTTGATATACAAAAGGAGCTGGAAACTGAACAATACTATATACCAAAGTTTATTATTCAACCAATAGTTGAAAATTCCATTAAATACGGGCTAGAGCGGATAGAGGGTATCCACATCCTTGTTAAGATAAAAAAAATATCTAATCCTTTGAACGGTGGAGAAGAAATTCTATTAGTAATAGAGGATAATGGTCCGGGAATTGATACTGAAAGATTAATATATTTAAAAAAAGAATTAAAATCAGATCCAACTATTAAAAAGGATGGTAGCTTCGGATTAATTAATGTTCATTCGCGAATTGTAATGACTTTTGGAAGTAATTATGGCTTACAGATTACTAGTTTAGAAAGTAGAGGTACTGTAGTACGTATTACAATACCTTGCATAACTTCAGATCTTGTAGCAAGTAATCTGAAAATGGGGGAGAGCGATAATGAAAAAGATATCAGTAGTTATAGTAGATGACGAAAATAGGATCCGTAGAGGTATAGAAAGAATGGTTCAATCTGCAGGTGATGTGTGGGACATTGTTGGGAGTTTTCAGAATCCGAATGACTTATTAGATAAATGTTCTAATCGGGAACTTACATTTGATTTGTTAATTACGGACATAAAGATGCCTGGTTTAGATGGTTTAACATTAATTTCTAAGCTGAAGAATTATTTTTCTTTCTACGCTCTTGTTATAAGTGGATATGACGATTTTTCGTATCTACAAAAAGCTATGAGGGAAGGAACAATAGATTATCTTCTAAAACCGTTAGAGCGAGAGGATTTTCACCTTCGCCTCGCTTCGGCTAAAGAGAAAATAGAGAATGATCGGAATCGAGAGAAGGAAATTACATCCATCCGCAATAAGGCCTCTAGTCTTACTTATACGAATCAACTTCAAATGCTAAGTAATACTTTAGTAGAACAAGGAAATATAGATATTTCTATGATGGAGTGGACAAGAGACTTTCCGAACGGGAACTTTCTTCTATTTCATTTTAGTATGGATAAGAGTGACTATAAAATGAAATCCATCTCTAAATCTTGGCTTTCTATGTGGGCGTTTGCGATGGAGAATATCTTAAAGGAAACATATGAAAATTCTGGCCGAGTTTCAGCTGATAATATATGATGGGTTTGGAATGCGAAAAATTATTCTTATTGGGTACTAGTTGTTAACGAGCATCTTTCAGAGAAAGCTTTTGAAGAAATAGGCATTAAAATTGCAGAGCAATGCAGAGATAATATCCAGCTATACACACCGATAACAGCAACGGTATGTATGAGTAATACTTTTAAGGATTTATCTTCACTGTCTAGTGTTAGTGAGAACTTATTACAACTACTGCAATTTAGATTAGTGTATGGTGGAAACAAACTATTCACTTTGCAACTGATGGAAAAATGGATGAGTCAGAGTCTACATACTGATAAATTAGAAAAAATACAACGTGATATAGACCAATTTATTATTGCTTTAAATAGTATGAATAGACCTCTTATACGGAAGTTATTACGTAGGTTTTTTAAAAACCTCCAAGTCTTACCATCGCCAAAGGAAATATTACTAAGTCTACAGTCGTTTTGTATCAGGATTCTGAACGATGTCATTATGCAGAATCGATTTAGATTTAATGATGAGGTTATAGAGGAAGGTTTCCTTTTATCCAATATGAATATGGCAACAACATTTTCTGAGTTGGAAAATAAGGTTAATGAATGGGTTCAACTTATTACAGAAGAATTAAATTCAATACAAAAAGCTAATGGGTTCAATCGAATAGAAATCGCAAAAAGGTGGATTTTAGAAAACCTTGAGAAACAAATTACGGTCGAAAAGATTGCGCAGCAAGTATATTTGAATCCCACCTATCTTTGTGAGGTATTCAAGACAGAGACTGGTGAAACAATTTTAGACTTTGTAACAAAAGCAAGAATTAGTAAAGCAAAATATTTATTAGAAAATTCGAATTTGAAAATATATGAGGTAGCACAAAAAGTAGGTTATTCTGATACAAAGTATTTTAGTAAGCTATTTAAAAGGCATCATGGAATACTTCCCTCTACTATAAAGGAGCTAAAGATAAAAAAAGAACTAGAAGCAGAGAAGTAGCTATATTAATACTGAACCGTATGAGACAAACGTTGTTTCATACGGTTGTTTAATTTAACCGAAAATCAACTACGTTAACCGAATTTTATCCCCTTATAATACAAACACTATTCTATTATATTTATGGAAGCGGATTCATTAAATGGAGCCGAAATTCTAAACAACTATCAAAATAAAAGGGGAGAATGATATGAAGAGATTTATTTTAATGTTTATTGTTGTATCTTTAGCATTCATTTTTATTGCTTGTGGAAACAATAGCGAGACAGATGGTGAAGCAAGTGAAAATACTAGTGAAGACTCGGGCACCAACACGAACAATACAGAATCGGCTGAAGATAATGGGGTTATTGGAATGACCGTATTGGATTTGGGCAATCCCTTTTTCGTCCAATTGACAGAAGTAGTTGGTGAACTTGCAGAAGCGGAAGGATACACGTTGAACGTAAATGACCCTAGAGACGATGTGAATTCTCAAGTAGATGCTATACAAGATTTTATTTCCCAAGGAGTAGATGCCATTATTGTAACAGCAACAGATCAAAACGTAATTAATGAAGCCATTCAAGAGGCAAAAGATGCTGGTATTCCTGTTGTTGCTCACACAACTAAGTTAGAAAACGCAGATGCGTGGGTTGGTGCGGATGAATATTCTATGGGATTGGCGTTAGGCCAGCAAGCTGGAGAGTGGATTTTAGAAAACCATAGTGGAGATGGAGAAGTAGGTATTTTAAATTTTGATCAAATTGAACAAGTAATTCAGCGTAAAGAAGGGATTATTGATGGAATTCATGAACATGCACCTAACGTAGAAGTAGTTGCGGATCAACAAGCTGGTGATCCAAATAGTGGCTATAACGTTGCGGAAGGTTTTATACAAGCAAATCCCGATTTAGTTGGAATCTTTGGAATTAATGATGCTGGTGCACTTGGGGCATACAATGCTGCTGTAGGAGCAGGTAAAGATAGCGATGCCTTTGCTGTCGGGGGAATAGATGCGGTTCCTGAAGCGGTTGAAGCGATTAAAGAGGATGGAATCTACAAATTCACCGTTGATCAACAACCTGGTGTTACTGGTCAAACATTATTCGAAAAGGCATTTGCTTTAATTAATGGTGAAGCAGTTGAAGAGGAGACAGAAATCGAAGTGAAAGCAGTAAATTCCTCTAATATCGACGAATACTAATTATGCCTTAGGGGAATCCAATTGATTTATTGGATTTCCCCTAAGAATTTTTAGAAATGTGAGGTGAATAAGAATGTCAAACCTTGTTATTGAAATGGAGAATATTACTAAGGAATATCCCGGAACTATCGCTTTACAAGGCGTTAATCTACAAATCCACGCAGGTGAGGTACATACAATTGCTGGGGAAAATGGGGCAGGTAAATCAACATTAATGAAAATCTTAGCTGGAGCAATCACTCCGACACAAGGAATTGTTAAAATCAAAGGGGAAATGAGAAAGGAGTTCTCGCCAAAAATTGCTGCGGCAGAAGGGATTGGAATCATATATCAAGAATTCAATTTAGTCCCGTATCTGACTGTGGAAGAGAATATATTACTAGGCAAAGAGAATACAAGAGGGCTTTTTGTAGATAAACGTAAAAACCTACAATTAACACAGAAGGCGTTGGATAGGGTAGGGGCAAGTTTTTCTCCAAAATCATATGTGAAAGATTTAGGGGTGGCGGAACAACAATTAGTAGAAATTGCTAAGTCTGTTTCAAAGGAAGTAGATGTATTAATAATGGATGAACCTACAGCTGCTTTAACAGGTGAAGAAATAAAGAAACTATTCACGTTAATTCGTCAGTTAAAGAATGAGGGAGTCTCGATTATTTATATATCTCATAAATTTGAGGAGATGTTTGAGATTTCTGATCGGATTACTATCTTACGAGATGGAGAATATATCGCCACAAAAAAAATAGAGGATTTGAATCATGAAAAACTTATCCAATTAATGGTTGGAAGAGAGCTTTCTATGTCAATGAAAACTAGTTCCGCGCAAGATGAAGTCATTTTAAAAGTAGAGAAGCTTAGTTCAACAGATAAGATTGATTCTATTTCTTTTCAACTTCGAAAAGGAGAAGTTCTTGGTATAGCTGGTTTGCTAGGATCGGGTAGAACAGAACTGGCAAAAACTTTGTATGGTATCAACCCTATCACAGGAGGAAGTTTTAGTATTAAGAACAAAAAAATAACGAAAGTAAAATCTCCAGAACATGCTATCAAGATTGGTATTGGATTAATTCCCGAGGATAGGAAGAACGAGGGACTAGTTTTGGGGCAAGATTGTGCAAAGAATATTATCTTACCAGCATTGAAACAAATTAGCTATGGTTTTTTCCTAAATAGCAGGCAAGAAAAAGAGATTATTTCCGCTTATAAGGAAAAATTGAGAATAAAGTATTATCCAGGTCAGTTAGCTGGAGAATTAAGTGGAGGTAATCAGCAAAAGTTAGTTATTGCAAAAGCTCTAGCTACAAATGTTGATATTTTAATTTTTGATGAACCCACTAGGGGTGTTGATATTGGTGCAAAGCAAGAGATTTATAACTTAATGAATCAGTTTCTTCAAGAAGGCAAGGCAATCATTATGATTTCTTCGGAAATGCCAGAGCTTCTTAATATTGCCGATAGAATTGCTGTGATGACAGAAGGAAAGCTAGCAGGCATTCTTGATAACAAAGACGCAACACAGGAGAAAATACTTCAATTAGCTGCTGGTATCAATTCAAACGGAGAGGTGATTGTATGAATGCAGAGGTAAAGGAAACGAACGTGACGTCTTTGCAGGCAAAAAGGAAGTTTTTTAAACTTAACCAAGAATGGATACTACTTTTCGTCTTAATTGGTTTGATTATATTTTTCTCTATTATGTCAGCAAGCTTTTTTACTACTGGGAATTTCGTAAATATTACCAGACAAATAGCTATGTTAGGTATTATAGCAGCTGGGATGTCTATTGTTTTGTTAATTGGCGGAATTGATTTATCAGTAGCATCTAACGTGGCTCTAACAAGCGTTTCAATGGGATTGTTAATTTCAGCAGGAATAGATCCTTTCATATCAATATTACTTGGAATACTTGTAGGGACAACGGTCGGGCTTATTAATGGGATAATTATTACATGGGTAGGAATACCAGCGTTAATTACTACCCTAGGGATGTTAACCATTGTTAGAGGATTCACCTTTCTAATAACTGATGGATATCCTGTTTTCGGATTCCCGGAAAGCATTCGATGGTTTGGAACAGGTTTCCTTTTCGGTATACCTGTTCCTGTAGTCATAATGATGATAGTCTTTACTCTTGTCTACATTCTACTGTATAAAACATATCTAGGTAGACATATTTATGCGTTAGGTGGTAATGAAGAAGCAGCTAGATTATCGGGAATTAATACAAAAAAGATACAGCTCATGGTATATATGCTTTCGGGCTTCTTCTGTAGCATTGCGGGTCTAATCCTTTTAGGGCGATTAAACTCAGGGCAACCAAATGCCTTACAGGGATTTGAATTAGATGTGGTAACAGCAGTTGTACTTGGGGGAGTAAGTATTTTTGGGGGTCAAGGAAAACTAGTCGGTGTTGTTTTGGGTGTATTTATTATGGGGGTCCTATCAAATGGCCTAGTAATTATGAACGTTAATGAGTTTATCCAAATGGTTATTATCGGATCCGTTCTGTTGGTAGCAGTTGGTGCTGATAGAGTTGCTAATCGTAAGAAAAATTAATAGTAACAATAAAAACGTGAGACAAATGAATAAATGAGTCTCACGTTTTTAAATTCTTATTTTTTATTAGTCTACAACTACGTTAACGACGATATTCTTTTTCTGTTCCATTATTAAAGTCAATCTCTAGCTCAATATTTGTAGCTTCCTCAGGAATGTTAAATCCTTCGATTACTGCATCTAAAACTTCTTCGTTTGCAGTAGTTTCATCAAAATCAAAGGATGCAAAGATATTATCCAGCTCTTCCATTGCTTCGTCTCCATTAAGATCAATACCTTGTGATTGATCACGATAAGATGCTTCCATATTTTCATTCGGTTCATTTTCAAAATCAACATCTAACGCGTCATTCGTATCGGGATAATCTGCTTCTAAATCAAATTTGATGAAGTTGTAGTTAGTTTCTGTATTGGCTGTCCCGTCGCTCGTTGTTCCTGTGTCAGTGTTATCAGTGGTACCCGTGTCTGTTTCTTCATTTGTCTCCGTGTTATTATCCTCTGTCTGTTGGTTTTCTTCGCCAGTTGTGTCTTGTGGTGGATTCTCTACTTCATCGTCATCACCACAGGCCACCAGTAATATGGATAACAACACTATACTCCCTAACATCAGTAAACTTCTTTTCATTCTGCTTACACTCCTTTTCTCTCGATGATAGTTGTATTATTACCATTTTGTAAGGAAGGTAAACTATAGTCTAAAAGTCTTATGTATTAAAAGCGTGCTTCCCGCTTTTAAAGTAAGTATTACTATCTAATCCCTTCGTTTTGTTAATGGAAGCTTGAGCTCTTATTTTGATATGTACTATGAATTAATTTAAACTATCAATGTGGCTGTATCATCTATTCAATTTATTACTTTTAAATATAAGATAGGCCCAATATATATTACACATCTAAGGAGCATGATTATGTCTGCATTTGTAGAATTAGTAGAAAAACGCCGTTCGATTTACGCATTAGGGACGGATAGCGAGTATTCAAAAAAGGATATTGAAAATAGAATTCGCGAGGTTGTTCAACAAGTACCTACAGCTTTCAACAGCCAAACAACACGTGTGGTTGTATTATTGGATGAAGCTAACACTAAGTTTTGGGATCATATTTATGATGTACAAAAAGATGTTCTAGAAGGTGGCATGCAGGAGTGGATGTCAGGAGTTGTAACAGGTGCTAAGAATGGAATTGGTACAGTTTTATTCTTTGAAGATCTTGATGCTGTTGAAAAAATGCCTGCACAAGGGGCTCGTCAAGAAGCTTACAAGCAAAACAATAATGCGAACGCACAATACGCTGTTTGGTTAGCTTTAGCAGAAATGAACTTAGGTGCAAGCTTACAACATTTTAACGTTGGCTATGAAAAAGGTTTCGATAAAGGAACTAAGGAAATGTTCAACTTGCCTGACTCATACGAAATGCTCGCGCAAATGCCATTTGGTTCTATTGAACAAGAAGCTGGTGAAAAAGAGCATATTGATACAGACATTCAAGTAAAAGTTTTTAACAAATAATTGTGCTTAATCAAGACAAATCGAATGTTGCAATGAATGGCTTAATCGCAAAGGAATATGTTACCTCGTAATAAACAACAATAAGAGACTGGGACAGAAGTAATTTTCATAATACTAAATCCGAATGTTATACTAACGCCAAGTCAAAATTCTTCGCTTTCCGCAGGCAACGCCTCAACTAATTACAAAAGTTATATAAAAACTTTTGTAATGGATTTTCGGCTGTTGCTTTTCCTGCAGGAGTCTTGTATTTTGACTTGGCTATTTATATCATTTCCATGATTTGTTTGGATTTTCGTGCTATTTTTTGTGCTCGGCCTCTTTGCTCTGCGGCTGAAAGCCTCTTTTACCGGCCTAGGCCTGAAAGGCCCACCGAATGGTTCTCCCTCTTGCACCCCATTTAGCCACATTTGTTTTTGCCCATTCTATATCCGCATTCACTAATGAGCGCCAGCCAAATAGAACGAGCAAAGGGGTAATTAAAGCATGTAGCCAGTAACGAGCAAGATTGAGTGACTCAAGTAATTCCCCTTCTCCGATATATTTGCCAAAGCCTAGAATGCCATTATCGTAAATCAGGGCGAGCATTACAAGCAGGATTATATTCTCCACTTTAAACCAGCCGTGAAGAGTAGCTAGTCGGACACCCCAGCTGAATAGTAATAGAAATGCAATAACGAGTGTGAAATAAATAATTGTATCCATGGGCAGCTCCTTTTTGTTCACATTTACAATAGTTTATTGCTTGAGCGTCGATATCATGCAACTATTTTGTTAATTGGAAATTTCCCTATCGAGAGAGCACTCAAACGTCTAGGTTGAGTCTAGGGAAAATTCTGTTATCTAGATCGCAAAAGGAGCTTTGGCATTTGAAGTTCATATTGCTGAAGGAAGAGTGTGAGGCTTCGAACGACTAGCAGAAGCCAAACGAATAATAGAATTACTGTAAGAATAGGCAGCAATCCCCATTCAAAATTGGAGCGACCAAGACTTATTTGGATAGCAATACAAAGGATGGCCAAGCTCCAGGAAATACAGCCTGCATGCAACATCCTTGTCTTAAAGCGTTGATTTACTTTTATTTTTTCCAGTAACCAAGCAAGTAGCAGTAATGTTTGTAGTGCATGGAACGAAACTCCATGTAAAACAATAAGATTTCCTGCTTCGCCTGTAAATCGGCCTTGTAGAGAAATCATCCATAACCCAGCAATATTACCAACTATTGCAGATAAGAAAGCATAACGTATTCCAATAACAAGAAGTGATCGGTTGTTAGAAGTCTTGATGCGAAGAAATTGAATGGTAACTATGAGAATAAAGATTACAAGGCTTAAGGAGACGAAGGCAAAGATTATACCGGCGATAAAATCAATCGTTCCACCTACTTGTGAATACCTAGGATTAACCCCTCTAAAATGTTGAATGGTTTCTATAAGGTAGCCATATATGCTGGATAATATAAAAGACCACCGAACTATTTTTCTTTTGCGGTTAGAAAAGTTTGCTAAGGGGAGTATCGCCGCAATGGAAAGAATGAAAATACTAATTGCAGCATTAAAGGCAAAAGCGTCCTTTATATTTCCCTCCGGTAAAATAATTGGGTTATTGATGTAAATAAATAGAGCACAAATTGTCGCAAAAATTAATCCAATAATACTTGTTATTACAAGACCTCTTTCTCCTTCAAAAAGTTTTACAGCTTGATGATGTTCATTCATAAACGTTATATCTCCTTTTTAATTTATTTATCAATCAATAAATAAAATGAGAAAAAAATATATCAAGGTGGATTCTGTTTTTGTAGTAGGAAAGTATCCAATCAAAATCAAGATTGGATACAGCACAATTAACACCCCTTCATATGTTGAATAAGATTGGGCATATTGAGAACTTCCGAAAGTGTAATAAGTAACCCAGTACCAATGAATTGCGATGCATGCATTTCTGGATGTTTAATCCCTACTGCATCAAATTTCCGTACTAATGAATCATAAATTAACTGGTATAATTCTGAAACATGATTTCGAATAAATGGTTCTGGAATAGTGTAAGCTTGCATTACCATCAATACTTCATCGCGATGTTGGTTGATTACTTCAAAGAATTCATGTCCCATGGCTTCGACTAATTGTTCAGCAGGAGCTTCTATTTCCATAAAACGATCATGAATTCGATAAAAAGCACGATCAAGAACTGCTTTAAATAGCTCTTCTTTATTTTTGAAAAAGTGGAATACATATGGCTGTGTGACTGCTGCGGCTTTCGCAACCATCGCTGTCGTAGCCTTATAATAGCCCTTCTCTGCAAAGACGGCTACCGCATTATCGATTATTATTTCTCTCTTATCAACTTTTCCCAATTGATCCATCCACCTCTAATTTATTTATTGATTAATAAAAAAAGAGTAATACAAAATAGTAACAGTGTCAATATAATTTTCAAATATCAGGTAAAACTACCATTCAATAAAGTATGTATTATTGTGATAGACTAATATTGGATACGGAAATGAAAGCTATAATAAGGAGAGCGACAGATGTCAGATAGAAATACACGAAAAGAAAAATGGATTATCACAGCTGTAGCATTAGGCGTGATTCTTAATCCATTAAACACTACTATGATTACGGTAGCATTACCTTCTATACAAAAAGAATTTGACTTAAACACCACAGATATTTCATGGCTTATTGCTTCTTATTTCATTATTAGTGCTATTTTTACACCTTTAATAGGTAAGCTAAGCGATGCATATGGGCGTAAAAATATCTATCTAATTGGTTTAGGCTTAGTTGTTGTATCTTCTATTTTGGCTCCATTATCACCAAATATGCTCGTATTACTTCTTATGAGAGGTATTCAGGCAGTCGGCACATCAGCATTATTTCCTGCAGGAGTTGGGATTATCCGAAACACGATTAAGCATAAACAAAATCGTGTAATTGGAACGCTCTCGGTGTTCGCCACCACCTCAGCCGCGTTTGGTCCGACGATTAGTGGTTTGTTCATTCAGTTTGGCGGTTGGCCAGTCATTTTTTATGTGAATTTACCCGTTCTAGCGATTGGTATTATTCTATCCATTTTATATATACCGAAGGATGAAAGAAATACAGAAATACAGTACAAGTGGGACATCTTAGGAATCGTATTATTTAGTGGTTTTATAACTAGTTGGATGGTATTCCTTCTTTCTTTAGAAGGAGACATTCAGTATGGTATGCTTGCGCTTGCCGTGTTATTGACCGTCGCATTTTATTATGTTGAGCAGAAGAAAGAAGCTCCATTTATTAATGTAAACTTTTTTAAGAAAAATTTAAATATTACGTTAATCTATGTCCAATACATCCTGTCGACGGTTATCTTTTTTGCAATTTTGTTAAGCTTTCCTACCTATATCCAAAGTGTATTAGGAGCTAATTCGGATATGGCGGGTATCGTTATGTTATCATTATCCATCTTTGCGATGATTACAACGCCTATTGCGACAAGATGGATGGAGAGTAAGGGATTCCGAAGTCCACTATTTATTAGTGTGCTAATCGGTATAATCGGTGTTATTTTATTATTCACAGTGAATCATCAATCTCCGCTATTTTGGATAGCTGTTGTCTTAGCAGTAACAGGTATTAGCAACGGAATTCAAAATATAGGATTACAAAATTTATTGTTTTCGTTTATAGATAAAGCAGAAAGCGGAATTGCATCAGGGTTATTAATGACCTCCAGATTTATAGGAAATATATTAGCTTCTACCATATTTGGGGTAGCCTTTGCGACAGGAATGTATGATGGGAATATGACTAAAATGGCGATTGTATTAGCTGTTGTCGCAGTCGTGTTACTTCCAGGTATGTTATATGTGACAAATCATGAGAAAAAGAATTAAAAGGGTTTCGCCTTGATGCGAAACCCTTTGTTTATGTGGATTACATGACAATCACCCTTGTTTTTCCACCTATCTTAGATTCCACTTATTGACCGTAGTGGTCAGTTGTATTAAACTATAATTGACCATAGTGGTCAGGAGATAAAAATAATGGAGGTTTCAATGTGAATCCAGCTTTTATGAAATTAGATTTGGATAAACAAAAAAATATTATGGAAGCTGCAATGCGAGAATTTGCAGAGAATGGTTATGAGAAGGCATCTACCAATCGAATTGTTAAAGAAGCAGGAATTGGAAAAGGGACCCTTTTTTATTATTTCAAAAATAAGGAAGACCTTTATCATTATGTGTTGAATGCATGCTTGGATAATGTATTTGATGAATTACTAGCAAAGGTGGATACGACCGAAACGGATTTTATCGAACGATTAAAACAAATTGCACAAGTAAAAGCAGCATATCACTTAGAGTATCCATACGATTTAAGCTTATTAGGATCTGCATTTTTACAAGATGATGCGCCTATTCCTGAAGATGCTAGACAGAAATATGAAAAAATGATTCGGTTGCAAGAAACGATAATCTATGACAATATCGATCATTCTGTTTTTCGAAGCGATTTAGACCCGGAGAAAGCTTTTCGGCTAATCCAGTGGACGTTATATGGCTACCAGGAAGAGTTGACACAACGATTAAAGCAACAAGATTTGTCCTCTATCGATTTAACCCCGTATTGGGAAGAATTTTATGGCTATATTGATGAGTTGAAAAAAGTCTTTTATCACGTATAGGAGGGGATTTTTATGCTTAAAGTGAGTCAGTTAACAAAAAAGTTTGGTACATTTACAGCATTAAATGGTGTGAACTTCGAAGTTGGTGAAGGTGAGATTTTTGGCTTTATTGGGCCGAATGGGGCAGGTAAATCAACAACGATTCGGATTTTGTTAGGTCTTATTCAAGCTACTTCCGGTGAGGCAACGATTTTTGGTAAAAATGTATGGTCGGATGCTGTGGAGATTCATAAACGTTTGGCATATGTTCCTGGTGATGTGCATCTATGGCCAAATTTAACTGGAGGAGAAGTTATTGATTTGTTTGGTAAGTTACAAGGAGAAATGGATCGGAAAAGGCGTGATGAACTAATTGCGCGATTCGATTTAGACCCAACGAAGAAGTGTCGAACCTATTCGAAAGGCAATCGACAGAAAGTAGCTCTTGTGTCAGCTTTTGCTTCAGAAGCGGATTTGTTTATCTTGGATGAGCCTACCTCTGGACTGGATCCATTAATGGAGCAAATCTTTCAAGAATCTGTTCTAGAGCTAAAAGAACAGGGTAAGAGTGTTTTATTGTCTAGCCACATTTTATCGGAGGTTGAAAAGCTTTGTGATCGCGTTGGAATCATCCGCCAAGGAGAAATTATTGAGTCTGGAACTTTGGAGGAATTACGACATTTAACTCGCATTAATTTTGTTGTTGAGACAAAAGAGCGAATAGTAGGTTTAGAGTCACTGAATGGAATACATGAGATAGAACAGCTAGGTGATACGTTATCTTTTCAAGTTGATTCTTCATATATAGACGAAGTGATTCGGCATATTAGCCAGTTTGGTATTCAGAAGCTTGAAAGTACCCCGCCTACCTTGGAAGACTTATTTATGAGACATTATGAGCCAAAAGTTACTTCCGCTCAGGGAGGTCGTTCGCAATGAGCCAACTAGTATTTGCGCAGACAGGGATTTTATCTCGTTTTATTTTCCGTCAAGATAGATGGAGAATAATGTTTTGGATAGTCGGAATCTCTCTGGCAACATGGTCGGTCCCAATTGCATTTAAGGATTTATATGGCTTAGAAGAACAACGAAATGTAATGGCACTGACAATGGAAAATCCAGCGATGATTGCGATGGTTGGTACTGCTGATTTAAGTAATTACACAATAGGGATCATGACAGCTCACCAGATGCTTTTATTAACAGCTCTTGTGGTAGGAATTATGAACATCCTGTTAGTTGCTCGGCATGTTCGAGGAGATGAAGAGGATGGTCGTTTGGAAATGATTCGTGCTTTACCAGTCGGGAGGTTATCCAATGTCCATGCTACAGTGATTGTATTTATTATGGTGAATGTAGCGTTAGCAGTTATTAGTGGATTAGGATTATACGCTCTTCAGATAGAAAGCATGGGGCTAGAAGGTTCCTTACTATATGGAGCAACACTCGGAGCAACAGGCATATTATTTATCAGTGTTACTTCTTTATTCGCCCAAATGTGTGAAAGTACAAGAGGCACAATCGGTTTCTCGATTGGTTTCCTTCTTATTGCCTACATGTTGCGCGCGATAGGAGATATAAGCGCTGAAAGCTTAAGTTGGATATCACCACTAGGCTGGATAACAAAAACGGAAACATATGGACTTAATAAATGGTGGCCAGTATTTTTCCTTTTAGGAATAGCGCTAGTGTTGTTTGTAATCACGTATTTATTGAATGCAAGAAGAGATGTTGGAGCGGGATTATTACCATCTAAACCGGGAAGGAAATATGCTACTTCCTTTTTGAAAAGTCCAATTGGTTTAAGTTTTAGACTTCAACGTGTGGGATTTATTTCCTGGGCAATAGGCATGTTTGTTTTAGGTGTTTCTTATGGATCTGTCTTAGGTGATATAGATTCTTTTTTTCAAGGTAATGAACGATTAGAGCAAATGATTGCCTCCGATAATCATCTATCGGCTGTAGAGCAATTCCTTCCTATTATTATGATGGTGATGGCCATTATAGCAACAATTCCACCAATCATCTCCATGAACAAATTAGTGGGAGAGGAAAGAAAAAATCGTTTAGAGCAGTTAATGGCAAAATCTATTTCAAGAACACAAGTTATGGCGCGCTTTGTAATCGTTGCGTTAGTGAATGGAATGGTTATGCTCTCTCTTGCTGCTATTGGTCTTTGGTCGGCTGGAACCCTGGTTATGGAGGAGCCGTTAAGTTTTCGTGAATTTTATCAAATGGGGATTATCTATTATCCAGCTCTTTTACTAATTCTAAGTCTAGCGGTACTTATAATAGGTTGGGTACCACGATTAACAAGTGTTGTATGGCTCTACTTGGTGTATTCCTTTATTGTTGTTTATTTAGGAGAATTATTTCAGTTTTCTAATTTTGTTATACAAATCTCTCCATTCGGACACATCCCACAGCTTCCATTAGAAGAGATGAGTTGGATGCCTATCATTGCTCTGCTCTCATTAAGCAGTCTTCTTATTGTGACAGGTATTATAGGTTACAATAGACGGGATATACAAGGTTAGGAATAGAATGAAACTAAATTTTATATAAAATTCCCCTTAAGAAATTATCGATAATACCGATATAAAAGTATATAGAATGATTTAATCTATTATATCTATTGCTATAAATTTTAAAAATAGAAGTAAGGGGGATGAAAATGAATAACACAGAGCAGATGAGTGTTATGGAGTTACGGGTAAAAGATGTGAAGAGTAAGAATGTACTTTCAATGGTGGCTTTCTTAATTTCAATTCTAAGCGCGGCGGTTCTTTCTATCATTGAGGGCAACGTTATGAAAATAGCTCTTTATGGATCAGAGTTTGTCCTTTTATTAGGCGGATTCTTTGTTATTAGATTTATAAAAAAGCATTTTTTCTATTCTTATTATCTAGTAATAATCGCGTATGCTTATACGTTTATAGGAATATTTCTATTGCAAGGTAGTTTAGCATTTACGGTAATTATATTTTTCTTATTAGTTCTTTCTACTATTTTCTTAGTAAGAACAGTTTTTTGGATAGGATTTATTGCAGGGGCTATCGCATTATACTTGAATAGTGTTATTGTACCCGAAGGAGTAGAGTATCTAGGAGAGAACATTTCGACTGTTCTTGCCACGTATATACTTGCAGGACTTCTCTGTGGAATATTGATTCATTTAAATCGTAAGCAATATAGTCATATTGAGGGGTTTTTGCATCGTACAGAAGAATTAGTAACAAAAGAAGAAGAAGCACGAGCTAGTTTAGAACGTAATGTAGCAGATATTATTCAGCGAATAACTGATATGAATCGAAATGTTCAAGATAACATTTTATCTCAACGTGAAATATCTATTGCAATCAATGAGGTAGCTGTCGGAAGTAGTGAACAAAACGAAAAAATTACGGATATTGCCCAAAGTTCTCAAGGAACACTTCAACAAGCCTCTTACATGTTAGTCGAGACAAAAGATTTACTAGAGAAGTTTGGACAATCAAGCGAAACAGCCGCAAAAGGAAATAATTTATTATTAGAATTATCTTCTAATACCGGTGAGTTAAGAGATTATACAGAAGAGTTAAGTGAGACATTTAATGCGTTATCGAATAAAATTGCAGAAATCAATACATTTTCTCAAAGTATCATAGATGTAAGTCAGCAGACGAACCTATTAGCTTTAAACGCATCCATTGAAGCAGCTCGAGCTGGAGAATCTGGTAAAGGTTTCTCAGTTGTAGCAGAGGAAATTAGAAAGCTTGCAGAGGATACAAATGAAGCTGCAGAAAAGATTACAAGTAATCTAGTAGAAATTAATCAAACAAATAATACGGCTCTAGAGAAAATGAGCACAAACGTCGATATGAGTCACGAAAATCTTGAGAAGACTGAACAAGTAAAAGATGCTTTCCAAGAGTTGGCGGATTATTTAAGCGAAATGAACAACAAACTAACGGGCTTTGAGCAATTAGCTACAAGTGTGAAAGAGAACTCTTCGGTTGTGGATGCAGCAACGAATGACTTAGCCGCTATTATCGAAGAAACTTCGGCGAGTTTAGAAGAAATGGGAGCGACTGTGGAGAACCTTAACGATCAAAATGAGCAAATCAGTGAGGAAATGAAACATACGGAAACAGTTGCAAAGAGCCTAATCAATGAGAATGATAAACAAGAGTAAACTTTTAATAGAACCCTGTTAGCGGGGTTCTATTTTTTAAATCGATTATTTGTATTTATATAGATAATTGTAAATAGAACAATTCCGATAAACAAAGCAAGTCCTATGATAAATAATGAATTACTTTCATATCCGATACTTACGATCCATAGCAACATACAAAACGATAAAGCAAACATCATTTTCCCCATAAATTTACTCAAGGCAATACTGTCGTACTTTTCTTTCTTTTCTTTTGGCATCGTGTTATATCCTGCTATTAAAGAAGAACCTTTGCCGTTTATTAATACGATTCCTAGTACAATAAACATGACAATAGGTATTGCCATAATAATCATGGCTACCGTTTTCTCTTCCATCTTCTATCACCTCAATAAATTAGATTGTAAGCAGTTCTAGGTGAGCAAGTTTTCTACTAACACACCTGTATTATAACTTATAAGAAGGAATAAATCATAGTTATGTAGAATGTATTAATAGGGAGGTTGAGCTAATGAATAAAGTAGAGATAGCTTACAAGATTAAAGCAGAATTGGGTGAAGGACCTTCATGGGATCGTGAACAAAATGTATTATACTGGACTGATATTGCGAGTAGCGTTGTTTATATATTTGATCCCAATGAAGGCGTTAACGCAACCATCCCGATTGGACAAAATGTTGGCGCGGTAGTCGTAGATGAAAACAGCAATTTAATAGTTGCTGCTGAAAATGGTTTTTACCAATATGATATGCGAGAGAAGAAGTTAGAATTAATAGAAGACCCGGAAGAATCGATTCCTGAAAATCGATTTAACGACGGGAAGTGTGATGCAAAAGGTCGTTTTTGGGCGGGGACTATGGATAGAGAGGGAAGGGATCCAACAGGCTCACTGTATTGCCTTGACTCGAGTTTAACAGTAGAAAAAAAGCTTTCCAACCTAACTACGTCAAATGGTATTGCATGGAATATGGCGAATGATACGATGTATTTTATCGACACTCCGACACGAAATGTGTATGTTTTCGACTATGATTTGGAGACTGGACGTATAGAGAACCAACGTGTGGCAATTAAAATTCCAGAAGAGTTAGGATCTCCAGATGGAATGACGATTGATACAGATGATAAATTGTGGATTGCTGGCTGGGGTAATGGCAAACTGAGCAGATGGGACCCAGTGAAAGGGGAGCTATTATCTACTATTGATATTCCAGCAAAACAAGTTACGTCTTGTACATTTGGTGGTGAAAATTTAGACACACTCTATATTACTACAGCAAGGATAGGATTAAGTGAACAAGATTTGGAACAATGGCCTTTGTCCGGAAGTCTATTCCGTCTAAAAACGGATGTTAAAGGACTAGCTGCACATCGGTTTAAGCAGAAGTAGAAGAAACAATTGAGAAGTAGTTCCATTTCGACATGCATACGAAAAGAAATCGTGCATGAAATGGGACTGCTTTTCTTTTCGGAGAAATTCAAACTCTTTGCGCGTTTAAAAAGTGAGGTGAGGTGTAACATGCAAAAGACTCTAAATGTTATTGGAATCATTTTTATCGTTCTAGGTGGAATTACTGGAATTATTGGTTTTCTTTCTAGTGAAATAATTGTATTTTTTCTTTCAGTACTAGGTGGGGTGGCAACAGGAGTTTTCTTTATCGCATTATCCGAGATTATCGATAATCAATTACATATCATTTATCAATTACAAGTACATAATGAACGAACAAAGCAATTACATATGAAGCATAAAACATGTCCAGATTGTAATCATGTGTTTGATGAGGAACTTCTTTCATGCCCGAACTGTGGTCATAGGAATTTCTAATAAAATACTAGAGCAATATTATACCCTTTTTAAAAATATTCTCTATTGTTATCTACTTATCAAGCGCTTACAATATATAATAGTTAGCAATATTTTTTATAAATGGAGGGTATTACATGTCTAAAATTACATTCTTAGGAGCAGGTAGTACTGTTTTTGCCAAAAACGTTTTAGGTGACTGTATGACAGTAGATGCATTACAAGATTTTGAATTTGCATTATTTGATATTGACCATCAGAGATTAGAAGATTCTGAAATGATGTTGAATAACTTAAAGAAAAGTTTGAAATCTAATGTAACGATTAAAGCGTATCATAATCGTAAGGAGGCTTTAAGAGGTGCGAAGTATGTGATCAATGCCATTCAAGTAGGTGGTTATGATCCATGTACAATTACGGACTTCGAGGTTCCTAAAAAATATGGGTTGAGACAAACAATTGCCGATACGTTAGGTATTGGTGGGATTTTCCGTAATCTTCGTACTATCCCGGTTATGCAAGAATTTGCGAAGGATATGAAAGAAGTATGTCCGGATGCTTGGTTCTTAAATTATACGAACCCAATGGCTGTTCTAACGAATATTATGTTACAAGAAGGCATTAAAACGGTAGGACTATGTCATAGTGTCCAAATATGTGCGGATCATTTGCTGGATCATTTGGAAATGCCAAAAGATAACATCCAATGGAAAATAGCAGGTATTAATCATATGGCATGGCTACTTGAAATTACGCGTAACGGAGAGGATTTATATCCAGAAATTAAACGAAGAGCAAAGGAAAAACAAAAAGAGAAGCATCATGATATGGTGCGCTTTGAATTAATGGATAAATTCGGCTATTATGTCACCGAATCATCCGAGCATAATGCAGAATACCATCCTTATTTTATCAAAGATAAATACCCAGAACTCATAGAAGAATATAATATTCCATTAGATGAATATCCACGTCGTTGTATAAATCAGATTGAAGGCTGGAAAAAGATGCGTGATGACTTAGTTAATAATCAAGATTTAACACATGAACGTTCGAATGAGTATGGTTCGTATATTATCGAGGCAATGGAAACGAATAAGCCGATTAAAATTGGTGGAAATGTGCTGAATACGGGTAGGTTGATATCAAACCTTCCTGAAAATGCGGTCGTTGAAGTTCCGTGTATAGTGGATGCAAGTGGTGTTGCTCCAACCTATGTTGGTGCCTTGCCAGAGCAGCTTGCAGCATTAAATCGAACAAACATTAACACACAGCTATTAACGATTGAAGCAGCATTAACTTTGAAGAAGGAAAAAATTTATCAAGCAGCATTGTTAGATCCACATACTGCTGCAGAGTTATCAATCGATGATATTGTTTCTCTCTGTGATGACTTAATCGAAGCTCATGGAGATTGGTTACCAGAATATCAATAACAGTAAAGGAAACCTGTTGCAATCTTGATGCAGCAGGTTTTGTTTACTTGATATCCATTACTATCTAACGTAATCAACTGGAAAAACAGGTAAAATGTTTGCTAAAACAACGCTTACTAAGAAAAAAACTGTGACTACTAAAGTAAAGAAAATATCGTGTCGACTGTAACCAATTTTATAGTAGTAAGTTCGTCTAGTATCACCGTTAAATTGTTTTATTTGCATTGCTATAGCAATTCGATGAGCACGTCTAATGCTTTGTGCTAATATAGGGACGCTATAATGATTCATCCTCTCAAAAAAACCTGTTAAACCTTTAGAATACACATATCCCCTAACTTTTAATGCTTTTTTTAATATAATTATTTCTTCTACAATGATAGGTAAGATTCGAATAGAAGCCATAAAGCTATAAGCGAATTTTGGTTTTAATCGTAGTTGTTGCATGGATGAATAGAAGAGTTGTACCGGCGTTGTTGTTAATGCAAAGACAAGTCCGAGCAATCCGAATGAAACTGTCCTTATTCCTAAATGAAGTCCTCGAAAGAAACTTTCTTCTGTAATATGAACGATACCTAACTTCCACCAAGTAGTTTCTCCCATTCCAAACAGCGCCATTGATAGGAACGAGGAAAAAAATAAGATAGATAAAGGGAGACTTAATAGTAAGAGCCATTTTGTACGACAACCAGTCATGAACAGATATATACAAATAATAAATAATAAAAAATAGAATTGAAAGTGGATATGATGTATTAGTAAGAGCCCGATAAACAGGAAAACAAGAAAAAACAATTTAACCATCGGGTTTACATGGTGTAACCATGTCATTTTAATTTGTAAGTCCATAAGCAACATCCTCTATATTTTTTGTGTTCGGTTCTATTAAAGAATGCACCTTTACTATTTTGCCATTATTCACAATCCATTCAGTGGTAGCGAAGTTATCTATAATGGCCTGTTCGTGGGTAACCATAATAATAGTAGTTCCTTTTTTCTGTAAATCTAACAGAAAGCCAAGCATACTAAATGTGTTGCGAGCATCTAAGCCGAATGTCGGTTCATCCAACACTAATACATTTGGTTCAATGATGGAAGCAGTCGCAATACTAAGTCGCTTTTTTTGTCCAGTAGATAATTGAAATGGATGTTGGTTTTTTTGGTCTCCGAGACGAAAATACTTTAGGAACTTTTCGATTCTTTCATTATTTCTTTCGTGATCTTGATTGTTTCTAAGTGAAAATTCTAAATCATCGTGTACAGTATCTTTAATAAATTGCCATTCCGGATTTTGAAAGACATAGCCAAAATAGTCATAAAATAACCTTTTAGAAGGAAGGAGTGGATAGCTTATATCCCCTTTTATTTTTACTAACTGCATGATTGCCTCAAGTAAGGTACTTTTTCCGGCACCATTTGGACCTGTAACTGCTATCCATTCTCCCTTGTAGACCTCTACGTTATCTAATTGAAGAATTGATTTCTCTGATTTATATACTGATACGTGATTTAACATGACTTCTTTATCTTTCAAAATCTCTGTATTTTTAATTGGTTTGCAATAATCCTTCCAAACCCCTGGATACCAAATTCCGTATTTTTGGAATAAGTACTTTTTTTCATTTAACAATTCTTCAGGCTTTCCATCTGCAATGATAGTTCCTTCCTCATTTAACATGATGATTCGATCCACATAATCTATAATTAAATCAACTTTGTGTTCAACGATGATAACTGTTTTGTTTTGTGCTATATCCCTTATAGTCTTCCAAACATCCTCTGTGCCCGCTGGATCAAGCATAGCAGTTGGTTCATCAAGGAATAACACTTCTGGTTCGTGAGCTAGAACACTTGCAATAGCTAGTCGCTGTTTCATTCCTCCTGATAGATGATCTATTTTAACGTGTGGATTCGGGAACGATAGACCTACTTTCTCTAATAAAAGTGGAATTTGTTCTATCATCTTCTCTCTTGTTACTTGCATATTTTCTTGAACAAATGCTAGTTCTTCATCTACATATGGCATACAAAACTGGGTATCAGGCTCTTGAAAAACAAACCCTGAAGATGCGGATAATTGATAATTCTTATATTTCATCGGTATTTCCTCTAACTTAGGAATGATACCTGCCATTATTTTTAGTAAAGTAGATTTACCAGCACCTGAAGGACCGAGAATTAGAACTTTTTCCCCTTTGTGAATGGTTAACGAAAGGTCTTGAAAAAGTAACTCTTTACTTCCTGGATACTTAACTCGCATTTGCTCCATCGTAACAATAGGATCTGTCATATGCTCATCGCTCACTCTCTTCTAAAGCTTCGTAGTGTTCCTTAGCGACCGGTCGCACTAGATTAGTAACCCCTGTTTTATCTAATGCTTTTACGAGGTAAAATGCAAAGAACCCAGAGAGAATAATAGCTCCAATAGTTCTATTTGTAATAAGTAACGTTAAATTCCACCAAACTAAATCTGTGATATAACCATAATACATATCGAGCCACAACGAGCCTAATGTGGCAAGGATGGCTGCTAAACATGTTACATAAAGCCGATAATTTTTGTAACGGAATAAAGCAAAGACAAGTTCACACCCTATACCTTGCACTAAGCCATAAAGCAATAGGCTTATTCCCCATTGACCTCCAAATAGAAACTCACCCTGTGCTGCAGCTATCTCCGCAATGAATGCTACACCTGGTTTTCTTATGATGAGGAATGCGATAGTTGCGGCAATGAACCACATCCCATAAAGAAATTGCTCCACGTGTAGTCCGATGAGCGAAACAGCACTGTATAATGGTCCCCAAATTTTATAAATTACACTAAATACAATTGCAATAACGATAGTAACTAAAATATCTGTTAAGGTTAATTTTTTATTCACTCTTGTATTTCCTCCTTTTAAAAAATCTTATCTTAAAGTGACGTAAGTCTCCCTCCTTTATCACATAAAAAAACCACTATCACCTAAATAGGAATAGTGGTTCTACATATTGATATCAATTAAAATACAATCCTGTAGTAACAACCACTTCCCTACGCTGGTATAAGCCAGATCAGGTTCTAAGAGTCTCAAAGTTCTACTTTGATCTCAGTCTTTACAAGACACCCCTAGTGGAATTTATTAATTATGTTATTTACAAGTAACTATATCAATTTTTTCAATATTGTCAACTAGAAAAATGAATGTGGTTTAATAAATCATTTAGCAGGTTATGGATAGGTATAGAACCGATAGGGGAGGAACTAGACATGACAGCAGAGGTTGTAATAATGAATAAGCTAGGCATGTCCATGGCTGCAGATAGTGCGATAACAAGTGGAATAGATGGAGTTCCGAAAGTATATCATTCAGCAAATAAGTTGTTTCCATTGTCCAATAATCATCCGATAGGAATTATGGTATATGGAGCAGCTTCGTTTATGGAGGTGCCATGGGAAGTAATCATCACTTCCTTTCGGGACTATGTTGGAGACAAGAAATTGAATAATGTTACCGACTACTTCGATACTTTCTTACGCTTTCTAAAGGAAGATTCACGATTTTATCAAGAAAATATTGAAGGTATTATCGTTTATCGCACGTTTTCTGATGTGTTGAAGCGATTAGTCGCAAAAGTGGAAGAGCAAGTCGAAGATGACCCATCGGAAATAGACGATGAGAAACAAGTTGCAAAGCTACTTCAGCGAGAAGTTGAAAAGCAAATTAAGAAGTTTCAAAATAAAGAATCCCTTCTTTCCATAACGTATCAGCCATTTGAAGACAAACATTTCCCGGTTATTGAAGAGGTTAAAGAAGAATATATAGATTTTCCAATCACAAAAACTCTCTCTAAGAAACTTTGTCGACTAGCATTCGAAAGTGTGCGAAGTGACTACTTTAGTGTAGGTAGTACTGGATTTGTAATGGCTGGTTATGGGGAGGAAGAGATTTTTCCACATTTAGTGAATTATCGTTTGGAAGGCTTTGTATTAGGTAAACTAAAGGTGAAAAAATTAAAGGAAAAACAAATTGATTATCAGCAAAAAAATTATTCTGGCACAGCAGTCATTGAAGCTTTTGCCCAACGAGAAATGGTAGATTCCTTTATGGTAGGCGTCGAACCGCACATGGAAGATACTATCTTCAATATTATTAATCGCGTGTTATCCGAGTATCCAGAACGTATACAGAAACACTTAGATGTACAATTAACAAAAAAACAGGTTAGTCAACTACGAGTTTTGGGTAAAGATGTATATGACTCTATTAGAGATGCCTTGGATGATTATCAAAATAAAAACTACTATCAACCATTATTGGGGATTGTCAGATCACTGCCAAAAGATGAATTGGCTAATATGGCGGAAGCGTTAATGAACCTAACGTCGTTTAAGAGAAAGGTAACTCGTGCAACGGAGTCAGTGGGTCCGCCAATTGATGTAGCGGTTATCTCAAAGGGTGATGGCTTTGTCTGGGTGAAAAAGAAGAGCTATTACGATCAGGATTTAAATCGATAGAGTTGAGTTATGGTAGCAAACCAAGAAAGGAAGAGCGTTATGCCAAAAGAAAAAAAGAAGCGCAAGCAACTGTTTACTTTAACGACAGAAGAGCGACAGGAAATAGAGAAAGAAAACGAGCAGCATAAAGTGAAAGATGACATTGCGAATCAAGTGATGGAACAAATTGATAAAAAATTTAAAAATAAATAGATGGCTGAAGAAATACTTCTCTATTAAATTAGAGGAGTATTTTTTTGTTGCATAGATACTAATTTTTCGTACGATGTGAAAAGTTCAAGGTTCAAGATTAGTGTGAGATGTATTCTATATTGATATTATAAGTTAAATGAAATTAATAGTTAGTATAATATTAGAAAATTAATGTCATGCATGTGAAGAGAAGTTAATCTAAATATATTTTTAATGATTTAAATTGGCTTTGTACTAAAAAACATCCTAATAATGCAACAGTAAAAGAAAAATTGACAAGATAAAGTATTAATAAATTTCAAACTCTATCTTGCCAATTTCTGCGTATTTATCTGTAATTTTGTTGCTAGTTACAACGACTGAAGTTGGAAATACACTTGAAGTTTCAGAAGTAGAGGTTGAGGTCATGGTTAAGCCCTTACTATTTATTTTATAGCGATTTATTAATCTTAATTTAGTATCTGGATATGCAAAGTGATACACATTGTAACTTGCGGTGTATTTTCTGTCACCAAACCCTTTAGTAACAGTGCTAAATATTGTAGCTCCGCTCTCGTCGCTTATATCTGTTTCTAGAGACTCTACAAAACTACCATCGGGCAATTCTATTCTATCTGTTTTAGCGTTTATGTATTTGGTAGTATCTGTAACAATCCCGTCATTCGAATTCGACATTTTATTTATAGATTTTCACTTCGTTAAAAAAAGCCTCTGTATAAGCTCTCAGTACTTCTGGTCTAGTATTTTCAAACATATACTCTCTTTCTGCATCATCATCTTTACTAGATTTTTCAGTTTTTTTATGAACGCTTTTAGCTGTTCCGTTGTGTTTATTTTGTACTCTTGAAAAGCACAAAAAGAATTAACGCAAATGATAAACTTATTAACCTTCTCACTTTAAAACCATAAAACCATTAATAGATTTTGTAAACATTTTTTGAAAAAAGAAAAAACAACCCATTTATGAGTTGTTAAAGATGAAGTTTAATATTGTTAATTGCTTCGGATTGTTCTTTTAGATTTGATCCCGTATTCTGCGATTAGGAATACTCCTAAAAATAAAAAACAGGCAATAATAGTGTTGTTACTTGAAAGTGCTTTCGATTGAAGTATTTGCATGTAAATGAATAGATTCATTACAAATGAGATAACAAAACAAGTAATTGACACAGTTGCTAAATAACTACCTAATAATAGTCTTTTCGATACTTTATATTTCTCTTCTTTTTGTAAATATAAAATTCCCTTATCTCTACTAATTAAAATAACAATGAAGCAAATAGCTAAGGCAGCAATAATATAGGATATTGGGATATTCATAGTTCTCAACTCCTTATTTTTTAGAAATCTAGATGAAAAGACTTTTCAAACCCTCCTTAATAAACATATTACTAATTTTTAACAGTAATTTCAATTTATGTTCAAAAAAATTTTAAAAAGTGTGGAAATTCTGGTTGTCTCTATTATTGAATTCAAGCCAGATTTTTATAGAATGATGTTATAAATTAATTGAACTTTTTCTGGTGATAGAGTGTCTTATAGTTAGAGGGGGAAGTGGTGTGGAGGCTAAATGGGTGAAAAAGGCGAAAAAGGGCGATAAGGAAGCCTTGTTACAGCTTATATTAGCAAAACAAGATGATTATTATCGCATTGCAATGTCATATATGAAAAATAAAGAGGATGCACTTGATGTACTAGAGGATATGATTGTAAGGCTCTATGAAAATATCCATACCTTAAAAAATATAGATTCCTTCCAAGGCTGGAGCAAGAAGATTCTTATCAATTGTTGTCATGTTGCATATGGTAAAAGGAAAAAAACTGTGTATGTAGAGCAAGAATATTTGGAAGCATTCGCGGATTCTGAACAGGAAGTATCTTACGAGCATTTAGATGCGCAAATTGATATCGATAGGCTACTTGCCTCTATTAGTTCACCTCAGGCGGAGGCTATTCGCCTAAAATACATTCATGATTTAGATTTAGAAACAATAGCGTAGATAGAAGATGTTTCGGTAGGTACTGTGAAGTCTAGAATTTTCTATGGATTAAAGAAATTAAACCGTATATATCGAGGTGAACACAATGAGTAGTATAAAGAAAGTTATCGAGGGAGAAAAGAGCCAATTACAAGAGTTAAAGGCACCAGAAGAACTAGAGAATCGCCTACGTGTGGCATTAGAGAGAGAGCCTATTAGAAAAAGAAAAAAGAGAATTGCATGGAGAGGTATTGCAATTGCGAGTATATTGATACTATCTCTACTTATAGTTAATCACCATGAGGGATTAGCGTATTATGGTAAAAAAATTTTGGGGTTTGACCATGTTGTTTCAGAAACCTTAAAGGATTTGAATGAAAAAGGAATGGGGCAAGTCATAGGTGAGAGTATAACGTTACAGGAAGGTGTTATATTTACGGTAGAAGGTGTAATGAACGACGATAATCAATTAATTATGTACTATACAGTTGAAGCAGTAGAGGGTCAGATAGAACATAAGGAATTCCAACCGATTCGCCTAACAGGCTTCTGGACAAATAGCTATCATGACTATGGCGTAGGAAAAATAAGCGGAGATGGAAAGAAAATAACAGGTACACATAGCTTTGCTCCTCCGAATGGTTTTGCAAAAGAGTTAACGTTGCATTTCTTGCATACAGAAAAAACCTTAACTTTCACGTATGACCCATCAAAAGCTTTAGCTACAATAATTGAGATGAAGATTGGCCAAGATGTGTTGATCGATGATACTAAACTTACGTTTAAATCAATCAAGGCGTCGCCTACCATGACACTTATCGAAGGAAGCTGGGAAGGAGAGATAGAGAGCGCAGAAATAGATGCTACTAAATTGTATGTAAATAATGAATTAGTAACACAGCAAGGAAATAGCTATACATCAAATTGGCGAGGGAATACTTTTGAGTTAAGATATGATGCATTATCGGCCCCAGTCAACAAAATAGAGCTCGTACTTCATAATGGAGAAAGAATCGATGTAATGATACAGTGAGTGATGATGAATAAATTAGAAAGGATGAATGTCATATGACGTTTGAAGAGATATTACCAGAACTTAAAAAGGGAAAGAAAATTATTCGAGAAGGTTGGCCAGGTGCTGAGCTATATGTAAAGATGGTCGGCGAGGAGCAACGTGATGGTGAAAAACTGAATCCTTATTTTCTTATTAATGTAGAAGGTGAAGGATATACAATGTTTACTCCGACGGTTTGCGATATTTTAGCAGATGATTGGAAGATAGTAGAGTAATTTTGGAGGTAGAGCAATGAAAATCCCTGAATTAGAGGGCAAGACGGTGTTTGTTACGGGTGCGAATTCTGGGATTGGTCGCGCACAAGCAATAGTTTTCTTGAAAAATGGTGCGAATGTATTTGGATTTGATATCCAAGACCAAGGCTTAAAAGAACTACAGCAAGCCAACAGCAATTTCTATTATGAGGTTGGTTCAGTAGCGGATAAAGAAGCTGTATCACGCGCGGTGGAGTCGGCGGTAGATAGTTTTGGAAAGATAGACATTTTACTTAATACAGCAGGAATATTAGATGGATACGCTCCAACTTTAGATACGGATGAAGCTTTGTGGGATAAGGTGATGGACACAAATGTGAAGGGGATGTACCTCGTCACGAACGCAGTCTTGCCATACATGTTAAAACAAAATAAGGGAACAATCATTAACGTTGCCTCGATTGCAGGTTTAGTGGCTGGAGGTGGTGGTGCAGCTTATACAGCATCAAAACACGCCATTATCGGGTATACGAAACAACTTGCCTATGATTATAGCAGAAAAGGTATTCGTGCAAATGCAATAGCACCAGGTGCAATTAAAACACCAATGAATCAAGCCGATTTTGAAGGTGATGGAAAAATGGCAGATTGGGTCGCGGAAGAAACGCCTGCAGGTAGATGGGCTGAGGCAGAAGAAGTAGCAAATGTTACGCTATTTCTAGCGAGTGATGCGGCAGGTTATATGCATGGCTCGGTTCTTCCAATCGATGGTGGCTGGATAATAAAGTAGTACAAGTAGATGGGAATTGTGCTACAATACTCTTGCAGGAAAAAAGCGGAAACTAACAACCTGCACTGCGACACTTATTCTTCTTTGGTCGCAGTTATGACTAAAATAGCAACGAGCTATTTTACAAAGGAGAGTATATGATGACGAACGTATCCAGAACTTCTACCCAAGAAATGACCAAAATCGCCATCGTGACCGCCTTGTATGTTGCGATCGCTCTATTATTATCGGTTATTAGCTTTGGAGCACTCCAGTTAAGACTTTCAGAAATGTTTAATTTTTTGGCGTTGTTTCACAAAAGGTATGTAATTGCGGTCACGCTAGGAGTAGCAATTGCGAATTTCATGTCACCGATTTGGTTTCTTGATGTTCCAGTTGGTAGTATAGCAACGTTTTTAACACTACTTGTCTGTCGTGCAGTAACAAAAAATATGCAGAGTTTGAAAGCGAAAATGGTTACTACTGCAATTATTTTTGCATTTTCTATGTTTACGATTGCTGTGCAATATTATATTTTAATGGACTACCCATTTTTTGCTACATGGTTAACCATCGGCCTTGGTGAACTATTCTCCATGACAATTGGTGGTATCATTATATACATGGTTAGTAAACGAATAGATTTAACAAAGTAAGCGATAAATAGAGAATGGAATATACATAGACTCTGGAGGAGAGGTGTATATTCCATTTTTAATGCACGTTAGGAGAGTATAATTTTTTTATAGAAGGCTCACTCTAGCCAATCGCTAGGTTTGACGCTAGCCAAGTCTTTATTATGAAAACTCTTTATCCGATTTTTGTACGTATAATCGGTTGGACTTTATGCTAAAGAATAGGTATAGCAACATCGTTAGGGGTATGAATGACCAAGCAAAACCGCGCATTAATGCAAATGGTGTTTCAAATAAAAAAGAAAACCAGAAGGAAGTGCCTGTTTTATCCCATAATCCAGGAGTATAATAGAGTTCCTTTGGATTAACAAATGCATTAAAGTCGATAATATCTGTTAAATAAAAGACAACTAGTAATGGTAAATAGCTTATTGCTAATTGAAAGCTCATACTAGAGTAACGTTTATATCTCGCTGCTTTAGAGTGGTAATCGGAGAAAATATCATCTTCTTCTGTGTTGGTGTCTTTTTTGAAATATTGAATACCTGAGTTTTTCGTTCCACTAATATGTTTCCATCCACTATCCTCAAATAATGAACAATAATCAAGAAAGTCCTCTTTGTATTTAAATCGTCGATAGTCGATTTTTATTGTAGTCTCTTCAGGTTCCCCTTCTAAAAAGTGATAGCCAAACGATGCCTTATTTAAATGATAACCGTTTCTTGCCATATCCTCTAACCATTTTTCTTCCTTGTCAAAATCTAAAAAGAACTTAAATTTAAACATTGATATCCCCTCCAATGGCTGAAGAATCTGATAGGAGATTTTCAGTTACCTGGATCATATGCTTCATACGAGCACAATCAAGTCTTAGAACCTCTAAACCTTTCTCCGTAATAGCATATGTTTTTCTCCTTTTGTCAGAGCTCTTTACAGATTTAATTAATTGTTGTTTTAATAAGTTCTCAATAGCTCCATACATAGTCCCTGCAGCAATTTTCACTCTTTTATTACTCATTTCCTCGATTTTTTGCATCATCATATATCCATGAGAAGGTTCAAGCAATGATAACAAAATATAATAAGTTGTTTCTGTTAAGGGTAAATGCTTTTCTAAATCCACCGTAGTCACTCCAATACTCAGTCTTACTATATATCGTTAAACTGTATAGTTTGATTGTATACAGTTGGACTGTATATGTCAATAACTTTTAATACAAAAAAAGAGACTGATATAAAAATCAGCCTCTTTAGTCGTTATGGCTTATGCTTTTTTTCTTCTAACAAAGAATACTAGTGATCCAGCTGCAAGCATTGCTAATCCTGCAAGTAGGAAGTTGTAAGTGCTTGTTGCTGTATCGGGAAGAGTTTCCCCGTCTTTAGAAGATTCGTCATCTTCTGGTGTTGTAGAATCAGATTCTATTGGTGTTGAATCTGGCAGGTCCTCCACCTCTTCTACATCCTCTACTTCAAATACAGTAAATATACTGAAATGATCTGTTTCTACAGTAATGAATCCATCTTGATAATAGCCACCGTCACCTACTTGTTCCCATTCCTCAGTTTCAGGATTCCAGTAGAATACTTTTACATTGGTAGGATCATTTACCCTATCAGCGTTAACTGGGAATGTAAGTGTTACAGGTGTGTCCTTAAAGTTACTAATTATCTTACCATCTTGTGTAATTGTAAAGTCATATACTGCACTTAATGCTTCGTCAATATCCTGCATTCTTTCTACTACTATTTCTACTGCTTCACCATTATTTAGTATAGATGCTGGAATTGCTAATGTAACATCTTCCTTTTCAACCGTGATTTCAGCATTTTGTTCTTTTAACTTACTAACCTGCTCTTTTGTTAACGTAACTTTTACGGTTGAATCATTATCGGATAAATCAAGAACAAGATTACCGTTCTTTGGAACTGAATCAACTGCTTTATTGTCTACAGTAGCGACCTTATCTTTAACAGAAGGTTTTGTAACTACTGGTTTATTTTCTGGCTTTTCTGGTTGTTTAGGATCCTCAGGTTTAGGGTCTGCTGGTTTAGGTTCCTCAGGCTTAGGATCTTCTGGTTTAGGATTCTCAGGCTCTGGCTGTGGTTCATCGAGAGAATTAACGAGTGTTAACACCCCGAATACAGATGGGTCTTGATAGCCTTGGCCAGAAGTATCATTCCAAGTAGCGACACTATTACGAGCACCCTCTACAGCATCATTAATTTGAACATCAAATCCAATCTGTAGATTATCCTCGGGATTAATAGTTTTAAATGGAATCTTTAACTCTACTGTGTACCCTCCACCAGTAATTTGTGTTGCAGATTCAAAACCTTCTTCAACAGCAGTTGGGTTAAAGGATGTTTCGTTATCAAAATTCACACGATACTGCCCTACACCATCAACATAGGAAGAAGCTTTCGTATTTTGTTCATCAACAAATACTTCTACAGAATCTTGTTCATGAGCATCGGCATGTGCCTTATCTAAATTAGAGTCACTAACTTGTACGAATACATATAAGTTTTCATCATCCCAAAGTACTCTAGCATTACCGTTCGCTCCGTTATGAGCTGTTTGATAGCGATTGATTGGTAGTGCTGGTGCGTTACTCCAAACATCATCCATTACACCATCAATCGTTGGTGTACCTTGTACAGCGTTACCTTTATTTGCTTCAATCACTTCAGGATCATAATCTTCAATAAATCCTTCAGGGTCAATTACTGCATAGTATGCTGGCTTCGCTTGGAAGTCTTTATCAAATAGACTTGGGCTATTTTCTGATCTCCAGCTTGTACCATCATCTAATGCCCAGAATGTAACTCGAGCGATGTCATCTGCATATTCCTTATAAATTTGGAATAGCTGAGCATATAGGTAGGCTTGTCTATTCGCTTGTTGCTCTGTTTGTACTCCGCCATCCCCTGCCATAATATCTAGCTCAGTAACACTAACTTCTACTCCATCTAAAGAAATGAATTTCTCGATAGAGCTTCTTACATTTTCAGGGTTTGTATTGATATTGTAATGACCTTGCATACCAATACCGTCGACTAGAACATCACCGTTATTTTCTGCAGCATAGTTTTCGTTTATTTCTTTTACCATTTGATAAATGGCTTCTGCTTTGTTTTGGTTATCATCATTGTAGTCATTGTAATATAGCTTTACATCGTCCCAACCATTTTCTTGCATTACTTCCTTCGTAATTCGGAATGCTTGTTCTACAAAATCAGGTCCAATAGCATGGAACCAACCAGACCTACGAAGTGAAGCTCTCCAATCAGACGGGTTCGGAGGATTATCGCTCATCGCCTCATTTACTACATCCCATGCAATAACATCGTCACCAAAAGCTTCTACTGCGGCTCTAATATGTGCTTCCATATTAGCTAAAGCTTCATCACGACTTAATGGGTTACCGTCAGAATCTGCCCATAACCATTCTGGTGATTGTGAATGCCATACAAGCACATGTCCAACCATTTGTAGGTCATTTGCAAGCACACTATCAACTAGCGCTCTTTCAGATGTAAAATCAAAATCACCTTCATCATTATAAGCGTAGTCTGGCTTCATAGCATTTTCCGCTGTTACTACTTCATGATGATGTTTAAGGAAATCTAAACGCATACCCTCTAAATCTTTTTCAGACACGATATTACCAATTAAAAAGTCATCTTTATAAACATCCTTAATAGCGGTTAAACTATCATCAAAGCTTACTTCACCAGTTCCAGTAGGCTCAAACGTCACATCATCAACATAGAACGTTGCGTCTGCATTATTAGAGCTTTCTACGTAGATGGTGATATGTCCGTTACCACTACTAGTATAACGATACGTTCCTTCAAATTTTACCCAACCATCATCTTTACTAATGGTTTTACCTTGAATGGTGTTGTAACTTGCACCGTCACCATCGCCAATTTGGGTAGATAATTGGATTTGAGAGCTATCAGGAGAAATAAGTTTAATCCAAGCAGAAATCTTATATTCTTCACCTATATTGATATATTCTTCAACACGTAGTGAAGGTCCGTTCCAAGCTTGCTCGCGATTTTCAACTTTTAAAGCGAAAGAACCATCTTCAGTATGGTTTGCCTCATCTGTTACAGTAAGCAGTTCATTCTCTCCACGAGCTTCAAACCCATTTAATTCTCCATCTTCGAACGTAATTGTTTCAAATTCTAGGGCTGGCTCACGATCCGGATCTTCTTCTTCACCATTTTCATCACCTGGTGTGCTGTCAATTTCGCCTAATTGTGTAATGATTACCTCATCAATAAAAATATTTGGTGCAGTTTCGCTACCGCTATCGTCAGATTCGACGTATAGAATAAACTCAGAAGTGTCAGTAGGGAGGCTAAATTCATTAGCTTCAAAAGAAGTCCAATCTGTTGAACTTACATCTTGGTTATCTACTACCCAAGGATAGTTATTATCAAGTGAAGGAGCGTCTACTTTTGAAGCAATACGTAATGTATCTGTGCCTTCGCTAACTCTCACTTTTAACGAAATATTATAATTATATCCCGGTTCAACTTTATCGGTTAGATTTAGGCTAGGGCTACTATTTCTATCTTCTCTATCTTTAAATAGAAGTGATTTTGAACCGTCAGATGCTTGTTCAGTAGAAATCTCAAAGATACCATTGCTCTCAGCCCAAGGTAAGTTTTGCCAATTACCTAAATCATCATCTTCAAAGCTTTGGGAAAATACAACATTTCCATCTTCCTCAACTGGTTCTTCAGGTTCTTCAGTTGATGGAGTTTCTGGCGTCGGTCCATCAATCCATCCAGCGATATCAGTTAATGTGGTATCCATTGTTACATAATGGCGACCCATAGCATAATCCCCGTCATTAGGGTAACCAACCTTAAATGCATACTTTATGCCATTATCTTTATTTACTTCTTTGGCAATATCATTGTAACTCCCATATGGATAAGCCATTAATGTAGGATTTTCTCCAGTGAGCTCTTTAAGGTAATCTACAGCATTACCAATTTGTTCTTGTGCTTGCTCAGCAGTAATTCCACTTTGAACGGATCCATCACTTCCCCAAATATCACCGTCATGTGTTGTAGAGTGGACTTGTAAACTTATATTATCCTTACCCACTAAACTTTTAAGATTTTCTTCTGACATACTGAAATTTCCGCCTATCCAATCCGTAGTGACAAATTGAATAGCGTTCATATTAAATTCATCTAGTATCGGAACAACTGTATGAACGAAATCTGGTGTTGCATCATCAAAAGTAAGTAGAATAGGATTTTCAGGAGCTTGTTCCTCTCCATCCATTATTTTTACGTATTGATCAGCAGTCAATGTTGTGAAGTTATTATCTTGTAGGTATTGCACGGTTTGTCTAAACAGCTCTGTGCTAGTGTGTGTCCAAGTATCTGATGGGTTATCAACTACTTGGTGATACAAAAGTACAGGAATATCTTGTTTTTCAGCAGCTTTTACAATTGGTGATCCCCAACCCGGTGGTAGGAGCAAGAGAGCTGCCATGAGCATAATCATGAATTTTTTCATCTTCTTTACCATAGATTTTCGTTTCCCTCCATTAACTATTAAATTATAATAGCAAAATAGCGCACGAGATTAGAAGCGCTTCCAAAATGTAGAAACTTTCCTCCTTTCCCATCTTCCATTGTAACGTGTATGTGTAAGCGCTTTAAACCACCCAAATTATAGATTATACTCTAGAAAGTAAATAACTAATACTAATACTTGAGATACACTCTACTAGAAACTTTGAAAACTATAGAAAATACTTAAGTTGCAGTTTAGTGGTATTTTATTACAAATAAAAACTCAGTATGGCACTTAACCATACTGAGCAATCTTATTTTGTATAATTGTCAAAATATCCTTGGATATATACGATTGGTGTCCCCTTGTCTCCACTTCCAGATGTTAAATCGGCTAGAGAGCCAATTAAATCCGTTAATTTTCTTGGAGTCGTACCTTGAGATTCCATCTCGCCAACCAAATCATCTTTTTTATTATTAATATATTCCGCAACGGCTGTTTGTAATTCTTCCCCTTTCAAATCAGAGAAGTTGTTATCTGCTAGGTATTTCAATTTTACTTCATTTGGTGTTCCGTCTAATCCTGACGTATAGGCAGGGGAGACAACAGGATCTGCAAGTTCCCAAATCTTACCTGCAGGATCTTTGAAGGCACCGTCTCCGTAAACCATAACCTCAACTTGCTTACCGGTTTTCTCTTTCAATAATTGTTGAATTTCTTGAACGACAGGTTGACAGTCACGTGGGAAAAGCTTTACGTTATCTTCTGTCGCTTTGTTAGCACCTAGTAAACCGAATTCTTCATTATATCCACTACCATTAATGGATTGTTTTAATATGTCATCTAATGTATATACTTTTTCCGCTCCATTAGCATTTAAGATTCTTTTTGTTCGCAGACGACTGTGGATATCGCAAGCTAATACGCTTTTCGTATATTCTAATATCGATTTTGGATTATTAGAAAAAATAATTTCACATTCAATCCCAAATTCTTCGACAATCGATTTGTAGTACTCAATGTAATCGACGCCTGTAAAACGGTGTTTGTTATGGCCGAAATACTCTCTGAATTTTTCCTCAGTGAGAACATCTGTCCAAGGATTTACACCTTTTTCATCAAGTTGATCAAGATCAACTAAATGGTTCCCAACTTCATCAGAAGGATAGCTTAACATTAATACAATTTTGTTTGCGCCTTTTGCGATTCCTTTTAGAATTGTTGCAAAGCGGTTACGACTTAATATTGGAAAGATAACTCCGATCGTATCTTCATTAAATTTATCCTTAATATCTTGAGCAATAACATCAATGGTTGCGTAATTACCTTGTGCACGAGCAACAACCGATTCTGTTATAGCAACGATATCTTTATCTTGAACTGGAAAACCTTCTAATTCAGATGCCTTTAACACACTTTCTACTGTAATAGCAGCTATGTTATCACCTTGGTTAATGATTGGACATCTTAAACCCCTTGCAACCGTACCTACTACTCTTTCCACATCCATCGCTCCTTAACGTTCAAATTAACATCCTTCTGTAATATACAACTTTTATTGTTATAAGTAAAATTAATATATATAATAGTAGATATAAGGAGTGCTTATATGTCTATTAAATTAGATCTATATCGAGTGTTTTGGATGGTTGGTAAATATAAAAGTTTTTCTAAGGCTGCTGGTAAACTATTTATGACACAACCAGCTGTTAGCCAATCCATCCAGCAATTAGAAAGTGAATTAGGCACCCGCCTATTTAATCGTACATCAAAAGGAGTTACTTTTACGGAAGAAGGGAGTCTTCTATATGAGTATGTACATTCCTCACTAAGTTTAATTGATACTGGTGAAGAAAAAATCCTTGAATTTAAAAATTTAACAGCAGGAGAATTGAAAATAGGAGTAGGGGACACGATATCGCGCCACTTTCTCTTACCCTTCTTAGAGAAGTTCCATAGCAACTATCCGAATATAAAATTTAAAATTGAAAATGGAACAACAGCGGAAACATTAGCGATGTTGAAATCTGGGGAAGTCGATATTGCCGTCTGTAACTTACCAGTTAACGACCCTGCTTTAGAAGTAATGCCATGTATGGAAATTCAAGATATCTTCGTTTGTGGGGAAAAGTATAAACGGTTATTACGTAAGCCGTTGCAATTAGAACAACTTGTTCGCTTACCGTTGATTTTCCTCGAACCAAATTCTAATTCAAGAAAGTATGTGGATCAATTTTTAGAGAAGCAGGGTGTAGATGTATCTCCTGAATTCGAGTTAGGTTATCATGATTTATTACTGGACTTCGCTAAAATAAATTTAGGGATTGCGTGTGTAACAAGAGAATTTTCAAAGGAATACTTAAATAGAGGTTACGTCTGGGAGATACCATTAGAGATGGAAATACCAAAAAGAAGCATCGGTGTTTGTTATTTGCAGAGTGTTCCTCTTTCCTCCGCCTCGACGAAATTTGTGGAATTAATAGAACGTGGTACAACGTATTATTATTAAAAAACGCACTTCGCAAAATGGATTTGCTAAAGTGCGTTTGGTTTTTATAGTTCGATATCTTTATAGCGATGAAACCAAGGTTGCTCATTCTCGATTTGTTGAGCTAGCTGTAGCAACGTGCTTTCCTCTCCAGGTCTTCCGAAGAAATGCGTCCCGATTGGAACTCCTTCGTTCGTCCAAGATGTTGGCACGCTCATTGCAGGTTGGCCAGTAGCATTCGCAATTGGCATGTATGGGTTGTAGTCTACCATGTTATTAAGCATGCTTTCATAAGGATTTGTAACTTCTTCGTTATTTTGACCAATTTTGAATGGAACTTGGTTTAATGTAGGCGTCATCCAAATATCGAAATCATCAAAGAAAGATAAGATTTGTTGAGAAGTTCTCTCTAGCATAACGCGAGACTCTTCATAGTCGTATGCAGATAATTTTTTGCCAAACTGCAAGATTTGATAAGATAAGGATTCTACATTTTCGCTGTTAGGCTCTTGTCCACTTAGTTGTGCAAGATGATTAATTACGACAGCACCTGTTGCTAGCCATATATTAATGAAGTGATGCGCCAAATTAGAAAAATCAAACTCTGGCATTATTTCAACTACCTCATGTCCTAAATCTTTCATTAATAGAATTGACTTCTCCATATTTTTACGAGTTTCTTCATCAAAACGTATACTTTCCCTTTCATACTGGACAGCGATTTTAAGTTTTCTAGGCCTTTCATTCAAACTCTCTAGGAAAGAGGCCTTTTTCTCATAGCCTGGATAAAGTTGGTGCTTGCCGGTACCATGAATAATATCTAATAAAACTGCGCTATCACGTACAGAGCGTGTTACTGCATGGTCTATGGATAAATGGTTAACGTACGGTCCATATGGCCTTCTGCCTCTACTTGGCTTCAAGCCAAACAATCCACTTGCAGAGGCAGGAATACGGATCGAACCTCCTCCATCACTTGCGTGAGCGAATGGAATAAGTCCAGCTGCAACGGCGCTCGTTGCTCCACCACTTGATCCCCCGGTTGAATACTTTTCATTCCAAGGATTAATTGATGGGCCGAATAAGTCTGGTTCAGTTGTTGGTAGAAAACCGAATTCAGGCGTGTTTGTTTTACCAAGAAAGATGAGTCCAGCTTGTTCGTATCGTTGTACGATGTCATCTGACATAGGCGATACAAAATCTTTTAAAATGGTAGACCCATGGGTTAACCGTACACCCTTTATTCCAGCGAGATCTTTTATTAAGAAAGGAAGACCAGCGACAGGTCCATTTCCAATGGTTTGCTTTTTTGCTTGTTCCCTTGCGGTGTTGAACATTTCGGTTACAATGGCATTAAGTTTTGGGTTGTATTTTTGTATTCGATCTATATAGAAATCGGTTAATTCTATTGTAGTGATTTCTTTGTTATCTAATAATTCCTTTTGACCTAGCGCATCTCGTTCTAATAGTTGATCAAAGCTTGTCAATAAAGTCCTCTCCTTCGTGTAGTATTATCCATTATCAATGATACATTGCTATCAGTCGCTTTGCTAATAAATGAGCCGTGAGAGTTTTCTAAAATAATAAGTTAGAAAGTATAATAAAACTATTGAATATTTATGCATTCAATGTTATATTAATACAAGTCACTTTTAAGAAAATGGAGAGAACATCATGAAAAAACAACCCTTGACGTATACAGGCAAACAATATATGAAATTTTGGTTACCTTCTTTAATCGGAATCCTTCTTTTTCTAGTACCAGTTAAAGTAGGAGATAAGGTAACGATTGTATTAGGAGTATTTGCAGATGGCTTACAAGCGATGCTTGGAGATCACATACCACTTATTGCAACAATCCTTCTTCTTATCTCTTCAATAGGAAGTTTAATTGCATACTTTACTAATTTTGATTGGGTTAAGAATAACTTATTTTTGGATAGCTTGTTTAATGTGCCGATTCACTGGGTTATTTTTCGTCTAATAGGTGCAGTTTTTGCAATCTTTACATTAGGCGGTTTTGGTCCAGAATTGATAGCCTCTGACCTTACTGGGGGCGTTATGCTTAACGACTTAATTCCTGTTTTAATGGTTTGGTTCTTATTTGCTTGTTTGTTTATGCCGCTACTATTAGAATACGGGTTAATGGATTTTATTGGAACGATCGTAAGAAAAATTATGAATCCATTATTCCGATTACCAGGCCGTTCTTCTATTGATGCCTTAGCATCATGGATGGGGAGTGGAACTGTTGGAGTATTGCTTACAACACAACAATATGAGTCGGGTTATTATACGAAGCGTGAGGCTGCAGTAGTAGCGACTAACTTCTCAATTGCTTCGATTGCTTTTAGTTTAGTTATAGCTAAGTTCTTAAATATTGATCACATGTTTGTGCAGTATTACTTTACGGTTATCGTTGCGGGTATTATTGCAGCAATTATTTGTCCGCGAATTCCACCATTATCTAGAAAGAAAGATACGTATTATGAGAAAACTGGAAAGCAGATTGACGAAGTAGTACCAGAAGGGGTATCCAGTTTTCGTTTTGGATTGGAAAAAGCAACAGAAAAAGCATCGAACGTAAGTAATGCGGGAATGGTTATTAAAAGAGCAATTTTGAACGTGTTTGATATTTGGTTTGCATTAATCCCATTAGTAATGGCGTTAGGAACAGTAGCGCTAATTATTGCTGAATTTACACCTATATTCACGTATTTATCGTATCCTTTTATACCATTCTTGGAATTGTTACAAATACCGGAAGCGAGTGAAGCTGCTCCTGCGATGATCGTCGGATTTGCTGATATGTTTTTACCAGCTGTTATCGGTAGTGGAATTGAATCGGAATTAACTCGCTTTGTTATTGGGGTTATTGCGGTATCACAGCTCATATACATGTCAGAAATCGGCGTATTACTATTAAAATCAAAAATACCTATTTCCTTGCTGGAGTTATTTGTTATTTTCTTGCAAAGAACAATTGTAACCTTACCAGTTGCAGCTTTTATGGCGCATTTCTTATTCTTTTAATAGACGAACTCATTAGGCCTAGCCTGGTGAGTTTTTTACGTCTACTAAAACAATTCCAGCGAATCAAAAGTACTTTAGAGTAGTAGATGGCGACGTCTAAAAGGTTTTTTATGCTACAATAGGGGAAAATACAGTAAAAAAAGGTGTGACACCATTGAATTATACTTCTTTCTTTTCTGAACAGAGTAAGGCTTCATTCCAAAATGAACCACCAGGTGAATGGATGCCCAATATCCCAAACGATTGTATTCGACTTAGTTCTGGATATCCAGATCCTCAGCTAGTCCCTGTACAAGAAATAGACCAGGCAGTACATGATTTATTAACGAAAGAACAGGATTTACCGTTACATTATTTAGGTACTCCGAAAATGGATCAATTAAAATCACAAATAACGAAACATTTGAATAAACGTCATATATCTCTACAGGAAAGCGAGCTACTTGTCACTGCAGGTGCGTGCCAAGCGATTGATTTAATTTCTCGTGTTTTTATGGACCGTGATACAGTTGTAGCAATTGAAAAGCCAACTTACATGGAAGCTCTAGAAATTTTTAAAAATTACACTTCTCACTTTGTTGAAATACCTATAGATGACCAAGGTATGGATACAGAGCAATTTGAAAAGATGCTAATGGAGCGAAAGAAGAATGCACAACCACTACCGAAAATGGTTTACACGATTCCTACTTTCCATAATCCAACTGGTACAACAATGCCTGTAGAGAGGCGTCATCAGTTAATGCAGCTAGCCTCAGAATATGACTTTCTTATTATAGAGGACCATGCATATGGTGATTTATATTTTGATGAATTGCCTCCGCCTCTAAAATCTTTGGATAAAGAGGGAAGGGTTCTCCATGTCGGCTCATTATCAAAAATAGTGGCACCGGGTCTACGAATTGGCTGGATCGCGACAACGGAAACATTAATACAAAAACTTTATTGGTTTAAAAAGGATTTAGATCATCCTTTTCTACAAGCGGTGATGTCTACTTATTTGGAGTCATATAGTATTGCAGAACAATCTGAAAGCTTACGGTTAGTATATAAAGAGAAAGCTGAGACAATGACACGTGCATTAGAACTTTATATGCCGGAAGAAGTTACGTGGTTTTATCCGGACGGAGGTTACTTCGTATGGATTCAAATCGATGGGGTAGACACGACAAAGTTACTTACAACAGCAACTGAGAATGGAGTCTCCTATATACCAGGTGAATTTTTCTTTTTAAATAGAGAAGAGGGTAAGTCTTACTTACGGTTGTCCTATAGCTACGAATCGAAGGAGCAAATAGAAAAAGGGATTAAATTACTTGCAGACGTAATTAAAAATAATAATAAGGCTTGATTCTTTTGAAGGGATCAAGTCTTTCATTTTATGGTCGATCAACTCTTGTCCAATAAAGAATTTATGATTATAATGAAACAGCAAAGTAACGATTCTATTAAATTCCAAAAAAAGGGGAATGGTCCATGGAGCTCAAGTACGTAGGGAAAACGAAGGATGTCTATGAATTAGAAGATGGAAACTATCTACTTCAATTTAAAGATGACGTAACGGGTGTGGATGGTGTATTCGATCCAGGTGCAAACACGGTAGGGTTAACGATAGATGGTGTTGGCCAAGCGGGTTTAAAACTTACTAAGCATTTCTTTGAAGTCTTAAAGGAAAAAGGGATTCCTACACATTATATCGATGCAGATATCGAGAAAGCTACAATGACGGTTAAGCCTGCCGAGGTTTTTGGTAATGGCTTAGAAGTGATATGCAGGTACCGCGCTGTCGGAAGCTTTTTACGTAGATATGGACTTTATGCAGAGGAAGGACAACCACTTGATGGATTTGTGGAAGTTACATTAAAGGACGATGAAAGGGAAGACCCTCCGATTAGTGAGGATGCACTAGATATGCTTGGAATCTTATCTAAAGAAGAATATGGAGTGCTGAAACAACTAACTCGAGAGATTGGACTTATTGTTAAGGAAGAGCTTGCGAAAAAAGATATTGATTTATATGATATAAAATTTGAATTCGGTAGAGCAGGCAAGGATAAACAAATTGTATTAATTGATGAAATATCTGGTGGCAATATGCGCGCATATAAAGATGGTCAATACATAGAACCATTAGAGTTAGAGAAACTGTTCTTTTAAGTAAAAAAACTGGCATACAATGAATGTGTGCCAGTTTTTTTGATTGATGGAAGAATAGTAGAGACCAAATATGTTAATATATAGAAAAAGGTTAAAGGGTGAGTTGATTGCGGGAAGTATGGTATGTAATATATGTGATTATTCTAGGCTTGCTGGCATTTTACACAGGTGAGATTGTAACGTTTATTATGCTTGGAATAGTGTTACTAGCGTTGCAGAATATTTTAAAAGTTTTAAAAGAGATTTTACATGAACTGAGAACGGAAAGAATAGAATGAACTAAATCTCGGCCGTATTTTGGTGTGTGGGTTTTGTAGACGTGCAAAGTTTTGAGGACTAAATAGAGTTGACAATTTGCTATCTTGTCCTTACAATACATAGAGTATAAGTGAATACCCGATAAGCGGGAGAGGTTCATAGCGCAACCCTCTATAAAAAACTATGGATATTGAATATACACCATATCCATATAGGATGTGGTTTTTCATTTCTTATAGTCTTTGCTATGGCCTCTCTCGGAGTAGATATATATTCGAGGAGGTTTTTTTATGTCCAGCACGAGACGACCAGAAGAAGGTTTAGAAGATTTAACGTTATTAGGAAATCAGAATACTGCATATAAATTTGGCTACGCTCCTGAGGTTTTAGAGGCCGTTGATAATAAGCATCCGAATAGGGACTATTTTGTAAAATTTAACTGTCCGGAATTTACGAGCCTTTGCCCGATTACGAGTCAGCCAGATTTTGCAACGATCTATATTTCTTATATTCCTGACAAGAAATTAGTAGAAAGTAAATCTTTGAAACTATATTTATTTAGTTTCCGAAATCATGGGGATTTTCATGAGGATTGTGTCAACATTATCATGAACGACTTAATCGAATTATTAGATCCACGTTATATTGAAGTGTGGGGTAAATTCACACCACGTGGCGGGATTTCCATTGATCCGTGGTGTAACTATGGTAAACCAGGAACTAAATTTGAAGAAATGGCGATGCAAAGGCTATTTAATCATGATTTAAATCCTGAGAAAATTGATAATCGCTAGGAAAGAGGATAAAGATGCTTAGAATATTGTTATATCTTATCTCGATTGTTATTGCGAATGTGGTAACTGCCGCATACGCTCCACTAGAATTAGGAATTTTTATTATACCGTATGGCACGTTGTTTATTGGTGCAACATTTATCTTTAGAGATATGGTACAGAACAAATTTGGTCGGAAAAAGACATATTTTATTATTTTATCCGCACTTGTTCTGTCGGCGGGTGTATCTGCTTTATTAGGTGACACGATGATGATCGTTGCAGCCTCAGCTTTATCTTTTATTATTTCTGAAACAGCAGATACAGAGATTTATACAAGACTGAATTTACCTCTGAGTTGGAGGGTCTTTTATAGTGGTCTAGCTGGAGGGTTTTTGGATTCGTTAGTGTTTGTTATAGTAGGTTTAAGTCCAATTGGGGCTGGATTTTTGCCATGGGAAGCAGTGCCGATTGCAATCATGAGTCAAATACTTGCTAAGACGGTTATACAGCTCATAGGTGCGCTCATTATTAGTAAAGTCCACACATCATATGAGACAAAAGCCGCTGCCTAATATAGTAAAAGCCTATTCTTGATGAATAGGCTTTTTAGCTATTATAGCAATGCTTCCGGGATAACTTTAAATCCGTCAATAATGGCATCTTCTTCTACTTCGATCATTAAATATCTTTTACTATCGAACACTACTTGACGGACATGACGTAAATCTTGCGGACTAACGGAAATGTTCGCTACTTTCGTATTAATTTTAATTGATTTTGATGAATATTTTGGTACGATATTTTGAGCTTTAACTTGGAAATGCTCATCATCCGTATAGAGTTTTAAAGCTTCTTGGATACGCTCCTGCTCTATATTCTCCACACCACTAGATTTAAGTACATGTCCAATGTCCCTAGCATCTAGCTTGGCAGGTTCTTCTTCTTCATGATTCTCTATTAAATCGTTAATTTCTTCATATACACTAGCTAGCGTAGATGTATCGAGGCGATCCTCCATAACATCTCGCACTACCTCTTCAAATACAGCTTTATCATCTTTAGCTGTATATGTTTCTTCCGCATTTAAAACCTCTTCAATGAAGTGTTCGTCTGGCTCATTCGCTTTACTACAACTATATAAAACACGGTTAACATCTTGCGCGTTATCCGTAACGGTAGGGAATAAAAATCCAGAAAGAGGTGCTTTTAGATTAATAACAGGATTAACTACGATATTATACGTAAACATTTTTTCTATATAATCAAACTGTAATTCTTTGCGAGGGTCTTCGGTTTTATTAACACTACATAAGATAAGCTTATGAGAATAAACGGCGTCTCGGCTATTTTCCTCTGTTTCTTCATTAGTTGCTTTCACAGGTTTATAGAATTCTGCACGCATAAATGTAACGACAATGTCCATCTCATATTGGCGATCAGCAAGCATTTTATTCACGATTTCTAGCATGTCCTGTTTCCATTGTTCTGTATCGTCTGTCAACAATCCTCGATGTAAAATTAATTGGCTGGAGTTTTCTACATTTTGCTGAAATTTTAATTCAAATAACTTTTCATCTAGGTTCCCTGTTAACACCTTTTTGAAATTACCAAGAAAAAGCTCCTTCTGTTCATCCTCTAACATCTCAAATGGCTGATGCTGATGGTGATAAATCTCACTAGATTCTTTCAAAATATATACATTAAAAATGTCTTTGATTGTTAATAAATCATTTTCTGGCTTTAGTTGTCTTCGTATTGCTGCAATATCTTTTTTATTCATTCATTCATTCCTCCAAAAATTCCATACACAATACTATGATTATATCGGAAGTAGAGAGAGGATGTAAGGGAAAACGATAGAAAAATAACCTTTTATCTTTAATGTGCGCATAAGTATAGTGTTGATTTTAAGTCCAGCTGGTAAAAAACAGAGCAAAGACGCTATTTTAAAAAATACCTTGTAATTTCAAATCACTTATGTAAATATAGATGTAAAGACAGTAGTAGTTACATAGATAACAATTATGTGATTTTCCTCACAAATAGAATCCTAGAGAGTGGGTGTATATAGTGAATTCTTTGCAATTAAAAGAAAAATTAAAAGCTTTTTTTAAAGAAGATATTGGAAATGGAGATATCTCCTCTGAGTTTATTTTTAATAAAGGTACTAAAGGGAAAATTTCTTTTCTCGCTAAGGAGGACGGTATTTTTTGTGGGAAAGACATTATCAAAACAGGATACCAATTGTTAGAAAGCGAGATACAAGTGAAAGAATTTGTAGAAGATGGCGACAAGATACGAAAAGGTGACCATATCGCAGAAGTGTCCGGAAGTGTTCCCGCCTTACTTTTAGGGGAGCGGGTGATTCTAAATCTATTGCAACGGTTAAGTGGCATCGCAACGTTAACGAATCAAGCGGTAACCGTCTTAGATGATGACCATACAAGAATTTGTGATACGAGAAAAACAACACCTGGCCTTAGAATGCTAGAAAAGTATGCGGTACGTTGTGGAGGAGGCTATAATCATCGTTTTGGATTGTATGACGCCGTTATGTTGAAAGACAACCATCTAACGTTTGCGGGGTCTCTTCAACAAGCGGTTCACCGTGTTAGAAAACAAGTAGGCCATACTGTAAAAATAGAAGTAGAAGTCGAAACAAAAGACCAGGTTCGAGAGGCTGTAGATTCAGGTGCAGACATTATTATGTTTGATAATTGTTCACCAGAGCTAGTAAAGGAATTTCAACAGCTTGTTCCCGCCCATATTCTCACCGAAGCATCTGGAGGTATTCAGTTAGACAATTTAGCGACATATCGAAATACTGGCGTAGATTATATTTCATTAGGATTTTTAACTCATTCTGTCCCATCTTTAGATATCAGTGTAGAAGCGATATAAACATAATAAGGAGGAAGTTTCATGCTTATTTCTATGTTGGAGAGAAAAGAATTGGTAGAAGAAATAATGTATTGGAAGGAAAAACGGAATGCAGTATTGTTAGCGCACAATTACCAGTTACCAGAAATACAGGATATTGCAGATGTATTAGGTGACTCCCTTCACTTAGCAAGAGCTACAACAGAAGTTGATGCAGATGTTATTGTCTTTTGCGGTGTGCATTTCATGGCAGAAACATCAGCTATTTTAAATCCAAATAAAAAGGTGTTATTGCCAGATATCAATGCCGGTTGTTCGTTAGCCGATTCCATTACTGTAGAGCAATTGCGAGAATGGAAGAAGGAGCACCCAAATGCTACCGTGGTTTCCTATGTTAATACATCGGCTGACGTAAAGGCGGAAAGTGATTATTGTTGTACTTCCTCTAATGCTGTTGAGGTTGTCAATGCAATACCAGAAGATCAAGAGATACTATTTTTACCAGATATGTTTCTAGGTTCTTTTGTACAACGACAAACTGGTCGAGAGAATATGCACATATGGATGGGAGAATGTCATGTTCATGCAGGTATTGAACCACAACATATTGACACCGTAACAAATAATCATCCTAATGCAGATTTACTAGTACATCCAGAATGCGGCTGTTCTACGTCGATGATCTATTTGTCTGGCGAGGGAGAATTACCAGAGGAGAAGACACATATTTTATCAACTGGCCGCATGTTAGACTACTCTAAACAATCATCTGCTAATGAATTTATTGTAGCTACTGAAACGGGAATCATCCATCAAATGCAAAAACAAAATCCTGATAAAAGTTTTTATGCGGCAAATCCAGAAGCCGTATGTCCATTTATGAAGATGATTACATTGGAGAAAGTTTTACAATCATTAAAAGAAGATACACATGTTATATCGGTACCAAAGGATACAGCAGAGAAAGCTAGAACAGCCATCGACAGAATGGTCGCAATAGGCTAAAAGAAAAAGAGGTAAACCTTGTTACAGGCTTACCTCTTTTGGTTTGTAGTTAGTTGATTTTCATCTTCTAGTTCTACAAGTTTTAAATTCTTTTTCGTGAGAAGATATTGCAAACCACGACGAAATGTTGCAAAAGATTTTGTCTCACGAAAAGCAGGTGCGTTTGTAAGAATTAATTTCTGAGCAAACTGAGGTGTAAAACCTACAAAAATAGTGTTTACACCCATTAAAGAAAGTGTGCTGACCAACGCATTTAGACGTTCCCCTAAATATTGATACCCCAATCCGTCTTCCACTTCAAATTTACTAATACCAGTAAAATCGATTAGCACCGTATTCGCTCGATCCACAGCAACCCGTTTTGTAATTTCATCTTGAATATGGAAGATACGTCTTTCGGTTATTGTTCCGGTTAGCGGTACAAGAATCGTTTCTGGCAAAATGGATGGAATAATAGGAGCAGATAATTCGTCGATCATTTTTTCATAGGCATTAATTTGATTCTTTAATGCTTCATTCTCTTTAACAACTTCCTCTAAAGTCTTGTTCATAACATCTCACCTTTATCTCTTTAATATTTATTAAATAAGAAGTTATTATTTTAATGTATTCGCTTTATTGCTCTGAAGTAATTATTCCATAGGGTCAGTTAGAGAGTTAAACTCTTTTTAAGATTGAAAGTCACGGTAAATTCTTATTCTACCATGAAGATTTTATTTTGCTAGATTAATTGATTGGGAAAATTAAAATTTTGCCTTAAAAGTCATAAATATTCATTCCGATGTTTACTTTTAGAAGATGAGGGTTAATATAAATATACTAAATTTTCTTTATAGTTTCCATAATGGAGATGTTAAACAATTACAGAGGAGTGAAATGAATGAAACCAGAAGATATGCTAACGAATGGAGTACCTAAACAAACACAGAGACCTCAGCCAGGAATAGAGACTAAAATGGACCCACAACCACATCAGCCTATTGATTATAAAGGTTCTGGTAAATTAAAAGATAAAGTAGCTCTTATAACAGGTGGAGATAGCGGTATTGGACGTGCTGTCGCAATCATGTATGCAAAAGAAGGTGCGGATGTTGCGATATCTTATTTAAATGAGGATGACGATGCGGACAATACGAAAGCAATGATAGAGAAAGAAGGAAGAAAATGCTTGCTACTTCCTGGAGACATCAAAGATCCAAAGCATTGTGAATATCTTGTGGATAAAACGGTAGAGACTTTTGGGAAATTAAATATCTTAGTAAATAATGCTGCGATACAATTTGTTAAAAAGAAATTTGAAGATATTTCGAATGAACAATTAGAAGAAGTATTCCAAAATAACATCTTCTCTCAATTTTATTTAACAAAAGCAGCAGTTCCGCATATGAGTAAGGGCGATTCAATTATTAGTACTTCTTCTATAACAGCATTTCGCGGAAGTAGTGACTTAATTGACTATGCATCTACGAAAGGAGCAATCACGAGCTTTGTTCGAAGTCTTGCTCAAAATCTTGCAGATCGCGGTATTCGCGTTAATGCCGTTGCACCAGGTCCTGTGTGGACACCACTTATTCCAGCATCCTTTGAAGAAGATGATGTAGAAAGCTTCGGACAAAATACTTTAATGGGTAGACCAGGTCAACCTTCTGAGCATGCTGCACCTTATGTATTGCTAGCTTCGGAGGATGGATCATTTATTACTGGTCAAACGATACATGTAAATGGTGGATCGTATTTATCTTCATAATAAAGAATGATTTACACCAGCAACTGCTAAGTGAATAGTTATTAATTAGTCGAATATACCTAAATAGTAACTAGATATAAAGAAAGGGGATTTTCTGTGCACTATGCCGAAAGTCTTCTTTCTTTTTTTTGAAGAAAGTTAGAAGACCTAGGATTATTTTGCATTTATAGGCAGGTTATGAAACAAAAAAATGATAAATACTTTGTTAGCTCTTATCCTTCTGTACTTCCACAACCTATGCAAAATTGTATTATAGACGGTTAATATAATCGTAGTTATGCTTTTATTAAGAATTTCCGTTTAAGCGCAAGAAAATGTATGCGCTTACAAAGGGGTGAGGAATGAAAAGGGAAATTCGACAAACAGTACCTTACTATACCTAATTTCTTTATAAGAAGGAGTGCTTATCTTTTGGGAAATAGAACAAGAAAAAACATTAAAACGTCTCTGACTTATATCATGCTTACAGGATTAATATTGTCCGTTTTCACGTTTCCATCCATTTCAGTAGCTAATACTTCGAATGAATGGAAAACCCTTTATGAAACAGATTTTGGTGATGAGATACCGACCGAAGACGAAATGTGGGGATTCTCTACGTTTGCGGCTGAATTATCTATTAACAATGAACAAATTGGCAGTAACAGCTCGAATAAATTACAGTTTAGTGTCGAAGATCAATCTGGAGGGCGGGTAGCTACAAAGGAATTAAAGTCGCAGGTTTCTGGTGAGCAAATTCATTTGTCTTTTGATTGGTATCCAGGGAAGAGTAATGATAAAGGCAGCCATCTTCATGAAAATGGAGGTGAGTTCCGTATTGGAGATGCTTCAAGTAATACTATATTCACGATAAATAGTACAAATGAAGAACCTATCTCTTATTATGTTGGCCAATCGGAACGACAGGATACAAGTTTCACAGATCAAGAAACTTGGTATCATACGGAGATAACTTTTAATCTTGTAGAGAACAACGTACAGTTTTCAATGAAAGATACAGAGTCTGGAGAAGAGGAGACCCACACTGCTTCCTTAGACGATATAGCATTTGATGGAACGATATCTGTTATTCGATTAGCAGGAATACGTACTTCTGGTAATAATCATACGTGGACAACCTATCTAGATAATGTGGCTATATCTCATCTTCCGGTAAGTGAAAATGCGATTGCTAATATCCCATCATTGCCTTACCACCGATTGTATGTGGGAGATGCTGTGGATACTGTTGAATCTATTGGTCTCCCTGACTCAGTTCCAGTGATTTTAGCTAATCATGAAAAAGTAGATGTTCCAGTTCAAGAATGGATAGTGGAAGGAAAGGATTGGAATCCAAAAGAGCAGGGAGTCTATACATTTAGAGGAATACTGGCTGAAGTAGACGGATTAGAAAATCCTTTCCATCACACTGCGACCCAATATGTTTATAATCGATTAACACCTCCAGAAACGAATCGAGATACAGAGTGGTTAGATCGAGGAGTAGTCGCTATTCATACTGAGGAAGGAAATTTTATCTCATGGCGATTATTAGTAGACGAATATAGTGAGGATATTTCATTTAATATTTATAGTAATGGAAACAAATTAAACAGTAATCCGTTATCTGTAACTAACTTTACGGATGAATCAGGTAAAGTTAATCAAACCTACACAGTAGAGACACTTTTAAATGATAAGTCTATTCAAGAGGAAGATGTTACTGTTGGAGAAAAAGATTATTTATCTGTTCCTTTGCAGAAACCTGAAGGTGGAACAACACCGACTGGAGATTATACGTACAGTGCTAATGACGCAAGTGTTGGTGATCTAGATGGTGATGGTGAATATGAAATTATTCTAAAATGGCGCCCATCTAATGCTATGATGGCGTTAGAGGATGTAATTACAGGACCGACTATCTTTGACGCATATAAACTAGACGGTACTTTAATGTGGAGAATAAACATGGGAATGAACCTAACCTCCGGTCCTCAATACCACCAATTTGTAGTGGCAGATATGGACAGTGATGGTAAGTCAGAGTTTCTCATCAAAACAGGTGATGGTACAAGAGTTTATGGTACAACAGATGGGGTGTATGACGAAAGTAAAGTAATCAGTGTCGTTGGTAACATGGAAGATGATGGGAAGTGGATAGATGAAGGAGGACATCAAGTTACCGGTCCTGAGTATGTTTCTGTATTTGATGGTGAGACAGGAGAAGTAATCGATACGATTGATTTTGCCTTCCCAGTAGAAAAAGTAGAGGGTGACCAAGGTGCTTCCTGGGGTGATACATTTTACAATCGATCTGACCGTTTCCTATCAGGCGTAGCATATCTCGATGGTAAAAAGCCAAGTGCGATTTACGGACGTGGTTATTATGTAAGAACAGGTTTTGTAGCGTATAGCTTGGAAAATGGTGAGTTGATAGAGGAATGGGTCTTTGATACGGATGACCATAATGGATATGGAGAAGGACTAGGTAATCACAATCTTGCTACAGGTGATGTAGATAATGATGGCTATGATGAAATTATCGCAGGTTCTTTAACGTTAGACCATGACGGAACAATTTTATATGCGATGGATGGAGCGATGGGACGGGTGAAAGGTTCGCATGGGGATGCGTTGCATGTTGGAGCTTTTGATCCTGAACGAGAAGGCTTACATGTATTCGGTGTACGTGAAGATTCAGAGGTTGCGTCGTTAGAATATCACGATGGTGCAACAGGAGAAACCATCAAAGCCTTCTATGCTTATAAAGATGCAGGACGTGGAGTTGCAGCAAATATTACACCAAAACCTGGTTATGAGTATTGGGGTGCGGGCGGAACGACGACAGAAACAGGCGGAGGTGTTTATAATGTTCAAGGTGGAGTAGAAGCAGAGGATTTCCGAAATATCAATCTACCTGTTAACTTTGTCACGTACTGGGATGGTGATTTGCTACATGAATTGCTAGATGGTACGACAATCACCAAGTATAAGGATGCGGATAAATCAACTTACATGATGGAAAGCTTTGAAGAAGTGATGAGTATAAATGGAACAAAGGCGAATCCATCTCTACAAGTTGATATATTAGGGGATTGGCGAGAAGAAGTTATTTATCCAACAGAGGATAGTTCAGAATTACGTATCTTTACAACGTCGATTCCTACAGAGTATCGTTTACCAACTTTAATGCATGACACGGTCTATCGCATGGGAATTGCTTGGCAGAATACAACGTATAATCAGCCACCACATATTGGTTATTATTTAGGAGAGGATATAAGGGAAGAGGTTTTGGCAGGGGAGTTATCATTTCCTAAAGTAAATTACACGCCATCTCTTCAAGCTATTAAGCATGTTGTTTTATTACAGGGTGGAAAAAATGTTCTAATGAATAAGCTAGACCAAGCTGAGCATCAGTATCAGAAAGGAAACACTCATGTAGCGATAAAGCAGCTAGAAGGTTTTATAAAACAATTAAAGAAAAGTAACTTCGATGATCAAATAATTGAGGAATTAATAAACAGTGCACAGCAGGTCATTAATAGTTGGAAATAAATCGGGAAAGAGCCCTATCTAAATCATAGATAGGGCTTGTATAAATCATTATTATGTTGTGGTAAAACAAAAAGCTGTTGCCTTCGCAACAGCTGCTCTATTTTAAATGATGGATTTAACTTTTTCTATGAGACTAATCTTACCTCTACCTTCGCAGGAAGTACACGCTTCTTGCCCCTCACCTGCACAAGAGGCACATTTCCGAATTCCGTAATCCATACCTTCGCCTGAACAATCTGGACATTGAACGAAACCAATTCCTTCACAAGCCTTACATCTCATTTTCCATTCCTCCTTTAAATTGGAAAGACCTTCGACTGGACAACTACATATTCCAGATTTCAATTTTCCTAGGAACGTGGTGTATGACCTATATTACGTTTATTCCTGTCCGATTGTTGAGAAGTGTATTCTTTGATTAGTCGTCACATCTAGAATATGAGCCAATCAGTTATTTAATACCACAATTTATCAAAGTGTAATCCTATTTTTGGAATTTGTAATAAAATAATGCTAAATTGTAATATTAATCGAGTTCGACTAAGTCTTGAACGGCTACTTCAAACTTTTCTTCTGATTTATTTGTAAAGTGAACCGTTGCTCGTTGTGTATCTTCATCTACGTCATCAATGTAGACGAACTTATCTTTATATTTAACTTCCTGCATCACCGGATCATCTTTAATTTCTTTCGCTCGCATTATATTCATTTGCATCCTCCTCATTTCGTTATACTTCTTAAATAGACGTATTCCATAAAAATAAAACATCCATGAGGAGATGTCATCTAAATGTAAAATTGCTTACCTATTTTAACAGTGATTCCGCCCCATCTATAAAGACCTCTGTTCCAGTAATATGGCTTGCTTCATCGGACGATAAGAATGAAACGAGTTTTGCTACATCTTCAGGCTTACCTGGTTTATCCTCTAATGGATGGCGTCCTTCGGGAAACTCTACCGGAATGCTTACCTTTTCTAATTCTGGTCGTTTGTCCGTATTTTTTCCGATATTCGTATTAATAGCGCCTGGACAAATAATGTTGACACGTATTTTATATTTAGCTAGTTCCAATGCCGCCATTTTTCCAAATGCCATTTGCCCCGCCTTTGACGTACTATAGGCAGACATCCCGATGTTGGAAAAGACTCTATTTCCATTTACAGAACTCGTAATAACGATACTTCCACCTTGCTTTTTCAATAAAGGAATCGCATATTTTACAGTATGGAATGTACCTTTCAAGTTCGTATTAATGGTGCTGTCCCATTCTTCAGGAGTAAGATCTTCTATCGGAGCCAGCACACCATTTATACCGCCGTTAGCAAATACAATATCAAGTCGACCCCATCTATCTTCGACCTCTTGAATTCCTTTTTCTACTCGTTGAGGATTCGCTAAATCAACATCCGTTACGAAGGCTTCTCCGCCGAGTTGCTCAATCTCCTTCTGTACCTTCTCGGCATTTTCCTCTTTAATATCCATTAAACAAACTTTTGCACCTTGTTGAGCGAAAGCAATTGCCGTTGCGCGTCCAATACCTGAGCTTCCACCTGTGATGATAGCTGTTTTTCCTTGTAATCGATCCTTTGGTAAGTCATGCATGATAATTTCCTCCTAGTTTCCAAGTGATAGAGTTACAACTATGCTTATCTTTAACCTTTATTTAGCTTTTCAAACACAAAAAATAAATCCAATCAAATGTTTACTTACTTGGTTTTATATTTGTTTGGTTGACTTATTTTTGTAAACGCTTTATTATTTTGAATATGTTAACCATTATATGGAGGTGTTCGTTATGATTAGAAAAGGATTTATAATGAAAGTCTATCCAGATAAGCACGCGGAATATGAAAAACGCCATCATGAAATTTGGCCGGAAATGGTAGACGAATTACACCGACATGGAGCGAGTAATTATTCCATATTTTTGGAAAAAGAAACAAGTACGTTGTTTGGTTATGTAGAAATAGAAGATGAAGAGAAATGGAGCAAGATGGCATCAACAGACATTAATCAAAAGTGGTGGGAATATATGGAGCCAGTTATGGAAACAAATCCAGATAATAGCCCGGTTACAATTGATTTAACAGAAGTATTTCATATGGATTAAAACTAAGGCTAGCATGTGAATGCTAGCCTTAGTAGGTAGTGAATTTAGTGATTTTTTGTAGACGATACACCAGCTTTTTAAAGGTAGTTAAGGAACTATACGTTTCGTAATCCACTGTATAAATTGCATCTTGGTTATCCCATAATCGGTTAAAGTATTGTTGAACATCTCTTACAATAGAAGTATCATTATTTGCTTTCACGTAGATGTTGGTTTCCAAATTATAATCATCTAGATTTCTAGAAGTGAAATTAGCGGAACCTCCTAGCAGATAACTCTTGTCGTCAGATTTAACGAACAGGAGCTTCGTATGATACTGTTCTTTATTGACGTTATACCATTTTACTTGAATGTCGCCTTCCTTCTCTAGTAGTTCCCTTGCGACAGGTATATTAGGTAAACCTGATTTTTCGCTACCAAATGCTTCTTGATTCGGATCTAAAATAATACGAATCTTTACTCCTTTCGCTGCTGCATCTGTAATAGCATCTATAATATCTCGATCAGCTAAATAAAACATCCCTATCCAAATCGTATCTCCTTTTGTCGCTTGATCCATAGCTTCCACAGCTGCATGCTGGATTTGTTGTTCGGTAACGACCTTCGTTTGAATATCGGAAGAATTGTTGCTTGTATTATTCGGTTGAACTTGCTCCTCATTAGGAAAAAGGGATAAATCTCCATCGGAAAATTGCACGACAGCTCTTTCTGTTTCTATTATCTCCTTTAGTATATCTCCACTTACTTTAAAGGCTATATTAGAATGATAACCACTAGCATCATGAGGGTTTGCAGAAGTAATTAATGCTTCCTTTTCAGAAATAACAACCTTTCGATGATTTGCTTTCACATTAAGAAGGTTAAGATAAGATCGAGCAGTTACTTTAGGTGAGTCATTTCCCAAGGGATTTGTTATCCAACCGGTTCCTTTTTGTCCGAACCACTGAATACCTATCCGCCATATAGCCGAATACAATGGATTAGGATCACGTAACTGTTTCAAGTCTGTAAAGATTACTTCAACACCTGCGTCTTTCAAAGCCTCTAAAAAAGCATTAGAATGGGAATGATAAGTAGTATTAATAGGATCGGTAATAAAGATAATCTGTAAGTCCGGATAGGTTTCTAACTGTTGTAGAATTTTATTAGATAATTGCTTACTCAAAGGTGGGAAATCTTTCTCGTTAGAGGAAGAGTCATTAACAAGAAAAAAGTCTAAAATTAAAAACGTTTCTGCCTCTTCAATGATGTTAAATATTTCATCAAATATTTCTTGTTCGTATACTTCTTCATTCCCGTCTTGGTAGGTGAGATCAAAAAGGAATTCAATCTCATCATCGCTCATATCATGAAATTTACCGTTGTAGGATATATTCTCTGGTAAGCTTTTTTGTTGATGATGATAGATTACAACAATATACAACAACAGGAATAGAAGAAACCAATATCTTTTACGTTTGTACCATTTTTGCGTCATTTTAGTATCTCCTTCATTTTTCTCTATTTGTATATTCCCTAAAGAAGGAACATGTAGTACAAAAGTAAAATAAGAGAAACCTTACTAGCAGATATAACGTATTACTTAAAGGGAGGCGATTTGTGCATGAACACTTATGAACGCAAGGCCTATGAAGAATTACTCGATTGGGAGTTATCCATCTTAAAGAATAAATCAACGTTCCAATCTTTTGCTAAAAACGTACAGAATAAATTTAATAGCTATATACCGGAACGAGCACATGAAATTATTACAGAAGGAGTCAAACATATGGTGAAAACCACTTTATTTGGCTCGGAATATTTAACTAAAAAGAACCAAGCAGAAGGCATGCTATTCGAAGAAAAAGAAAAAGTGGTAGACCAAAAATTTGAGTCCTACCGAAAAGCAGCTGTACTAGAAGGTGCAGGAACTGGTGCTGGTGGAATTTTACTTGGATTGGCAGATTTCCCTCTTTTACTTTCTATTAAGATGAAGTTTCTATTTGAAGTTGCCACTATATACGGATTTGATACGAAGGATTATACAGAGCGACTATATCTACTACATATCTTTCAGCTTGCCTTTTCAAGTGATAAAAGAAAAAAGGAAGTTTTCCATACGATGAAAAATTGGGAGGTTGAGAAGGAAAGACTTAGAGATGTAGATTGGCAGGTGTTTCAGCAGGAATATCGGGATTACTTAGATGTCATAAAGTTGCTGCAGCTTTTACCAGGGCTTGGCGCTGTTTTTGGAGCTTATGCTAATTATCAACTATTAGATAAGCTTGGAGAAACAGCAAAAAATTCTTATCGTTTGCGGATTTTGAAGGAGGGATCTAATGAGCTCTTATAAACAACGGAAAAAGAGAAACAGAAAGAAGAACAAGGATTCAAATGAGTCGCACTATTTATTAGAACTCTTGTCTTGGATACCTGAGCTTCTCATACTTCCATTTAGATTATTTGTTTGGTTAATTCGCAGTATTGGGCGTTTATTTGATTAATATAGTAAAGGAAGGGTGGGCATGGGAGAGAAATATACAGTTATCCCTGAAAAGGTAGTAGGAAAGACAGTTGAGGAGATTGCGATTACAGATAAATCAGTTGTGTTAAAATTTGATGATAACACGTTCCTTGATATTTATCTTGATCCAACTGGAAAATCACTGAGAACATCTACAAATCGATTGAAGGAATAGAAAATAAAAGGAACTGAGACAGAATTATTTAATCATACTACAAACCGAACGATTCGTTAGAATCAATTCTGTTTGTATGCTTTTTATAATTACTTCGCTAAAACACTTCGCTTTCCGCAGGCAACGCCTCAACTAATTTCAAAAGTTCAATTGAACTTTTGAAATGGATTTTCGGCTGTTGCTTTCCTGCAGGAGTCTACGTGTTTTTGCTGCGTAATTTATATTTCATTTTTTAATTGTTCACCTTTAATATTGTAAGATTTAGTTATTTCTCCGCCACTCGATTTATGCGAACGCAAAGCACTATATATGAGGCAAACGCATGTAGGAATCATATACGTATGTTAGTTAGTATCCCACCGAAATTCAACATATTTCGATTTATGGGATATTTAAAAGGGAAAAGTAGCTTGATGATATTTAAACGTCATGCCAATCTCAAATATAAATATGGAAATCGCAAGTTTTGTTGCTGTAGTTTCTACCTAGATACAGTAGATAGAAATAAAAAGAAAATACAAGAATAAATTGGGAATTAGCTAAAAGAAGATTACATGACGGACCAATTAACTATATTCGAAGAGTTTGATCCGTTTACAGGGCAAAAAACAATATACAATAAGGGATTCTTTTAGAATCAGTGAGTAAATGTGGTGCAAGAGGGTGAAGCATTCGATAGGCCTTTCAGGCCGAGGCCGGTAAAAGAGGCTTTCAGCCGCAGAGCAAAGAGGCCGAGCACAAAAATCCAACCAAATCATGGAAATGATATAAATAGCCAAGTCAAAATACAAGACTCCTGCAGGAAAAGCAACAGCCGAGGGATTACAGGATGTAATTCAGTTCGGCGTCGCAACAGGACGTTGCGTTATTCGCCGAACTTCACAAACTAAAGTTTTTATATAGCTTTTGTAATTAATTGAGGCGTTGCCGAGGTATAGGAAACACTGTGCAAGTATTTTTTGCACAGATGTTAACTTATACCCTATGGGTAAAAGCGAAGTATTTTGACAAGGCGTTAGTATAATATTCGAATTTTGTATTAAGAAAATTACTTCTGTCCCAGTCTCTTTGCATTGAATCAAATGTGTTTTTGTCTTAGCTAACCTTTAATCTTTTCTGATACATGTAATAAATAACGAGCGCAAAAATAGAGAGTACAATCCCCGAAATGTAAGGTAAGAAGATGCTTAGGCCGTACAACAATCCACCTAACGAAGGCCCGATAATTCTACCTAAGGAATCAAAGGATGAAAGCACACCAGTGATTTCCCCATACCCACTTGTAGCTTCTTTTGTTAATAAAGCAGAAACAGCGGGTCGAATAAGTCCGTTGCCGAGTCCAAAGATTGTAAGATAGATTGCTGCAGTTGTGAAGCTATCAACGGTTAGAATAAGTGCGAATCCAATTGCGGAAACAATAATTCCAATTTTGATAACCATACCTTCTCCAAGTCTCTTCGTCATAATTCCAACAAATCCACCTTGGACAATGGCGCCAGCCACACCCATAATCATAAAAATATACCCGAGCTCTACTGTTCCTAATCCAGCTCGATCATCTGCGTAATAAGCAAAGGTTGCTTCTAATCCAGCTAAGGAGATGGACACGAACCACTGCAACACGTATAAAGGTGCAATTGGCTGTTTAAGTGAAGCAAACAAAGATTTCCTTTTCTTAGTAGTAGCTTCTGTAGTTTTTTTCGTTTCTTTCAAAATAAAGACAACGAATAATAGTGTAACTAAAGAAGAGAACCCTGCAATGAGAAATGGCATACTTAAACTCGTTTTGGAGAATATTCCACCGATAGCAGGACCAAATACGAATCCTAATCCTACAGCAGCACCTACTATTCCCATACCTTTTCCACGGTCTTCTTTTGTTGTGACGTCTGCTACATAAGCCATAACTGTAGGCATATTAGCTGCAGACAAAAACCCACCAATAATCCTTGCAGCGAACAGCATCCACAAATGGGATGAAAAGGCCATCATAAAGAAGGATAAAGATAAGCCGGTAATACCGATCATTAAAACAGGCTTTCGACCGATTCGATCGGAAATGCGTCCCCACATTGGTGAGAAAATAAATTGCATTAGTGAATATACAGACATAAGTAAGCCGAGTTGAAAGGAGGACGCCCCTAACTCTTCAGCGTAAAACGGTAAAACAGGGATAATAATTCCAAAGCCGACCATGACAAAGAACATGACGGCGAACAATACAGCAAATACTTTTCCAGATTTCAATACATTCACTCCAGTGTGTTGTAAGACAATTCAGGTTCCAATAGAAAGAGGAGTTACCTATTCGCAGATTTTTCCTTACTACTAAAGTATTCCAATAATTCCTCAGGGTGTTCGATGATGGCATCGGGACTAATACTAGTTGTAGGTTGTGGGTGTCTTCGATGATTAAACCAAATCACTTTCCAACCACTCTGTTTAGCACCGATTACATCATTTTGGAACGAATCTCCTATGTAAACCATTGTATCTTTTTTGGCTTTTAATTTCTCTTCGACAATATCAAAAACTTGTGTATCAGGTTTCGAAACCCCTAAAGCTCCAGAAATAAAAAAGTTCTCCTCTGGTATCCAACGGTGAAGCTTCAGTTGCTGAATTTTCATTAGTTGGTGGTAGTATTCTCCGTTCGTAAGAATAGCAAGCTGTTTTCCTGCATTTTTTAATTGCGAAAGAAGAATTTCTACTTCTTGAAACGGTTTAATTTGGCGTTGTTGAAAAACATATTCATTTTGAAATTTATGTGCGGTTTCCTGATCAATTGGGCAACCGAAATCTTTACAAGCCATCATAATTCGGTAGGTCTGAAGCTCTAAGGCAGTGATTTCGCCCTTCATTTGTGCTTCAAAAACTTCATCACTGTACTTTCGGCTTACTAAATAAAATTCTTCCATCTCTTGGTCTGTAAATGTAACTGGTAGAATCTTGTTAGTAGCAATTCGAAAGGGATCTAGTTGATTATATAATGTGTCATCTAAATCAAAGACAATCGTTTGCAATTAATCTCATCCTATTTAATAGTAGTGTCAATTAAACTATTTTATCATACTTTGTCGATTGGAAATGTTACGAAATATAGAAATTGCTAATCTTTTAACTTAAGATTGAAATGACAGGAGATTATTGTTAAAATAATCACAATACAAATGACTATGTGTGACTGGCGAGGATGCAGAATAAACTGCAGGGGAGCACATAGTGACGCAGCCGCTCGCCTGGGCAAAGGTAAGGAACTCTATCCTTACCTCTTCTTATACGTAATTGTACCAAGTGTTTTGATGTTATTGCCTGTCTAAATCAAATCGAAGTGAGAATGGAGTGGTTAATTGTGAACCGAGTATTTAATTTTTCTGCAGGTCCAGCCATGCTGCCATTGCCAGTGTTAGAAAAGGTTCAAGAGGAACTATTAGACTATAAGGGTTCCGGTATGTCTGTAATGGAGATGAGTCACCGTTCTGGTCTGTTCACGGATATCATTACAAGTGCGGAAGATACGTTACGCGAGATAATGAATATACCTGATAACTACAAGGTGTTATTTGTACAAGGTGGAGCTTCCCAACAGTTTGCTGCTGTTCCATTGAACATAATGAAAAACAAGAAGGCAGACTTTGTTAACACAGGATCATGGTCCAAAAAGGCAATGAAGGAAGCGAAAAAATATATCGAAGTGAATGAAATTGCTTCTTCTGAAGATAAAAACTTCACGTATATTCCTGAAATTGATGCAAGTAAGCTCGATCCACAAGCAGACTATGTGCATATAACGACGAATAATACAATCGAAGGAACTGTCTTTAAAGAAATCCCAGACACAGGTAATGTTCCTCTTGTAGCAGATATGTCTTCCAACATTTTATCAGAGGAAATAGATGTTTCAAAATTCGGAATTATTTATGCAGGTGCTCAAAAAAATATTGGTCCTGCGGGCTTAACAATTGTAATTATTCGTGAAGATCTTATTGGTCGAGCTGCGGATATTTGCCCAACGATGCTTGACTACAAGACACATAGTGAAAGTGGTTCTCTTTATAATACACCGCCAACATTTGGGGTCTATATTGCGAAATTAGTATTTGATTGGATCAAAGAACAAGGTGGAGTGAAGGCTGTTCAGCAACAGAATGAAAAGAAGGCTGCCTTACTATATGATTACATCACTATGTCTGATTTCTATCATTCTCCGATTCAAGAGGATAGCCGCTCTTTAATGAATGTACCTTTTACGATACCTAATCGTGATTTAGATGCGAAGTTTATTGAAGAAGCGAAGAAAAATGGACTTGAAACATTGAAAGGCCATCGTTCTGTAGGTGGAATGCGTGCAAGTATTTATAACGCAATGCCTTTAGAAGGTGTAGAAAAGCTTGTTCAATTTATGAAACAGTTTAAAGAAGAGAATAAATAATAGATAAAGCAGTTCAGCATGACTTCACCTTTGAAGTGAATCGCAGAACTGCTTTTTAAGTTACTCTCTTGGGACAGAGTCACGTCTATTAAATTAGGTAGTAAGCAAGTAGAATGCCAAATAGCCCAAATACAAACGAATAAATTAGATTATATAATGTAATTAAATATGGACTTTGCTTCAAACTCATCGAGATAATTGTTACGACCAGCCCATACGTTCCAATAGGGACAGTTGCTACTCCTGATACAACGAGAATAACAGCTAAGCTCATCGGACTAAGTATTTCCATGAGCAAGCCACTCATACCTCCAAGAATCCCCATTGTCGCAATAGGGTGAACCCCAAACATACTCATCAATACGAAGAAAATTTGAATGAGAATTAATAGTAATATAGGGTAATCTGCGACGGCAAGAATCGGTTGTTGAATCCAGTCCAAAAATGGTGATGCATTCAACGTATTGGTAAAGAGAGCTAAAGATATGAATAGTATATTGAAATTATGCATGTTATTAACAGACGATTTCCAATTGGAGAAGCCAACTTTCCAGAAGCTTCTCCACCTCTTCATTGACCAGGCCCATATACATGCAAAAGGGAAAACAAGTAAGGTAACGATAAAGATAAATTCCATGTCAAAAACATTACCAAATAGAATAACTAGTAATAAAAAGGAAATTAACGCTATGGATAATTGGATGAGTTTTGGCCGTATTTCACGTAGATTGATAGGTTCAGAGCTAGAGTTAGTATCGACATAAGGAACTTTCTTGAAAAACCAGTTACCCCATAGACTATCCAATATATACATAAGTAGCGTAATTCCAATCATCCACGGTAATAAACTACTGAACGAAACGCCTGTAATGAAGATGCTCATTGCTAAAAGGACCTCAAGTGGACTCCAAGCAAGTGCTAATGAATATCCTCGCAACGTAACCATCATAATAAATTGATTTGCTGTACGTTCCTTTACTGACTTTAAATTATCCGCTAATACATCCCGAGCGATGGTGGCGGAAGAGACATTTAAGAATGCAGTTAACGCCATCATTGTAGTAGTACTTCGACGATAGAGTGAACCCAAGTGTTTTACATTACCTTTTAAAATTTTACTCATTAGACGATCAAATCTACCAGCGTGGACCACGCTATTCATCCATGGTAGTACGGCTAATAAAGTAAGTAGCGAAATGTTTTCGCCTAAGAATGGAATTACTTCTAAGACGCGTAAATCCGCAAAGAAAAAAAGAAAGATTCCTATAGCTAGAAATCCTCCAGCTAACGTTTGAAATAGTCTCGATGCATGCCAAAAGCTAATGAGCAATATGATAAGAGACAATGAGCCGAGTACATACGATAGGGTAGTACTTGGGTAGAAAACAGATAGAATATGTAACACAAAAACAAATGAGAAGAATATATAAATATGTTTCATAGTATGCAAGCCATCCTTTAAGTTGTTCTTGTTCATCATATCATAGTATGGAGATACATAGAATTCTATGGGAACTTTGGTATAGTAAAGCTAAGGGGATTTCCTATGTTTTGGTAGTTTTATACTAGTTAATTTTAATGTTATATAGTATGATAGTTATAAATATCAAGCGATAATTTATTAAAATTTCAAAAGATACTAATTATATAAATTCACTGGCCATTTCCATTTTTACATCATTAAGAGGAAAGAAGGTTGTGCAGAATTGTGATACAAAATTTATATGAAATGATATTACAGCACGCAATGATGGATGACGTTTTTGTTTTTAAAAAAGAAGGAAGAAGCCAATTTAATTGTATATACAGTAATAAAATGAGTTTGGAGACGCAAGATAAGTTTCGGACGATAACTCAGCTCTTTCCGCCGGAGAAAAATCCGAAGTTGTTTGACAATGTTGAATTGTTACTACGAGGCAAAACAGAAATGAGCTACGAAGAAATCGTAACAGAAGAGAATGATAAGAAGTTTTTACAATATCGACTCTCTCCTTTGATTATCGAAAAAGAGGAAGTAGAGGTTTTTATGCTTGTTATTCTGGATCAGACATTGCAGCGCAAAACAGAGTTGGAACTTAAGGAACTATGGGCAGAGTTACATAAATCAAAAAAGAGTTATCAATCTTTGTTTAAACATAATCCAGAAGCTATTGTTTCGGTTGATTTAAAAGGTAGAATCAATAACTGTAATCCTCAAATTGAAAGTCTGATAGGCTATAAACCTGTGCAATTAATAGGTAAGTCCTTCTACTCCATTGTAGCTTCTGAGGATAAGTTCTTCGCCAAAAGTGTTGTAAGCGATTCATATAGAAATAGTAATAACCTTTATCAATTTCATTTAAGGGATATAAAAGGAAAGAAAGTACCCGTTTCGATAAAAAAGTCGTGGATTATTCCGGATAATGAAATTGAAGGAATCTATTTAACGATGCATGATTTGTCCGAGCAACTAGATTCAGAGAATAAGCTATTTGAAAGTGAGGAAAATCTCCGAATTATCATCGAAAATGCAAGGGACTTAATAACGTTGTTAAATGATAAGGGGAAGATAATCTTTGGTTCTCCTTCATATAAGAAGATACTGGGATATGATCAAGAAGAATACATGAATAAAATTTTCTTATTCAACATACACCCAGAGGATCAAGAGCGCGTGCACAATGTTGTACAAAATTCTATTGTAAAAGGTAAAGGTTTTACGATACAGTGCCGACACTATAAAGCGGATGGCAGCTCCATTTGGTTGGAGTGGAAAGGTACCCCTGTTTTTAGTTCAGATCGAACATTTCGCCATATGGTAGTTCTGTCTAGAGATATTTCGGAGCAGAAGGAATATGAGGACAAGCTAAAACATGATGCGCTCCATGATGTATTAACAGGGTTACCTAATCGCCGGCATTTTTCTAAGGAACTACTAGCAACAATTGAAGATTGTAAACAAAGGAACGAGCGCTTGGCTCTTATGATGTTGGATATTGACAATTTTAAGTCAATCAATGATACGTATGGCCATGATATTGGGGATGAAGTAATTAAAGAGTTTGGAAATCGTATTCAGCGGTTGCTTGGTAAACATGCGATGATTGCTCGGCTCGGTGGCGATGAGTTTATCGTAATGGTGTATCCAGTAACAGATTTGGATAAAATTCATGCACTGGCAGAAGAGATTATCCGTGTCGTTCAGGAAAGCTGGACGTTTATTCATCCATCTTTAAGTATAACTACAAGTATCGGTGTTAATATGATGACAAATCAAGTACAAGATAGATATTTGTTAATGAAGCAAGCCGATTTAGCTCTATATAAAGCGAAGGAGCTAGGCAAGAATCAATACTACTTTTATGAGCATCCAACAGAGGATAAGGGTTCATTAGTAACGCCTAATAAAAACAGAGACTCCAATCAAGTATAACGCTGATTGGAGTTTTAGTTTCACTTAGAATATTTACATTATGAAATTCAATTGTTACTTTCTTCTTGGTGGTTGCCAGGATAATATCTTTCAATAACAAAATTCGTTCTGTCTCCGCGGAAGTAAGATTGGGAATATTCAATTTTTGCTCCGTCTTTATCTTCTGCAACCGTCTCGATATAAAAGCAAGGAGCACCAAGTTCACAGTCCAAGTAATCGGAAGTTGTTTCATCTGCTAATACTATTTCAATCAATTCCTTCTAAGATAAGTTGATTTAGTGTAGTTAAAAGCAATATTAGTATCATATCTTTGCCCAAAATTTCCGCATGGTTCATAATTAAACGAACAACACCGTTATTGATGGGACTCTGACAAGTCATCAAAAAAGTGGGGGATATAAATATGTCAGAACCAAATACAGATTTAAGAGTCATACGTACGCGTAAATTAATTATGGATTCTTTTATGGACCTTTCGGGTAAGAAGGAATTCAAGGATATTACGGTTAAAGATATTACAGCAGAAGCGATGATTAATCGTGCTACGTTTTATTATCATTTTGAAGATATATACGATTTGTTGGAGAAAGTTTTGGAAGAAGTATTATTGTTAAATTTAAATAGTAAAAATTTTGTAGAGAATCAACTGGATGAGGAAACGATTAAGGAGTTGTTTTTAGCGGTTACTGAATTTCAACAATCGTTGTCCAATCGTTGTCACAGGGGATATGAGGATATTATAGCTCGAATTATTAGAGAGCAACTGGAAGTGATCTTTTATAAACTACTTTGTAAAAATAAAACCTCCGGAACAAAAGAAACGATGAAAGTTCCTGCGACGATGTTAAGTTGGGGTATCTATGGTGCTTCCGTAGAATGGAGAAGAAATGGTAATCATGTACCGGCAGAGGACTTTATACAATCAGCAATTCCATACATTTTGTCAGGTGTAAATAGTTAGATGTCTAGTAAAATCCCCTTATTTCTCGAAAATAAGGGGATTGTTAGTATGCTATTAAATAACTCCTTGCCAAATCATCGCATCTGCAACTTTTTTGAAGCCAGCGATATTAGCGCCAATAACAAGGTTACCTGGGTGTCCGAATTCTTCTGCAGCCTCAATGGAATGTTTATAAATATCCTGCATGATTTCTTTTAGCTTCGCATCTACCTCTTCAAATTTCCAAGAAAGTCTTGCACTGTTCTGTGCCATTTCAAGTGCTGAAACAGCAACTCCGCCTGCATTAGCAGCTTTTGCTGGTGCAAACAGTATATTATTTTCAATGAATAGATCAATAGCTTTCAGTGTAGAAGGCATATTCGCTCCTTCACCGACTGCTTTTACGCCATTGGCAATTAACTTTTTCGCATCTTCTTCGTTGATCTCATTTTGAGTGGCACAAGGCAATGCAATATCACAAGGAATTGACCAGATACCATTGCATTCATCAAAATATTTAGCCTCTGGATGAAATTCTAAATATTCTTTGATACGTTTATTTTCTTCTTCTTTAAGGCGTTTTACTGTTGCTAAGTTTATTCCGTTTTCGTCATAAATATAGCCGTTGGAATCACTACAAGCTACCACTTTAGCACCTAGTTCTGTAGCTTTTTCCATTGCATATACGGATACATTCCCTGACCCTGAAACAACGACGGTTTTACCTGAAAAGCTATCATTGTTATCTTTTAGCATTTCTTGTACGAAATAAACAGTTCCGTAACCAGTAGCTTCTTTTCTAGCTAAACTTCCACCGAAATCAGGTGCTTTACCTGTTAAGACACCTGCTTCATAAGCACCACGTAATCTTTTGTATTGGCCGAACATGTATCCAACTTCGCGTGCTCCTACTCCAATGTCTCCAGCTGGGACATCTGTATCTGGACCGATGTGTTTGTATAATTCTGTCATAAAACTTTGACAAAATCGCATAATCTCATTGTCTGACTTTCCTTTAGGATCAAAGTCAGCTCCACCCTTACCTCCACCAATTGGTTGGCCTGTAAGTGAATTTTTAAAGATTTGTTCAAAACCGAGGAATTTAATAATGCTTGCATTTACGGAAGGATGGAAACGAATTCCTCCTTTATACGGCCCAATGGCACTATTGAATTGTACACGAAAACCCCGATTAACCTGTGTTTTACCTTGATCGTCTAACCAAGGTACTCGAAATGTAACCATTCTTTCTGGTTCAGATATTCTTTCTAAAATATTGTGTTCAATATAAGTAGGGTTTTGCTCAAAGACAGGTACTAAAGATTCGAAGATCTCTTCTACTGCTTGATGAAATTCATTTTCATGGGGGTTTCTTCTTTTTACTGTTTCAAAAACATTATTTACATACTCTCTTGCCGATTGGTTAGTATTTGCCATCGTCACCTATCGCTCCTATTCTTTGCAAATTGTTATAAAATAGTTTTCCTGCGTTAGCTAGTTAGTAAACGCGTTTATAAAATAATAGACTAGGTTAACTTCTCATCCATTAGAGTAGTTTAAATGAAAAACCGAATAAAAAAGACAGCAATCATAAACTAAGCAGTGCTGTCAAAGACTGTACTATAACAATTCAACACGGATAATGTGTAATTTGTTAACCATTAATTAAGTATTTTAAGTGTACTATAACTGTTTGTTCTAAAACAATACTTATTTGACATTGGATTAATCTCATAATTAGATAGGTTGCTAATTATATATCTAAATTGGTGAAGGAATGGTTGGCAAAGCTGTAGAACGTCGAGGTGGAAAATCGGGCTAACGGCTAACAGGAAGTTGGTCACAAAGGCATCACGACAGGACGTGGTGTAAGATGCCTTTGTACCCCTAGTTATAAGTGCAACTAAGCTATTACCTGCGCCTACGGCTTGGCACTAGCTAAGTTTTCTTTTCACATTGGACTTTATAAAATTTTAGCAAAGGTGTAGTTCGACGTAGTAAAAATTTTAATGTACCAAGTATAAGTGCAACTAAGCTATTACCTGCGCCTACGGCTTGGTATTAGCTAAGTTTTCTTTATCGGATGGGACGAAGTATAGGACGATGGCTCCGACAATAAATAATACGATTAGGCTTAAAATTCCCATATTTGAGCGGCCTGTTAGTTGAGCTGTAATCCCCATCAAAAAAGGTCCAGTAATAGATGCGAATTTTCCAAAGATATTATAAAAGCCAAAAAATTCATTCGCATGATTTTTAGGAATCAATTTAGCAAAATAGGAGCGGCTTAACGCCTGTATACCACCTTGCGATGACGCAACTAGCATAGCTAGCACCCAAAAATCTAACGCTGTTTCTAGAAAGAAACCATATATACAAACGATGATGTAGACAAAAATTCCGACAAATAGCATGGATTTTGCAGAATAACGGTTAGCTAATCTTCCATATAAAACTGAAAATGGAGCGGCTACAATTTGCGTCATTAGCAAAACTAATAATAAAACCGACGCACTTAGTCCTACATCTGTACCATAGGCAGTCGACATCGAGATAATTGTTCCGACACCATCGATATAAAAGAAGTAAGCTATTAAAAACAATGTAACATACTTATAATCTTTTACATGACGAATGGTTTTCCATAATCGTTGAAAACTCTTTCTAATAGGCTGGGATTCACGCTCTATGTAATGCACTTGGTTGACACGGCGTATCATAGGAATTGCAAATGTTATCCACCATATACAGGTTATAAAAAAGGCGATTTTGCTTGCAGCTGTACTACTGATTGGTAGGATACCTTGTTGAGCAAGCAATATGATCGCAATACTTATAACAAATGGTATAGAACTACCAATATAACCTAAACCATAACCTCTTGCTGAGACATCGTTCATTCGTTTATCGTTTGTGACATCGACAAGAAATGCATCATAAAAGACATTTGCCCCTGTTGATCCTATAGAAGCGAAGGTGAAGAGAATAAGTAAGGGAAGCCAAGCACCCTCTGGGACAAATAATAAGGAAAATGTAGAGATAAATCCTATCCCTAAAAAGACCAGAAAGAACTTTTTCTTAAGACCTTTATAGTCAGCGATAGTACCTAAAATAGGACCGAGAATGGCAAGAATAAAAGTAAAGATAGAAATCGTATAGCCGAGATAAGCTGTGGAAAGTGCTCCACTTACTCCAGCATTAGTTGCTTGTGCTTTATAATAAATTGGGAAAATAGCTGTTGTTATAATGACGCTAAATGCGGAGCTCCCCCAATCGTACATCATCCAGCTTTTCTCTACTTTTGAAAACCTTTTCATTACCTTCAACCTCCTTTTCTTCATTCTACTGGAAATTTAACATTTTAACTATTCCTTTTCTAAATTCTTATTGATATCTTTACAAATACTTTCTATGGGTAGGAGCTTATTTTGAAAAACTATTTCCCTTCTGTTTTAAAAACTTTTATATGGGGTACATTACTACTAAATAATTCCGAAAGGATGAGTGCGATGTATAAAGCGGTACAAGCATTTTTCAAAACAGAAGATGATGCGGAAAGTGCAAGAGCTACTTTGAATAAATTAAAGACAAATGATATCTTCTTTGATCATCTACCAGATGGTGAAGGATATATAACGGCCGTTCCTCTTGCATACACCGGTAATAACACACATGGTATGGGAGCGGGGCATGGAGGTATTATCGCCCCAATTGCTTTTACAGGAGAAATGAATTCGGATGACGATACTCCACGCACCTATATGATAGACATGCAAGTTGATGAGTCAGATTTCCAAGAGGCATTACGGATTATTATGGAGAAAGACGGTCGAGTACCTAAGGACCTTTTTGACGATTAAAAATCTTCCAATCTATTCCTATTAATCGTGTTTTCATGCGCTTTATAGCGCGAAAGCACGATTTTTTTCACGCTACCAAAAAGTGGGCGAAAACTCTTTCATTTTACCGTTGACATTCATGTATATACAAGTTATCATTATCCCATAAACTATCTTGTATATACAAGATAGAAAATACGTTTAAATAGGAGGGTTAACCGTGAGTAAATATACAGAACCTGCTAAGGAATTGTTAGAAAAAGTAGGTGGGTCAGATAATATTGATGTTGTTACACATTGCGCTACCCGGATGCGTTTTGTTTTAAATGATCCTAAGCAAGCGGATGTAGACGCAATAGAAAATATTGACCTTGTAAAAGGAACATTTACTCAAGCAGGGCAGTTTCAAGTAATTGTAGGTAATGAAGTTGCCTCGTTTTACAATGAATTTTCAAAAATAGCAGGTGTTGGTGATACTTCGAAGGATGAAGCGAAAGAAAAGGCAAAGCAAAATATGAACATTCTTCAACGTATGGTTTCACACTTAGCGGATATTTTCACACCAATCATTCCAGCATTGGTTGTTGGGGGACTGATTCTCGGGTTCCGGAATCTAATTGGTGAAGTGAATATGATTAACAATGGAACTCAGTCATTAGTTGATACATCTCAGTTTTGGCAAGGTGTATATGACTTTCTGTGGTTAATTGGAGAAGCGATTTTTCATTTCCTCCCGGTAGCAATAACATGGGCTATTTCGCGGAAAATGGGTACAACACAAGTACTTGGTATCGTATTAGGGATCACTTTAGTATCTCCACAGCTATTAAACGCGTATGGAGTAGCTGGAGCGGAAGAAATACCATTTTGGGATTTTGGGTTTGCTCAAATTGATATGATTGGATATCAAGCGCAAGTAATACCAGCTATCCTGGCAGGATTTGTTCTCGCATATTTAGAGATTTGGCTCCGAAAAGTTATACCACAAGTAGTTTCGATGATTTTTGTTCCGTTTTTTGCACTCATTCCAGCTGTTTTAGTAGCACACATGGTATTAGGACCAATTGGATGGGAAATAGGTTCATGGATTTCAAATGTGGTATACGATGGACTTACGTCAGCATTTGGTTGGCTATTTGCAGCCATATTTGGTTTTGCATATGCTCCACTCGTTATAACAGGGTTACATCATATGACAAATGCTATCGACTTGCAGTTAATGAGTGAATTTGATGGTACAATTCTTTGGCCGATGATTGCGTTATCTAATATTGCTCAAGGATCGGCTGTAGTAGCGATGATTTACTTAAACAGGAAAGATAAAAAAGAACAACAAGTATCTGTTCCAGCAGCAGTGTCTTGTTATTTAGGAGTAACAGAACCAGCGTTATTCGGTATTAACCTTCGATACGTCTTTCCGTTTGTAGCGGGTATTTGTGGTTCTGCAGTGGCCGCAGTGATATCTGTAGGTACTGGCGTTATGGCTAATTCCATTGGTGTAGGGGGTATTCCAGGAATTCTATCTATTCAAGTTCCGGATATGCTTAAATTTGCCATCGCGATGCTTGCGGCAATTGTTATACCGTTTATTCTAACTGTAATTTTTGCAAGAACAAAAATGGGTAAACAGGCATATATTCGTTTAGGAAAAACACAGCCTTAAATTAAACAAAACATCTTAAAGAGTCTGGGAGATAACACAAATTTAATTTATCAAAGATGAAGAATAAGGTGTTGTTATATTAATTACGTGGTCAAAACACGAGACTCCTGCAGGAACAGCACGAGCCAAGAATCACCCAAGACGAGCAATGGTGAGGATTGGGAAGTCGAGGCCGTGCCTGCGGAAAGCGAAGTGTTTTAGCGAAGTAATTATAAAAAAGCGTAGGTACCGAACGAATTCCAACAAATCGATCGGTACCTACTATGATAAAATACTTCTGTTCCAAACTCTTTTACCAATCTAAGAACCAGCGTATAGGAAGGGGTTACATCAATGAATCAACAATGGTGGAAAAAGTCTACCGTATATCAAATTTATCCGAAGAGCTTTAAAGACACGACAGGAAATGGTGTTGGGGATATCAACGGGATTATCGAAAAACTTGATTATATAAAAGAGCTTGGAGTCGACATTATTTGGTTAACTCCTATTTATAAATCTCCGCAGAATGATAATGGCTATGATATTGCAGATTATTACTCAATTGATGAACGTTTTGGGACGATGGATGATTTTGAAAAACTTTTAGAGGAAGTACATCGACGTGAAATGAAGCTTATCATGGATATTGTAGTCAACCACACATCAACGGAACATCCTTGGTTCCAAGAATCCAAATCAAGCAAAGATAACCCATGCAGGGATTTTTATATTTGGAAGAAAGAAAGAGATGGTAACCCACCAACGAACTGGAAATCTAAATTTGGCGGTTCTGCATGGCAGTATGATACAGAAACAGAAGAGTATTACTTACACCTTTTTGACGTTACCCAAGCAGATCTAAATTGGGAAAATGAAGAGGTAAGAAACCGCGTCTATGAAATGATGAATTACTGGGTAGATAAAGGAGTAGATGGATTCCGTCTAGATGTGATTAATTTGATTTCCAAGGATCAACAGTTTCCAAATGATGATGGAAGTGTTCCGCCAGGGGATGGACGAAAATTTTACACAGATGGCCCACGAGTACATGAATTCCTTCATGAAATGAACCAGGAAGTATTTAAAGGGAAAGAGACCATCACTGTAGGGGAAATGTCATCAACGACCATAGACAACTGTGTGCGATATTCAAATCCAAAAAATGAAGAATTAGATATGGTATTTAGCTTTCATCATTTAAAAGTTGATTATCCAAATGGGGAGAAATGGACAAAAGCACCTTTTGACTTTATTCAGTTAAAAAAGATATTATCGGATTGGCAAGTTGGTATGTACCAAGGCGGAGGTTGGAATGCACTATTTTGGTGTAATCATGATCAACCACGAATCGTTTCAAGATTTGGAAATGATAAAAAATATCATAAAGAATCCGCAAAAATGCTTGGAACAACCATACATTTAATGCAGGGAACGCCTTACATTTACCAAGGAGAAGAAATAGGGATGACGAATCCTTACTTTGATTCTATTGAACAGTACAGAGATGTAGAATCGATAAATATTTATCAAGAGTGGTTAGAGCAGGGTGGAAAAGAAGAAGAAATCATCGAAATATTGAAAGAAAAATCTCGTGATAATGCTCGTACTCCGATGCAATGGAATAATGAGGAGCATGCTGGATTTACAACTGGACAACCTTGGATTGGCCTCAGTTCGAACTATAATCACATAAATGTAGAGACCACGTTAAAAGATAAGGATTCTATCTTCTATCACTATAAGAAGTTAATTCAGCTTCGGAAAGACTATGATGTGATTACAGACGGGGAATATCAGTTGCTTTTACCAGATAATCCTGCTATTTTTGCTTATGTAAGGGAAAGTGACAACGAAATAATGCTTGTCGTCAATAATTTTTATGAGGAAGAGACAACCTTTCGTATGCCAGAAGAGAGAAAAGGAAGTATGAAGAACCCTAACGTTATTCTCTCCAATTATAAAGATACAATAGGAGACATCCATTCTCTTACGTTACGTCCATACGAATCTGTTGTCCTCTATGAAGCAAAAGAATTGGAGTAATGGGGATATGCAGAGTAAATACTTTGTTATTTACCAAGAAATAGCTAATAAAATAGACAAGGGAGATTATAAAGCAAAAGAATATCTCCCTTCTGAGCATGAGCTTTGTACAATTTATGGAACTGCTAGGGAAACAATTAGGAAAGCATTAAACTTATTAGCGGAAAATGGCTATATCCAAAAAATTAGAGGTAAGGGATCTCTAGTAATTGACCGTAATAAATTTGATTTACCAGTCTCTGGTTTAGTCAGTTTTCGAGAAATTACAGATAAAATGGATGAAAAGCCCCTCACAGTAGTCCATGAATGCAATCTAGAAAAAGTCACACCAAAAATTGCTCAACAACTGAAGGTTAGTTCGCCGGAATTGGTTTGGGAAGTAAAAAGAACGAGGCAATTTTCTGGGGAGCATGTAATCCTTGATAAGGACTATTTTTTAGAAAAGTATGTACCGAAATTAACCGAGGACATTGCTTCCCGTTCTATTTATGATTATTTAGAGAATACATTAGGGCTAAGCATTAGCTTTGCTAAGAAAGAAATTACCGTCATTGAGTCGACAGAAGAAGATAAAGAACTACTTGATTTAGAAGGATTTCAGCATATCGTTGTCATTAAAAACTATGTTTATTTAGATGATGCTACCTTGTTTCAATACACAGAGTCTAGACATAGACCTGATAAATTTCGATTTGTAGATTTTGCCCGTAGGAATAGGTAGTAAATAGAATAACACCAGACACACCTTATTAATTTTGGTTTGTCTGGTGTTATTTGAATACATTTTAATACTCGTACTGCCTTGAGCAAGCTTTTATCCCTCGAACTTTTAATAATTAATCCTCTGAAAAAGGTGTCCATTCAAATCTTAGTCATTGATGTTGCGAATCCAATCTATATCATCTTTAAAAATCCAACTAACATTACCACCAGAAAAATGGAAGGAATGCAATCGTTGCAATAGAGCCTAGTGCAATACCTAAACCTAGCCCCCATCCGTAAAATCCGATTCCGTACCCGCCTAAATTGCGACCTCCACCCATCGGTTTTAAATACAGGTTATAGGAATCTACCCGATCGATTATACCGTGATGTACTTCACCATTATGAGTGACTACTCTAACAGGTCTACCAATATTACGTGCACAAAGATGGTAATAGGAAGACATTATCTATCACCTCCCAACGAATCCCGATAGGATACTATATGCTATTGCTCTATTTTAGAGTGGTCACTTGTACTTCTGGTAGTATGTTTTGCTTAATTTAGGCAAACTAATTACGCTCTTCTAAACTAGAAAGGAATATCTCATTTTCTAAGTACAGTAATTTTTTCATTGATATGGAATTTTCTTCAGCGTATTGATTAACTAAGTGGTATCCGAGTAAATAACCTAAATTTTTAGGGATACTATGCGATCCGAACATGATTTTATCATGGAGATGGTCGTGTCTCTTAGTTGCTTCCTTCCCTTTTATCCATCGGTTCCAATATCTTTCGAATACGTCATTATCTAATTTTCTAATATATTGATTTCCAGCGTCTTTTCCTAGCTTCTTTCTAACGATTACTTCCGCAATACCTTCTAATATAATGGCATCTAAAATGGTCATTTCTTGATTTTCTTTATATAAATGATGCAAGCGACAAACATGACTATATTCATGTATAAAGAGAGCTGCTAATTGTTTTGTTGTAGCATCTACAGGCAAAAAAAGAAACAATTTATCGGGATAGCTTAGACCGGAGGATCCGTTAAATAGTATGGATAATTCGCGATTTTCCTCATTGGAGGGAAGAATGAAGATAGAAGGAGATGGACCATCCCATTTGCTTTGAAGATACTGATAGATTTTTTGAACATGAGATTTAAAATCCTTTTTAAGCCAGCGTACGATTTTATCTTTTTCATTTTTATGAGGTATAAAGAGACCGAATTGATAGAGATGCTGCTGAATCTCCATTGTATTGACACCATTAAAATATGGCAATAATGGGTTAATTACATAATCTTGCTGAAGCTTTATTCTGTCACTAGTGTTGGCATTATTTTCTTCGGCTTCTTTTATATATTTCTTTATCCATCGATCGGTTTTGCCTATCATTGTATCGTTTACCTCCTCCAAAAGTATTCCATATAACAGTGGTTCAAAAATACGCTCAATTGTAGTAAGATTAGATATACTATAAGTAGTGTATACTCGAGGACTGGAGAAGGTGAAAAGATTGAAACAAAAAGAGATTGAACTATTAAAATTATTGGAGAAAAATGGTCGCCTTGAAACAGAAACAATAAGTAAGATGTTAAACATGCCTCCTAAAGAGATTGAGGAGTTAATCACAAAGCTAGAAAATGAACAAAAGATATTAGGTTATTCCACTTTAATTGATTGGTCCAGCGTTTATGAATATGAAGGAGTCGCAGCATTAATTGATGTTAAAGTAACACCTGTACGAGGGGTAGGATTTGATAAAATAGCTTCTAGAATATATCGTTTTCCAGAGGTTAAGGCTGTTTATTTAATGTCAGGCTCCTATGACTTAAGTGTGTCTGTAGAAGGAAAAACAATGATGGAAGTTAGTCGATTTGTATCCGATAAGTTATCTACATTAGATACTGTAGTTTCCACTACCACACATTTTATACTTAAAAAATATAAACATGACGGCATTATATTTGATGATGAAAGTGATGATGATAAACGCATCATGGTGACACCATGACTCGTTCCTATTTAGCGAAAAACGTGCAGTCATTACAGCCTTCAGGCATACGTAAATTTTTTGATTTAGCGTCTAAAATGGATAATGTTATTTCATTAGGAGTGGGAGAGCCAGACTTTGTAACACCATGGAATGTAATTGAAGCAAGCTACCACTCATTAGAGCAGGGTTACACAGCATATACAGCAAATGCTGGATTATTAGAGTTACGTGAGGAAATTAGCAGCTATTTAAGCAAAGAATTTAGCCTTTCTTACCAAGCGGATAACCAAATTCTTGTTACTGTTGGTGCTAGCCAGGCGATTGATTTAGCTTTGCGTTCTGTTTTGGAGCCTGGTGATGAAGTGGTCGTCGTTGAACCTAGCTTTGTATCATATAGTCCAGCGGTGACCTTAGCGGGTGGCAAAGCGATAAGCCTAAGCGCATCGGCAGAAAATGAATTTAAGATACAGGCAGAGCAACTTGAAGAAGTTATAACAACTAAAACAAAAGCTATCGTACTTTGTAGTCCTAATAACCCAACTGGGACAGTATTAAATAGAAAAGAGTTAGAACAGATTGCTGCAGTGGTGGAGAAACATGATGTTCTAGTAATCTCGGATGAAATCTATGCAGAATTGTCATTTGAAGAAAAGGCGATGAGCATTGCTAGCATACCTGGCATGGCAGAGCGTACAATTGTCGTTTCAGGCTTTTCTAAGGCATTTGCTATGACAGGCTGGCGTTTAGGCTACGCATGTGGCCCTGTAGAGATTATAGATGCAATGACTAAAATCCATCAATACACAATGATGTGTGCGCCGACTATGGCGCAATATGGCGCATTAGAAGCGTTAAGAAACGGAATGGAAAGCGTAGAAAATATGAAAATGAGTTATCGTCAGAGACGAAACTATGTTGTAAATGCTTTAAATGAGATGGGGTTAAGTTGTCATGTCCCTGGTGGCGCATTTTATGTTTTCCCATCGATCAAAGAAACTGGTATGAGTTCAGAGGAATTTGCGCAGCGATTGTTAGAAGAAGAGCGCGTTGCTGTTGTACCAGGTCATGTATTTGGAGAGAGTGGAGAGGGATATATTCGGTGCTCATACGCTACATCAATAAAACAATTAGGTGTCGCGTTACAACGAATGGCTAGGTTCGTAGAGAAACATCGAATAAGTGATCGGGATATCGAGGTAACGAATCAACAATAAATCTGAATATTTAAAATGCTTGTGAGCCGAACTGTGCAGAATGGTGAAAACCATCCATTGCTGCTAGTTCGGTTTTTCTATTTTAGCTTACAAACCTGTGCCCGGATACTAGGTCGGGCTTATTAAGCTGGTTGAGTCTAACTTGTTAGTATAACTTTAATAAAATTCTGATATTAATAATAGTTGTAAGTACCAATTTTATTTTATATAATACATGTAGGAAGATTAGAAAGGGTGTGGAGCAAGATGGAAATTAAACATATTCATAATGTAGAAATCACCGTGGCAAAAGGAGAAGAGGTTATCCTGCCTTCTCGTGTGCAGGTAGATTTAGAGAATGATATAACAGCAGAGTTTAACGTGGAGTGGGATGTGAAAGATGACTCTCAGTTTAGTGAAAAAGGTACATACGAGATAGAGGGTGCTGTTCAACATAAAAACTATCCGAAACCATTTATTGAGCAACGTGCTGATCCATATTTATATAAGCATACCGATGGATACTATTACTTTATGGGGTCTTATCCGCTATATGACAGAATTGTATTGCGACGCGCAAAAACGATTGATGAACTGCCACAAGCTGAAGAAAAGGTTATTTGGTGGAAGCATGAATCTGGAATTATGTCAGAGCATATATGGGCACCTGAACTTCATTTTATAGATGGAAAGTGGTATGTACACTTTGCCGCTGGGGAAAAGGATGATGTATGGGAAATTCGACCATACGTGTTAGAGTGTGAAGCGGATAATCCATTAGAAGGTGAATGGGTGGAGAAAGGACAAGTTAACACGGAGTTTCAAAGCTTCTCATTAGATGCTACTACTTTTGAGCATCAAGGTAAGCGCTATTTAGTTTGGGCTCAGAAGATAGAAGAAGATACGATATCTAATCTATATATTGCTGAGATGGAAAATCCTTGGACGATTAAAAAGCAAGTAAGCCTGTCGACTCCTGAATATGATTGGGAAACGATTGGATTTGATGTGAACGAAGGGGCGGCAATGATTAAAAACAACGAAAAAGTATTTATTGCCTTTTCGGCTAGTGCTACCGATGAGAATTACGCGGTAGGTCTATTATACGCGGACGCTGACAGTGATTTAGTTAATCCTGATTCTTGGACTAAGTTACCCGAGCCGGTCATGGTTTCTAGTGATAAAAATAGTGAGTATGGCCCAGGGCACAACAGTTTCTCAGTTGATGAAGATGGCTATGAGTTAATTATTTATCATGCTCGCCCATATAAAGGATTTAATACAGAAAATCCACTCTATGACCATAATCGTCATGCTAGAATCCAACGTTTATTTTGGACAAAAGATGGCTTCCCTTATTTCGGAGAGCCAGGTTATACCCTTGATTTTTCTAATAAGAAAGCCAAGGCAATAATAACGGTAAAATAAAATACGTTAATTTACTTAAGATTCCCCTTAAGTCAGACAGATTTAGTCTCTGTTTGCGAAGGGGAATTTTATATTGAATACCCTTCTAAATAATACCTTTATGTGGTAAAATGTTAGGACTGAATTCGTTTTCATTGACTGGAAATTTAATAAATTTTATAATAATTGGTATGGATAGAGGGGAAACGGGGTTGTAGTCCGTATTTATCTCTAAAAAACATAAGGGAGATGATGTGAAGTTGAGTACGAAAATAAAGAAATGTACGTTGGATGATCTTGAGCAGTTACAAAATATAGCTATTGAAACATACAACGAAACCTACAGTCATCTTAATACCCCAGAAAATATGCACGACTATTTAGAAAAAGCCTTTAGTACTTCCCAACTTAAAAATGAATTAGATAATGAACTTTCTACTTTTTTTCTCCTATTAGAAAACAATGTAATTGCAGGATATTTAAAAATAAATGTAGACGATGCACAAACTCAGCATGTATCGAAAGAGAATGCCTTGGAAATTGAACGAATTTATGTGAAATCAAACTTCCAAGACAAAGGATTAGGAAGAATACTTTTAAACAAAGGCATTGAGTTTGCTCGGGAACAGAATAAAGAAAATGTATGGTTAGGTGTATGGAATAAAAATAAAACAGCTATTGATTTCCATAGAAATATGGGATTTGAAGTGGAAGGTGAATACTCTGTTTTCGTTGGGGACGAAGAGCACGTAAATTATATTATGGTGAAGAAGTTAGGTTAGTAACGACATAGTATTAAATAAGAATCCAATTCGGATTCTTATTTGTGCGGGAAAAACAGGATATCGTTTAGTGAAGAAAGAATACAGATAAAAGGAAATATTATCTGTATTCAGCGACCAATACAATTTTCTCCTAGATTTTCACTCCACAATAAATTCTATTTCATCGAATTTTCGAGAATACTTTATACGAAAATCTTTCTCATCAAAGTACCATAGGTCCGATTCCTCTACAAAGAAACGAATGCCATTTTCAATTATTTCAGCGCCAGGATTAACAGGCTCCATTATTTCCATGGCGAGTGAAAATCCTTTATGTACACCACCAAAACCTCCATAGCGTGCATAAAAGCGTACGGAATCCCCTTCATTTAGTCCCAATTCTCGCTGAAACCATTTTATTGCAGGGTTAGATATGGATATTTGCATGGAAGATCCCCCCTTATCTCTATTTTAAGCTATCTACTCTTGTAATTCCATTAGAGTTGCTCGATAAGGGGATTGATAAAAATGAAACTAATGGAAATATTGCTTTTCTTCGTAGTCGTATGGATTATAGCGAGTTAGTTTTAACAATCCGGGATTAGATTCTTCGAATTTCTTGCAAAAATGCTCATAGTCATTGACGATTTCACTCATAGTTTTTTCATACAATTCCTCGACATTTCCTTCTGCAACACCTTGTGCCACCAATTGTTGAATCAGAAAGGCTTTTTGTTTTTCTACTGCTTCGCGTAAGAATGCCATCCACCTTCCTCCCTTCACTCCGATGTACTTTTAGTATTAAAAAGTATTACCAAATTTGTTATATGTTATTCAATCAGCAAGTATTCAGTATATGCTTGTTTTGTCGCTAAAATGTAACAAATCAAAAGAAAGGCTGAATAATTGGGTATGAAGTAAAAATTAATTATAATGAAAGAAGTATGATTAAAACTATTTTATGTATCTTATTAGAAAAGGACTTGGCAATGACCACGCATTAAATGACTATTTTAATAATTTTGGACATGACATATCATACTTACAATTTTAAGGATGGTAATACATTGGGGGATATGGTTTGAAGACACAACGTGATTTTACGAAAGGTAACATATGGTCGGGTTTGTTTTATTTTTCTGCACCAATTATGCTAGCCAACTTATTACAAGTTTCCTATCAATTTGTAGATAGCTTATGGGTAGGAAACTTAATAGGCGCAAATGCATTAGGATCAGTTGCTGTTGCGGGTACGGTAATTTTCACCGTGCTCTCCTTTATTTTAGGGGTTAATAATACAGCACTTACGATTCTCTCTCAGCAAAAAGGGAGACAGGATGAAAAAGGTCTTAAAAATTATATTAATGCGTTTACTGTCACACTAACATGGATGGCATTTATTATGGGGATATTAGGATATGTATTGGCAACCCCAATTTTAAATTTATTAGGAACACCGGATGCAATGCTAGATGATGCAGTAGCTTACTTGAGGATTAATGCAATAGGTATATTGTTTTTAGTTGGCTATAACTATATTAGTACCGTAATGCGGGCAGTAGGCGATAGCAAGACACCGCTACTGTTTGTAGCTATTGCTGTCTGTTTAAATATTGTTCTTGATCCTTTGTTCATTTCAGGGTTTGGACTAGGCGTACACGGAGCTGCTATTGCAACCGTACTTTCACAGGGATTATCCTTCTTGTTTGGAGTATTATTTATTATTAAGAAAAAGCTAGTACCAGTTGAACGACCACGAAAGCCGAAGTGGCAGGAAGTGAAGCTTATACTACGATTAGGTATTCCTTCAGGTATGCAAATGGCTGTTATCTCGGCAGGGTCTGCAGCCATTATGAGTGTCGTCACCTCACATGGCGAAGCAGTCGTAGCTGGCTTTAGTGCCGCGCAACGATTAGACAGTCTTATTTTGCTACCCGCACATGCGTTAAGTGCTGCGGTAAATAGTATGGCAGGACAAAACATTGGTGTAAATCAATGGGACCGAGTCAAAAAAATTGCACGTTACGGTGTCATTTATAATACAGGCATTACACTTATCTTCGCTGTGCTGATTGTTGCATTTGCTGAATATGGAGTGCGTCTATTTATTCAAGAACCTGACGCGGTACAATTTGGCTCTGAATATTTAATGATTGTTGCCTTTTTTTATCCCTTTTTAGGTATAAACTTTGTGCTCAACGGAATTGTTCGAGCTTCAGGTGCTATGTACCAAGTACTAGTACTTAATCTTTTATCTTTTTGGGTATTACGATTTCCGTTGTCGTATTTCTTTTCGCAATGGATTGGTGAACAAGGAATCGCTTATGGAATTGGAGTTAGCTTTTTGATTAGTAGCGTGTTCGCTTATCTATACTATAAGTTCGGTGGATGGAGAGGTAAGAAAATTTTCCCACCAAATAAAACCAAGAAGAGTACCGTATAAAACAATAATATTAGCGCATAGTAAGCCTGTAAACCTAATGTTAGAGGTGAAAAATATGCGTAAGATAGTACTTTTTATGATAAGCTTGTCTGTATTCCTTGTTTTATCAGCATGTGGATCAACCGCTGAAAGAGATACTCAACAAGGAAATGAGATAACACCTGATTATGTTAGTTTTCAAGGTGATAGAAATACAGAAGAAGAAGTGCCAGTAGTGCCAGGTAGAGAACAAAATATTTTTAGAAGTCCTACATCGAACGGGGATTATGGGCAAACGCCTAACCGTCCGCAGCCCGGAGGGAACAATGTAGCAGAAACACCAAGAAATTCGAACCCTGCTGATATGCCACATGAAACACAACTAGAGCAAGGGAGAGAAAATCAATCTGACTCCACTGGAGAAGATTCGCAAATTGGCAATTTCGTTAAGCAGGTTGCTGAATTAACGAATGCAGCGAGATTAGAGAACGGCCTTAACGCTTTAGCTCTAGATAATGACCTGACAGAGGCTGCGCAGCTAAAATCGGATGATATGGCGCAAAATGGTTATTTTTCACACCAGTCGCCAACATACGGCTCTCCGTTTGATCTAATGGATCAAGTCGGTATCAATTATTCGAGTGCTGCGGAAAACATCGCTGCTGGTCAACGAACCCCTGAACAGGTTGTAAATAGCTGGTTAAATAGTGAAGGACACCGTGCCAACATGTTAGATCCAAAAATGACTCACATTGGAGTGGGTTACAGTAGCAATGGTCATTATTGGACACAAATGTTTATCAAGCAATGAGCCGTAAAGGCCCATTGCTTTATCTTTATAATATTGATTTTATTTTAATGATTAACTCGTCTTCTCCTTTGGGAAATAAATATAGTAGCGCCAATCAGTAATAATCCTAACCCAGCAATTAACCAAGAGTATAAATTTGTCGCAGTATCGGGTAATTTATGATTCGTCAAAGTTGGAGCAAGGCTACTTTCCTCCATTTGCTCATTCTGAGAATTTGGATTGTTTTCTTTCGTAGCTAGCTCTTGTTTATCTTGATTGTTCGTGTTTTTTTCGTCGTTATGACTAACGTGTTCTTCATCAATTGTATCCTCATCGGGTACAACCTTATCTTCTTCAATTATGATTTCCTCTCCGTTCTCTTCGTCGGGAATAGCATCCTCTTCATCTATAACAGGCCACCCTGTTACTTGATCACCATTTTTCACTATTTTATATGAAAGTTGTTCTTCATTATCGTTTCTCCAAAAATGAAACGTTAGCGTTACTTCTCTCCCATCCTCTATATCGTTAAAAAAATTTTCGGTTAAGGTAATTGTATTATTATCGTAATCTGGTGAAAACGTGTAGCCAAATTCTTTGAAGCTTGTCCAATTCTGAGGGCCAGCAATTGTTCCATCTTCATAATGTGCCTCCATTGTAGCTAAATGATTGCCTTCAAATGAAACAGGGATTTGGAAGTTATCTGATGTTCCATCAGCTTCTTGGAACACAGGTGCACCATGTTGATAAATGTTTATATCCCAATTAAATCCTCCAGTAAATACAACGTGCAATGTCGCGATATGTCCTGTTTCTCCCTCTATAGAAAGGGCTTCTACTCGTTCTTTCTTTAGAATAAGATTACCATCTTCAAATAAGTAGTCCTCTCCAGCTATTAAAGTTTGGTTATTCAATTTTATATAGTCTAACTGATGTCCGTTTAGTTTAAAATCTATTTGATGGTCAGTCCTATCTTCTTGGTTATTTAAATAAATAAAATTATTATTCGGTACCGCAGATCTACTGTTCCAGCTAGTCTTAATCATTTGAGCGAACTCAGCATCGTGCCAATTTAGAGAATGTCGATTCAAATGCTGTCCATTATCCCAAAGCATATGAACAAATGATCTATCTTGAGCAGCGGGTATCATGTACTCAAAGTATTTTAGTTTTTCACCTTGCTGGATAACATCTGTGCCTGTATCAAAACCTAATAGACCATATTCACCTATAACAACGGGAATACCATTCGCTGTAAACTGATCGTGTACCCTGTTGAAAATCGTATCGATATCGTTTTTTGTTTCATCATTAAATCGAGTAACACCAGCAATGTTGACACTGAAAGGCCAAAATCCGTAGTAATGAACAGTTGCCAAAACATGAGGGTCGTTTAAGTTGGAGATATAGTCATAGAGTGCTTGTAATCGTTCAGGTTCCTGACCAGTCAATAAAGTTGGTAAAACAATAGGTCGAACAGGATTATTTCCATTAGAGTTTCTAACTACTTGGTGGAATGCGTCATTTAGTTCATCTAGGTAGCCTTGCTGTTGCCTTTCGTCTCCTGTAAATTGCGGTTCATTAATACTTTCAAACATTAACTCTACGGGGTAATCTTGGAAGCGCTCGGAAAGTTGTTCCCAAATGCGACGAAAACGTTCGACTGTTTGATCATGATTATTCTCCATACCATTTTGTAACCATACCCAGGAGTCATGGTGTACATTGATCATGACATAAAGATCCTCTTCTAGTGCCCAATCTACCGTCTGTTGTACTCTTGATAAAAACTCTTCGTTAATCGCAAAATCGCCACTTGGATTCATCCGACCATCAAATGTAATTGGTACCCGAATGCTTTGAAATCCTTCTGCAGCTATTTGTTGGATTAATTCTCTCGTTACCATCGGATTTCCCCATGCTGTTTCGTCCTCGCCGAGGGCATCATACGTGTTACCAAGATTCCATCCAGGTTGCATATTTTCTGCGTATTGCTCCATATCAATTGTTTGATTTGCTGTCTCGTTTGCTAGTGAGATAGTTGGGGCGAGAAAGATGAAAAGTGAAAGGTAGATACTAGTCTTCAGTATGAGCTGAAATTTTTTCATGATTTATCCCTCCGTTTTTTATTCGGTAAGCGCTTACAAAGATTACACATTAAAAGTAACATGCTTTGATAGGAGAGAATAGGGGAAAATTAGTCTATTTTTCATGTAAATATTAGTGGTGGACTGAAATATATAGCGAAATATGTAAAAACAATATGCTTTTTAAATGAATGTTTACTACTTCCTTTTCAAAAAAATGTAGCGTATAATTGTGGCTAAAATATTATACAACTAAGAGTTAGGAGGCAAATATTGGCACGTGAAAATTCAACGACACCGCTAAAATTGCTCTTATTTTTGTTCCATGGAGCTAATATGATTATCGTAAGTTTTTTGCCTCTTCATCTGCAACATAATGGCCTTTCGAACAGTGAAGTCGGTTTGGTAATGGCTATTGGTCCATTTATCGCTATATTTTCCCAGCCGTTTTGGGGGTATTTGAGTGATAAATACCAAACGGTCAAGAAGATATTAGTGATTTGTTTAGTTGCTTTAATTATTAGTAGTTATTTTTTCTTATCGATGACATCCTTAACCTTCTTATTAATCACCGGTGGAGTCTTTTTCTTCTTTTCTTCACCAATTGGAGCGCTAGGAGACAGCTTATCACAACGCCGAGCAGAGCAATTAGGTATATCCTTTGGTTCCATTCGAACATGGGGATCCATTGGTTTTGCATTATCTTCTCTTACAGTGGGAGAAATATTAACTCGGATTGGAATCGAATTTTTAATATGGCCTTATCTTATCCTTGCTAGTGGTGCACTTATTGCAAGTACTCGTTTAGTGGATGTAAAAGTGAATGCGCCACCAATTCAGTTAAAAGATATTGGTAAACTATTACGTGTTAAGCCTTACGTTGTCTTTCTTATTTTAATCGTTTTCTTGACGATTTCCCATCGTGCAAATGATAGCTTTTTAGGGATTTATATTGCCGATTTAGGAGGCAGTGAAGCGATCATTGGTTACTCATGGTTTGCTGGTGTGGCAAGTGAAGCGATCGTTTTTGCAACAGCAGGCTGGTGGTTTCGTAAATATCATCCCTTAATCTTCATGGTTATTGCCGGGGGATTATACTCTCTGCGATGGTTCCTTTATTCTTTTCTAAATACTCCTGAATGGATAGTAGGCTTTCAATTTTTGCATGGGTTTTCATTTGGTATTTTTTATTTAACTGCTTTTCATTATGTGAGTAGGCTTATTCCGAAGGCGATGCAATCGACGGGACACCTAGTCTTTGTATCCGTATTTTTCGGGTTATCGGGTATAATTGGTTCTTTATTAGGAGGAATCGTTATAGATCATGCTGGTGGAGAAACTCTTTATTTATATATGGGAGTTCTCACATTTGTTGGAACGTTACTTATTTTGCTTTATCATCTATTACCTTACTGGAAGAAGTAACGGTTTTCCATTTATGCGGAATTTTGAAGCGAATGGCTATCCTATAAACTATAAATGAGGTGTTGAAAATGAAATTAGTTACGTATCAATTAACAACCCCGTTTGCTGAAAACCGAATTGGAGTTGTTAAGGGGGACAACATAATTGATTTGCACGAAGCACATTCTACATTGGTGAAGTTGGGTAAGTTATATCATCCATTTCTTTTACCGTATTCCCCAATGGAGTTTTATACAAATTTTCAGCAACATGTAGCGATTGCGGAAGAAGTATTGGAACACGTTTCTGTTTTACCAAACCCATTCCCTTACTCATTCTTATTAGATGAAGTTAGACTAGAAACGCCAGTTCCTAAACCTTCTAAAATCATTTGTATTGGCACGAATTATGCAGATCATGTGAAAGAAATGGGTAGTAAAATTCCAGACTATCCTGTCTTATTCTCCAAATTTACGAATGCTCTAATAGGTCCAGAAGATGCCATACATAAAAATGTGCAAACAGAGAAACTGGATTATGAAGTGGAATTAGCCGTTATTATTGGAAAAGAAGCAAAGAATATTAGCAAGGATCAAGCATTCGACTATATTGCAGGATATACCATAGCCAATGACACTTCTGCACGGGACTTGCAAAAACGAACACCTCAATGGCTACAAGGGAAAACGCAGGATCATTCTACCCCAATCGGTCCTTGGTTAATAACGAAAGATGATATAGAGGATCCGGGTAATCTTAACATTCAATCATATGTTAATGGGGAATTGCGTCAATCTTCTAATACCAAGCAATTGATATTTGATATTCCTCATCTCATTCATTTCATTTCTCATTTATTCACGCTAGAACCTGGCGACATCATTCTAACAGGTACTCCAGATGGCGTGGGAATGGCAAGAAATGAATTTCTGCAAGATGGTGATGAAGTGACACTAGAGATAGAAGGGATAGGAAAGATGACGAATAAAGTGCAAGAAGAATAAGTAAAAGAGACACTGCTCTATTTTATAAAGTAGTGTCTTGTTTTATATCTATGAGAAGGCGATGTATAGAATAAATATACATAGAAAATCAGTGTACTGAAAAGATTATTCATTAATATTTATGAAATTATCTATATTTTCAGTCTTTTTTCAGAATATTATTGCATATAAATACATAATACAGTATAATTATAAATTAATTAAGACGTTATCGGTAAATTATTAAGGGGGATATTTACGTGGATGTTGCAATTATTGGGGGAACTGGATATGGTGCTGCAGAGTTGATTCGTTTATTGCATCATCACCCGCAAGCTAATGTGAAGAAAATTATTTCGCAGTCTAATAGTGGTGTAAAGATGAGTGAGGTTTACCCACATTTAACAAATATCATGGAAATTGAAATGGAAGATTTTGATGCGGAAGCCTTGGCGAAGGAAGTGGATGTTGTCTTCTTTGCCACACCTTCTAATGTTAGTAAGCATCGAATTCCTGAATTACTAGATTTAGGTGTGAAGGTTATTGATCTATCAGGAGATTTCCGCTTAACCAATAGGGAACTGTATAAAGAATATTACGGAGAAGAGATGGCATCCGATAAATATGTGAATCAAGCTGTATACGGATTAAGTGAAATATATAGGGAAGAGATTCGAAAAGCAGCTCTAATAGCGAATCCGGGTTGCTATCCGACATCGGTGACATTAGGATTAATGCCTTTGATTGACCACCAATGGACAATAAATGAAACTCTAATTATTGATGCTAAAACGGGTGTATCAGGCGCAGGTAGAAGTTTATCATTAAACGTACATTATTCTGAGATGAATGAAAATATGAAAGCGTATGGCGTAGGTAAACATAAGCATATCCCAGAGATAGAACAAATTCTAACAGACCGTTTCAGTGAAGAGGTTCAAGTCGTATTCACTCCTCATATTGTCCCAATGACAAGGGGAATTTTAAGTACGATGTATGTTGATTTAAAAGATTCCAAGAATACTGCTGAAGTTATTGACTTGTATGAGCAGTATTATAAAAACGATCCGTTTGTTCGAATACGAAAAGAAGGTGTAATGCCTGCTACAAAAGAAGTATATGGAAGCAACTATTGTGATATCGGATTATATATGGATGAACGAACAAATAAGTTAATTGTTGTTTCTGTCATTGACAATCTAGTAAAAGGAGCAGCTGGTCAGGCAGTACAAAATATGAATATCATGTTCGGTTTAGATGATATGGCAGGCCTGGAGCTGCTTCCTACTTACCCATAAGGAGTGAAGGAAATTGAAGACGAAAGAAGTGACACCTCATACATTGGAGATAGTACAAGGGGGAAGCATTACCTCTCCTAAAGGATATAAAGCTGGTGGTTTGCATTGTGGTATCCGTAAAAAGAAACTAGATTTTGGATGGTTCGTTTCGGAAGTACCTGCAAGTGCTGCAGGAGTATATACTACAAATAGCTTCCAAGCAGCACCACTTAAAGTGACACAAGAAAGTGTTGCGAAGGAAAATAAATTACAAGCTGTCGTTTGTAATTCAGGAATAGCGAATGCATGTACAGGGGAGCAAGGCCTGCAAGATGCTTATGATATGCGAAAATTATTTGCAGAAGTGCTAGGGGTGGAAGAGCATTTAGCTGCTGTTGCTTCAACAGGTCTCATAGGAGAACTACTTCCTATGGAGAAAATACACGGAGCGATGGCAGAAATAAATGACGAAAAACATGGCGGTTCAGAAAAATTCGAATCAGCGATTCTTACAACAGATACAAAGGAAAAGGGTATTGCGATACAGCTAAAAATAGATGGCAAAACCGTCACAATAGGTGGAGCGGCAAAAGGATCTGGGATGATAAATCCTAACATGGCGACGATGCTAAGTTTTATCACGACAGATGCAAATATACCTTCTGAGCATTTATCACAGGCATTGAAGGATATTACCAATCAATCATTTAATATGATAACGGTTGATGGTGACACAAGTACAAATGATATGGTGCTAGTATTAGCGAATGGTTTAGCAGAAAACGAAGCTCTTAGCCCTGAACACAAAGAGTGGGACCAATTTTATCAAGGCTTACGTTACGTTTGTGAGCATTTAGCAAAGGAAATTGCACGTGATGGAGAAGGTGCTACGAAGCTTGTGGAGGTTACGGTAGAAGGAGCTACTACGGATCAATCGGCACAAAAAATTGCTAAATCCATTATCTCCTCTAATTTAGTTAAAACGGCGATTCACGGTGCAGATGCTAACTGGGGTCGGATCATAACAGCTATTGGCTACAGTGGAGAACCTATCAATCCCGATAAGGTTAGTATTTATTTAGGCGAAATTAAAGTAGTAGAAGAGGGTGTTCCACATCCTTTTAATGAAGAACAGGCAAAGGACTATTTACTCCAAGAAAATGTAGCGATACACGCACAATTAGGAGATGGCAATGGTAAAGGAATCGCATGGGGTTGCGATTTATCCTATGAGTATGTACGAATAAATGCTTCATATCGCACCTAAGGAGGACGATTTGGATGAATTATGTCATTATTAAGTGTGGCGGCAGTGTCTTTGAACGGCTGCCTTCTTCTTTTTATCAAAATATAGCGGAAATCCATAAACAAGGAAAATGGCAACCGGTTATCGTACATGGTGGTGGACCGTTGATTTCTAAGTTATTGGATCAAACAGGTGTAAAAACTACCTTTGTGGATGGATTAAGAGTAACAACAAATGAAGTTTTAGATGTCGTAGAAATGGCGCTTAGTGGAGCGATTAATAAGCAAATCGTTCGTAAGCTTACCGAAACGGGTGTGAAAGCTGTTGGTCTTAGTGGTGTAGATGGAAAATTACTTCAAGCAAAGCCAATTGCACAAGCGGATAAATTAGGGTTTGTTGGGGAAGCGGCTAATGTAAATACAGAATTGATAAAAACGGTAGTTAATGAAGGATTGATTCCTGTCATCTCCCCTGTTGGTGTAGATGATGAGGGACAACGTTATAATATAAACGCAGATATGGCAGCTTCTGCGGTAGCTCAGGCGCTACACGCGAAACTCTGTTTTGTAAGTGATATTCCAGGCATATATGAAGAAATAAATGGTGAGAAACACGTTTTTCATCATCTAAATGAACATTCCATTAAGCAATTAATTGAAAAGAAAATTATTACAGATGGTATGATTCCAAAAGTGAATTCTGCTTTAGAAGCGCTTTATAAGAATGTTTCTGAAGTATCGATTGTGGACGGGATGCAAGAAAATGGACTTCTTCAATTTATGGAGGGTAAGTCGATTGGAACGAGAATTTCTCTTGAGAAGGAGGTAAGTAAAGTTGGCTCAAACTAAAGAAGATATCCAAGCTGTTATGCCTACATATGGACGTTTTCCTATTAATGTAGTGAAGGGGAAAGGTAGCTATGTTTGGGATGACAAAGGAAATAAGTATTTAGATTATTGCGCTGGTATTGCTACCTGTAATCTAGGACATGTACCAGATGTGGTCGAGAAGGCTTTACAACAACAATTAGGTGAATTATGGCATTGCTCGAATCTTTACCATATTCCGAAACAAGAAGAATTAGCAGAATTAATTACAAAATATAGCTGTACAGATTCCGTTTTCTACTGCAATAGTGGTGCAGAGGCGAATGAAGCAGCGATTAAAATAGCAAAGAAGTATGGTCATGATGTGTTGAACCAAGAACAACCACTTATTATTACGTTTCAAAGCTCGTTCCATGGACGTACGATGGCAACTTTATCAGCAACTGGACAGGAAAAAATACAACAAGGCTTCACTCCATTAGTACCAGGCTTTGAATATGCGCCTTTCAATGAAGATGCCTCATTGCAACTTATACAAGAGAAAAAGCCGGCAGCAGTCATGCTAGAGCTTGTTCAAGGAGAGGGAGGGGTCATTCCTGCATATAAGGAGTGGGTTCAAAAACTAAATACTCTATGTAAAGAGCAAGGAACATTACTTATGGTTGATGAGATTCAAACGGGTATTGGTCGAACAGGTACTTTATTCGCGTATGAGCAATACAATATAGAACCAGACGTCATCACGTTAGCAAAGGGTTTAGGTTCAGGGTTTCCTATCGGAGCAATGGCTGCAAAGGAGCATGTTGCTAAAGTATTTACACCTGGTAGTCATGGTAGTACATTTGGTGGAAACCCACTTGCTGTAACTGCTGCACACGCCACATTGAAGCACATTGTTGAATCGGATGTACTAGACAATGCGCATAAAGTATCTAAGTATCTATGGCAGGAGTTAGAGCAATTAGTACAGAAAAAGAAGTCTATCAAAGCAATACGTGGTAAAGGGATGCTGATAGGCATGGAAGTAGCATCGGATGCGATTAATTATGTGAATAAAGCTAGAGAAAATCACCAATTACTCATTTTAGTTGCGGGGCCAAAAGTAGTTCGGATTTTGCCCCCATTGACTACTTCAAAGGAAGAAGCAGTACAATTTATACAAATAATAGAGCAACTATTTGAGTAACTACTTGACCATCTTTCATAACGTGTTAAAGTATAAAGGATAAATCAATTAAAGAGGGATCAAGGATGAGAACATACACTAAGGAAAAACTAGAACTATTTAAAAAGGTAAATAAAAATCGTGCTAGGCTACTAATTAACTGTGCGGATCAGCCGGGGATTGTTGCGGCTGTTTCTAAGTTTCTATTTGAGCATGACGCAAATATATTAGAATCTAGCCAATATTCTACCAATCCACAAGCATCTGGTGAATTCTTTATGAGAATTGAGTTTGAAATAGAGAATCTTCAAGAGAATATTAAGAAATTGGAAGAGGATTTCAAAGAAATAGAGAATAAGTTCCAGATGGAAGCAACGTTCAAATATGTGGATAACGTGAAGAAAATGGCTATCTTTGTTTCTAAAGAGCCTCATTGCCTCTTAGAATTGCTATGGGAGTGGCAGAGTGGCGATTTAATGGCAGATATTAAACTAGTAGTCAGCAATCACGAAGTCGCTCGCGAGCTCGTGGAGCCTTTAGGAATACCGTTCCATTATATACCTGCCAATAAGGATATAAGGAAACAAGTTGAAGAACAGCAAATTAAATTGCTAAAAGAGCATGAGATTGATTTAATTGTGTTAGCTCGTTATATGCAAATTCTTACACCAGAATTTGTAGAAGAGTTCAAAAACCAAATCATTAATATTCATCATTCGTTCTTGCCTGCTTTTATTGGTGCGAGACCATATGAAAGAGCATACGAGCGTGGCGTGAAATTAATTGGAGCTACCTCTCATTATGTAACGAATGCTTTAGATGAGGGACCGATTATCGAACAGGACATTAGTAGAGTCGACCATCGTGACAATGCAGAGGCAATGAAAAAGATTGGTCAAACAGTAGAACGTAGCGTATTGGCCCGCGCGGTGAAATGGCATCTAGAGGACCGAATTATTGTTTATGGTAATAAAACCATTGTATTTTAATAGCTAGTGGAGAGGGGAAGAGATCGACTTAAACGTCATCGCTTCTCCTTTTTGACGTGTTAAAAGGCTAAATCGTTAGAAGATTTTTGGTTAGTGTTTTCTTCATATGGTTTAACGTTTTGAAAATATTAAGTATATGAAAATAAAAGGATACAGTAGCAAATAACCACTATACCCTTTCCGAGTACACTACGTATTTAATTTGAAATGCACATCCTCATGTCGATATATTTCTTCAAAATCATCATTATCCTTTAAATTCGTAAATAAATCCTCCGGGGAAAACAGTAGAAAATCATTTTTAAAGCTATAATCAGCACCGTGATGATAAGCAAGCCATACAAGTTTAGAGCAATAAACATATTCCCAAGGATCATCTAATGATTGGGAAAGTTTAAAGGAAAAAATAGGTTTATTTTCTCCATTCTGTTTATTTTTTTCATACTGTTCATAATACTGGAGTGCATACTGCGCAGCTCGCTCTCCTAAATCTCTATTCACAGGTCGATAATGCGCATAAAGCGGATGATGACGAATAAACTTTTCGATAGGCGCTTTTATAATAGAGATATCGCCTCCGGGGGATTCTACCATTTCGTGGTTATTAACGACAATAGCAGAATGCCCCATATATCCAGAATACTTTGTGTTAAGGTTGTCGCTAGCGACTAATATGTCACCTGGCTGAAAATCTGTGTCTCTAACTTTCGTACTTTTCCAACGATAATCTTTCCGAACAATCCATTGGTCAGAATTTACTTCAATAAACAAGTGGTTACTATCTTTTTCTTCATCCAAAGGAATAACATTACAATAACTATCTGTAAATAGATCTACTTTTTTATTATTGAGTAATACTCTAAGCTCGTTTTGGGGTAAGGCAGGGTATACATAAATATAATGAACGTCTTTCCATACATGTAATTGCATAAAAGTCACCTCATCGTATCCTATGCAAAGAGAGTTGTGATGGTACATTCGTACAATAAGGAGATATATTTTAAAAAAATGTATGAAAATAACTGTTCTTTATTGAATGTACGTACGAATTGTTATAAAATAAAAATTAACCACTTTACACATACGTACAGGATATCAACATATAAAGAAAGGAAGGTGTTATTGTGTTAGAATCTTTAAAAGAACAAGTACTAGAAGCTAATTTGGCACTGCCTAAATATGGGCTGGTAACTTTCACATGGGGTAATGTAAGCGGATACGACAAAGAATCTGGATTAATGGTAATTAAACCAAGTGGTGTACCCTATGAAGAATTAAAAGTAAGTGATTTAGTTGTGTTAGATTTAGATGGAAATATTGTTGAGGGTGACTTAAAACCATCTTCTGATACTCCTACACACCGATATTTATACCGTAATTTTGAGGGGATTGGCGGAATTGTACATACCCATTCTCCATGGGCGACTAGCTGGGCGCAAGCAGGAAAAGGAATCCCTGCGTTAGGTACAACGCAGGCAGATTATTTTTACGGGACAATACCGTGTACCCGCCGTATGACTGAAAAAGAAGTAAAAGGTGAGTACGAGTGGGAAACGGGTAAGGTAATCGTGGAAACATTCCAAGATAAAGATCCACTTGCAATTCCAAGTGTACTCGTTCATAGTCATGCACCGTTTAACTGGGGGAAGGATCCGAATGAAGCTGTCCATAATGCGGTCGTAGTTGAAGAAGTAGCAAAAATGGCACTTCATACGTATCAATTGAATCCGAATATAGCTGACATGGATTCGTATTTGTTAGATAAGCATTATTTAAGAAAACATGGCGCTAATGCCTATTACGGACAAGGTAAATAGTTGATAGAACACATATATCCAAGAGGAGGAAATGATATGTTACAAGTAAAACCGTACAAGTTTTGGTTTGTTACAGGGAGTCAACATTTATATGGGGATGAGACCATACAAGAAGTAGTAAATAATTCGCGTGAAGTTGTTAAAGGATTAAACGAAGTGGGACAATTACCATTTGAAATAGAATTCAAAGAAGTACTAACAACTGCAAATGACATTCATGCGTTTATGGTAAAAGCAAATAATGACGAGAATTGCGCAGGCGTCATTACTTGGATGCACACATTCTCACCTGCAAAAATGTGGATTGCTGGTCTTAAAGCGTTGCAAAAACCTTTACTTCACCTGCATACGCAATATAATCGTGATATCCCATGGGATACGATTGATATGGATTTTATGAATTTAAATCAAGCGGCCCATGGTGATCGTGAATATGGATTTATCGGCACAAGAATGGATATTTCGCGAAAAGTAGTGGTTGGCCATTGGAAAGATGAAAACGTAACGTCTAAAATCTCAAATTGGATGAAAACGGCTGTTGCTGTTACGGAAGGAACAAACATCCGAGTAGCGCGTTTCGGTGATAATATGCGTAATGTAGCAGTTACCGATGGGGATAAAATCGAAGCCCAAATTAAATTTGGCTGGACAGTCGATTACTACGGTATTGGCGATTTAGTCGAGGAGATTAAGCAAGTAACAGACGAGCAATTAGAAGCACTTTGGCAAGAATATGAGAAGTTATATGAAATACCAGAAGAAGCGAAGCAGCCAGGTAAAGTAAGAGATGCTATTTTAGAACAAGGGAAAATAGAAATTGCCTTGAAATCTTTCCTATCGAAAGGTAATTATTCTGCCTTTACGACAAACTTTGAGGACCTTCATGGCATGAAGCAATTACCAGGACTTGCTGCCCAACGTTTAATGGCAGAAGGCTATGGATTTGCTGGTGAGGGTGACTGGAGAACAGCTGCTTTAACTCGCTTAATGAAGATTATTTCCAACAATAAAGATACTTCCTTTATGGAGGATTATACGTACCATCTAGAACCGGGTAATGAAATGATTTTAGGTTCTCATATGTTAGAGGTGTGCCCAACAGTTTCAGCTACAAAACCGAAAATTGTAGTTCAGCCTCTAGGAATTGGTGGAAAAGAGGATCCAGCACGACTTGTGTTTGATGGAAAAGGTGGAGATGCGGTTAATGCTTCCTTAGTAGAAATGGGTGGAAGATATCGATTGGTTATTAGTGAAGTAAAGGCAGAACAGCCTCAGCATGAAACGCCAAATCTACCGGTAGCAAAAGTATTATGGAGACCGGAACCATCATTAAGTGAAGCTACAGAAGCATGGATTTATGCAGGGGGAGCTCACCATACAGTGCTATCTTTTGAAGTAACTACGGAGCAACTGTGTGATTTTGCGGACATGGCTAAAATTGAAAGTGTTGTTATTGATAAAGACTTGAATTTACGCCAATTCCGCAATGAGTTAAAATGGAACGAATCAATTTATCGCTAATGAAAGAACAAGGTGGGTCTATTATGGACCCAGCTTTTTCTATATGTGAAATACTTTAAAGTGTCCTTTGGCTAGCTTCACTGCTAGCCAAGTTTTTCTTTATTTGTTGAGTAATTTAAGGTTCTTGACTTAGGTTAGAAAAATGAGATTCAGATATAATCTAATTGTATTTAGAGGAATTGGCAGTCATAAAAGCGCTGTCTATCAAGTGTGATATAATAATACTATACATGTTATGTGACAATAAATTCCCATATTTCATAGTTTTGTTGTAAGCGGAGTGCTATAATATAGACATAAATTGTAGATGTAGAGGTGTATGACGTGCAGACGAAATATAATATCGTGAAGCAAGCGATAAAATCAAAAATATTAGATGGGACCTATCAGCCCCATCAAAAAATTAGCTCGGAAAGCGAATTAATGAAGCAGTTCGGTGTCAGCCGCCATACGGTTCGATTAGCAATTGGGGAATTAGTTAATCAAGGTTGGCTGTATAGAGAACAAGGTTCGGGTACGTTTTGTGCTGACCGAACAAAGGACACTTCACAAAAGCAAATGCAGCAAAAGAATATCGCAATTATTACGACTTATATCTCCGACTATATTTTCCCTTCTATCATTCGCGGCGCAGAATCTTATTTAAGTAAAAATGGATACCAAGTAAGTCTTTTTAGTACGGATAATGATCATGATAATGAACGTAAAATCTTAGAAAAAATTCTAACTCAACCGTTTGATGGTGTGATCATCGAACCAACGAAAAGTGCCATTGCCAATCCGAATATTAACTATTATTTAAATTTAGAGAGACAGGACATACCCTACTTAATGATTAATGCTTATTATGATGAACTTGAGCCTTTCCATATAATCGTTGATGACGAAAAAGGTGGTTTTATACAAACGGAGCATTTAATTGAACAGGGTCATACGAACATAATTGGTTATTTTAAAAACGACGATATGCAAGGAACAAAACGTATGAAAGGCTATCTTAAAGCTCATCGAAAGCATGGGATTGAAATCTCACCGAACAACATTATAACGTATGAAACAGCGGAGAAAACAACAAAGCCTGCAGAGGAGCTTAGAAAATTATTGAAGTCTGAGAAAAATCGTCCAACAGCGATTGTTTGTTATAATGACGAATTAGCTCTTATGCTCTTAGATGTATTGAGAGAAGCAAAACTACGAGTGCCGGAAGATATCTCTATTATTGGATTTGATAATTCCTTTATGGCTGATATAACAGAAGTAAAACTTACCTCCGTAGAACATCCAAAAAGTGAAATGGGTGAGCTAGCAGCAAAGGTGATTTTGGATATGGTCAAACAAGTAAGAGGTCAGAAGAAACAAGAGCACATGGAAAATGATCTTATTCGTTTTGATCCTAAACTAGTGGTGCGAAACTCAACTGGACCAGTTGATCAAAAAGTGGAGAGTTAAGTATACTCTTCTTATACATAGCACAAAAAAGAGGGACATCATTGGAATGGAAAAATGTCTCTCTTTTTTTGAATAAAAAATATAGTCTTGTTTACGATTTCGTGCTCATGTTAATTTTTATAGATATGTTTTAAATACATCGATGGAGAAACTCCTGTCACTTTTTTAAAGACTCTGCTAAAGTAAAAAGGATTAGAAAAGCCAAGTCTATCGCTAACTTCTGATATATTATCATTCTCTTTTCTAAATATTTGGATGGCTTTCTCTATTAAAATTTCATTTTGGTAATGAATAATGCTCTTTCCTGTATGTTCCTTAAATTGCTTCGATAAGTAGGAGTAGTTCATATTTAAGGCTGTAGAGATTTCGGAGCTAGATAACTTGTGCTCATTTGCATGAAACAGCTCCATCAGTTTTGAAATAGTTCTATGTCTACTACGATTCGAATCCTCTTCAAGCTTTTCTGTATAAATATCTAATAACACCTCGTAAAATTTCATTCCGGCAAGTAATAGTCGTAGCGAGTTGGTTGATTGAAAGCTTTCTAAAATATCTTGCAGTTTAGTAGTAAAGTAATTCTTTTGTCTTAAACTCCCATATTTAGGGAGTGTAAGATTCGTTTCGTATGCGCTTTTTGGTACGAGGGAGGTATGGCGAAACGGTGAGTATTCCTCGCGTTCATTTGCATGACTAGGGACATCTCCTGAAAAATGGATATAATACCATGCGGAGTTTTTCATATACTTTTCTTTTCCCCAGTGGTGAACCCCTTGCTTTAAAAACAAAAATTGTCCAGCCTCTACCATATAATTAGTACCATCCTCGATGATGTTTAGTTTCCCATTTGTAACCAAAACAAAAACGTTCCAATCTTCCATAAAACGGTCAGGGTGTGTTAGATGACCTACTGGATCACTCATATAACCTATTTCATGGATCATTGGAATAGCAGTACTACTCCAATTAATGATATGTTTCAAGAAATCACCCCTTTTTGTTCACAGATAAGGAATTATCCAATTCAGATTGAAAATTTGTCTAGCTCCTGCGCCTCCCCCCTCGAGGTCTTAAGTAATGCTATTCTGTGGCAAAGAATGCCATATAAAGCCTTACTTAAGCTTGTCGGGGGTGAACAAAGCGCCTGCACTTTTCTTAACATTGTAACACAACACAGGTAGAAAATTATAGCCCAAAAAAAGATAGGTAAAGTAATAATATTCTATGTACATTCTCTTAATATCCCTACATACTGAAAGGAATTGTAACTATAATGTGAGGAGGAAGAGAAGGTGGAGAACACAAAATTATTAAATGGGCTGTTTAAACAATCCCAAGAAAAAGGCAAAAAGTATTTAGTTGATTTGGATGTTGATCGATTAATGGCTCCATGTTATGAAGCGGTGAATCAGACTCCTAAGAAAGAGCGTTATGGAGGATGGGAGCAACAATCCATTGCTGGACATTCATTAGGGCATTGGCTATCAGCAGCAGCTGTTATGTACCATGCGACAGAAGACGTCAAATTAAAAGAGAAGCTTATTTATGCGTTAGAGGAAATGGAGAAAGTCCAATCCAATGATCCAGATGGTTATTTGAGTGGTTTTCCAAGAAAATGCTTTGATGAAGTTTTTTCAGGGGATTTTGAAGTGGCCCATTTTAGTCTAGGAGGGTCTTGGGTTCCCTGGTATTCCATCCATAAAATATACGCGGGGTTAATCGATGTCTATCAATACACAGGAATGGAAAAAGCTCTTCAAATTGTGTTGGGAATGGCCGACTGGGCATATAAGGGTTTATCACGTTTAACTCATGATCAATTTCAACGCATGCTTATTTGTGAGTTTGGCGGTATGAATGAAGTATTTGCAGATTTGTATAAGATTACGGAAGATCTAAGATATCTGGAGTTGGCAGAGAAGTTTTATCATGAGGCAATTCTTGATCCACTATCAGAAGAGAAAGATGAGTTAGAGGGGAAACATGCCAACACCCAAATACCGAAAGTCATTGGCGTTGCTAAATTATATAATATAACTGGAAAAGAGAAATATCGTAAAATTGCAGAATATTTTTGGGAGCAAGTAGTGAAGTATCGTACGTATGTGATTGGTGGGAATAGCATTCGTGAACATTTCGGGTTGGAGAATACAGAAGAACTTGGTGTGCTTACAACAGAGACATGTAATACGTATAACATGCTTCTACTTACAGAATTGATTTTTGATTGGAATCGTCAAGCTAAATATTATGATTTTTACGAACGTGGTTTATATAACCATATTCTTGCGTCACAAGACCCGGAGTCGGGAATGAAAACATACTTTGTTTCATCTGAGCCAGGACATTTTAAAGTATATCATTCACACGATAACAGCTTTTGGTGCTGTACAGGAACAGGGATGGAAAACCCAGCACGATACAATTCTCGTATTTTCCAACTACTAGATGAAAGTTTCTATATCCATCTGTTTATTCCGGCTACTTGGAAGAGTAATAGACATGGGATGGCTGTTAAACAAGAGACGGATTTTCCGTATTCGAATCGCGTCACACTCACGGTAGAGGAAGCAAATGGATTAGAGATGGAGTGGCGAATAAGAGAACCGTATTGGTTAAACGGTGAGATGACGATTACGCTTAACGGAGAGCCATTGGATTATACGATGAAGGACGGTTATGTTAGCTTTGTCAGAGGATGGCAGAAAGGTGATCGAATCGAATTTCACGTGCCGATGAATTTACATTTATATAGGGCAAAGGATACTCAATACAAAAGTGCACTATTATATGGACCAATTGTTCTTGCTGGAGCATTAGGACGTGAAAACTTCCCTGAATCAGATATATTAGATGACCACTTAGCATTAAATAACCATCCATTAATAGAAGTTCCATCTTTAGTGGCAAATCCAAACAATTTAACCGAATGGATTGAGATAGTAGATAAAGAGCGATTACTATTTGAAACGAAAGCTATTGGGCAGCCAGGGAACCGAAAATTAAAACTGAAACCATTTTATGATATTCATCATGAACGTTATACTATTTATTGGAATTTAATGAAGGATGAAGAATATAAGAGTTTTGTAGATAAAGATGCTGATAGAAAGGTTTATCTCCAACGAATTACAGTGGATCAGGTTACACCACACGAACAACAACCAGAAGTAGAACATCGTTTGTTAGAGAGTAACTCTCATTCAGATTATTTAAATGTTGTTCACAAAGGATATCGAATGGCTAAGGATAATGGATTCTTTAGTTATGAGATGAAGGTGGAAAAGGACCTGCCGATGTATCTTGCAGTGACGTATTATGGAAGTGAAGGAACCCTTTTTGAACCCGGAGGTCATTTCGTGCGTGATTTCAACATTAAATTAGATGGTGAGGTAATAGCGAATCAGATTGTTGAGTTTGAAAAGCCGGGTGAATTATTCACTGTTAATTACGAGATTCCACAAGAGCTAACGAAAAATAAAGACAGTGTGCGAGTAGAATTTGCTGCAGAAGCTAATAAAGCAACAGCCAGTGTATTTGAAGTAAGAATTGTAAAAGAAAAAATATAAAAAACTGGGTAAAAAGTTCCTATCATGTTAGTAGGAACTTTTTATATTCCCTCAAATTATTCTTTCGCAGTTTGAAGTGTGGTCTGTTCATGTTTTAAAAATATGCTAGAATTATTTACTGGGATATAAACGTAGAAAAATATAAAAAAGAAAAATATTTTTAATTCTAATTGATAATTAGTTATAACTTGTATATAATATAATTAAAATCTCGTACGGACAATTTAACTTATGAAGTAAAAACGTTCGTATGTTATTGGTCATCACGATTGAGCGATATTCACTTAGTCAGAAGTAAGGGGGAGTGTTAAACAGTAACTTGTAAGCGTTATAAAGTTAGTTGTTCATTGAAGTTTAAAAAACATAGAAAAAGAATATATGAGGTGAGGACGATGAAAAAAGGATTATTTTTCGTATTATTGGTTGCAATAATAACTTTAGCAGGCTGTAGCGGAAGCGACAAGAATACTATTGAATTTTGGACACCCTTAACAGGTGAAGATGGTGCGTATATGGACCAACTTGTAGAAGCTTACAATGAAACTGAACCTGAATTTAAGGTAAAACATGTTGTTACTTCGGATATGTACACAAAAATGTATACAGTTTTAAATTCAGGTAAAGGAATTCCGGATTTATCAATTATACACGCTGATCGAGTGCCTAGTTTTGTTAAACAGGATTTACTAGAACCGATGACTACGATTGTAGAACAACAGTCTGAATTAAATCAAGATAACTATCTTGATGTAGCATGGGAATCTGGAGTCATAGATGGTACACAGTATACTATTCCTCTAGATATTCATTCTAATGCCATGTATTATAACGAAGATTTACTTAAGGAATATGGTGTAGAAAATTGGTTAGATGATAATGTTATTACTTTTGATGAAATGCTTTCAATGGAAGGTAAATTAGCGGAAAACCAATTTATAGTGAACGATGCTCTTATGAGTTGGGTTATACTTGCACAGATTCAGAATCTAGGTGGTGATATCCAAGTGGATGGTGAGCCTGCTGTTAATACGCCAGAAATGAAACAAGCAATTGAAGCAGCAAAACAAGTAGCAGATGCAGGATTAATGACCCCTTATGGCGAAGATGGTTACTTAATGTTTCAATCTGGGGATGTTTTCTTTTCAACTGATGGAACGTGGAGTTCTACGGGACACGCTGAAGTAGAAGGTTTGAATTTTGGTGTAACAAATATTTACTCATTTGAACCGGATGTTTATCATAACCGTGCGTCGTCACACTTATTTGCAATGTTAGCAAATGAAGATCGTACGGATGAGAAAGAACAAGGCATTGGTGAGTTTTTAGAATTTATTCGTCAGAATTCTCTAGTATGGGCAGAAGCTGGACAAATTGTAGCAAGTACGGATGTTGTAGAAAGTGCTGACTATGATCAGTATATGCAATCATTTTTCACGTCTACACCTGAACAAGAAGAGTCGCTATATATTTACACCTATGAATACTATCCATATATACAAGAAGCTCTAGATATGTATGTTGCTGATTTAGTACACGGAGAAATGGACATTGACGAAGGACTAGCAGAAATGCAAAAATTCGTAGAAGATAAAGTAAATGAAGGAACGTTGGATGTCGAAAATGCTCCAGATGAATTGCCTGAAGAAGAATAAAGAAGAAAATGAATTGAATAGTAATGTGCCTATAACGGCACGTTACTATTCACTGTTATCGTTATACCATATTCAAAAACACTCTTCATCCCTTTTTCCAATCATCTGATATGTTAAATGGGAATCTTCTAAAAAGGGAGGAATAACATTGCAAAATAAAAGGAATTTTGCGCCAATTTTCTTTGTTGGACCACATATCATATTGTTTATTGTGTTTATATTAATACCGTCAATATATGGTATTTATGCATCTTTTACGAAGTGGAACCTAGTTGCTGATCCAGTTTGGGTAGGGCTTGATAACTATAAAACAATTCTAGCAGACTCCGACTCGACTTTTAACTCTCAATTCCTTAATGGATTAAAGAATACATTGTTATTTGTAGTTCTTAGTGTTCCGTTAATGATTATTATTCCATTAATGATTGCTGTTTCATTAGAGCATAAGGAAGTTAAGTTAAAAAATTTATTTCAGACCTTGCTATATGTACCTGGTTTGATTTCTATATCGGCGGCAGCCTTAATATGGTCACTCATTTTTAACAAACAATTAGGTATTGTAAATAATCTTTTTGGTTCAGAGGCTGTATGGACCACCACTCAACCATATGCTTGGATTACGATTATTGTAGTCACTGTTTGGGCTGGTATTGGTGGTAATATGATTATTTATCGAGCAGGTATTAATGGTGTTTCAAGAGATCTTTACGAATCAGCGGAAATCGATGGGGCTGGATCAATTCGTAAATTCTTCAGCATCACCTTACCTTCAATAAAATTTCCACTAATTTACACATTGGTGATGACGACCGCAGGAGCATTTAATGTATTTGCTCAGCCACTAATGATGACAAGTGGAGGCCCCCGTCAAGGGACAACAGTACTCATGATGTATATTCGTGATTTAGCGTTTAGTCATGGTGAATCAATTGCGGGTATGGCATCTGCGATGGCGGTATTACTAGGATTAGTAATATTAGTTATTTCAGCATTCCAATATTATGCCATGAGCCGGAACGCATAACTAAGAAGGTGGAGGTGATTAAATGAGGAAAAAGATTAGTATTTCAAAATATATATCATATTTATTTTTAATTGTAGTAAGTGCAATTTGGACCATACCTGTTATATTTGGGATAGGGACATCTTTCCGATCTCAAACAGAGGTTGTTAATGAAGGTTTTCGTCTTCTGCCGGTTAATTGGATTGTAGAAAACTATGTGAAAGTTTTGGAAAACACATCCACTGCACCCATATTACAATGGTTATGGAACTCTGTATTTATTGCGACCACTCATACATTGTTGGTAGTTATCGTTATTTCAATTACAGGGTATGGCTACTCCAGGATGAAGTTTAAAGGTCGAGACTTATTGTTCTTTACATTGTTAGCAATATCCTTTTTCCCGAATGTAGTTAATTTGATACCATCTTATAAAATAATTGACATATTGGGTTGGGTAAATACACCTTGGGCGATGATTGTTCCTGGATTAGCTGGTATGGGGAATATTTTTCTTGTTCGACAGTTTATGAAGGGAATACCTATGGAGTTGGATGAATCTGCAAGAGTAGACGGCGCAAATGATTTTACTATCTATTCACGTATTATTCTTCCTTTAATTCGTCCTGTATTAATTGTATGTGCTCTATTCTCTTTTACTGGATCATGGAATGATTTTTTATGGCCAGTTATTGTCTATACAGATGTAGAGAAAATGCCAGTAACAGCAGGTTTATTATTGTTGCAAGATATATATGGGAATTATCGTATGATTGGACAGTTAATGTCATCTGCTATTCTTGCGATTATTCCAACACTCATCCTCTTTTTCTTCGCACAAAAATACTTTGTTTCAGCTATTAATCTGAACTCAGGTATTAAGGGATGATGCAACCGGGAGGTGCTATTATGAAAAGGAAAATGGAGAGAGTTTTCATTATTATAGGTTCTCTATGGAATTTGATTACTGCGTTTTTAACTATGTTCAGTTATAATTCTTGGTTTCAATCAGAAGGAGCGAAACAATTTCAAAACGCAGAGACGAATCTAGCTCTAGCTGGTGGTCAGATGATTAATAATATATCTAAAATCATATTTCTCTTTGGCCTATTTATGCTGATTGCCTCCATCATAAATTTTGTAGTAGCAATGAATGTAAAAGATAATGAAATTCAGTATAAATTAATAATTTGGATTGGTATCTGGACGGCTATTCAATTAGTATCCATGGATATTATTGGCTTTGTGTTCTACATGCTAGCTTTTGTAATATATATGGCTAAAAATAAGGCAATAAAGCTAGCTCAAAGTCAAGTCTCAACTCAGTAATATTCACCATATATAATCTTAAAAATAGAAGGGAGAATAAGTTAATATGGGGAAATCTTCTATCAAAGCAAAAATGGTAATTGATAAGGAATTCCAAATCTCTGAAATAGATCCACGTATCTATGGGTCCTTTATCGAGCATTTAGGGCGAGCTGTGTATGGAGGTATATACGAGCCAGAACATCCTACTGCTGATGAGCATGGTTTTCGTCAAGATGTAATCGACCTAGTGAAAGAGCTACAAGTTCCTATAGTTAGATATCCGGGTGGAAATATGGTTTCGGCTTATAATTGGGAAGATGGAGTAGGACCGAAAGAAGATCGTCCACGACGCCTTGAACTTGCTTGGCGAACAATTGAAACGAATCAAGTAGGTACAAATGAGTTCATGGATTGGACGAAGAAAGCAAACACAGATGTCATGATGGCAGTAAACTTAGGTACTAGAGGTGTAGATGCTGCTAGAAATCTATTAGAATATACAAACCATCCTGGAGGAACATACTGGAGTGATTTAAGGAAATCACACGGATATGAAGATCCGCATAATATTAAGGTTTGGTGTCTAGGGAACGAAATGGATGGACCATGGCAACTAGGGCAGAAAACCGCACATGAATATGGTCGCTTAGCTTATGAGACGGCAAAAGCAATGCGTTTAGTAGATCCGAGTATTGAGCTAGTGACGTGTGGTAGCTCCAGTTCGCAAATGCCTACATTCCCGGAGTGGGAAGCTGAAACTTTAGAGCATACGTATGAGGTTGCTGACTATATTTCCTTGCATCAGTATTATGGGAACCGAAGTGACGATACTGCTAACTTTTTAGCTAAATCTATGGATATGGATAATTTCATTCATACGGTAATCGCAACATGTGATTATATCAAGGCGAAAAAACGTAGTAAGAAAAACATGTATTTAAGCTTTGATGAATGGAATGTTTGGTTCCACTCGAATAATCAAGATAAAGAAATAGAGCCATGGTCAATTGCACCACCACAATTAGAAGATGTGTACACATTTGAAGACGCTCTATTAGTAGGGAGCATGCTTAATACATTATTACGACATTCTGATCGTGTGAAAATTGCATGTATGGCACAATTAGTAAACGTTATCGCTCCTATCATGACAGAAAATGGCGGTGGCGCGTGGAAACAAACAATTTTTTATCCATATTTCTACACATCCGTTTATGGGAGAGGTGTAGCATTAAATCCTGTTGTAAGTTCACCTAAATACGATAGTAAAGATTTTACGGATGTACCTTACTTAGATCCATCTGTTGTGTATAACGAAGAAAAAGAAGAACTTGTTGTATTTGCGACAAACCGTCATCTATCAGAAACTTTAGAAGTAGATATCGATATTCGTGCTTTTGAAGGTTACGAGATTGCTGAACATGTTGTGTTAGAGCATGAAAATGCGAAGGCTGTTAACACGGCAACTGATGAGCAAGTAAAACCTCATACTAATGGCGAATCGTTTGTTCAAGATGGTAAGCTAACAGGTATTTTTCCAAAGTTCTCATGGAATATGGTACGTCTAACAAAAAAACAAAGCTAAGGAATAGGTAATAAAAGCTGGAAAAGACATAATGTCTTTTCCAGTGTATATATAAATATAGCATGTGGGGTGGAAAAATTGACACAGAAAAATAAAATGGTTTTAAATGCGGATGTTACTCAAGGTAAAATTAATAAAAATATTTATGGTCATTTTGCTGAGCATTTAGGACGTTGTATTTATGAAGGTTTTTGGGTTGGAGAAGACTCCGAGATTCCAAACACGAATGGTATCAGAAACGATGTAGTAGAAGCATTGAGAAATATTGATATACCCGTACTTCGTTGGCCAGGTGGTTGTTTTGCTGACGAATACCATTGGCAAGATGGTATTGGACCACGTGAAAACAGAAAACGTATGGTAAACACACACTGGGGTGGAGTTATCGAAAACAACCATTTCGGTACACATGAATTTTTTATGCTGTGTGAAATGCTTGGAACAGAGCCGTATGTGAATGGGAACGTTGGAAGTGGAACCGTTCAAGAGATGTCAGAGTGGGTAGAGTATATGACATTTGACGGCGAATCTCCGATGTCTAATTTACGTAAAGAAAATGGACAAGAGGATGCATGGAAATTAAAATACTTTGGTGTTGGTAATGAGAACTGGGGTTGTGGTGGTAATATGCGTCCACAGTACTATGCAGACTTGTATCGACGTTTCCAAACGTATGTAAGAAACTATGGTGATAACAAAATCTTCCGTATCGCAGGTGGCGCCAATGTAGATGATTACAATTGGACAGAAGTATTAATGCGTGAAGCGGCTCCATTTATGGATGGGCTAAGCTTACATTATTATACTATCCCGGGAGACTTCTGGTTAGGTAAAGGTTCCGCAACTAACTTCCCAGAAGAAGAGTGGGACATAACTATTGGTCGTGCTTATCATATTAAAGAACTTATTGAAAAACATGGTGCAATTATGGATAAGTATGATCCAGAAAAACGAATTGGTATGATTATTGATGAGTGGGGAACTTGGTATGATGTAGAAGAAGGTACTAACCCAGGTTTCTTGTATCAACAGAATACGATTCGTGATGCACTCGTTGCAGCTGTTTCTCTGAATATATTTAACGATCATAGTGATCGCGTACAGATGGCAAATATCGCACAAACTATCAACGTTCTTCAGTCGATGATTCTAACAGATAAAGAGAAAATGATCCTAACACCAACGTATCATGTATTTGAAATGTATAAAGTTCATCAAGATGCGGAAAAACTTGCGCTTCATGTAGATACTAATGTAGTTAAAATGGGTGAAAAAGAGATGTCACAAGTAACTGCATCTGCTTCAAAAGCTGCAGATGGAAAAGTGAACATCACACTAGTAAACGTATCAAAAGATGAAGATGCAGAGTTTACGTTAGACGTAAGAGGATTAGACATCTCAACTATTAAAGGACGAGTGTTAACTGCTGGAGAGTTAGATGCACATAACACGTTTGAAAATCCAGAAAATGTGAAGCCGGAAGAATTTACAAGCTTCCAGGATAGTGATGGAGAACTTGCGGTTAAGATGCCATCTAAATCCGTCGTGCTTTTAACGATAGAATAAGAGAGATAATTCCACCAATTAAACTAAATAATAAATGAATTACAAAAAGGATCTGAGTTCATAAAACAACGAATTCAGATCTTTTTTATTAAATCAAAGAGCAAAAAGTTGATTGTACAACTTTAATACATATGAGAATATACTAATAATACACACATAATATCAAGTATGAAGCGTATCTAATTTTAATGAATGTATAGTTCGAAAGTATGGTTAAGTTCAGAGGTGATAGACAAATATTATAATTTATAAAATTTAATATATAAGTAAAAAAAGGTTTGATATTATCAAGTAACTTGTATATAATAAAATCAACCAATGCTTATACGTACCTTTATTGTTGTGTTTGATTTCTTTCGTATTGGTTGTATACAACTTGTTGAGAGCGTAATAACTTAAGCCTTTCTTTACAATCCGGTAAAGGAGCGCCTGATATAGCGGATATTGAGATAGCTCGATTTCCTAATTATTTAGAGGGTGAGCCGCAACTGTTACCAATGAATGAATATGTAGAACCAGAATTAGAGAATTTTGTTGAGTCGCGCTTTGACATTTACGCAAAAGATGGGGATTATTACGGAATGCCGACACACGTTGGTGCTTCGGTTATGTATTATAACAAAGAAATTCTAGACGCAGCAGGTGTGGACCCGGATTCTATTCAGACATGGGATGATTTCAGAGAAGCAGGTAAACTAGTAGTAGAAAATACAGAGGCAAAAATGTTTACCTCATTCCCAGGTGACTATTTACCGTATTTCCAAATGGTATCACAACAAGATTCAGATTTAATTGATGAAGATGGAAATGCAACGATTAATCGAGAAGAAAATGTAAGAGCGCTACAGCTTTTAAAAGATATGCAAGATGAAGGAATTGCAGAAGTAGCCCCAGGTGGAGCACCACATGCGGAAGAGTATTATTCTTATATGAATGCTGGTGGAGCTGCTGCCGTTTCGATGCCAATTTGGTATATGGGCCGCTTTATTGACTATATGCCAGATTTAAAAGAAAAAATGATTGTACGTCCAATGCCTGCTTTTGAAGAAGGCGGAAATCGTTCTGCTGGTATGGGTGGTACTGGTACAGTTGTAACTAACCAAACAGAGCATCCAGACTTAGCTAAAGAATTTTTGGCATTTGCTAAACTTTCTAAGGAAGGCAATATTAAATTATGGACAGTTCTCGGATTTGATCCTCCACGTCACGATGTGTGGGATGACCCACTGGTATTGGAGTCAAATAAATTCTTTGAATATTTTGGTGATGATATTTTTGATATATTGACTGAGATCAAAGATGAAGTTAATGCAATTAATGTTAGGGATATAACGCCAGATGTAGCACATGAATTAAACACTACAGCTCTAAATGCCGTATTACGTGATGGAGAAATATCAGCAGAAGAAGCATTAAATAATGCTCAGGAAGCTGTAGAAGCGAACCAATAAAGTAATAATGAGAGAATAGAGTTGTTACCATCTAAACCTGTTCATTATGGATAGGTTAGTGGTTGACAGCTCTTTTCTTTTTAAAATATAGTGCATTGTTTCAAAAAGAGTATCACGCTATAATAATAGTACTAGATAAAAAATTGGGGTGAAGATATGGTTCGTATACTATATTTAGATTGCTTTTCAGGAATCAGTGGCGATATGACTGTAGGAGCATTATTGGATGCTGGTGGCGATTTTAATAAACTAAAATCTGAACTATTAAAGCTAGGAATTGAAGAAGAGTACGAGCTTGCAATAGAAAAGGTAAATAAGAATGGGATAACAAGTTCAAAATTTACGGTGAAGTTAAATGAGGAAGAAGGAAATCACCATCATGATGACCATCACCACCATGACGATTCACATGACCATCACCACCATGACCATTCACATCATCACCATCATGATCACCGTACATATAAACACATTAAGCAGATGATACAAACGAGTGAGTTAAATTTGAATGTGAAAGAGATGGCACTTTCAATGTTTCATATCATAGCCGCAGCAGAAGCTAAAATTCATGGTACAGATATAGAGCATGTACACTTTCATGAAGTAGGAGCAGTTGATTCTATCATTGATATCGTCGGTGCTGCTATATTAATTGATGCATTGGAAATCGATGAAATCATTTCCTCACCTGTTCCAGTTGGATCTGGTCATGTACATATTGATCATGGCATATATCCTGTTCCTGCGCCTGCAACGTTAGAAATACTAAAAGATGTACCAATTCAACATACCTCTGTTAAAGGAGAGCTCACAACTCCAACAGGTGCCGCGATTGTAAAAGCGCTTGTCAATCAGTTCGGTACAATGCCATCAATGGAAGTAAAATCCATTGGTTATGGAGCAGGAACAAAAACATTTAAAGACCATCCAAACGTACTGCGTGCAGTAATAGGAACGATAAAAGGGAAGTAGCTTTTAGTAAGCTGACTTCCCTTTTAAAGTTAGTTAAACCACCTATAAAAAATTAAGCTTTCTTACTTTTATAATTAGAACGATACTTTCCGGGTGTGATTCCTTCAATTTTTCTAAAAGACCGGATGAAATTTTGAGAATTATTATATTGTAAAAGCTCTGCAATTTCCTTCACGGATTTATCCGTAGTTGTTAACCATTCTTTCGCTTTTTTCAGACGATATTGTAACAAGTACTCACTAAACGAGTATCCAGTTTCCTTTTGGAACAGTGTACTTAAATAAGTCGGGTTATAATGTAATTCTGCAGCAATGCTATCTAAAGATAAATCTTCATCAAAGTTTTTATGAATGAGGCTAATCATTCTATCTGAAATCCTTTTATTCTTAGATTCATCCTTTTCGTTAATTCCGCTTATCAATGGTTCTACGATAGAATGGATGATCCATTCTTCCATTTCTTGCAGAGAACGGAAACGTTGATAATCATTAATATTCTCTGTTGTATTAAAGTTTTCTACTCTCACCCCTATTTCTTCCTTTACCTCAAATAGTTCATATAAGAAGCGTGAGAGCATGATTTCAAGCTGTGGATGATGAATATCATGTCGTGTCAAATACGTGAAAAATTTCTTTATATCATCCTTTGCATTAGAAATATTTCCGAGTTTAATAGCGTCAAAAATGTTCTTTGTGATAGTAGTTGGATAGGGAGCAAAATTAGAATTTTTTCGATTTAAATTATCATAAAAAATGGTAGTGGTTTCTCCCATTTTCAAACGATATTTTAAAGCCTCTTTACTTTCTTTAAAAGCTATTTCCGCGTCTTCTAATCTAGTAAAACGAGAGCTTATCCCAATGCTTACAGATAAGTTGAAAATGTCACGTATTCGTTCTTGAATATATTCAGCCTTCTCATTTATTTGTTGGGTGTACGTAGAAATACTTTCCTCATTCATTAATACTAGAGTTGTTTGAGTATCATTGATAACAACAGGGGTGAGTCTTTCTGTCTCAGGTATCAAATCTTCTATCAAATTATTAATCGCAAATAAAATTAAATCTCGATCATTTTCGTTAAATCGATTATCATAAAAGGCATCTACCTTTACAGAAAGCACGATAAAGCTGTACCAATCAGTCGTATAGTTGAAAGACTTCATTTTTAATGGCAATTCTGACGAGCTAACTTTACCTTGAAGTAAGCGAATCGTAAACAATTGCTTTAATTGGTTAACTTGACTTTGAATTCTCTGTTCTAGTTGTTGATTTTGATTTAATAGTTTCTCAATATGTGTTTCAATCACTTCAAATTCATTTGTAGATGATGGAGTGTCACCACCACTGCCAGCTACTGCATTTCGAAGTTTCTTAATTGGTTGATACAGCATATTACCACTAATAAAAGCAAAGCATAGTGAAATGATGAGGAGGAATGATACGATTAATACTGTAATCCACCCAATCGAACTAGATTTCTTATGTAGGTCACTAATTTTGACGACCGATAAGTACGTCCAGTTATTTAATTTTGATTTACGAAAAGAAATTTTATAATCAATATCCTGAATATTAAACTCAAATTGGCCATATTCTTGTTGTTGATCAATTGACTGGAACAGTTTCTGAGGTACATAGCCGTCTTCACTTACATATTCCATGTTACTATCTGCGACCACTTGATTGTGTTCATCTAATACAATGAAAGCTTCATTATCTGTACTCTCAGCCATAATCTTTTTAAGCTCACAAGTAGGAATTAGAACAGAAATAAGTCCATCTTTTTTATTCGTTAAAATAGGGAGTTTTTTTACCAAGTTAATGTAAGAGGGACAACTTTTTTTCGTAGCGTTAGGTATCTCTAGTTTGTCCGCATCCTCCAATAACCAATGAGAATGTCCAGGAAGATTTAAATATAGAGAATTCAGTGTCGCATATGTATCACCAGATAGCCTGGATAATCCATCATTATTAATTAGCCAATTTTTATCAAAGCTTACTAAAATCATATCCTCGATACCAGTCTCTAATGTTTGTAGATGATTTAAATCCTTTCGCAGGTTATGAAATTCACTAAAAGAAACAGCATCCATATCGGTTTTTAATACATCCACGGTTTGTGGAGAACGAACAAAGTAAGTAGTAGATAAGTCGATATAGCGTAAAACTTGCTCAATATTCGTTTGTATTTGATAAATGTTTTGCATTTTTTCTTCATTGGAATAATCCACAATTGCTTTTGATGACTGCCAATATGACAAACCGCCTGTTATAATAACAGGCAGTGTGCTTAACACTACAAGAAATGCAATTAACTTAAAATAATGACGAGTGGAGAATCTTTTCATCGCTCAACTTCCTTTACGGAATATTCTCTCTTTATTAACTAGGAACCTTCATCCAGTTTCAGTGGAGGATATAGAAGCTTGTTCACGTTGTAAAGCTTTTTCTTTTTTTCTCCATAGTTGTATAAAACCTAAGTTGGCAAATAGCATGACAAAATAGGCACTTGTGCTAAATGTGAAAAAGAAAATTAATAAAGGTGTCTTCATAGAAATATAATAAATAATAGCAAGCACTGTTAAAGCACTAATGGAAAAATGGAGATTAACGACCCCGATGGATAATGCATAACGGATATATTGCCAAAAGCTAAGCTGATAGTGTGCATAAACCGCTGGTAGATTAAGAAACAACATCACATATAAAACAAGTGCTATGAAAAATAATCCAAATAAGATAGGATAAAATGAACTGTTGTACATCAGACCTGTGTATTTTAGATAGATGGATAAAATATAGCCGGCTACAATCAAGAGTAGTGCGAATAGGTTTCCATGAAGAAAGCTTTTCTTAAAATGGAATAAAAACGTTTGAAAAATAGGAATGTCATAGTCTTTCTGTATCCATTTTCGCACAACAGCAAAGGTAGCTAAAAGAGCTGGCATCCATCCGAATAGAACAAAACCTACTAATGTAAAACCAATAAATAATAAATTAAGCCAAGCGAATCGAGTGATCCATACACTCCATTTATAAAAACCAGCCCAAATTCCTGATAAGCCCATGGTGTATCCCCTTTTATCTTTCTTTATTATTTATACCTCTAGCTTTATGATACCTGTTTTTGAAAAATTCGTAAACATGTAAAATAAAGCGCTTACTTACACGAGTGCTAATCAACACCATTCTAAACGTTGATACTCTAGCGTTTCTTGAAGATATTCACATAAGAATAATCATTTTATGAGATGTGTAAAACCCTTGTAACAAGAAATGATTGTTTCCGAAAAAAACCTCTTGGAAAACGTTGTTATGTAAACGTTTACAGATAAGTGATAAAGTGATTATATACAAAATGTAGTTCTGTCCTATAACATGAAGGTGTACCTGTCAGATGACAGAAGTTTTCTACAATTTTATAAAAATGGAGGGTGGTTAGTTTGAGTAACATGAAAAGATTTTTAGCACTTATCATCATGATTTTATTCGCAATTGTTTTAACCGCTTGTGGAGACAGTTCAGAAGAAAGTGGTGGAGGAGACAATACTAGCAATAATGATACAGAAGAAAATGCTAACAGCGATGAAGAATCAGATGAATCAGATGAAGCGTATTCTTTTACTATCATGGCAAACTTACACACACCAGAAGTACCAGATGAAAAAGTATTAAACAAAATTGAAGAAGCAACAAACACAGATGTAGAGATTCAATGGGTTCCAGATAACAACTATGAGGATAGATTGAATACAGCGTTTGCAACAAGTTCATTACCACAAGCAGTGTTCATGAAGAACCAAACAACATTCCTACAATTTAGAGAAGCAATTGAAGATGAGCAGTTTTGGGAGTTAGATGATTATCTTGATGAATTTGAGAATTTAAAGAAGCTTAAGGAAAACGTACAAGATAATACGAGAGTTAACGGTAAGCTCTATACTCTCTACCAAGGTCGTCCTCTTTCAAGACAAGGAATCATTTATCGTAAAGACTGGGCAGATAATCTTGGTTTAGCCGCACCAACTACAACTGATGAATTTATGGAAATGGCAAGAGCATTTACAGAAGATGATCCAGACGGAAATGGAAAAGATGATACGTTTGGTGTAACAGACAGAAGTGATTTAGTATATGGTGCATTTAAAACAGTAGCTTCCTGGTTTGGAACTCCAAACGAGTGGGGTGAAAAAGATGGTCAACTTCTACCAGAGTTTATGTTTGATGAGTACAAACAAACGATGGACTTTTTTAAGGAAATGCATGAAAACGGATACATCAACCAAGACTTCCCTGTAACGAGTAAAACAGATCAACAGGAATTCTTTAAAAATGGTTCAGCAGGAATTTACGTAGGATCTATGGGTGATGTAATCAGTCTTTATAATGATGCGGTTGCGATTAACCCAGAAGTTGAATTTGATGTTCATAACCAGGTAAAAGGTCCACATGGTGAATTTGGTATTTGGGCAATTCCAGGTTTCGGTAACCTAGTAATGTTCCCGAAAAGCTCGGTAGAAACAGAAGATGATCTAAGAAAGATACTAGCGTTCTTTGACAAAATGATGACACCAGAAGTGGCAAACACTGCTTACTGGGGTATTGAAGGCGAACATTATGAAGTAGTAGATGGATTTGCAAAAGTGTTAGATTCAGAGGTTAGTGAGAGAGAAGTAAAGCCTTACCAAGCAATTGAAATTGGTGAAGCAGAAACAAGTGGTCGCTACGAAGGATATTTCGAATATGAACCAAAAGCAAAATCAGAAGAGCTATTTAAAGATAATGAGAATTACTTAATTGAAAACCCAACCGTACCATTATATTCAGAAACATTCGTTCAAGATGGTGCGCGATTACAGCAAATTATTACAGACGCGACATACAACTACATCATCGGTCAGTTAGATGAAGCAGGTTTCGAGGCTGCAGTTGAAAATTGGCAATCACAAGGTGGAGACAAAATTATCGAAGAATTTAACGCGTCAGAATGATAGTTAGAGGTAGGGCTCTCTCGGGAGCCCCTATCTCGATTTTTTACAAGGATAGGAGATGATCATTATGTTATGTCAGTTGCCTTAAAGAACCTCATGCTCCCTAACAAAAAGAGTAACTCATAAGATAATGGTCATTTGCCATCTGTTCCATTTAGAGTACAACCAAATATAAAAAGAAAGGATACTGCTTATGGGAACAAGTACAGTGATACAAGATAAGAATACTCTTAAGAAAAAAAGAAAATCAGAAACTTGGAAGAAACTAAGAAAGAATAAATACCTTTATTTAATGATTGCGCCTGGATTGATTTACTTTCTAATTTACAAATATTTGCCGATGTATGGACTCATTATTTCTTTCCAAGATTACAAACCTTATCAAGGAATTATGGGGAGTGAATGGGTAGGATTTGAACATTTTCAGAGGTTGTTCACAAGCCCTGAATTTTGGATGATATTCAAAAACACATTGGTACTATTTGCTTTACAGTTATTAATCTATTTCCCAGTTCCAATTATATTATCGCTTATGTTAAATGAGGTTCGTCATAGTTTATTTAAACGAGGTATTCAAACGATTGTATATATTCCTCACTTTATGTCTTGGGTTGTTATTGTATCCATCAGTTATGTGATGCTAACTCTTGATGGTGGGATTATCAATGAAATTTTAGACTCAATAGGTTTAAGTAAAATAAACTTTCTTTTAAATGAAGATTGGTTCCGGCCAATGTATATTTTACAAGTTATATGGCGTGAGGCTGGTTGGGGTACAATTATTTTCCTAGCAGCGATAACAGCAGTTGATCCACAGTTGTATGAAGCAGCTCGTATGGATGGAGCAGGCCGTTTCCGTCAAATGTGGCATATTACATTACCTGCAATTCGAAACGTTATTATCATTCTACTTATTTTGAAAATTGGTGATGTTTTAGAATTAGGTTTCGAGCATGTGTATTTATTGTTAAATTCCTCTAACCGTAATGTAGCTGAGATATTTGATACCTATGTGTATGTGGCTGGTTTACAACAAGGTCAATTCAGTTACAGTACCGCAGTAGGATTCTTTAAAGGTGGAGTCGGTTTAGTGTTAGTTGTTTTTGCGAACTGGCTAGCGAAGAAATTTAACGAAGAAGGTATTTACTAGAGGAAGGAGACGAGCTTATGGCTAAAAAAAGAAAAAGAATATCTACAGGTAGTGCAGTCTTTGATGTAGTCAATTACTCATTATTATTACTTTTTGCGTTGATCACTTTTATACCGTTTGTTCATGTGGTTGGAAGTTCCTTTGCGACGAGTGCGGAGGTTGCAAATACAAAATTTTTACTATTTCCAACAGAGTTTACGTTGACAGCATATAAATATATCTTTTCGACCGATACAATCTTTCGAGCGTTATTTGTATCCGTTCTAGTTACTGTCGGGGGAACATTATGGAGTATGCTTTTCTCGACTCTGACAGCATACGGTTTATCCCGAAGAGACTTAGTAGGTCGTCGTGTTATTAACTTCTTAATCGTATTTACATTACTATTTAATGGTGGAATGATACCAACTTTCCTAGTCGTACAGCAAACAGGATTATTAAACTCATTATGGGCGTTGATTATACCTGTTACCATTAATGCGTTTAACATGATTATTTTACGAAGCTTTTTTATGAACATCCCTACAAGCTTGGAAGAATCAGCAAAAATTGATGGAGCGAACGACTTTAGTATTTTGTTCCGAATCGTATTACCGATTTCACTTCCGGCGCTTGCAACCATTTCCTTATTCTATGCAGTAACGTATTGGAACACGTACATGCACGCTATTCTATATTTAGCAGATGCAGACAAATGGCCGGTGCAAGTACTATTACGACAAATCGTTATTCTTGCAAGTGGTGTTAACTATGATGGTGCGGCTTTTGATGATGTTCCGCCACCAGAGGTTACAGTTAAGATGGCGACAATTGTTGTGGCAACTTTACCAATATTGCTTGTTTATCCTTTCTTGCAGAAATATTTTGCGAAAGGTGCATTACTAGGATCTGTGAAAGGTTAAACTATATGGATACTAAATGGCTAGCACTACGCATCATGCAACAGCGCTAGCCAATTTTTTCGATTTCTACTATGGGGGTAACGAAGTAGATAGAATCATTGTTAAAAATATCAGGGAGAGAATAATTGCGTGCCTAAAAATAATCAAAAGTTGAAAAAGACTCAAAGGTTATCCACTCACGCGAAAAATGTATTAATCAATCATGCTATTTTTCAATTTGGTGGGTCATTATCTGTAATATTTGTCAATTTATATTTATGGCGTCTAACGAATGATCTTTGGGTCAATGGTATGTATAATTTGGTCGCACTACTTGCCCAAGCAGTGACGACTTTCGGTATAGGCAAGATGTCCAAGAGAAAAGGCAGAACAACGATATACCGCTATGGTATTTTTATGACTGCCTTGTTTTATTTATTGCTCGTTATCGTTCAAGAAGCGATGGTGCACTATTTTCTTCTATTCGCACTGCTTCGAGGTATTGCACAAGGACTTTACTGGGTCGCTTATTTTACCATTGTCCATGAAGTATCCTCAAATGAAAATAGACACCGATATTTAGGTCTAAATCAGATGATTATGAGTACGGCTAACCTTGTAGCACCTGCACTCGCAGGTATCGTTATCGGGCTATTTGATAGTTTGATTGGTTATGTGCTCGTTTTTGGAATGGCCTTTGTTATGTTTATTTTCGCTACAATTGGAAGCTTTCGTATTAAGAAAGAAAGCATACAACATCGAACCTACTATATGAAATATTTAAGTAGCATAATTAAAAAGAAACAGGGATTCGGAAAAGCGTTATTTGGCTGGCTTATTATCGGTTTTCCACAAGGGATTTTCATGTATGTTCCTGCAATCTTAATTTATAGCATTTTTAACTCAGAAGAAATTGTCGGCATTTTAAATGCAGCTTTTCTAGCGGTTACTATTCTAGCAAGTTATGTAATATCACGCGTTGCCAAGACAGAGAATACACGCCAATATTTATGGATTGCTGCAATTGGATTAATCGTTTCTAGTATTTTTATCACGATAGAAATAGCGGTGTGGAGTGTCGTTATATTCATGGTTACAAAGAACGTGTTTAAACCACTACAAGGCAATGCATATGCGGCATATTATTTTCAATGGTTAGATCATATACCGCTTCGCTCGGCTTTCCGAACAGAATCCGTTGTTCTTAGAGAAACGCTCATTAACTGTGGAAGAGGATTAGGAATAGTCGTATTTATGATATTTTCTAATGAAATTAATACACAGACAGTCGGATTCGTTATTTTAGCTGTAATGATGATTCAATTACTATTACCATTCTTAGTTAATCACAATAAGATGATGGAGGGATAAAATGAAAACGTTTGATATTACTAATTTTGGCGCATCTAGAGAGAGAAAAGATAATACGGATGCTATAGCAGCAGCAATCCATGCATGTCATGAAGCTGGAGGTGGAACGGTATATATTCCTTCAGGGACATTTAAGACTGGGCCTATTCGTCTCCAAAGCAATGTAACACTGTATCTGGATAATGGCGCTGTACTTTCTTTTACCGACGATTTTAATAGATACCCGATTGTTCGAACCCGATGGTCTGGCTATGTTTGCCACGCTTTTATGCCGTTAATTTTTGGTGATAATGTGTCAAATGTTTCGATTAAGGGGGACGGCACTATTGATGGTAACGGCCAGAAATGGTGGGATGTCAATCGGAAGCTTAGAAGGAAAGAAAGCTATCAATCTTCAAAAACAGATGAAATCAAAAAATGGAATGCAGATTTTAAAGAGCCTGGTGATACGAATTTAGTAGAGTGGCCATCGCAATTTTTGCGTCCACCTCTCCTTCAATTTTTCGAAAGTGAGCACATTACCATTTCAGGGATTACACTACGTAATTCACCGTTTTGGAATACACATCTCGTCTTTAGCAAAAATATTGCGATTGACCACGTTACGTTTGAAAATCCAGATGATACACCTAATGGGGATGGTCTCGATGTAGAGTCATGTGAGAACGTTCGGATATCTAATTGTCATTTTAGTGTTGGGGACGATTGTATCGCTCTAAAGTCAGGGATTAATGAAGATGGAAGATTGTATGGAAGACCGACAAAAAATGTCGCGATTACAAACTGTATCATGCATGCGGGACACGGTGGTGTCGTATTTGGAAGCGAGAATTCAGGTGGGATAGAGAATGTCACCGTTTCTAATTGTGTTTTTGATGGTACTGATAGAGGGATTCGAATTAAAACGAACCGCGAACGAGGTGCTTACATACGCAATATTACAGTAACGAATATTATGATGGATGGCGTTCTTTGTCCCATTGCGATTAATTCTTTTTATCGCCATGGTGTAAGCAGAAGTAATCAACATTTACTAGACGGTGAAGCCATTGAAGTGAGTGAAAAAACACCTATCGTAGAGAAAATAAGAATAAATAATATTGTAGCGGTGAACACACGAGCTGCTGCAGCATTTATTTATGGTTTACCAGAGATGCCGATAAGAGACCTTACGTTGACGCACCTAACGTTGGAAATGACAGAAGATACCAGCATCCCTGGTGGAGAGCCAGACATGGTGAGGGAAGAAATTGAGATGAGTGGCGAAGGGATGTATTTAAAATATATAGAGAACTGTTATTTGCAGGATGTAAGGGTGAAACAGCGTAAAGGGCCAGCGCTTTTTATTGAAGAAGCTACTACAATTTCTCTGAATGAGTTCTCCACAACGTCTCAACATGATAACGTCGTAGTAGAGACAGATAACGTGAAGGATTTATCGATTGAAGGTAGACAATGGAAACAAAATAAAGCTAGTTATTTAAAACAAAGGGAGGCAGTGAAGGAATGAGAACATTTAGAAACCCAATACTACCAGGATTTTATCCAGATCCATCTATTTGCAGGGTAGGAGAGGATTATTATCTCGTAACTTCTAGTTTTGAATATTTTCCTGGAGTACCTATCTTTCATAGTCAAGATCTAGTTAATTGGAAACAAATTGGTCATGTACTAGATAGACCTGAGCAATTGGATCTTGATCAAACTCCAAATTCACGCGGTATTTACGCACCAACGATTCGCTATCATGACGGTGTATTCTACATGATAACAACTTTCGTAGTGAGCCAAACGGGAGCAAGGCGCAACTTCTATGTAACAGCAACAGATCCTGCAGGTCCTTGGTCAAACCCAAATTGGTTGGAGGATGCCCCAGGAATTGATCCTTCGCTTTTATTTGATGACGATGGAAAAGTCTACTATACAGGTAATCGGCAACCACCTAGTGGACCAGACTATCATAAACATAATGAAATTTGGTTACAAGAGCTAGATTTAGAGAAAAAGCAACTAGTAGGACCAAAATATAGCTTGTGGGATGGCGCGTTAAAAAATGCTCATGCGCAAGAGGCGCCACATCTTTACAAAATAGATGGCTGGTATTATTTAATGATAGCGGAAGGCGGAACTGGCCACACTCATGCTGTAACGATCGCGCGAAGCAAAAATGTTACCGGTCCGTATGAAATGACGGAAACCAATCCAATCCTTACACATCGACATTTAGGCAGAGACTATCCGATTGTAAATGTTGGTCATGCTGATATCGTAGAAACACAGAATGGGGAATGGTGGATGGTTTGTTTAGCTTCCAGAACGTATGGAGGGTATTATCGTAATCTTGGACGGGAAAGCTTCTTAGTACCATTTACTTGGGAGGATGGTTGGCCGATCGTAAACCCAGGTAAAGGAATCGTAGAGTTCGAGATGAAAGCTCCGAACCTACCAGAGCATCGTTTCCCTGAATTAGCCCATCATGATCCATTTGAAGCGGAAGCATTAGATGACATTTGGAATTTTATCCGAACACCAAGAGGAGATTTTTGGTCTTTAACAGAAAGGCCTGGCTTTTTAAGATTAAAAGCAAAAAGAGAAACCATAATGGAAGAGGAGAATCCATCCTTTGTTGGTAGAAGACAACAACATATTAACTTTTTCGCGCAAACAGTTGTTGAATTCGAACCAGAACAGGATGAATCAGCAGGGATTGTTCTGTTACAAAACCATAATTACCAATTTCGAATGGTTTTAGAGCGAATAAATGGAGAAAAAGTAATTCGTCTTGTAAGAAGAGAAGATGGTAAGGATGAAGAAATAGTAAGGAGAAAGATAGATAATACCAAAATATATCTGAAGGTAGAAGCTATTGGACAATCCTATAGTTTCTATTATTCAGAGAAAGCATGGGAATGGATAGAACTAGCTAAGGATCAGGATGGTACAATACTAAGTACGGATAAAGCAGGTGGGTTTGTTGGTGCCTATATAGGTATGTACTGTTCTGCAAATGGAGAGCAGAGTGACAATTATGCTGATTTTGATTGGTTTGAATATCATGGGATTGAGAGATAAGAAAAATTCTGCAAAACTGAGCGGTTCGCTCAGTTTTGTTTTTCTATTCTTTATAATAGATTAGGAGGTAAAATTGTGAAACAAGTACATGTATATATGGCTGGAGATTCTACTATGGCTGACTACAAAAAATATTCTTTCCCTCAGATGGGGTGGGGACAGAAAATGTCCGACTATTTTCAATCAACTGTAACCATACATAATCACGCGGTAAATGGAAGAAGCACGAAATCTTTTATTGACGAGAATCGTTGGAAGGAAATGGAGAAGCAATTTCAACCGGGAGGTTATGTCATTATTCAATTTGGTCACAATGACCAGAAAGAAGATAAAGAGCGAGCGACAGAACCATTTACAACCTATCAACAAAACTTAAGGCATTTTATTCAACGTACTCGACAATTCAATGTTACTCCAATTCTAGCAACCTCTATAGCACGTAGGCGATTTGACGTTGAGGGTAATTTAGAAGATACTCACGGAGATTATCCTAAGGCAATGCGAGATTTAGCGCGAGAAGAAAATATTACTCTAATTGATATGTTAAAATTAACAGAGCAAGCAATAAAACAGCTTGGACCAGAACAATCAAAACAGTGGTTCATGTGGTCAAAACCTGATGAATATGAAGCTTTTCCTAATGGAGCGAAGGATGACACTCATTTAAATGAAATGGGAGCGAGTAAGGTGGCAGGCCTATTTGTCCGTGAATTGCGAAAGCTCGAACATCCACTTGCGAATTATTTGAAAATGACTATGGAGGGGTAGGATATGGGAGAACATCCACCTAATCATGAACATATAGATACTGAAATGTGGAAGCTAGAAGTTAATTTAGATGATACACCTGGAGAATGGCTCGGCTATGTGATGGATAAAATACTAGAAGTTGGCGCTAATGATGTGTACTATTCCCCGATATATATGAAGAAAAATCGTCCAGCGGTTCAGCTTCACATACTTTGCCAGGAACGTCATTTTAATAGGATTAAAGATATCTTATTAACAGAGACAACAACACTTGGTTTTCGCTATTATCCACTCACGGTTTATCGGATGGAAAGAAGACAAAGGATCGTAGAAACGAAATGGGGTCCGGTTACAGTAAAAGAAGGAATCCACAATGGGAAGGTCATAAAATCTTCGCCTGAATATGAGGATTGCCGTCAAATTGCGGAAGAACACAATATTCCACTAAAGTTGGTCTACGAGGAAATATGGAAGCAACCATGAACGATAAAAAAAATAATGAGGATATAGGATTACGATGAGTGAATATCGGATTAAGCGTTTTAATATCATATTAGGATGAGTGAATATCGGATTAAGCATTTTAATATCGGAATACGATGAGTGAATATTGGATTAAGCGTTTTAATATCGGATTAGGAGTAAGTGCGTATCGTACACAACTGTTCTTAGGCCTGTGTAGAACCAATATTATATGCAGGCAGCCAATCTTTAGTAAAATCATGTATACCGCATGATAGGATAAATTTTAATCAGCTTCAAAAGGATCTTTTCTAGTGTGGAGTCATTCCATCTAGTATCAAGCCCCTCCTATCCAAGGAGAGAATGTTTTATCCTAGGACTCGTAGCCTCTTTGAGCCGTGAACTCATTCTATGAACTGTCCCATTGCCTCTATGAACTGTGAAATCATTCTATGGACCGTCTCGCAGTCTCTATAGACCGTGAACTCATTCTATGAACTGTCCCGTTGCCTCTATGAACTGTGAAATCATTCTATGGACCGTCGCACAGTCTCTATGGACCGTAAGCTCACTCTATGAACTGTCAACTCAATCTGTAAAACTGAAGGCTACCTCCTCATATGAAAAGGTAGCCTCAATTTATATTATTTATTAAATGCTGTACTTTCTCTGACGGTAAGAACAGGTGTAAGTTTTTTTATCCAAGCGTCTTCTTCTTTTTCTTCGATTAAATCAATAATGGAGCTAACAATTTCTTTTGCTAACTCATTAACTGGAACACCAACACATGTCATTGGTACTTCCATCGTTTCCATTTGTGGGATGTTATCGTAACTCACGATAGACATTTCTTCAGGAATGCTGATTTCCCTCTCCTGTAAAGCTCGAACGATTCCACCGCTAATATCATAACTACCACCTATAATAGCAGTTGGAATGGGATCACTCTGTAAAATTTTATCTACCGCATGATAGCCGTCTTGCCAATCTAACCCTTTTGTATCAACTTCATGGATACAGTTTTCTATAGAAAACTTCTTCATTGCTTTACGATAGCTTTCTACCTTCTCAATCTGTAATGGGTCTGTTGTATCTAATAAACCAGCGTAAACAATGTGCTTATGTCCTTGTCGGTGAAGATGATCTACTGCTAGCTCAATTGCCTTTTCATGATTGGCATCAATTGTTGGATAGGAAACATCTCCTTGTTTATAAACCCCATAATTTACGACAGGTATATTTGCGAAAGACTCTAAAGGTAAATCGGACTCAGCAAAGGCAATAATACCATCTACACTAAATTTGCGAAAAGTTTCCATTGCTGTTTCAGGTGTATCTACAGATAAAATCATCGAGTATGGCGTTTGCTTAAATGCGTTACTAATATTTGTAACTAATGTCGCTAAAACGATACGTTCAATCGTTGGCCATACTAGACCAATGACTTCTGTTCGTTTACTAACAAGTTGTTTTGCTGCAAGATTTGGTTCGTAACCGAGCTCCTTAGCAACTTTTAACACCTTTTTTTTCGTTGCTTCTTTTACAAGTGGACTATTGTTTAAAGCTTTTGAGACCGTAGAATAACTAACATTGGCAACCTTTGCTACATCTTTTATCGTAACCGTCATATTCATCACCTAATATAATTTTATTTTTCTTTTGTCATTTATGGTTGAGTTATATTTTTAAATAGTATATCATAAAAAATAACAACGTTGTTAAACAACGTGAAAATAATTGCAAGCGTTATCAAAAAAAGGAGTGGATTTTGTGGAGAATTTTCAGTCAGCAATAAATGAGTTAGCAGCAGGGAAACAGCCAAACAGCTCTCAGGAATTGACAGTGTATGAAAAATCGTTCGAACAAAAGGCCGGAACAAACTTAGTTATGGTGAAATCAGGCACAGAAAAGTATTTGCTAGCTGCAGGCGATGGAGATATTATCCAAGAACTTGACGGGGAAACGGTTGGAAGTGGAAAGGTTTGTACACTAAGCCATGAAAATGCAAAGGTACTCCAGAAACATTTTGACTATACACGTCCTCAAGCATTTGGAACAGAGATTGCAACAATGGGACTGGGGGATCGGTTAGGTGTTGCTTCTCCTGGTCATATTGAGACGACACGTGAACGAAAAGTAAAACCGATTTTAGCACAGCAAAGTATTCGTGAATTAACGCTTTTAAATCGTACAATGACAGATATTCTTGATGCTGCAGCATTTGCGGTTTTTCAAGAAGGATATAAAGATGGCTATGGTGCGGATGCAGACCATATTAAATTAGAGGAAGACATTGTTCATGCAATCAAACTAGGATTCTCCTTTATTACATTAGACTGTTCAGAGCAAATTAGAAATGATATTGAAGGCATGTCATCTGACGAGATAGTAGAGGAATTCAATAAGCTATCATCCGATGAAAAAGATTACTATCATGATCATTACTTGAATCAGTCCTTTGATGCAGCAGGTGTACCGATATCATTCGACGAGGTAAAATTAGCGAAGAATGCCCTTGTTTATGGAGAAGCGATTAACTTCATGGAGCATGTGTATACAGAGTATATTAAACAAGCAGATCATCCGATAGATTTTGAGATTTCCATAGATGAAACGGAAACAGTTACAGCACCAGAGTCTCATTTCTTTGTTGGGAAAGAATTAGAAAGACGTGGAGTGAAGGTAGAAAGTATGGCACCACGCTTCTGCGGAGAGTTCCAGAAGGGTATCGATTATATTGGAGACCTGCAACAATTTGAAAAAGAATTGAGCGAGCACGCAGCGATTGCGAAGCATTTTGGCTATAAGCTAAGCATACATTCTGGTAGTGACAAATTTAGTGTGTTTCCTATCATCGGTAAATATACAGAAGGCGTATTGCATATTAAAACGGCTGGTACGAACTGGTTAGAAGCTATCCGTGTAATTGCGAAGGAAAATCCAGATTTATACCGTCGTATGCATGTATATGCAGAAGATCATTTTGAGGAGACATTGCAGTATTACCATGTTACGCCAGACTTAGATAGTATTGCTCCACTTAATGAGACAGCAGATGCTGACCTACCGAAATATATGGATCATGACGCAGCACGTCAACTATTCCATGTAACTTACGGTATTTTACTTACTGCGAAGGATGACAGTGGAAAAGACTTGTTCCATACAGAATTCTTTGAAACATTGCTGAACAACGAAGATACGTATCGTGATGGACTTGTTAGCCATATTGGAAGACATTTAGATTTACTCGGTCTTTAATTAGAATAATGAATTAACAGAAAGCAGGGATATGATGAGAAAATTTATGGATGAAAATTTCGAATTGTTTAATGAAACAGCGGAAAAATTATACCATCAATATGCGAAAGACCTGCCTATTATTGATTACCATTGTCACTTGAGCCCACAAGAAATCTATGAAAACACGCAATTTGAAAACATTACTCAAGTGTGGTTATATGGTGACCATTATAAATGGAGAGCGATGCGTGCAAATGGGGTAGAGGAGAAGTATATTACTGGAAACGCAAGTGACTACGATAAGTTCCTTGCATGGGCTAAGACAGTTCCTATGTTAATTGGTAATCCTCTATATCACTGGACGCACTTAGAGCTACAGCGTTATTTCGGAATAGAAGAAACACTTAGCGAAAAGACAGCTCCCTCTATATGGGAAAAAGTGAATCAGTTGCTTACGAGTGGTGAATGGAACGTTCGTGATTTTATCGTGAAGTCGAAGGTAGAAGTAATTTGTACAACAGACGATCCAATTGATTCTCTTGAATACCATGAAAAAATAAAAGAAGATAAAGACTTTAATGTGAAAGTACTACCGAGCTTTCGTCCAGACAAGGGCTTGGAGATTAATCGCGAAGGATTCACAGACTGGGTTAATAAACTAGCGGAAGTGTCGGATACATCCATTGACTCATACAGCAGTTTGTTACAAGCCTTCGTTAAGCGAATTGACTTCTTCCATGATGTAGGTTGTCGTGTATCGGATCATGCATTAGATTCGATGGTATACGCGGAAGCGGATGAAGAAGAAGTTGCTGCTATTTTCAAAAAGGCTCTTCAAGGAGAAAAAGTCTCCCTTGAAGAAGAACAAAAATATAAATCGTATACATTAATATTCCTAGGTATTGAATATCATGCGAGAGATTGGGCGATGCAATATCACATTAACGCACATCGAAACAACAATATGCGTATGTTTAACAAGCTTGGTCCAGACACTGGATATGATTCGATGAATGATGAATTAATTGCACAGCCACTTGTTCGATTATTAGATTCGCTAGATCAAGCCGATGCATTGCCTAAAACAATTTTATATTCACTAAATCCTCGTGATAATATTACGATTGGGACAATTATCGGAAGCTTCCAAGGTGGAGGAGTACCAGGGAAAATGCAATTCGGTACTGCTTGGTGGTTCAATGATACGAAGCTTGGCATGATTGACCAAATGGAGAAATTAGCAGACACAGGTGTGTTTAGTCGTTTTATCGGCATGCTAACAGACTCAAGAAGTTTCTTGTCGTACACTCGACATGAATATTTCCGACGCATCATGTGTAATCTAGTCGGTGAATGGGTGGAAAATGGGGAATACCCGAATGACGAAGAAATGCTAAAAGAGATTGTACAAGGAATTAGCTATTATAATGCAAAAGAATATTTCGATTTTTAAATGAAAGTAACAGAGACCTTGGTAACTCTATAAGGAGTGGCCAAGGTCTCTCTATTTTTGGGTTAATTATTCATTTTATCAATTAGGGTTTTCGCTTCGTTCCATTGTTCGGAATTATTTTTATTGATGAGGCTTCCGCTTTTGGACGCTACAATAGTAATATTTCCTTTTTCTTGTAGGTAAACGATGTATTCCTCGTCTAATTTCACGGAACTTGGCAAAAAGAGTTTCGTGTCAGAAGTTAATTTCCCCTTATACTGCTCTAGTACTTTCACTTCTGCAAGTGTCGTATATTTATTTTCATGCACAAAGTGACTAGGTATTATCTGGGCGATGATATCCGCATCTTTTGTTAATTCGTCCAGTGTAGCAGTTTCTTTAACATGGACTTCTTCTCCTGGTTTAACATTCTGGTAATTCAATGTAGGTGATTTTTTAATTTCTTCAATTGTTTTTTGGAGAGTCATCTCGGAAGGTAGAAAAGGTGAGTGATGAACTAGGGAGTCTCCCTGTACTTTCAAAATACTGGTCTTTTCTATTGAGGTATAATTTGCGGATGGATAAAATCCTCCCTCAAATTTATCTAAAAATAATAAATATTGGTCACCAACTTTTAATTGATCGATCGCTTCTGTTACATGAATGTGTTTAGATTCTGTATTTCCTTTGAATTCCTTCTCTATCTCAACTACAAATTCATTTACCCCCTCTTCAAACCTAGAAGCGGAAATGACGGTACCTAGTATAATGTTGTGAGAGTATTTTACAAAATCCTCGATTCCTTTATCAAACGAAACGGAACTAGATAATGATGCGGCAGAACCAGTACTTTCATCTGATTCTTCATTTTGAATCTCGGTGTTGTTTAATGTTACTTTATTCTCTCGGGGAGTGTTTATATTAACAATTACTAGAATAGAAACGGTTATTAAAACTAATAGGTAAGTGAATTTTCTTTTAATTTTAATCCCTCCTTTACGCTTACAGTAAATTCTCGTCAGTTTTTATCTCTGACACAGCATTAAATGATTACCATCAGGATCTTTAAAGATAAAGTAATGACCATGTTCAATATCGGTAACTGCTTCAATACCTTTCCTTTTGATGAAGTCATACGCATATTGAATATCATCGGTATCAAAATGAAAGCTGGGTTCCTTTAATATTGTATCAGTACGATAAATTTTGCTGTCTAGCACGATATTGATGCCTGATAACTCTATAACATAGAGATGCCCTCCAGGAAAGTCGTTGGTTGGTTCACAATCTAGTAAATCACAATACCAATCACGTGCCTTTTCAATGTCACTTACTGGAATGAAGATAGCTGTAATCTTTTTTGAAAAAGGGTTCATTTGCAAACTCTCCTTTAACTACTGGAAGGCATCCTTATTATCTATATATCAGCCCTCGATAATTTTCACATGGAAACGGCGATTTCTTGGACCATCAAACTCACAGAAATAAATTCCTTGCCATGTTCCTAAAAGTAAACGACCTTCTGAAATAACGATGCTTTGATTATGGCCAGTAAGGCTTACTTTTAGATGTGCTGCAGTATTACCTTCCATATGCTGGTCTTTAGGATGCTCCCATGGAAACACCTCATCAAGTCGGCGTAAAAAGTCTATTTTGACATCCGGGTCCGCGTTTTCATTAACCGTAATTCCTGCAGTAGTGTGTAACGATGAAACGATTGCTACACCGCTCTTTACCCCGCTATTCCGAACGAATTTTTCTACCTCTCCTGTTATGTCAATAATCTGATCGTGACTTTCGGTTCGAAGTTGAAAAAACTCTTCCATCGTTAAATTCTCCTCTCAATGGTTGAAATATGGACAAATGTTTATACTATTTATTCTACTAAAAACGATAATATGTTAAAATTTAATCAATCTATACGAGGAAAGGAAGATTTTAGTTGAAAAAAGCGATTCATACTAATAAAGCGCCACAAGCAATTGGACCTTATTCACAAGCAATTGATGCAGGAGATCTTGTATTTGTTTCTGGTCAGATTCCACTTAACCCAGAGACAATGGAAGTAGTAGAAGGAGATATCACAGAGCAAACGAAACAGGTTATGAATAATCTAGACGCTATTCTTAAGGAAGCAGGTCTTTCATTCAAAAATGTAGTGAAGTTTACAATCTATATTACGAACATGGATGACTTTGGAGCGATTAATGAAGCATATGCGGCCTATTTAGAAGAGCCTTACCCAGCACGCGCGACGGTAGAAGTGTCCCAATTACCTAAAGGGGTAGGCGTAGAGATGGATGTTATTGCAAAAAAATAGTTGCATGGTAAAGTGAGTGGTGTGGAGGTTGTATTGTCTATTACCCCCACATAACCTTTGTTTAAAACGAATGGATTGTAAGGACATAGCGAAAGTAACAATTGTATATGTCTATACTTAATAGCAAAAAGGTATAATAAGATAATGAAGAAATTTATTTCTAAATTAACTTTAATATTCTTCTAGAATTTTTCATAGTCTATGATAAAGAATATAAGAAGGAGACTAGACTTACTATGAAAAGAATTATTTTTGTTGCAATGATGTTGATAGGACTTGTTCTATCCTCTGTAACCGTGATGGCTGATGATACAGATATGGGGATTGATGAGCGTTATGGAAAGCCGAAACTTGTCTTAGGTGAACAGTTATCAGAAGATCAGAGACAAAAAGTGAGAGATTTAGTCGATGTTACTGATCCAGAGCAAGTTGAAGAACTAATTGTAACAGCTGCAGACTTAGTAGAATTCATAGGTGGAGACCCAGGTTCCAATATGTATTCTTCTGCAAAAATAACTCGACGTGCTGAAGGTTTCGGAATTGTTGTTAATATCGTTACTCCAGAAAATATAACACAAGTAACAAATGAAATGTATGCGAACGCGCTTCTAACTGCTGGGGTAGAGGATGCTTATGTTGAAGTAGTGTCTCCTGTAAAAGTAAGTGGTCATTCTGCTCTCACAGGTATTTATAAGGCGTTCAACGTCGACGGTGAGTCTTTAGATCAAGATAGAATGGAAGTTGCCAACGAAGAATTAAATGTTGCAACAGACTTAGCGGAACATGCAGGTATCGACCAAGAAAAAGTTTCTGAATTATTAGCTGAAATTAAGAGAGAAATCTCTGAGCAGAACCCTGCAACGAAAGAAGATGTGGAGCGTATTGTCCAAGATCAACTTAGTAAGTTGAATATCGAATTAAGTCCAGAAGATCGTCAAATGCTAACGAATTTATTTGATAGAATGCGTCAGCTTGACATTGATTTTGGAAAAGTAGCAGACCAATTAGATGGTATTATGGAAGATATTAAAGGAAAACTACAAGAAGTGACTGGTGGAGACACAGAAGGCTTCTGGAATGGCGTCAAAGAGTTTTTCTCCAATCTAATTGACACGATTAAAGGTTGGTTTAATTAAGTTAACATAAGCACCCTCATTCAGTTGAAGGTGCTTTTTCTTATGCCCTCTCAACATCCGATAACTCGAATCAACATTAGATACTAACACCTCAACATCAGATAACTCGAATCAACATTAGATACTCGCACCCCAACATGAGATAACTCACTTCAATATTAGATACCAGCGCCTCAACATGAGATAACTTGCATCCTTAACATGAACTTACTCAAGATAGACAAAAACTAATCTTATTTGAGCTTGATCAATTTGTTCTGACCTGCAAACTGTTTAACCATCGCTAATTCTTCAGTAGATTGAAAAAATGTTTTAGGTACATACAGGGCTTGATTATCGGAAACGAAGAAAAGAAAAGTATTATCTAATTCAATCCCTTTTCTAAAATCAATCCATGTATAATAATTATAAGATTTCGACGATATTCTTCTAGTAATCCCTTCTTCGTTTATAGTAAATTTCACTTCACTATTCAAAAGTGGATTGGTTTCATATTCTTTGCCAACTTTTTTTAACATGATTAAGCTCAGTACTTGATAGGTGAAAATTGCGGCAAGGAAACCAAAAACTAAATATATGAAGAAAGAAACGAGAGAAGATATGCTTTGTCTCAACACCCCTAATAAAAGTAGAGCAAGTGGCATATAGATGAAAGGTCCGATATATGCTTTTTTTAAAAGATAATCAATTCCTTCCTTATAATTATAAAAGGCAACGATACCTGTCACCTCTAATTCGCTTTTTATTGGCATTCTAGTAGCCTCCTAAAAAGTACTTAAATTATTTTTTTAATTTTATTTTTTTATTTTTCTTAGCGTACTTCTTGAATTCCAAATAATCACTTTTTGAATAAAAGTTCCTTATTGGTAGAATGATAATATGTTTTTTTGTTACATACAAAAAGAACATTCCATATATTTCATAGCCTTTTTGAATATCGTTCCAGTCGATATCTATTCTGTAACTATCTGAAAAGTGCTGGATGATTTTCTCTTTATTAATCGTAAAATGCCAACTGTGAAATGTTTGGTAGTCATATTCTAATCGATTTTTAAATTTCTCTACTATTACAAATAAAAACGTAGAAATACTGGCTAAAATAACTATAGGTATTCCGAATAACAAGAGCACTATAATGAGTGAATCATCGACAATTTGATAACTTAACAAAAGGAAAAGGAGAAGATATAAGATGAATACTAGAAACACAATTTTTTGTCTTTGAAAAGAATGGAAAATCATAAATTCCTTTCTCGTATAACCTCCGTTAGCCTGTATTTCCTTATCATTAGCTTCAGTTAGAATCGTAACCACCTCAGTAAATTTCTTCAATTATTTAAAATAACAATAACAGCATAACATTTATGGTAAAATATTCAATAGTCACCTAGATGTAAATTGCTATGAACTTTCCACATTAGGCGGTGATGAAGATAGTAAAGAAACGATTATGGTTAATAGTGTTGGTCAGTCTATTAATTGTAGGAGTAGCTATAGGATTAGCAGGAAATAAAAATGAATTTGGAGACATTCCTCAAACTGAACAAGCTAAATCTCTAATAAAAACAGAGTCAGCATATGAAGATTTAGATGAATTAGTACGAGATGCTGTGATTATCGTAAGTGGTACAATAAAGGATTCCTCTGCACTTGATTCAACAACAATCGAATATGTACTTGATGTAGAACAACAATTTAAAGGAGAGAGAACAGACGAAAGTATACATATATACGAAAGCTATAGCGACGCTCGATATACAATAGGAAAAGAATATGTATTCTTCCTAGATCGTTGGGAAGGTGGGTTGTATCCAGCAGCCGTCCATACTCCTATAGACGAAGAACATTCATTAAGGATTGAACAGGATATGATTCTTCATAGTTACACCTTCTTAGAAGAGGACCTTCAAAAACGTGATTTTTTTGAAGCTATAGAAAACTCTCCCTCCATTCATGAACCATCACCATTTGAAGACTCGAATAATTCGTCACATATGTTCCTCAATAATTCTATATCAACTTTAGACGAGCTTGTGGAAGCGTCTGATTGGATAGGCAGAGTTATACCAACGAATATTCATATAGAAAATAAATACTTTAAGAATATTGGAATAAAAGAGTTAGAATCCTTTAAAGGAACAGATAGTCAGAATTTAGAAGAAGTCACAACGATATATGTACCTAAGACAGTTGAATTGGATAAAGAATACATCCTATTCCTCACAAATCATAGTGGTACCTATCAAGTTACTACTCGAGATAATAGTGTGGTAAGTAAAGAAGAATCAGAGGAATGGCAGGAAATCTTATTAATGTTCCAAAAGTAAATCTTTGTTCTGCATTGGTTAGATGATTAATTTAAAAATAGAATGGTAGGGGTGTAAAGAATATGAATTTTGGTATACTCATCGGTATAGCACTAGCGATAGCGGTTATCGCTAGTGTTGCAGCTTGGATAAATACTCAAATCATTATTAAAGAGCTAACAGCTATAAAAGAAAAGTTAGGTATCGAAAAGAGCGGAAGTAAAACGTCTCTTTTTGATAATGATTTGGACAGTAATTAGTGAGTCATTACAAAATCCGCTTTTTAATTTTTAGATAATTTACCTCTTAATCCCCGCTCCTAAAGAATTTAGTAACTATCTCCCCCTCATAATTGAGAAAATATATAATTAGAGTAAGCGCTTTATTTCCGTTATAATGAATAGAGATAGAAAAGCTGGAGGCGGCATATGAAGATTATCTTACGTTATGCAAATACATATAAAAAAGCATTAGTCATAGCACTTTTTTTAATGGTTGTAGAGCTTGTGATTGAATTAGTTCAACCAATTATTATGGCCAGAATTATCGATGAAGGTATTTTACAAGAAGACTTACAAACCGTTTATTTTTATGGTGCTATATTAGTAGGTATTTCCGTACTTGCATTTGTTGGCGGAATTATAAGCTCTTTTTACGCATCAGAAGTTAGCCAAGGTGTAGGCTATGACATGAGACGGGATATGTTTGAGCGTGTTCAAATGTTCTCTGTAATGAAAATAAAGCAATTTGCTACGTCTACCTTGCTAACGAGACTAACGAATGATGTGACACAAGTACAAGGCTTATTGTTTGCTTCAATGAGAATAATGTTACGCGCACCTTTATTTATTATATTCGGTATCGTCATGTCTTTTACGTTAAATGTATCCTTAGGTTTAATATTAATCGCGATTGTCCCAATCATCCTAATCATTATGATCTTTCTCATGACGAAAGGGATGAAGCTATTTCGTAAGGTTCAAGAGAAAATGGACACAGTGAATCGAGTAATTCAAGAAAACTTGGTCGCGATAAAACTGATCAAAGCATTTCAACGAAGGAAATATGAAAACCGACGCTTCTCTGATGTGAATCAGTCTTTGAAAGATGTAAATAAGAAAGCCTTATGGGTAATGGAAATTGTAATGCCAATTGTCATGTTAGTAATGAACGTTGCCTTAATTGCTCTTATTTGGTTTGGAAACCTTCAATTAGAGGGAGGCAATGCTCAAGCAGGAGAAGTGGTTGCAGTTATCAATTATGCTACACGTATCTTAGCTTCATTTGGTGTCTTCTCCTTTTTATTAATGAATTTATCTAGAGGTCGTACATCTGCAAAAAGAATTGAGGAAATATTAGTGGAAGATACAGATGATCTAACTAGTGAGGAAGAAAAGCTTTCTCTACATGGTGATGTGACATTTGAAGATGTCTCCTTTCGTTATCCAGACGCCACTAAAAATTCTCTAACTAGCATTAATCTACAAGCAAACGCTGGGCAAAAAATCGGTATTATCGGTGAAACAGGCTCTGGGAAGACAACATTGTTACACTTAATTCCGTATCTATTTAAAGCAACATCTGGGAAAGTGATGATTGATGGAAAAGATATCAATCAATTAAAAAATCGTGTACGTTATGATATCACCCTCGTACCGCAAGAAGGTTTTTTATTCTCAGGCACCATTTTGGACAATATTCGTTGGGGAAATGAAGAATTAGCCGAGGAACATGCAATCCAAGCTGCTAAAGAAGCACAATTACATGATTTTATTATGAGTTTACCAAATGGATATCATACGTTTGTCGGTCAGCGTGGTGTCAATCTGTCTGGTGGTCAAAAACAGCGTCTATCGATTGCCCGTGCTTTGGCAGATAATCCTAAAATTTTATTGTTAGATGACAGTACAAGTGCATTAGATGCAGATACGGAAAAAAGGGTATTACAAGCTATTAGAGAACGACATTGTACTACGTTCCTCGTATCACAAAAAATCAGCTCAGTGTTGGACGCGGATATTATTCTACTCTTACAAGATGGAAAAACTGTAGCGAAAGGAACACACGAACAACTACTACAGAATTCTTCATTATATCAAAGGATCTGGGATTCACAGCGCAGGGAGCAGGTGGGTATGGATGGCTAATCGACATGGTCCTAGAGGAACTTCGGGACAAAAGAAACCAAAGGTAAAAAATATGCGTTCGACGCTACGGCGAATGTGGAGTTATCTAGCTATTAATCGAATCGTGTTTTGGGTTGTCCTTGTACTTGTTATTATCAGCTCTGTTCTGTCACTCGCCGGGCCATATTTCTTAGGTGTGGCTGTAGATACGATGCTTGGAGAAGCAACGTCGTTTACCTTGTTTTCTATACTTATCATATTAGCGATTGTTTTTATTCTTCAATCTGTCACTCTTGCTCTGTCCAATTATTGGATGATTGATATATCGCAACAGACGGTATTTCGCATGAGAAAGGAATTGTTTGAGCATGTTCTTCAATTACCAGTTCAACGATTCCAAACGTCGGAAAGTGGAGATTTAATTAGTCGCTTAACAAATGATATCGAGAACGTGAGTAGAACCCTAAACACTGCGATTATTCAAGTGATTACGAGTGTAATTACCTTAGTAGGTACACTACTAGTTATGTTGTGGCTAAGCCCCTTATTGACTTTATTAACCATTACAATTGTTCCGCTTATGTATTTTGGAATGAAGTGGATTACGAAACGAACAGGGAAGTATTTTAAAGAACAACAAAAAGCATTAGGAGATATGACAGGGTATCTGGAAGAGCATTTATCTGGTCATACAATGATTAAGTTATTTCATCAAGAGAATCGAGCTATTCGTCAATATGATACCTATAATAAAGAGCTTCGTGATGTTGGCTATTGGGCACAGGTTTATTCTGGTTTTATCCCGAAGCTAATGAATAGCTTAAACAACCTGAGTTTTGCTATTATCGTTGGTATTGGTGGATGGATTGCTATTACAACGAACAATGCTACTGTTTCAGTTGGAGTGATTGTAGCCTTTTCTACGTATGCAAGACAATTCACGCGTCCACTTAATGATTTAGCGAACCAATTTAATGTAATACTTTCTGCGGTGGCCGGTGCAGAACGAGCATTTGAAATTATGGATGAGCCAATAGAAGAGCGAGAGAAAAAGGAAAAATTAACGTCATGGCAAGGAGATGTCATGTTTAAAAATGTTTCTTTTGCATACAATGAATCAGAAAAAGTATTAAACAATGTATCGTTCCACGCGAAGTCAGGTGAGATGATTGCTCTCGTTGGTCCAACAGGAGCAGGGAAAACAACAATTATTTCATTGCTTGCACGCTTTTATGAAGAGAATCAAGGGAATATATTATTAGACGGTAAACACGCTTCACATGTATCGAAGGAAAGTATTCGAGATCATTTAGGTATCGTCCTTCAGGATTCTTATTTGTTTGACACAACCATAAGAGAAAATATACGATACGGTAGGCTAGATGCTACAGATGATGAGGTCGAACAAGCGGCAGCGTTAGCCAATGCTGCTTCATTTATACAACAGCTACCAGACGGTTATGACACAGTTTTATCCGGTAATGGTAATGGAATAAGCCAAGGTCAGAGACAATTACTTGCGATTGCACGAGTAATGCTTAAAAATCCAGATGTGTTGATTTTAGATGAAGCAACGAGTAGTATCGATACGGTAACAGAAATCAAAATTACAGAGGCACTCGGACGGCTTATGAATGGTAAAACAAGCTTCGTAATTGCACATCGTTTAAACACAGTGAAAGAAGCAGATAAGATATTAGTTTTAAACCATGGTCAAATCATTGAACAGGGAACGCACCGTGAGTTACTAACTAAGAAAGGTTTCTATGCTAATCTAGTTCAAACACAGCAACTTAATGAAGGGACAGTGAATTCCTAGATAACTTTCTTTGGTTTGGAATATACTATGGTTATCGCAACTACAGCACGGGGGTGAGAAACAATGGCAGAAGAAAATAAACATAAAGATTGGCAACCTGAAAAGCAACGAATGCATCAGGTGATTGATGTGATTAAGCAGAAAATCGCAGTTTTAAAAGAACGAGCAGGTAAGTTAAAGAAAGATGTTATTAACATCCGAACAGAATTCTGGGATGATGTCACCGTCAATATTGAGGAAATGGACGATAAAATCGAAACGGAAGCAAGCATTAAACAGCAAGTAGAATTCCTGTCAGAACGTGAAAGAAGTCATGGTCAAGTTAGCGAGCGTTTGTCCGTGTTAGACAGATTGAAAGATTCACCTTATTTTGGACGAATAGATTTTAAAGAAGATGGGAAAGAGGAAAAGGATACTATTTATATTGGCCTAGCAACTGTTATGGACGAGAAAGAAGAGGAATTCTATGTCTATGATTGGAGAGCTCCGATTGCGAGTATGTACTATGATTATCCGCCAGGTCCGGCTAGTTATGAGACAACATCTGACAATATTTCCGGGGAAATAACATTAAAACGACAATATATTATAAGAAATGGCGAATTAAAGGGAATGTTTGATACTTCCCTTACAATAGGTGATCACTTACTTCAGTCTGTACTTGGTAACCAAGCGAATACAAAGATGAGAAATATTGTTTCGACGATTCAAAAAGAACAAAATAAGATTATTCGAAATGAACGATCCAAGGTTCTTGTTATTCAAGGTGCAGCAGGAAGCGGGAAAACCTCCGCAGCATTACAAAGAGTTGCCTACTTACTATATCGTTATCGAGAAACACTAACATCGGATCAAATTATTTTATTTTCTCCAAACCCACTTTTCTCAAGTTACGTTTCACGAGTATTGCCAGAGCTTGGAGAAAACAATATGCAACAAATGACATTTTACCAATTTTTAAATAAACAATTGGATGATCAATTTACCTTGGAGAATCCATTTGATCAAATGGAATATTATTTAAAAAATAATCGTAAATCAAATGATCCAAGAATTACAGCTATGTCTTATAAGGCGAGCATGCCTTTCAAATCTTTAGTGGACGAATTTCTAACGAATCTTTCAGAGGAAGGGCTAGAGTTTCGAAACATAACGTTTCGTGGTGAACTTGTTATTCCAAAAGAGGCGATCTATCAATTCTTCTACAAGTTAGATTCTGAATTATCTATCCCAGCGCGTTTAGAAAAAACGGTCCATTGGATTTTAAGAGGATTAAAGCAGTTAGAATGGATGGAACGGGAAAAAGACTGGGTGCTTGAAGAAACCGAATTATTAGATAAAGCGGATTACGTGGAAGTTCATGAGACATTACAAGAGGAATTAAGATATTCAGAGGATACATTTAATGATTTTAATCGAGAAGAACAATTATTGAGAAAACTAGTTGTTCAACGCAAATTAAAACCGTTGCGAACGAAAATAGAAAGACTTCAGTTCGTAGATAGCTTAAAGACTTTCCGTCATTTATTTATTGAACCCAAATGGAAAGAAAGAAAAAACCTCCCTTCAAATTGGGAAGAAATTTGTGAATTAACAGATGTGTACTTATTACGGAAAACATTACTATGGGAAGACGCTCCTGCATATATTTACTTTGAAAAGAGTTTATTTGGTTTTACCTCTAATCAATCTATCCAGCATTTGTTTATCGATGAGGCGCAGGATTACTCACCATTTCACTTTGAATTACTGAAAAAGATATTTCCTGCTAGTCGTATGACACTTTTAGGAGATATTAATCAAGCGATTTATGCCCATGCTACGGAAGAAGAATCCTTGCTATCAGAAAACCTAGAGGAAGAGCATGAACGAATTGTGCTGAAAAGAAGCTATAGATCGACTGCTCCAATTACACGATTTACAAAAGAGTTTATGGATAATGGCCATTTAATTGAAGCGTTTGAACGAGATGGTGAATTGCCGACCGTATTTGAGGCGAGTCAGCGACGTACGATTGAAGACAAAATCATCGAGACGATTCAGGAGTATTTAAATAAGGGATACGAGACTATCGCAATCATTGGAAAGACAATCGAGGAATGCGAATCTATCCATAAAAAAATGAAGAAACGAATGCCACTTCATTTTATTAACCATGAGTCGCATACATTTAATAGAGGAATCGTCGTTATACCGGCATATTTAGCAAAAGGTATTGAATTTGATGCTGTAATTATACCGGACGCCTCTATTGATCATTACAAAGACGAACTAGAAAGAAATCTATTCTATACAGCATGTACGAGAGCAATGCATGAATTATCCATGTTCACTCGAAAAGAGCCTTGCCGATTTATTAAGGAAGTACCAGCATCTTATTACAAGCACTATAAAATCTTCCATATAAAATCCGGTCAACATGATACGTGATATATGAAACTCACCGAGACTAAGACGTTATGCAATATCCAATTAATCGTCCTAGTCTCGTTTATTTGATGGTTTTGAAAGCGCTTAAGCAAAATGTTTTATTTTACAAGAAATATGTGCCAATATATAAAAGATAATAAATAGGGAGGAATAGAGTATGACATTAAATCTTCAATCAACTGTAACATTGCATAATGGAGTTAAGATGCCTTGGTTTGGTTTAGGTGTTTTCCAAGTGAGCGAAGGTGAAGAAGTGTATAACTCTGTGAAATGGGCGCTAGAACATGGATACAAAAGTATTGATACAGCAAAAGCGTACCGTAATGAAGAAGGCGTCGGTAAAGCAATTCGTGATTCAGGAATTCCTCGTGAAGAATTATTTATTACAACAAAAGTATGGAACAAAGACCAAGGCTACGAAGAGACATTACAAGCATTCGAAGGTTCTATGGAGCGTTTAGGATTAGACTATCTAGACTTGTATTTAATCCACTGGCCATTGCCAAAGCTAAATAAATATAAAGAAACATGGAAAGCGTTAGAAAAGCTTTATAAAGAGGGTAGAATTCGTGCAATTGGTGTAAGTAATTTTAAGGAACACCATTTAGATGATTTACTATCTGAAGCTGAAGTTGTCCCGATGGTTAATCAAGTAGAATTTCATCCACACCTCCAACAAAATAGTTTACGTGATTATTGTAAAAAGCATCAAATTCAGTTAGAAGCATATTCTCCGTTGAAACAAGGTCGTTTATTGGATGAGCCGATATTGAAGGAGATTGCAGATCGCCATGGAAAAAATACAGCACAGGTTGTATTAAGATGGGATTTACAAAGGGAAGTAGTTACAATACCCAAATCTGTGAAAAAACAACGTATCGAGGACAATGCGGATATTTTTGATTTTGAATTATCAGAAGAGGAAATGCAGCAGATTAATAGTATGAACAAAGATGAAAGAATAGGTTCGGACCCAGATGAATTCAATAAATATTAATTAGGTAGAATGAATTACTTGAATAGAAATAGACTTTCAAGTATCGTAGTAGTATATTCATCAATCTGGGAGGGATAAACATGGCTTTCGTTATTTTGGAAGCATGTCAGACAGAAAAAGCTGGTGAATGTACTACGGTATGTCCCGTTGATTGTATAGAAGAAGGACCAGATCAATTTTATATAGATCCAGACATTTGCATAGATTGTGCTGCGTGCCAAGCGGTATGCCCAGTAGATGCTATTGAGGAAGAATATGATCTGACACCAGACCAAGAAATATTTTTAGAAAAGGCAGAAGCATTTTTTGCCAATAAATAGACATTAGGCCACTCTTTTATAGGGTGGCTTTTTCTATGCAAGAATCGCACCGCCTTATATCTCATCAAAAGACTCGCTTTCTCAGTCTGCTAAAGGCAGTAATACGGAATATGTTGAATAAAACTATTTAAATTGATATCAAAATAATGCTCTATGTCTCTTCTTAAGTTTCGCTCTAAATCGCAGAACTTAGAGACAATATAGTCTAGATTAAATAGATGATGGGTGTCTGATTCAGACCAAATAGATTGAATCGTTGCTTGTTTATCGGAGCATGGCAATAGTGATAGAATGGCACCATTCTTATAATCATCATATTCAATTGTATAATAATGAAACTCTCTAATATGGTCTTCTGTAATTGTTTCTTTCCATTTAAATAAAGATTTATAAAATTCTAAGATAGCTATCTCTGCTCTGAAATACACCTCGTCGTTAACCTTAATTACAAACAAAGCATCTAATGCTAAGATTGAAGGTACATCTTTTCTATGTTTGTTAGAAATAGCCTCCTTATTACTAGTGAATTCATATTCAAAGTCTATTTTATTAGCAATTTGTTTCAAAGTTTTCACCCTATTGTACTGTATATTTTTTCATCTTGATACAGAGCATGGTCCTTTTTACTTTTTAAGAATCTTGAATTCCGAATATAGCAATCTAAGAAAATGTTTCAAGGAAAATAATCAACAAAATATTTATAAAAATTAAAGTTTTACGGAGAGTTCCTTATAAACCGAACCATGCACTTTTATTACCTATATTAACTCTCTTTTATAGTTCAAGTATTATTTTTCATTACCATATATCATTCTTTTTAAATAATCTATTTTCCGAAAATCTTTCCTGTTATTTTTATCTGCTCGATAACTATCTTTGGATGATGATTCGTAAACCTTTAAGTATTGAGCGGGACTTAACAAATAATACTTTGCTCCATTCGTTTCATGCATTTTTAGGTCTTTTAATTGTATCCCCGCAAAATCTGGTAAAGTGTTAATAATTGCAAATCCAACTGATTGACCCTCTTTCAAGAATTCGTGCTCATGCAAATCAATTAGCCGATACCCTAAAGAATTCATAATGCTCACTATACGTTGCCAGTTATATATACATAATTCAGGAGGTATTTCCCATCCTCTTTTATCTCCGGGGACATGAATATCAAGGTCTTGTGGTTCCCAACTTTCACGTGTAACTACTTCTAATCCAACGGACCCCATTAACAATGGAAAAATATCCACTTCATTAAGTTTTTTTGCGATTTGAATAAACTCACTAAACTTGTAATTATCCATTTTTGCCATCATTTCCTTCGCTTTTTTCTGTTTAAGCAATTTATAAAATAAAACTTTCTTCACACTTGAACAATTCATTCCCCACAAAGTGCTTACCCTAATTATTTCGCTAAAGGTTCATCATATCCTTTTTCTGATTACAAATTAACTCTTTAGAAGTATAAAAATACTTATTTTGCTTTTCGTAGCTACAGGACTTTTGTTTGTTTTTGTTTTGCTATATGTTAAAATGAAATCAACAAAAACCCACATTCTGATAGGGATGGAGAAAGCAGGTTTGTATCGTGTTAGTGGCAGAAAGGCACAAGAAAATAGTTGAAATTGTAAATGAAAGAAAAAGTGTGCGTGTAACAGAATTAGCAAAAATGTTTTCTGTTACCGATGAAACAATTCGTAGAGATCTAGAAAAATTAGAGCGAGAGTCTAAAATTGTCCGAAGTCATGGTGGGGCGATTAGTCTTGAACAGCAAGGGGACGGGCTAGACTTACCAGTGCATGAAAGAGAAATTATGTTTGTAGAAGAAAAGAAACAAATTGCAGCAGAAGCAGTAAAACATATTGCGGAAAATGATAAAATTCTACTAGATGCCAGTACAACGGCCTGGTACGTTGCGAGAAATCTACCAAATATTCCATTAACGGTTCTAACTAACTCTGTGAAAGTAATTTTAGAGTTAAGTCAGAAAAGTAATATTACTGTTATCTCTATCGGAGGAAATGTGCAAAATCGATCGCTATCATACGTTGGACCACTTGCCGAAAAGTATTTAGATAACTACCACGTCAATAAAGCATTTCTCTCTTGTAAAGGAATTCACTTAGAACGTGGGATTAGTGAATCGAATGAACAACAGGCACGTGTAAAACAAAAAATGTTAGAGATAGCTGATGTTACATATATTATGGCCAATCATCAGAAATTTGGCGTGCAAGCTTTCACACATGTAGCCTCGTTAGCTACAATTGATCGCCTTATAACAAATAGTAAGCTTCCATCAGAAATAGTAAATGGACTGAAAGAAGTTAATATCGAGGTTTTTGAAGCATAGAAACTAGCTACATCCTGACTAGAGACGGGTCGGAATGTAGCTAGTTTTTTTGTTATTATCCAAATCTTATAAAATCAAATCTTTTATTTACCCATCACATTCATTTCCTTACATAGTTTATCCATTGTATAATGTATAGTGGACTAAAATACTATCCAGTTTGACCGGATAGCCGAGATAGGTGAGCATTTTGTTTCGATTATTTAGAAAATGGAATACGTTACGGAATCAACTTTTTGTTGTTTATTTAATAGTGATGATATCTGTCCTACTTATTGTTAGCATCATTTCTTATTCAACAGTAGCCAACCTTTTACAAGAAAATGCAGAAGCACAAATGAAACAGACAGTTACAGAATCACAAGGACGTTTCAACTCAATATATGAACAAATAAACATGGTAACAAAGCAAATTATAACAAATGATGCGGTACAAAATATTTTAATGGACGTTAACCATGATGAAGTGATTACGTTCAATGAGCGACAATCTCTAGTAAATGCAATAAATATGATACAAGCAAATACAGATGGTATCTATGGGACAGAAATTTATACTCACAATTACGAAAGAATTATACCTATTGATTCTTATAACTTGATGAATAGAGTCAATACCCATTGGATTAAGAAAGCGTACGATGCTGGTGGTAAGCTCATTTGGATTGGTGAGGATCCTTTGGATGAAAATTATTTTCTCGCAATGCGTTCGGTGAATTTAATGAATAACAACTTTCAGCATGGTGGTTTTGCTATCGTACGAATAGATAGAACTATTTTTTCGCTTTCTAATACTGTTGGTGGAGCGGAGGAAGGCTATACAATTCTTGTAGATGAAAATAATGGGGTTATCGTTACTAACTATAAAGGTGAAGATTTAGAATCTATTTATGAAGCTTCTAATGAACAAATTAGCTTAGATGAACGGGAATATGTGATTGTTGAATCAACATCACCTTCTACAGGTTGGACGTTGTATCGTTTGACACCTGTGCAAGAATTAACGTCAGGTATTTCCACTGTCCAAGCAGGTATTGTAATAGCTGGGGGAATAGGTATTGTTATCTTTTTCATTAGTAGCTTGTTTTTATCAACGTTAATTACTAGACCGATAACAAGATTAACGGAAACAATGAGAGATGCTAATGAGGGAATTTTACAGCATAACCCACCTGCTAAGTCGACTGTAGAAATTAATGAGTTGAATCAAACTTATAACCAGTTAGCAACAGAAACAAATTATTTAGTACAAATGGTTTACGAAAAGGAGATTGTAAAATCAAGGACAGAACTGAAAGCATTGCAAGCGCAAATTCATCCACATTTTTTATTCAATACACTAGATGCGCTGTACTGGTCATTAGAGGATAAGAATGAAGATGAGCTTGCAGAAACAGTGTTAGCGATGTCCGAGCTATTCCGATATACAATTACAAAAGAAACAGATGATGAATGGGTTACAATTGAAGAAGAATTAGACCATATAGATCGATATATGAGCATTATGGAAATGAGATTTGGATCAAGGCTTTTGTGGGAGAAAGAAACGGATTTAGACGTTTTACATGCCAAAATCCCGAAGCTAATGATTCAGCCACTTGTAGAAAATGCAATTTTACATGGAGCAGAGGGTAGAATAGGAGATTGTACAGTAACGGTTAAAGTGGAAAGAGCTGATATTGATAACCGTGTAAACATCTCTGTTTCAGACAATGGCAAAGGAATGAGTGAAGAAAAATTAGAAGAAATTCAGCAGCTTTTAATAGGAAATATCAATATTAAGAAAGAATATGGTTTAGCATTGCAAAATGTTCAGCAACGCTTAAATCTGTTTTATGATTTGCAGCATGTTAAGGGACTTTATATAGATAGTAAAGAAAATGAAGGAACAAGAATAAGCTTTCAGATACCACTTGAAGGAGGTAGGACCATTGCAGAGAAAAGTCATTCTGATCGTGGATGATGAACCTAGAAGTCGTGAAGGTATTAAAAAAACAATAGAGAAAGAATCACTAGGTAAATATGATGTATTTACCGCATCCAATGCTAAGGAAGCTCTAGATAAGATGGATGGCGGTAAAGTACATGTTTTAATTACGGATATTAAGATGCCAGAAATGACGGGACTCGATTTACTAAAAGAATTAAGGCTACAGGCAAAAGATCCGGTTGTAATTATTATATCCGCCTACTCCGAGTTTGATTATGCTCATCAGGCTCTAGAGTTAGGAGTAGTGAATTACTTATTAAAGCCAATACCAAAGAAAAAATTAATGGATGCGGTTGAAAAGGCAATTGCCATTGATGAGGATAAAACGCGCAAAGGTTTAATGAATAAAATAGTAGACGACACATTGTTGCAAGCAAATCAAATATCGACAATGAACAAATCGGTACAAGAAGTATTAGATTATGTAGAGGACCATTTTTATGAGGATATATCGTTAAAAGGAATGGCGGAAATTGTTCATTTAAATGCTAGTTATTTAAGTTCGCTGTTTAAAGAAGAAGTAGAAATGACATTTAGTGAATACTTGACGCGGAGAAGACTCCAGGAAGCTAAAAAACTCCTCATGCAAACAGATTTAACAGTTAATGAAATAGCCGAAAAAGTTGGCTATCAAACAGCCAAGTATTTTATCAAACTTTTTAAACAATATGAGAAAGCGACACCAAGTAGCTACCGAAAGATGATGTAAGCATTACCAAAATAAGTGGTATTTTATCTAATTGTTATCCCCTTACATAAAATAGGCACTACATGATAATCTTATAAGTGTAAGCAATATATCTTAAGTAGGGGGTAAAAAGAAATGCAAAAGAAATGGTCAAGACGTTTAATGATGATGCTTGCCGTTGGTTTAATATTTATTCTAGCAGCTTGCGGCGGCGATGATTCAGAAACAGAAGGAAATGAATCTACATCTGGAGATAATGAAAGCGGTTCAGCTGATGAGGTAGTTATCGACTTCATGCACCTATGGCCGGAAGGAAGTTCAAAACAGCACTATGAAATTGTAAACGAAATTATTGCTGAGTACGAAGAAGCAAATGAAGGTGTTACAATTCAAACAGAAATTCTTGGAAACGAGCAGTATAAAGAGAAAATTCGAGTACTATCCACTTCTAATGAATTACCAGACGTTGGAATGACTTGGGCTGCAGGATACTTAGTTCCTTACGTAGATGGAAATATGTTTGCACCACTTGATGACGTAATCGAAGGTCCATTAGCAGACCAATTCGTATCTGGAACAACAGAAGCATTTGCACTTGATGGCACAACATACGGTTTACCATTAGAGTTAAACATTACACCACTTTACTACAACAAACGTATCTTTGATGAAAACGGTGTAGAAGTACCAACAACTTACGAAGAATTAAAAACAGCAATCCAAACATTAGCAGATAACGGTGTAACTCCAATTACACTTGGTAATAAAGACAAATGGACAGGTTCTATGTGGTACATGTACCTAGCAGACAGAATCGGTGGTCCTGAAGTATTAAACAATGCAATCGATCGTTCTGGTAGCTTTGAAGATCCAGCTCTAATCGAAGCAGCTGCTGAAATTCAAGAACTAGTAGACATGGGTGCATTTGTAAACGGATATAATGGTTTAGGTAACGATGAAGCAAAAGGTTATTTCCTAAATGAGCAAGCAGCTATGTATCTAATGGCTACTTGGGATCTACCAGAATTCACAACGAATGAAGATAATCCACAGGAATTTAGAGATTCTGTTGAATACATGAAATTCCCAACTGTTGAAGGTGGAGAAGGAGACGAAAACAGCTTTGTTGGAGGTCCTGGTGTAGGATTATTCGTAGCTGAAGATTCTGATGTAAAAGATGAAGCAAAAGACTTTGTTGCATTCTTTGTAGAAAAGTGGGGAGAGCAGTCTGTTGAAAAAGCAGGGGTAATCCCGGCAACAAAAGTAGACACAGAAACACTTGATCTTCCAGAAATGTATATTGACGTATTGAATGACTTAAATGAGGCAACTAACTTAACTCTATATGCAGACGTACAAATGAGTGCTGCAGTTGCAGATGTTCACTTAGACATGATCCAAGCACTATTTGGAAATGCGGTGACACCTGAAGAGTTTGCTGAAAATCAAGAGAACGCATTAGCTGAAGAAGCTGGTGAGTAAGTAGATGCCGAGGAAAGGACATATTCCCAAGAAATATGTCCTTTTCTTTCACCATCTCCTATCTCAATAACGCTTGCTTATGGAAAAATTTGCAAAACAACAATGATACTACTCATGAATAATTTTTCTTTAATTACAAAAGTCTAGTAGGAGTAAAACATAAATAGAAGGAGCAATTCCTATGAAAAAAGTAATGTCGAACAAGCTGGTCATTGCGTTATATGTTCTACCGGCTCTCTTTTTGATAACGGCAGTTATCTATGGACCGATGATACTAACTGGATATTATGGTTTGATGGATTGGACCGGGATTGGGGAAATGACCTTTATAGGTTTGGATAACTATAAAGAATTAATTGTCGATGCAAGATTTTGGGATAGTGCATGGCATTCATTACTACTTGCAATTTTCTCGACACTTAGTTTAGCAGTATATCTAACTATCTCTCTTATATTGGCAGGGAATATTAAAGGATCAAATTTACTAAGAAAAATTTATCTAATTCCAATGCTTATGTCATCTGTTGCGATAGCACAACTTTGGATTAAGATTTATGACCCGAACAACGGTATGTTAAATAGCGTTTTGAAAATGTTCGGTGTTGAAAATCCGCCAGCATGGTTAGCAGATCCTAAATATGTATTAGCAGCTATTATCATTGCGATTTTATGGCAGTATGCAGGTTTCTATATCATTATTTACTATGCAGCTCTAAAAGGGGTTCCAACCGAACTAGAAGAAGCTGCGAAAATAGACGGTGCAACACCTTTACAAATTGCCTACAAAATTAAGGTACCTTTAATTGCAGGCGTTATTAAAGTGACAATTGTACTTGCGATTGTTGGTTCATTGAAATACTTCGATTTAATTTATGTTATGACAGGCGGGGGACCAAACGGTTCAAGTGAAGTTATCGCATCTTATATGTATAAAAAAGCATTTGATACGTACCAGTTTGGTTACGGTAGTGCAGTAGCTTTCTTCTTATTAATAATTACGCTTGTAGTAACATGGATTACACGAAAATTCACAGCGGACGACGAAGAAGTACAATATTAAGGAAGGGAAGATTCTGTTATGGCATCGACAACACAGCCTGTCGAAAAAAGAAGTATTGCTTCTAGAATCGGTATGGTTTTACTATATATAGCATTAGGAATCGTTGCGGTATTCCAAATATATCCGCTTATATGGCTCTTTATTTTCTCACTAAAAACAAACACAGAAGTATTTGGTAATTCACCATTTGCCTTGCCTGAAGATCCACGATGGGAAAACTATGTGCGTGCGTGGACCGATGGTAATATAGATATGTATTTCTTTAACAGTGTGTGGATAACAGCAGTTTCAGTTATTGCAACTGTTCTACTAGCAAGTTTTGCAACATTCGCAATTACGAGAATGAACTGGAAATTAAGTAAACCGGTATTAGGTTTGTTTATGATAGGTTTAATGGTACCGATCCATTCTGCCATCATTCCTTTATTCTCTTTCTACAACGATATGGGATTAATTAATCACCCATTATCACTGATTATTACGTATACAGCGTTTAACTTACCGATTACAATAATGATTTTACTTGGTTTCTATATAACACTTCCGAGAGAAATTGAAGAAGCGGCAGTAATGGACGGTGCTTCTATTCACCGTATGTTCTTCCAAATTACTTTGCCAATGACTTCACCAGTAATTGCAACAACTGCGATCATTAACATGATTTATAACTGGAACGAATTCGTTTTTGTTAACACGTTTATCAGTTCAGATAAATGGAAAACATTAACGGTAGGTATTAACAACTTCGTAGGACAATATTTAACAGACTGGGGAGCAATTGGTGCTACTTTAATTATTAGTATCGTTCCTATCCTAATTGCATTCCTAATTCTGAGTGACCGTATAGTAGAAGGTATTGCTGCGGGCTCAGTAAAAGGTTAATAAAAGGGTGAGAGATCCAATGATGGAGCGATTTCCGACATTGCAAAAGAAAATAGCACTTACTTTTGACGATGGCCCAGATCCAACTTATACGGAATCCATTCTTGAGATATTAGAGAGAGATAACGCAAAAGCAACCTTCTTTATGATTGGAGAACATATTGAGAAATATCCAAAGATTGCGAAGAAGGTTGCTTCTAAAGGACATGAGATAGGGAATCATACGTTTCATCATCGGCATTTAACAGAGCTAACGAAAAAAGAAATCGAAGAAGAGATAGCTCGAACAGATCAGAGTATTCGTAACGTAACAAATGAAGAAACCGTATCTTTTCGCCCGCCTTTCTTTGACTGGGACGACAAAGTAAATGAAGTAGTGAAACAATTTTCCTATCCTGTTATTAGCGCAACAAATCTCTCCGCAAAAGATTGGGAAAGTCCCGGGACAGATTGGATCGTTAATGAAACGAAGAAGCAAATAAAACCTGGTAGTATCTTCATTTTCCACGATGGTCTTGGTGAGAGGTCACAAACAGTAGAAGCTGTGGACCTATTATTAGGGGAATATGCAAGAGACTATCAGTTTGTTACAGTACGTGAGCTTCTAGAAGAATGAAAAAACAATTGGTTTTAAGCAACCAATTGTTTTTTATATTGTTCCTATGCACATTAGGGTAATAACTGATAGCGATAAGCTTTTGTAACGATTTCTGCTCGAGTTTTCGCATTGAGCTTTTTACCAATTGAAGCGATGTGTATCTTTACATCTTTTTCTGTTTTGTTTAAATGCTGAGCAATTAGTTGATCGGGATATTCCCTGGCGATTAAACGCACCATTTCTCTTTCTATACTAGAAAGATTGGCCTCTTTCAAAAACACCTTTCCATCACCTTTCATTTACGCTTTTACATGAGAGGATAAATTCGGGTATTTCATTTGAAAGTTAAATTCGTGAGGTTAGAAATACCTTCATAACAGTCTAAAGATATCTTCCTAAAATATCGTCGTTAAAGCATTTACAGTAAAACTTCAGGAATGATATTCAATTCCTTAGCTTTCCATATCATCTCTGTACGAGACTGTACACCCAGCTTTCCAAAAAGCTTCGTTAAATACCTTTCCACATTCCGTTTACTCATATGAAATTGAGTAGCAATTTCTTCATTACTATGGCCCTTAGCAACGTAATAAAGAATATTTTCTTCAAGCTCTGTTAGTTTAATATTCTTATCTTCTTCTAACGTAACTTCTTTTTCTACTCTTCTTAATTGCGCGAGTAATTCAATCGGAATAACAGCTAAACCTTCAACCGCAAGCCATATTGTACGGATTAATTGTTCTCTTGTATACGTTTTGCTAATAAAGCCTGCAACTCCTGCGTCAATTAAATAATTGAAATGGGTAGTTAAACTATGGATAGTGAAAATGAGAATTTTGGCATCCGCTTTTAGCTGCATCAGTTCTTTTGTCAGTTCAAGTCCATTTTTTTCAGGCATATTTAAATCAATTAAGTAGACGTCATAATTTTTTTCATTTATTCTAGCTTCATAATCCTTTAAAGATATAGCAAGATCAACAGAGAACTGTTCTTCGTTCTCTAATAGCTTTTTTGTACCCTCTCCTACGATAGGATGGTCATCAATCACGAGTATATCGATCACTATTATCACCTTGACTTTTATTAGATTGGTATACGAATATGAACAGATAATCCATTATTATTTGTAAACTGTATGCTGCCGTCTAAACTGTATACACGCTCCTCAATTCCTCTAATACCCATCTGTTTATAATCATTTTTATTCACTTCTTGTAAGCCTATCCCATCATCTTTATAAAGAATGAGTAATTCTCTGTTCTCACGACGAATGATAAGTTCAATATGGTTTGCTTGTGAATGCTTTGTCGCGTTGGTTAGTAATTCTTGTACGATTCGATATACAGCTAAAACATGGTCTTCACCTAAGTCTTTAAAAACATCTTCTCCCATGTTAACATCTAAAGCTATATTACAGCGAAGGCGGAACTTACTATATAGTTCGTCTAGGGCACTATCCAATCCGAATTCCGATAAAAAGGCTGGATAAAGCTCATGTAACGTCTCGCGGATCGTATAAATAATATCCAATATTTCTTCCTCAGCTTCTTGAAGCTGAAGTTGATGTTCCTTATTTGGTGTATTCGTTTGAATATCATGAATTTTTCGATTAAGAGAAATTAAATCCTGTAAGAAACTATCGTGTATGTCATTTGCTAACCGTCTATGCTCTTTTTCCGATATATTAAACAGTAGCTTAGACAACCATTTCGACTTTGAGCGCAAATTATTAAGCTCATTTATCGTGTCTTCAAGCTTCCGTATATTTTCCAAAGCAATACTAGTAAAATAAGCTAAAGCAGAAAGCCAATCGTTTTGTTGTGTACTCATAAGGGAAGTCTTTCTCGTTCTTTTACCTAAAATGGCGTAATAAAATTCTTGTTCTTCACCTACGATAATCATGAGATTCGTCTGATATTGAATTACTTGTCCAATCTTCAATGGGTTTTTCAAAATTTTCTTATTGAACTCAGCATCTAATTTATCATGTGAACATACTATTGGATGAAATTTGGATACAGATACTGTTGTCAGATTAGAGAGTTTAATCACTTCTCTTAATTCTCTTTGAGCACTTTTTAATATGTCATCCTTAGTCGTTAACTTTTTCAAAACCTCACTAAAGCGATATAAACTATTTGGATAGTTTTCGTAATCAACGAATAGGTTTGTCTTTAATGCACGATCTAAATATCCTTTAAAGGATAAAAATAAGATAATCGTGATAAAGGTAATGATAAAAAATCTTAAAATGCCTATAACTGTTTGATTTTGCTCAGCTAACAAATAAAAGCCACTGGTAATACATAGTGCAGGGACCAGGGAAATTAATGAGAAATAAGGCAGTCTGTTTAATGTTAACTTCATTTGATAAAGCTTGTCAGACGCTAATAAATAGAGATAAATAGCAGGCATAGTAATAATAAACATAGTAGCTATTTCAGCTTTAATTATCCCTTTGCCAAGTAATATATCAGGGATACCATAGAGTAAAACAAAAGGTGTTAGTGCAATTAAAAATGAATAAAACAACCATCTAAAACTGTCTTTTGCTTGAATACTTTTTATAGTTGTATAACCATTTAATAATATTAAAATAATGATAAGGACTATAAAGAGAAATGTAATCAGTAAAGAACTACGTGACAATGTTAAAGATAGGCTACTTAGTACACTACCTATGACAGCTAGAGAGTATAGAAAATAAATTACCTTTTTTGAAACCCATTTAAAATCTAACTCAGCGAAATAATGAAATATAAAATGGATAAATAGAACAGGTGCAAGCAAAAAAGTAATTGGTAGAAGCAGTTCACCACTCAGTATAAGCTTAGTGTTTAAGCTTGCACTTATATAACAGAAACTAATGACGTTAAACAAAATTATAAGAATAGATGTACTTTGCTTCTCAATTCTTTGTTTAATTAACAAATAAGAAAAAAGAAGGTTCATTAAAAAATAGGCTAGAGGGAAAACGAAATAGAAAATGTATTGAGCGGTAAGTGCTGTGCTGCCACTTATGTCATACGTTATGAGCTCTCCATCTCTTTTAACGGTAATTGTTTCCGCCTTTTCAATTCTAAAAAAATTAGAGGCTATTGCATTGTTATCAGGCGTTTCTCCGTCAATGAAAACAATTTCTTCCCCGTTAACAATTCCGCTATCCCAGCCCCAGCCTAGATCACTGAAACCGTCTGTTATATAAGTGTCCCCGTCCTTAGCTAGATGAATCCCAATATAAGGAGTGAGATTCTGATAAGCTAAGAACGAGAATAATAGTATAAATACTATTAGAAAGAAAGTATATTTCTTTCTTTGAATCATTTTGGATACCAATAGTCCAGTTCAGATAAGAATGGTTTCTTTAAAACTTCCATAATCGCTTTACTTTCTTGTTTGCTTACACCTAGTAGACTAGCTTTGCCTTCCTTTACTTTTTCCATCAAATCGGGATGCTGTGAAAGATACTGAATAGTTGCTTGCATCAATATGACCTCCTACTAATTTTTTTAAAATTATTTTAGCTTTTGGATGTATCGCTAAGGAGTCTATTTTTTTAGCAGCTTCTTCATAGAGAAGCTGAATTCTCACTTTGGTATACATAATTGCACCATAGTGTTCTAATTCTTCTAAAACACTATCTTTTGCTTGGAGTAGATGCTCATACGTAAGCTCACCACTATAATACTGCGAAATATAGTTAGTTTGACTTGAGTTTAGCATATATAGTGCTGGTAATGACCGCTTTTTCTGAGCTAAGTCACTCCGTGTTTCCAAAGCTTGTATGCCCTGAATATCGTTATTCATTTGAGCTATCATTCCTATTGCCTCACCATAGGATCTAACGATGTTTAGATGGTTGCATTTTGCATAGATTGCACCAGCTAAACAAGCGAGAGCAGTTAAGGAACCGGACTTATTACGAATCATTTCCATATAAGTAGCTTCATCTTGGATATGGTTTGTTAAGTCCTTGTGTTGCCCTTGAATAGACTTTGGCAGAAGTTCATGCACCATTTGTAGTACTTCCTTCGAATGGTCGCCGATCATTTTCAAACTCATCACGAGTAAACCACTGCAAATGTTTAACACGACTGCTTGGTTCTCTTTTCTCCAAGGCGCATCGTCATTGTCTTGATCCTCAAGGTCATCGTAGATATCTGCAGTTAAAATGATCATTTCAATTCCAGCTGCTAAAGAATAAATATCTTTGCGTGATCCATTGAATATAAAGTGGTGCAAGATGGTAAGTTCAGAAAATAGTAAATTACTAGTCTTATGTTGATATAATAAGAAGTTTTCTACTATTTGTAATATTTCTTTCTCAGAGAAGAATTCGCTACAATATTCTAATTGTTTTTGTAAGATAAATTCCTTCAATGGCATCCATCCAAGTTAGTTTTATTTATTTTTAGTATACAATGTTTAGGAAATTTGAGCTATACATGATGATAGATTCTATTGAGTAATTCATAGAGGTAAAAGAAACATCCGGAGCTGCAATACAATTAGGTAAAACGCAGCTCCAATTTAATTTTTTTCATAGAGGGGAGAATAAATTAAATGAAACTCAAGCTGTCAGTCGATTGGGGTAAATCGACTCATAAAGTTTTGCAAGATTTGGCATTTCAGCAATGTTTTTCGAGTGGTAACACACAGTAAAACTTTTTGGTCAGGGGGGAGTTACCATTCAAAAAAGACTGCTATTTTTACTAATGTTAATAACCACTAATAAGAGATAATGGTACTAGAAGAAACATTAAATGAAAATACCTACTTAGTAATCCCTCCTTTTCTTTTTTTAATGTTTCTGCTTACAATTTAATTCTACAATACGTATTAATGAATGTAACCGCCAAGTTATGTCGGTTAACCGCCAAGATTTGGCGGACAGCATTACTTTTTTGGTAATACTGTTGTAAATTGGCACTTAATTCGTCTGTTCCTCTTCTTTTTTCTTTAGAGCTTCTTGTTTTTCGGCAATTTTCATGAAAGCATGGTAGCAGGTACCCATGATAATAAAACCGAGAAAACTAGCGCCAAAGAAAAATAGTAACCCTGATAATGAAAACATAATATACGTAGAAACAACGATACCTAAAATCATTAATACATTGTGAAACGGATGAATCAGCATCACAAGAAAGGCGTTTTTCCATATATCTTTCATTTTAGCCTCATAGTGTACAAAAGCTGGGATTACATATAAAAGAGTTAAAGCGATAACGAGCATACCAAAATAGAGTGGTATTTTAGCCCACTGTGCAAATGTTGAGTCGTTCAATTGCATAAACTGTAGATTTATCCAGAACAAATAAGAAATGACAGCGAAAATTAATCCTATCCCATTTGCTTTCCAAAAGTCTTTTTTGAATAATTCCCAAAATGTTTTAAACACTGGTAAATCAACGTCTCCACGTAACCATTTCCGAATAATTGCAAACATCGCAACAGTAGCAGGAAATAGGCCAAAGACCCCTAAACCTAAAATAGTGAAAGCAATCCATAATAGATTGACATAAGCAAATCGGGTAATCCATTCTGTAACGGCAAATAAACCTTTCATTCTGCATTCTCCTGTCGACTATATCCTTTAAGATAATAATATTATTAAGTAATCATAATTAAAGCGATTACTTTTTTTGAAATAAAATTCTTCTTGTTTATTTTAACATATAAGTATCGGAAATTCGCATGGTAACCATTGGTTGACTAGTTGAAAAATCAAGCGTAAGATAATGAAAACACGTATAAGTTAGTTAATAGGGAACTAGCGTATCTACTTAGCAACCGTAAATTGCTAAACTATGTGGGGATAACCTCCTCGGTACGTGTGAAAATGAGAGGAGAAATAGAATGAGAAATACTAGACAACTTTTGAGGAAAACAGCATTAGGAGAGGAAAAGGCTGATATTGTTATTCAAAATGGTACATTAGTGAATGTTATCACTCGAGAGCTACAGGACAATATAGATGTAGCAATTAAAAATAACCATATCGCTTTTATTGGTAAGGCAGATCATCTTATCGATAGCAAAACGAAAGTTATTGACGCGAAAGACAAATATATAGCTCCAGGGTTGATGGACGGACATATGCATGTGGAAAGTACGATGCTAACCGTCACAGAATTTTCAAAGGCGGCTTTACTAAAGGGAACCACGTCCATATTTATGGATCCTCATGAAATAGCGAATGTGTTAGGTACAGAAGGTGTTCGGTTAATGCATGAGGAAGGGAAAAACACTCCACTTCGAGTATTTACTACGTTTCCTTCTTGTGTACCAGCTACGAACGGTTTAGAGGATGCAGGTAGTGAATTAACAGCAGAAGATATTGAAGAAGGTCTTACATGGGACGGTGTAGTAGGACTGGGAGAGGTAATGAATTTCCCTGGTGTTGTCTACGATGATCCGAAAATGATTGATGAAATAGAAGCTACGATTGCTAAAAATAAAACGGTTACGGGACATTTTCCAGATGGAACACCCGAAATGCTTCAAGCTTATATTGCATCTGGAGTAGATTCCTGTCATGAAACCGTCACAAGAGAACAAGGATTAGAAAAAGCACGATTAGGTATGCATATACAAATTCGTGAAGGTTCGGCATGGCATGATGTAAAAGAAGTGATAAAAGTTATTACAGAAGACGAGATTGATTCAACGAACATATCCTTAGTAACAGACGACGTTTATCCTCAAACTTTAATGGAAAAAGGTCATTTGAATCATGTAGTAAGGAGAGCGATTGAGGAAGGTGTCGATCCTGTTGAAGCGATACAGCTTGGAACTATTAATACTGCTCGTTATTATCACTTAGATAAAGAACTAGGAAGTATTACGCCGGGTAAATTAGCGGATATTATTTTGATAGATGATTTAAATGAAATGGAACCATCAACGGTTATTGCAAATGGACAAGTCGTTGTAGTGAATCATGAACTAGTTGCTTCTTATACTCCAGCTAGTTATCCAGAGTCGGTAAAACAAACGGTAAATATACAGCGACCACTTACACCAACAGACTTCTCACTTACTACAAAAAAGGAAGAGTTTGTTGAAGTGAATGGTATTAAAGTAATTGAAAACAGTGCGCGGACGGAAAAAATGATCGCCAAGCTTCCTGTTGTGAATGGTGTTGTGCAGATGGATATGGAACAAGATATCGTTCAACTGGCTTGTATCGATCGTCACCACCAGTCAGGAGATATTTCCCTAGGCTTTGTCCAAGGTTTCTCATTGAAAAAAGGAGCTGTTGCCTCCACTGTTGCTCACGATAGCCATAACTTACTAGTGATGGGAACAAATCAAGAGGATATGGCATTTGCAGCAAATGAATTAGCGAAAACAGGCGGAGGTATGATTGCAGTTTTGGATGGCCGTGTTTTAGCACATGTTTCAATGCCAATCGCTGGTTTAATGTCTGATCAATCTTTAGAGACTGTGGTCGAGCAAGTTCAACAATTAGAGCAAGCTTGGAAGGAGCTCGGTTCTCCATTACATGCACCTTTTATGACATTCTCATTAGTAGCATTACCAGTAATACCTGAAGTGAGAATTTCTAATAGAGGACTAGTAGACGTAACTACCTTTGAATTAATCGATGTGATAAGGAAATAAGTATAAAGCAAGAGGCTAGGACAGAAGTATTCTATTATAGTAGATACCGAACGATTCGATAGAATTCGTTCGGTACCTACGCTTTTTTTATAATTACTTCGCTAAAACACTTCGCTTTCCGCAGGCAACGCTTCAACTAATTTCATAAGTTTATTAAAAACTTATGAAATGGATTTTCAGCTGTTGCTTTTTCTGCAGGAGTCTCGTGTTTGACTACGTAATTTATAAAACAGCATTTTATTGTTTGTCTTTGGTGATTTAAAATTGAATTTGGTCCAGCTTTTTGCTTTTTTAAAAAAAATATATTTATTTGAATGAATTTCATAATTCCCAGCCCTTGTGTGGCAAGGGCTTAAAAACATAAAAAAGGAAGCACCTCCCCAAATCTTGTATAATGGTAGTTGACCAAAA
>NZ_JACHON010000004.1:0-205208 GCF_014206945.1 Gracilibacillus halotolerans
TCCCAACATGGGTCGGTTTCCTATGTGACTTTGTTTGTGGCATATTTTAATTTCTTACGGCCACATGCTTCACTGGAAAACAAAGTTCCTGTAATGATTCCAGAGCTTGAAAAGATGCCAAATATGCCTGAAAGATGGACAAAACTTATATCAATGGCTCAGGATTTTTTGACGGAGCAGCAATCGGCCTAGCTTTTGTTTAGCTGAGCCCGACAATTCAGCCACCGGCGAAGCGAACCCTTGACAAACCGAACTAGACAGCGATTTATACTAGTAAAAGTCAAGGGCTATTTGTCATGCCTACTTTTGTTCCCTTCGCCCTTGACACCCCACAGGTAAATCGTTGTCGTGTTTGTCAAGGGCGATGGCGGTTATTTTTCTCCTTCAAAATAGATGAGAGTTTTTATTATGGGGTAGTTTTCATAGAACTTTTTACACTACCGGCCATTTATAGCAAGCACCAATTATTTCCTACCTTGATTTCATACTCCAACAAGGGGAGAATAATTTGTAAGTATTCTCAAATTACCTCCACATATTATATTCAACAAAAAAAGTGTTTCTCCTGTATGGAGTGCACTTTTAAAGGGTAAAATTAATGAACTTAATAAAGTATATACAATAAAAACTTGGCTAATGCCAAGTTTTCATTGGTGCAACGCTTTAACTAAATCACTTTTAGTAGCGAAGCTCTCTATTTTTTCTCTTTTTATCCTAAAGCCTTTTCTCGGATATAATGAAACAAAATGATTACCATGTTGATTTTTATGAAAAGTATCTATGTTACAGCGAAAATATTCATAATGCTGATCATGAATATACAGAAACAACAAATTGGCCGGTACTTGAATAATATCTCGTAATAACTCCTCATAACTTAATAGTTGGCCATAGCCGACTGTATATTGACCGTGATTTTTTTCTTCGATTAATAATGTTTTATGAGTAGCAGAATTATATAATAAATAATCAATATCGATAAAACTAAAGCCCGCTCCCATATTCGTACGGAACCATTTACTCAAATAGCCATGCTCAACATTTTCACCCGCTGTTTCTTCCGTAACATTCACAGACCAAATGGAAATATATTCGGGTACAATCTGTCTAATAATTTCTTCCTCTTTCACACCTAATGAACCGTCTATGAGCAGTAAATACCGTGTTTGAGGATCCTTATTAATTCGGTAAATTGCGGATACTACAAAAATATCTTTTATTACAATAATTTCTTCATTCAGTTGATTCATAATCTCTTCCAAAGCAGTTGGTCTCAAACCTGTGCGCTCTCTTAATACTTGTTTGTTGATAAACTGAGATTTTGTCACATAAAGTATGTTTCTTCGAAATTGTTCCGATGACCAGAGTCTTGTCTGGCCATCTCTTATATTTTTCACATAAAATCTCAAATGTTATTCCCCCAATTACTTATTGAACTGGAATAAATCTTCTATCTCACGGAACCAGTACTGAGCATATCTCCCCGTAATTGGTTCTTGGTTGTATAGTTTTAGATCCACCGTTACGGTTAAATCGCCATATTGGAAAATTTGATTTTCAAATAGCTTGCTATAACCCTCTACTTTAGATTGATAGGAAGAATATTGCTGCCCTTTTGGATCAACGAACACTAACTTCAAGTGGTTATCTTTTTTCAACCAAAACAGAAAATCTGGTTTGAATTTTTTCCACTTATTATTATCAAAGTATGGAATAAAAATATTATCTAAGTTCTCATCTAGTTTACTGAAAAACCACTGATCCAATTCCTTAGCGGCATTGTAGTCATCCGATAGGTATTTCTCTAAATTCTTTATGAAAGTGACTTCACTCTCCACATCGATAATATGCTTCATGTAGCTCTGTTCCTCAACATCTGAATAAATATATGGGACATAATAATGGTGTGATGAACTCTTGAAATGTAGATCACGATATTTCGCTTCTCTTTTCGGTGACATACTTTTTTCAAAGAGTACGGCGAAATCCTCAATGCTAATTTCTCCGGCTTTTTGCTTTTCAATGAGCTCTTCTTTTGTATAATCCGGTGAATTATTTGTCTCGATTTCGTTCATTATTTGCTGAATATCTTCCCAAGAATCCTCTTCTACCTTTAAGCTACGATAATGCTGTATATCATCTTCATTCACCATTCTAAAGCCTTCTACCACTTTTTCTTTCATACTTATATGAGAAGTTAAACGTTCCATTAATAGCGTTATATCTTTATATAACATTTGTTCATCCAAAATCACGTGGTTCGGTTCCTGCACCATCTTCCGAATTCTGTTTACTTCGTCTTCCGTTAGGACATATTTTATCATTAACAAATGATTACTCATGGAATGGATGTATTGCTGTAACATAGTGAATGATTTTTTCGCTAATCGAAAAGGCGGCAATTGTGTAAATGTTTGATTCGTATAAGTAGGAATAAGCAACATGTCATCTGCTAAATTTTCATTTCGCTTTAGTTTTACATCCTTCCATTCCTGACTTGGTCCTTCTTCCCGGATACCCTTCACAATTTCACGTATAGCGGACTTGTTTGTTGCAAAAATGAACAACGTTTCTAAGGCATTAGCGTAATTTTCTACCGCTCGATATTGCTCTTCCGATACGACGCCTTTTAACACTAGGTGACTTAGTCGCTTTCTCTCTGATTCAATTGGCTCAATTCGCACACCTCTTCCCGCTGACTGCATCACATATTTCTTTGCAGCGTCAGAGGCACCAATATTAATATAATTGAGAATATTTGGTCGGGTAGAGTCCCAGCCTTCATAAAATGCTCTTGAACCAAGTAGAATATTTATGTCTTCGCTGTTGTTTAAACGGCTAAAGTAATTCTTTTGAGAGATACTTTTGATAAATTCATAGCCGCTTAAATGGTCTTTTATCCACGGCCCAATATCACCAATTTTTATTAAAGCAAATGGTGAAGATGTTTGATCACTAGATTTCAAGCGAAAAGCTAGTTCCTTTTTATCGTTAGAAGTGATAACTTCAATACTTCCTTGTCCTTTAGAATTAAATACTTCCTGCCAAATATCCGACATTTGTAACACAGCAAAGATATCATGATTAATTGCCACGTTGCCATTGTTGAATTCATAATTAGGGTGCTGCAAAATCTCTTTGTAGAGCTCTTCCTTTGCCACTTGGAATATTCCTTCATCGATTTGATTGGACGCAATCTTTTCTAACTCTCTAAAAAACAAAACAAGATCGGATTTTACTTTATTAACGGATTGTACCAATGTAATCATCAATGGACTATGATACATCGAAGCATCTATCTCTTTTATTTTCCGATAACACTTTTTAACATAGGCTAACAATAATAATGATTTTAGGACGATTTTTTGTTTATCCAATTCTGTAAAATCATCGTCTTTTTTACTAAAACTCGTATATTGAGCATTCGTCACATACATGTTTTTCCCATAACCAGATTTGATAAAGTTGGACAACTTAAAGTCTTTAACAGTAGTTGCTATATCTAACTCATCTGTAAATGTGGCTGAAAAGTTAAAGGACATGCCATTACGGGATAAAATCGAATAATACGTCTGTCTTTTAGAATCATCCTTGTCACCCTTGTGTGCTTCATCTAAGAATAAAAACCAATTTCCATTATTATCGTACTCTCTATAGTCCACTAGAGATTCTTTCTGTTCATCACTAATCAAGTCCGAACGATAATAAAAGATTGGGATTTCTCCTAGACGAATTCGTTGGTTAGTCTTATAGTCATTAAACTCTTTCAAATTAATCATTTCGATATAAGGGTTATCTGATTTCCGATTAAACTCGTCCACTAACTGTTTTGTTTGGTTGATTAAGTCTTCAGAAGGAGCTAGAAATAAGAAATCATGAGCAGGTATTTCTTTGTTTTTAATTAATCTGTCCAGCATCGCAAAAAGTTTTATAATAACAAGACTTTTCCCACTGCCTGTAGCCATCCAATAGGACATCCGATTAATAAAATGATGACCTTTGATTACGTCTTTTTCAGGTGTGAAATAAGAGGAATATAAGTCATATTTCCAGCTATCTTTCTTCGTTCTTTTTAAATCAAATGCCTGTGGGGACAAATTTTTAACCGTTAATCTCTGAAATAGCTCTTTCTTTCTTCTTTCGTGTACGAACGGTTTTTCTCCTGGTTCATAGTCTTCAATTTGTTGGTAAAAGTAATACAATGCTTTCATTGTCTTTTCGATCGCATCGATTTGGTAATCAAAGAGATTTTTTTCATTGGAGAAATGTACATAATCATGGAATGACCATGTATCTGGTAATTCTTCCAAGTTGATATCTTCTGCCAATTGTTCCAATAGAATCTTCATGTTAACACCACCATACGAAGGCTTTGATATCTTCTACATTAATATTTTTTAAATCAATTACACTTCCGTCGTCAAAATAAGCCTTATCTTCTGTTATCTTTTTAATCATGACTCCTTTTTGACAGGAAATAGACTCTGCAATATCGATATCATCATACAGTTTACGTAAATCAACGGATGATTCCTGAAACTCTAGTTTGTCCGTAAGTTTGTCGTCACGCATAAAAATATATTGCTCAAATGGGGATTCGTTTAAATTAAATAAGCTGACATTATCATCTTTATACGTAGCTTTGTTCAGAGTATCTTCGTATTGCTCTAGCGTATAATACTTAAAGAATCCTCCACCCTCATACTCTACGTCTTTGTCGCGGGAGATGTTTTCCTTAATTCCAGAAACAATCCGTTTCATACGTCGTAAAATTACAGTTGAAAAATGGTCTCCCATCTCTACTCCAACCCATTTTCTTTTCAATTTCTGTGCAGTAGCAATTGTAGTACCTGATCCTAAGAAGAAATCAAGTACGATATCATCTTGTGAAGAAGCTGACTGAATAGCTCGTTTTAATAAAGCTTCAGAGTTTTCTGTTTTGAATCCTTGACTAGAACTGTAGCCAGTAATGTCTGTCCAATTTGAATCCAAAAGCTCTGTATCTGCTGTTCGATATTCAATAAGTCCGTTAATTTTTTCTCCATTTAAATCAACATAGGATTTATCTAGATTAAGACGAATCCTACCTTCCTCTTTCATTCGATCTAATGTCGATTGTTTGAACGTCCAGTGCCTTCCCTTTGGTGGATAATATGTTACTCCGTCCAACACCCTTTCTGGTGGTCGTCGAATACCTGGGGAGTGTGCTGCTATCCAAGCGGGTTCTTTCTCTCTCTTTTTATATTGAGCGTAATATTTCACTTGGTTAATATCCTTCGCATAATAGAAGAGACTGTCTGTAGCTACGTTATAACCCGTAACACCAGGGAAGATTTTTTTCGTGCGATTCACTACTAGCTCATTAAGGAAATTACGTTTCTCAAAAATATCGTCCATTAATAACCGAACAAGGGCATTTCCATTATAGTCACATCGCAAAAACATACTACCGTCTTCTTTTAACAACTCTTTCGCTAATCGCACTCTATTTTCCAGAATTGTAACCCAAGTAGAATCCTTATATTTAACGGAATAGTGATATTCTCCCTCTGACTCCTTATTAAACGGAGGATCAATATAGATAGCTTGAATTTTACGCTTGAACTTCGGCAAAATCGTATTCAATGCTTGATAATTTTCACTATGAATTAGCCATCCGTCGAGTGCTTCATCTAAATGATCAAATAAAGCTAATATAGATAACTCCTTATCTTTAAAATACTTTGTATCTATTGCCAAATACGGATAGTCTGATTTATTTTCTAATAGATGCTGAACCGTGAATGTATCTGGTACAATTTCGAATTCTTTCCATTCCTCAACTTGCTGTTCTATATTACGGTGTTCGATAATTTGCTGAAATAAGTCACCTGTTAAACGATCTACACTAATAACATAATGACTATTTAATGCGAATTTCGGCTTGTTCCAAACCTTCTTTAACTCCTCTTCAAATTGTGCAATAAAAGCGATTAACTGATAAGCTATATCCTTTAATGCTTGTAATTGTTGCACTCTCTCCGCTGAAAATTGATTCATTTCTTTAAACGTATATTGGTATAACCAAAGCTCAAATTGTTCTTCTAAGAAAGCTTTGGCATCTTTATTAATGAAATAATCATACGTCGATTGTTTTTTAAACGTAGCTAATGCTGTTGTAATTGTTTCCTCTGACAGAGTTAAGCCACTCTTTTCAATTCCTTTTACAATTTGATCAAGCTTCGTCTTTCTTCCTCTTTCTGAATACTGCACAGTAAGATATACCGTTTCCTTTTTCACATCATGAAGTTCGAAAATGAGCTCTTTTTTCTCATTACTCTTTTTATACTGTAATTCTGATGTATCAAAGTGAAAAACTGTATCGTCTACCGTGATTTTTGCATTTTTAATGATAACATCTGATTTTACGTAATAAAGCATATTCGTTTTATAGAAGAGCATGATGTCTTTGTGATCTGTATACACCTTTTCATACACACTTTTATGAAATGGAGTCTCATTAAAGTAGAGTGATCCATTTTTAGTAAAATAACGAGAAAAGAACGAATGTAATTTATCGAATAATTCTTCTCTAAAATCCGGAAAAGAGGATATTTTTTCTGTAATATAATCATTTAATTCTGCTTGAATATCCGTGTAGTACTTTTGCTTCATATTTAATAAATTAATATATCCTGATTTACCTTCGATTTTCGCACCTACGAAGATATCTTGTAATTGTTCTAAAAACTTCTTTTCATTGGATCCCTGCATCAAACGTCATCCTTTACTCTTTGTTTTGCCTGTTATTATTCTAGCACAGAATGTTTGTTTTGCCCAGCAATTATTACTAAGGGAGCGCAGGCTGAAATAATGAAATCTTGATATACATCAATTCTTTTTCCTTGTTTTTACTGGATAATAGAGATAAGGAGTTGATGATGATGCAAAATAATAATCGAACGAACTGTAATTGTTACGAAGATGTTGACCGAATGATTAACGAGGGGTTAGGTGGTGGGTTTATTATTCATCAATATGATGTAGAAAAACTGAAAAAGCCTGAACCAGAAAAGCTTTCAAAGAGATGTCAGTGTTGATTAATGATAAAAAGAATAATTCTATTTCTATTGTTTGCTAGCCTTATTGTTCTTCTTATTACAAGTGTTATTCTTCAGCCTAATCATAAAAAATTAGCAGAAACCTTAACCGTAAAAACCGACAACATCACTCACTTGAAAATCACTAATTTAGCTGGAGAATATCGAACAACTACAGACCCACAACAAATCCAATATCTAATCGATTATTTAAACACAATGACGTATAAGCGGCTAGTTGATGACCAAACTGCTTTCATGCCTACTCGAACGATTATTATTTATCTATTTGAAGGGGAAAAGGTTGATTTCATTATTCCTTATGGACAAGAAGCAATGATCAATAGGAAAGTATATCAAATAGAAGACGGATATATTGAGTCAAATTTTCTCGCTGATTTTCACGATGCTTTGCTAGAGTAGGCACTTTCATAACGCTTGGTTTTAGTGTATCCAGGCGTGTTTTTTATGCAATTTCATAATAGAAATTTTTCAATCCCCCGGAATAGTAAAACGATTGCATATAATGGAACTGTAACGATGATGGTCCCTGCAAGATAGTAGCTAATCGGTTTTGCAATAAACGTTAAAAAGTCAAAGATTGTATCTGCTATCGTATCCACGATTCTCAACATTAATATCCCCCATTCCATCTGTATATCCTTTAAATTAGACTCACTCTTCACCTTAAATATTTTACGAATCCATAGGTTTATTGAACATCTTATTATACATAATCTATAGGGTCCAACCATTTATGTAAATCATTTCCTTACTTTAAACACGATAAAATTTGGACTTCTAAAATCGTCTCTGAAAGAAGGACGTTTTTCCAACATTTCCTCATTAGGTGTAGGTTCAATTAGAGATTCCAATACAAAACCAGTTTGGAGTAAAACCTTTATATAGCTTGTTAATGTTCTATGAAATAACAACATGTTCTCCTTGTCGCCATATCTTTGTTCATACACGCCTTCATAAAAATAGTTATCTACGTTCCAGTGCAATTTTTCACCGTTAATAGATTTCTCCCAACCTGATTCTGGCGTAATAAAACAAGGGTGCAATATCGAGAATATAAAGCTGCCATCCTTTTTTAATAAACGATACATCTCTTGAAATGCTTTTTCAAAATCTGCAAGGTCTTGGATAACCATATTGGATACAATTAAATCGAAACTTTCGTTTGTTAAATGATTGAGATTCTCACAATTCCCATGTTGGTAATGAATCTGTAACTCATTTGAAGTTCTAGTTTTTGCTATCTCCAGCATTCTTTTGGAATAGTCCACTGCAGTTACGTTAGCACCAGACTGAGCCAACATTCTACTCAAATACCCTTCTCCACATCCTGCATCTAATATATGCTTATTCGTGACATCTCCTATTAAGTTAAGTAAGGTAGGGTTTAGCAGAACCTTTTTATGAAGGTCTCCTTGTTCTGTATGATTCTCTGCATATTTATCTGCAAATGTATCCCATCTTCTAACCGATTCATCTGTATCAAACTTTTTAATCATAAAATCTCCCCCCATTTAGCATATTCTATATAGTTCTCTATTAGTCTTTCATTCTCCTGCAAGCTCCTTAATAAATCGTTGTAATGAAAGAATCCCTGCCAATGACATGTACAAAGGCAAGGAGTTTATTCGTTACTAATTCTCTTTAGGTTTATCATCTTTCTCTAGTAAGACAAGCATACCTGGCAACAATACTCCTCGGATAAGGAACGTATCCATTAAGATACCTATTGCTACAATAAAACCAAATACAAACAATAACTCGATTGGCTGTGTCATTAAAACTGCGAAAGTTGCTGCTAGGATTAACCCCGCAGAGGAAATGACGCCTCCAGTATGGGCTACTGCTGATGCTACAGCTTCACGCACATTCAGATGTTTTCGCTCTTCTAAATAACGTGAAACAAGCATGATGTTATAATCAATTCCTAGCGCAACAAGAAAGACAAACGCATATAACGGAACTCGGTTGTTCATATTCTCAATATCAAAGAGTAAATCAACTAAGAACATACCAAGACCTAATGCAGCAACAAAAGATATAACGATAGTCGCCATCATATACAGCGGCATTCGAATCGATTTAGTTAAAAAGATTAACATGAAAAAGATAAGCAATGTTTCTAAAATGATAATAATCATTAAGTCTCTATTATTTACTGTTCTATCATCTACTGCACCAGCTGTTTCTCCCGCAAAATAGAGAGAACCTTCTATACCTGCATCTTCTAAAATCGAATCTGATTGCTCGATCATATTTTCTAATGAATCCATCGCCTCCAAAGCATAAGGATTTACTTCAAATGTTAGTAGTAATGAAGCTGCCTGAAAATCATCTGTGACTTGACTTTGCTGAACATTTGCAACCATATCTTCATCTACTAATATATCTACTATTTTATTTATCTGGTCCTCGGTCATTTCATCGTTTGCTTCAATTAACACGGTCGTTTGAGCCAAGTCGCCAGGTTGAAATTTATCCTCTAGTATTTCATATCCAACCCTAGAAGGCATATCCTCAGGGAAAGATTTTAATGTATCGAATTCGTAGTCGATTTGGAAAATGTTTAGCGCACTAATTAATAGAAATGCACCTACTATTATTACCGACAACGCAGGCTTTTTAGATACGAAGCGTCCTACTCTACTCCAAAACGCGTTTGGTTTTGTCTCACTCTCTCCTACTTTTGGAATGAGTGGCCAGAATGATTTTCTTCCAAAGATAGTAAAGATAGCTGGAACGAATGTTACCGACGCTATTGTAACAACAACCATTGTGACAGAGAATAATGGTGCAAAATTATTCGTGTCTCCAAAATTTGCAAAAAATAAGATAAGCATTGCAGCTAATACTGTACTACCAGAGAAAAAGACCGGGAGTCCTACTCCATGCATTGCTTGTTTCATAGCTTCATGTTTGCTTTCTTGCTTTCTTAGTTCTTCACGATATCTTGAAAAAACAAATAATGAATAATCAACTACAGCTGCAAAGAGCAATATAGACATAATCGATAATGCCTGTGTCCCCATTTGAACGCCCGCAACTTTTCCGACTACCCCGAGAAGCTGATTCACAACTTGGTATACAACACCAGCCGCTAGCAATGGAATTAGCGCTAATGCAGGAGAACGATATATAACAATAAGTAAAATGAGTATAATTCCGACAGTAGCTAATATTAAGACAACATCCGCTTGTGTAAATAAGTTTTTCGTATCGACGGATATTCCTGCTGGTCCTGTTACTTGTATTTCTATGTTTGTGTGCTCTTCAATCACATCATATAAATGCTCAATTGACTCATCAATTTCTCCTGTATCAAGAGATTCATCGAAGTTCATTGGAAGAGTTGCTGTTGTACTATCCTCTGAGAAAAAACCTTGGAGAGCTTGTATTGGGATTTGGTCAATTGGGACAATTTGATTCAATCCATTTATATTTTCCTCCGAAATTTTTTCAAAGGCGAGAGCAAATTCCTCTGGAGTTAATTCTCCATCCTTAGCCTGCATCACAACAATTGCAGGTATCCCATCATTGCTCTCAAAATATTCTTCTAACTTATCCTGAGCCACGACTGACTGCATATCGTCTGGAAATGGTTCGAGTCTCGATACTTCATATTCCCGTGCTCCTGGGGCTAAAAATGTAAGCAAAACCGTAAGTATTAGCCAGGCACCAGCTATTACCCATTTCCCATTTTTGCTACTCGAGTAATCTGTTATTCTATTTAAAATTTTCTTCACTCTCTACACTCCTTAATGCAAAAATTACCATTAACAAAAACAAAAGTGACACAAGTGTTACTTTGCTATTATTCCATCATCGTAACACTTGTGTCAATTAATTATCTATGACAATACCATGGCTTAACATAAACCTGATATGTCCTATCCATTCTTCTGTAGGTAACTGTTCATGATTCGGTAAATCAATTGTATTAAAAATAAAACCAAGTATGAGACTATCCGGTAAATGAGCAGGAAATTTCTTTTGCTTTTTACCTTTCGTGACAAACTCTTGTAAGGAGTGATACATTTCCAGATGTAGAGAGCTGATTCGTTTACGATTCTCTTCGGTATACTTACTGTTTATCTCAGGTAACTTTATTGCCATTTCTCTAATCCGTTGATTGTCTTTATCAGCAAGAATACTCTGAAGCAAGGATTCGAATTGACTGTCGAAGTCGTCCAACGTACCGATATAGGTTAGATGTTCAATAAATTTCTCCATTTCATAGACCATGTAATTCGTTATAAGATGATCCTTGTTCTTGAAGTATTTGTATATTGCACCTCTTGATACCTTTAGATTGTCTGCTAAAATTGAAAAGTTAAATCCTTCATATCCAACTTCGAGAAGTAGTTCCTTTGTCTCTTGATAAAGATCCTCTTTTGTAAACTTGCGCTCGCGAGCCATTTTATTCACCTCTCTCCTTATTATAGGAGAAAAGCCACGTAATTAAAATGGCTATCCTTAGTCATATAACTCTTCTGGTATCACGATTTCTTGGTTTCCTGACACGTACGGAGCAATTTCGTATTGCTGAAAAACTAACGTAATCCCTGTGTCATTAAAATAAAATGCTGTATCCTTCGTTAATATGACATCTTCTTTTTTTAAATCCGGATAAAATATCTCAGGTCTTTCGATTGCATATTCCCATACGTAATTTTGAACATCTTTCAGTTGATCCTCACTCGTTAAAATGTCCGTTAAATAGATACGTGTTCCTTCCGTAGTATCGTAATTAAATGATTCTACTACGGTATTCCCATGTGCCCCACCCGTATACATATAATTACTCGTTAAGATACTTAAATACGGTGGCTGGTTATATTTGACGTCAAAGTCTGTTTGGTAATCTGATTTATAATTATTTTCCTCAGCATCTTTGCGGATTTCTTCCCATTCTTCTGCTGAGTTTTGTATATACGTTGTGAAATCATTATTTATTTTTTCTTCAGCTTTCTTTGAGGATAATTTCTTTACTTGCGGATATTTCAATTTTGATTGATCTTCATATAAATGTTCTTCAACCACTGCAGGTTCTTCTTTCCCCTCTTTTGCAACGATTGTCCCCATCGCAAAAAAAGTGAATATAAGACAAGTAAAGAGAAGCATATTCTTTTTCATGTACATCTTACTCCTTCTTTTTTGTTTAGCTTTCTCTATCTTCCTCTCTTCCATTCACAAAACAAATTTATAATCAAATCATCTTATGATTCGTTGTTTGTATGTTAAACTACTGACAAGAAGAATATATAGATAAAGGTAGGAGAATGATGGTTAGAAGAAGAAAAGGGAAAATGGATTCTTTACAAATTTCCAGTAATTATTTACACGAAAACATAGAAGTTACTTGGTATTTACCAGAGGGGTTTACTCCCTTTAACGATTATCAGCTTGTTTTCATGCAAGATGGTAATGATTACTTCCAAATGGGAAGGATCGCTACTCTCAGTGATACATTGCATGATGATGGCGACATTAATCCTACTATTTTCGTAGGCATTCATTATCAAAATCGTTATGACCGTTGGGATAAATATCATCCAGAAGGAAAACAAAATGATACCTACACATCTTTTTTAGTAAAAGAAGTCCTTCCCGCTGTCGAAGATGAATTACATATTACACCAATTTCACGTGCCTTAATGGGAGATTCACTCGCTGGAACGTTTGCATGGATGACGGCTACAAGTTTTCCATCTACGTTTCAAAAAGTTATTATGCAGTCACCTTTAGTTAATAAGAATGTCCTTATTCAAGCACGTAATATGAAACAGTCAGATCAGCTTGAAATTTATCATTCGATTGGATTAGAGGAAACGGAAGTTCATACAACTAGTGGTGATGTGACAAATTTCCTTCAACCCAATCGGGAGTTGAACAGACTGCTGAGTGAAACATGTGAGAACTACATATACAATGAATTTGACGGAAATCATACTTGGAAATATTGGCAGCAAGAACTTCCAACGATATTGAAGAAGATGTTTCGCTAATCTTTTGCGATGTTACATAACTAGTTGTAACGTACACCAAACTAACTATTACGTCACCCAGGATGGGCTATTATGTACGTCTAAGCGTATAAACTACGATATGAATCTAGACCCATAGCCAAACTATTAACAATACTTTTTGAGGAGATTTACGATGAATATATTAATTGCAACAACAGATCAACATCGAAAAGATGCTTATTACGTTCGCGAAGAAGTATTTGTGAAAGAGCAAGGTGTTCCCATGACACTTGAAATAGATGATTTAGAAGAAGAGGCCATTCACTTTATAGGCTATCAGGGTAATCAACCAATTGCTGCAAGTCGAATGAGATTTGTAGATGATTACGCAAAGATGGAAAGAATTTGTGTTCGTAAAAATTCGCGCGGGAAAGGCTTAGGAAAAGAAATACTATTAGCCATGGAAAATAAGGCACTTAAAGAAAATATTAAAAAGGCAAAGCTTCATGCCCAAGTTCAAGCAAAAGATTTTTACAAATCATTAGGCTACTCTGTTCTTTCAGATAAGGAGTTCATGGATGCCGGTATTCCGCATGTTGCTATGGTAAAGAATCTTTAGACTTTCTTATCCAATACATTATTTTATCCTTTTTGGTGAAACTATTACGTAAAATGCCAAAGGGGGATAAACCGATGTATGGTTCTATATTTATCGAGATATTGTTCGGTTTTGTATTATTATTCTTCGTTGCAAAAATGTTGGGAAAAACGCAAATAAAACAGTTAACCGCATTCGATTTTGTCTCGGCTCTCATTTTAGGTGAATTGGTTGGGAATGGATTATATGATGATAAAGTTGGGCTCTTAGAAATTGCCTATGCTGTTTTTTTATGGGGGGCATTAATATATATAACAGAAATAATTACTCAAAAATTTAAAGGAACGAGAAAGATGTTAGAAGGAAGTCCTGCTATTGTGATACATAAAGGACAATTACAAAGAGAGATTATGAGGAAAGGGAAATTAGATATCCATCAACTTTTACACTTACTTCGCAGTAAAGGTGTATTTTCTGTACGCGAAGTAGATTATGCTATTTTAGAACGGGACGGTTCTATTTCCATCCTTCATAAATCCTCCTTTCAAAACCCTACAAAGAGTGACCTTGACGTACCTTTAACACCTGTACATTTGTCTTTTTCATTAATTAATGATGGCGAAATAATCATAAACAATCTACGTGAGATTGGAAAAGACCGTACATGGTTAAACAACGAATTAAAGAAACAAGGATTTCCTTCTGTAGAGGACGTCTTTTATGCCGAATATATTAAAGGACAAAAGTTACTAATTCAAGGATATGAGGACAACTCATAAAACCATTTAAAAAGGGAAAAGCGTCTTATTCACCTCCCGACAAGCTTAAGAAAGACTTGACGGGGTGTGCTTTTCCATACAATAGCATTACCGTATACTACTTGAGCTAGTAAATTTGATTTGGATATTGTTTCTTAAACGAAAGAATACATGGCTATTTCGCCATGTATTCCAAATATATTATCTTATATTTTCGTATCTAGAAAAAGGCCTTTCTCATCCAAGTCATTCATAAATGTGTGATTCACGATCACTTGTTGGCCCGTATTTTTTAGTTTGTTATCTTTATCATAAATAAAATTATTTTCCGGGACTAACAATTTCTCTTCTTTCACAGAATCGTATTGCATATTATTTTGAATCGGATAAACCCGGTCAACTAAAAAGGGCCTCTGCTTCTCTTTCATTACTCTTTGATGATATTGTTGGTAGGTAAGTTGTTGAACTGGTGCAATATATCCCATGACTGTCCCTCCTCGCCTATTACTAATCTATACCCTTTATTCATCCGCTATAAACATATATATAACTAAAGGTGATCTTAATGAAAAAGATATTTACGAATATTATACAATTCCGTGGTAGTCATTATGACTTTGGATTGGAGCAAGGAAAGCAAATAAAAAATTCTTATATTATTAAAAACAGAGAAAATCAATGGAAGATTAGAAAGCCACAATTTCGCATTGATCCTATAGAGACAAAGAACATCTTTCAAAATGTCGGTTCAAAAATCTGGGAAGAATTAGAAGGCTTGCAAGATGCACTCCAATGGCCAATCGAGCGTGTATTATTAGAATTTGGTGGTTATCGCAATCAAATCGTTCGATCAGGTTGTTCAATTTTAACCGGACATGATTACATGATACGGAATTATGATTATCACCCTAAAACGTATGAAGGTCGTTTTTTAGTTTATCAACCTACTGACAGTGGTAATGCATCAATTGGTGTTAGTCAACGTATCACTGGTAGAGCAGATGGTATGAACGAAAAAGGTTTATCGATGGGTTATACGTTTATACATCGTAAACGTCCCGGAGATGGATTTGTTTGTCATATGATTGGAAGACTAATTTTGGAATTGTGTGATACTGTCGAGGATGCTACAGCACTTTTAAAGGAAATACCACATCGTGGCTCTTTTAGCTATGTGTTGAAGGATACGTCTAATACGGATGCCCGAATCGTGGAAGCGTCCCCTCGGAATGTCGATGTTCTAACTGGTAATCATTGTACCAATCATTTTCTAAAACAAACGGAAGAGAATCGCCATTATTTAGAAGATTCCAAACGACGATATAACGTTTTAGAAACAGAGACTAAACAGGAAATGAACGCTAAAGAAGCCTATTACTTATTAAATGATTTGGATAAGGGACTTTTCTCGACAGATTATCGAAACTGGGCTGGTACAATTCATACGTCTGCTTATTTCCCAACAACGCTATCTGTTTGGTTTGCTTTAGGCAATAATAAAAATCCAAGCACACTCGACTTCTCTAGCTGGGTTCAAGGTAAAGATTTTGACGACATTTTACTATCTGGTGAAATCGACACAGATATTCCATTCTTACATATGGAAAGGGCAGATTGGTTCCATAACTGACGTCTGTCATAGCTAATCTAAGTAAAGAAAAACCAAGGGGTATCCTTCTTAGGTAAATCCCTTGGTTTCGTTTCATCGTTCTATATCCATGAAAATGGTGGTCTTTGCTGATCATCTTCACGCTCGTTATCTTCTTCCTCTTGCACATTTTCTTCCGGAGTCTCTCGTACCTCTTCTTCTCCTGTTGCCTCAATTTCTTCTCTTCTTGGACCAAAAAATGGATCTCTACGGCGAGGGGGGATAATCTCAACGTTTTCCGCATGGATCTCTAAATTTTTCACATGTATCACTTTTTTGTTTTCAGACACCTTTTTCACTCCTTCATATCTATTCAACACTTATAAACTTAGTCAATATATCGTATGCATAGAACAATTGACATGCTACTGGGCTAAAACCCAAATAGATTTACTTCCTCAATTTCATCTAATTGAACCGTTATTTCTTTCTTTCTCCCTGGTAATAGGAGCTCAACGCTATTTTCTTCGATTGACTGAATATACCCTACAAACTTTCTTAGGTCTGTACGTATTTCACATTTTACTTTCGGTGCATAAAATGGTTGAGATAAAAAATATTCTAGCCGTTCCTCTATGTTCATATCTAAAAATTTCTTTTTGTTTTTTTTGGATACGTTTCTCTCTTCTTGCTGCATTGCTTTTTCTGCTTTTCCTGAATAAGTACTTTGCATATGTCGCTCTGTGAATTGAATTGATGGTTGCGTAATATACATCTTTGGTTGCTCATTTTTTCTATCCAATCTAGTTCCCTCCTGTCACCACTTTCTATATTAATTATATGAAGAGAGCCCATTTATTGTGAAATGGAAAAAGAACTTTCATAACAGTGGCAAGCGTCTATACGTTATATGTGACCATACATACATTATATTGTTAGTATTTATTTTTGAAGGAGAGGATTTTTAATGGGTAATTGTCATAAAGAAAGTGGTTCCAATTGTGTGGCAGATGTATTGCGTCTTATTGCAGATAGACAGGACGATGTAGAGGATCAAAATTGTAGTGTAAGCTGTATGCGTTCTATTAATGAGCTTGTTTCTCCTGCAATTACGAGTAACGTGAATACTGTGCCATTTATTCTTTACGGTAAGGATAATACTCCTTTTACTGGCTACGGTGCCAATGTTGTATCCAATGGAAGTCCAACATTTGATTGTGTAAGCACGTTTATTTTTAGAGTATCAGAAGTAAGTGAAGATGATTCTTGTGCAGTACTTGAATTATTAGAAATCGGAACGCCTGTGGCCAATACAGATAACCCATGTGATCAAATCGGTGGAGAAGAAGTAGAAGATTTATCACGCACTGGTATTTGTATAACTGTAGATTTAGATTGTTTCTGTGGTGTTTCTTGTCTTCCACCAGTTGCGCTTCCACCTGCACCATAAATCTATATAAACCATGCTAGATTTTACCCTTTTGTCTATACAAAAGGGTTTTTTTCTTGCAATTTACTTCCAACATGTTAGGATGGTTGATGGTTTATTTTTTCTCTACATAACATTGCTTGGATAGTTGTTATGAATTTAGGGAATATATATATGAAAACAAAAATTTAATGAGGGATGATTACTTGAGTAAAAATTTATCAAAAGTATTTTATATTTCATTAGCCATATGTTTGTTATTCATTGGTTGGGGACTTATTCCAGAATCTGTCTGGGGAACTTGGAACTTAAATAACATCACGAGTACAATTCATGCTTTTTTAGTATCACGTTTTGGATGGTTCTATTTATTAGTTACTACAGGATTCTTAATCGTAGCTATCTTTTTGATTTTTTCTAGGTATGGAAAAATTAAACTAGGTCAACCAGATGACGAGCCAGCCTTCAACTATTTAACCTGGTTCGGAATGCTATTCAGTGCTGGTATGGGTATAGGGCTAGTTTTTTGGGGAGCTGCAGAGCCTATTTCCCATTTAAACTCTCCACCTTATGCAGTTGGGTCAGAAGCAGTTGCTGCTACTACTGCGTTACAGTATAGCTTCTTCCATTGGGGATTACATCCTTGGGCTGTCTATGCTACGTTAGGACTTGCACTTGCCTTTTTTCAATTTAAGAAAAATTCACCTGGATTAATAAGTAGTACTCTACGTCCTTTATTTGGAGATAAAATGAATGGTGGATGGGGAACTACGATAGATGTAATTGCGGTATTTGCAACGGTATTTGGTGTAGCAACCTCACTTGGTCTAGGTGCACAACAGATTGGTAGTGGATTAGAATTTATAACGAATGGTATCGTAAATAATATCTCAACCCAACTTGTTATCATTATTGTCGTTACCGTTTTATTTATGCTTTCTGCAATTACAGGGCTTAAAAAAGGGATTAAATACTTAAGTACAATCAATATTGTTATCGCTATTTTATTAATGCTATTTCTTTTATTTACAGGTCCAACAAACTTTATTATGAATTTCTTTACTAATACTTTAGGTAAATATATTTCGAATCTACCTGAAATGAGTTTCCGTATGGCTCCTTTTAACATGGACAATGCCGAATGGTTAGAGGATTGGACGATATTCTATTGGGCATGGTGGATTGCTTGGGCTCCATTCGTAGCAACCTTTATTGCTAGAGTATCACGCGGGAGAACGGTAAGAGAATTCGTAATCGGTGTATTATTAGTTCCAACACTTTTCGGTGCTCTATGGTTTAGTGTTTTTGGAGGTGCAGCCATCTCCTTACAAATGGAAGAGAGTGCAAATATAATCGAAGTGATGAACACGCTTGGAAATGAAGCTGCATTGTTTACAGTCTTGGAAAATTACCCATTGTCCGCTATTATGTCCGTTTTAGCTGTTCTACTAATAAGTACGTTTTTTATCACATCAGCGGACTCCGCCACATTTGTTTTAGGAATGCAAACAACGTATGGAAATTTGAACCCTAGTACAAAAATTAAATTAGTATGGGGTGTTGTACAATCAGGTACTGCTGCAGTTTTACTTTGGCAAGGTGGACTGGGAGCACTACAAACAGCTTCCATTATCGCCGCGTTTCCATTTGCAATCATTATGATTCTTGTGGTCATTTCTATATTCAAAGCTTTCCAAGAGGAAGCACGGTTAAATCCGTTGAAAAGAAAACGTGATCTATAATCTCTAATAAACATAATCGAGAGAGTTTATTCGTCTGTAAACGGCGATTAAACTCTCTTTTTCATGGCTAAAAGTAAAGAGATTATAATAATTTAAAAATTGCGAGTGACAAAGGGAGGGTTTCGTAATAAAATGGAAATAAATAGACAGTGACAATGGAAGAGACAGGAGAATGTGCAATGGTAAAAAAAGAGAAATCGGTTTATGTTCTCTTAACTGATACTGGTACATTATTCACAAAGGTAATTAAATGCTTTACTAATGCGCCGTATAATCACGTTTCCATCGCGTTCGATGAAAACTTATTTGACATTTTTAGTTTTGGACGTAAATATCCTAGGAACCCACTTATAGCAGGATTTATTAAAGAGGATGTATACGAGGGAACGTATCGTTATTTTTATAATACTCGATGTCTATTACTTAAGATTGACGTGTCTTACATGGAGTACGTGCGTCTAAAGCAAACTGTTCAACAATTCTATCAAAATAGACATATTTATTCCTATAATTTATTAGGGCTTATTGGTGTTGTCGTTCATTATCCAATTATGCAAAAAAATAAATATTTTTGCTCCCAGTTTGTAGCTGAAGTATTTGAAAGAAGCGGTATTGAGTTATGGCATTTACCGCCTGCTCTTGTTACACCGAATCATTTTTTATCCCATCCACGTTTTGAGATTGTATACGAAGGAAGGTTATACGACTATCCTTTACTAGGAATACGTTCGCCTTCTATTATTTAACATTCAATCTAAAAATCGCTTTTTATCTTCGGGTGAGGGAATCATACAGCTTTCTCGCTTCCCAAACCATTTATAACGATTTTTTGCAACGATTTTATAAACAAAATCTCTTATTGGCTTTGGTATCACAATCAATACATATAAAAAACGTATAGGTCCTTGTAAATGACGAGCAATTTTCAATGCAGCGGTTGACATCGTAAAATACTTCTTGTTTTCGATAATTATCAAACTATCTAATTGTTCTGGTATTTTATATTCTTTTATTAATTTTTCACCGATGTCACTTTGTAAAGATGCGAATTGAAATTGTTGCTTGGGATCCCTCTTAATGATAAATTGAACGCTTTGATTACAAAAGTTACAAACTCCGTCAAACAAGATAATTTTCTGCATCAGTCACACCTACCTTCTCTCTAAATTATAATCGTTAAAATGCCTTCTTCCTATAAAAAACGCTCCAAAAGATAAATTTCTTTTGGAGCGCTAACACGCAATTAGGATAATCCTAATATATTATATCCTGAGTCTACATGGATAATTTCACCTGTAACACCACGGGATAAATCACTCAGTAAGTAATATGCCGTGTCCCCTACTTCTTCTTGTGTTACGGTTCTTCTCAATGGTGCTTCTTCTTCTATCTTCTTAAGAATCGTATTGAATTCACCGACTCCCTTAGCTGAAAGTGTACGAATTGGACCAGCAGAAATTGCATTAACACGGATTGCATCTTTACCTAAGTCATTCGCTAAATATTTCATGCTCGCATCAAGACTTGCTTTCGCGACACCCATCACATTATAGTTTTTCACAACGCGTTCGCCACCTAAGTACGTCAACGTTACAATTCCTCCACCTTCTGTCATTAGTGGAGCAGCTGCTTGTGATACACTTACAAGAGAATAAGCACTTATATTATGAGCTAATAGAAAACCATCTCTACTCGTATCAATAAACTCACCTTGTAGGTCTTCTTTCTTAGCGAATGCGATACAATGTGCTAACCCATGGATTGTACCAACTTCTTCTTTAATATCATTGAATGTTTTCTTTATAGATTCATCATCTGTTACGTCACATTCATAAAATAACGCATCCTGACCTTCTAAAGTCGCTACTAGATCCTTTACAGGCTTTTCAAATCTTTCGCTCGCATATGTAAAAATAAGGCGTGCACCTGCTGCATGAAGCGATCGTGCAATTCCCCAAGCAATACTACGTTTATTAGCTACTCCCATTACAACATACGTACGACCTTCTAGAGAAAAATTCATTTCCTAACCTCCTAAAGAGTTTGGTTTTATTATTAATACTTGTTATTAGTACCTGATACTATTTTATATGAAAGATACAAGAAACTCAAACTTTTTAAAAAAGTAATTAAAACTTTTTTAGTTATCTATATTGCAAATACAGAAAAGCCCAGACTTTTTTCTCGAAAGTGTCTGGACTTTTGTTGTTTTTTTAGATGTATTCAAGCAATTGCTGTAATTCGTCAACATACTCCTGTGATCCTGTTACGATTAAGCGGTCATGTAAGGCTAGTTCTGTGTCTCCATGAGGTACAATGGAAACATCTCCACGGAATATTCTTACCATAATAACATCACCAGTAAACGGAAACTCGCGAATAGCTACCCCATCAAATTGGGAATTATTTAAGATTATCTCATATAGGGCATTATCTTGATTCGTCAAAATGTGCACAACATTCGGAGCCTCAATAAACGCCTTAAGTAATGTCTTAGCAGATAACAAGACGGAGAAAACATGAACGTCCAAATCCCTAAGCTTCTTCTGAAGAGCAGGAACTTCGATACGTGCAATAACTCTCTCGACATTCTTCTCTTTAGCAATCTCCGCAATCTCTGCATTCTTTTCTTCATCTGCCGTAGAAACTACTAATATGTCATGCTCAAAGACGTCATTTCTTTCTAATGTTTCTATATCATAATTTTCTAGCTGAATCACATCAAAAACGGTTCTACTATTGTTTTCTTCAATATTCTCATGCTTTGTATGGTATAAATGTGTTTCAAATTCATTTGAATCTAATTCTCTAACAACTGGCATTGTTGCTTGATTTGTCCCAATAAACGCGACAGTTTGCGTATAATCGGCTTCTTCCGTATTAACAAACAACTTTTTAAAGAACGGTGGTGTAATGATACATGATATAACAGCAACTAATATAAGTGCACCGTGCATCTCACTGTTGATTACTCCAATCCGCTCACCAATTGTTGCTGCGGCGATTACTAATGACAAGGTCGAAGTAAGGAGCATACCAGCAGCTATTACAGTCTTCATGTCATACCATTTTCTTAATAGTAAAACCGGTATGAATTTAGAGATAAGTAATGCTATAAATAGTAGCGGAATAAGAGCTAATATTTTTGGTTCTTGGAATAATGCCCATAAATCTAATTCAACCCCAACCATTACAAAGAATATTGGAATTAAGAAACCATAACCAAAGCTATCTAGTTTCTGTACTAAATCTTGATTTGGTGCAAGTAAAGATACAAGTGCACCTGCTAAAAAGGCACCTAAAATATTTTCCGCACCTACTGATTCTGAAAGAGCAACTAAAAAGATAATGAGAGTAAATACCGCTCGTGTTCCAATCTGAATGGTTCCTTTGGACATCCCTTCAAAGAAGGACTGATTTCTAAAGTATTTACCAACAAAGTATAACAGTAAGCCTGCGCCAAATAACAGTAACAATAACCACATGTTTCCTGATTCAGCATCACCATAGAAGGAAACAAATACAGCTAATAAAATCATTGTTGCAAGATCAGCGATAACCGCTATTAGCAATATGGTTTGTCCAATTGTTGTCTGCATAGCATTCTCTTCTTTAAGTGTCGGAACAACTACACCTAAAGAAATTGTAGAGATAATTAATGTCATTAAATACACATTATCCATGAATCCAAAAAGAACGAATAAGTAAGATAAACCAAAGGATAAAATTAAAATGGCAAAAAATATGAGTGTAGCTAATACAACAGCGTTTGGACCTTTCTTCTCCTTCTTCTTGTTTTTCCTTCCTTTACTCGAAAATAAGGAAAAGTCAATTTCAAGACCACTCAAAAACATTAAGAAAATAAAGCCTAAGGTAGATAAAGTTTCTAACCAGCTACTTTCTTCTACTAAATCAAATCCTGATTTACCAATAATAAGTCCAATAATAATTTCTGCTACTACGACCGGTATCATCTTTAGTTTAAGACGGTGTAGAAGGATTGGAGTTAAAAAGGCAGCTAATATAACGATTACTAACGACGAAATAGATCCTGCATTCTCCAATGTGTATACACTCCCCTCAGTTAGTTAGCAGCCCCATAAAAGTGGTGGCAAGACTAAAATAAATTAATATAGAAATAATGTCATTTAATGTCGTAATAAATGGTCCAGAAGCAACAGCCGGATCAATTTTCAACCGATGCATTACAAGCGGCACGAATGCCCCAGCAATTGTTGCTACTACCAATGTAGCCATGATCGAAATCCCGACTAATCCCCCTAAGTAAATATCTTTGTACCAGAAAGCAACAATTAAAGTAATTAAAATTCCACAGCATGTCCCAGTGATAACTCCTGTTTTTGCTTCTTCCCAGATGATTCTCTTCGTATTAATTTTTTCATTACTGCTACTTGCAGAAAGATTCCTTACAGCAACAGCTAGCGCTTGCGTCCCCGTGTTTCCCGCCATTCCGGCAATAAGAGGGATAAAAACTGCCAAAATAGCCACTTGATCCAATGTTTCTTCAAATCGTCCAATAATACTAGCAGTAAACATTCCTAAAAATAGTAGGATGATCAGCCAAGGCAGTCGTTTTTTAGCTGAAGCAATTGCTGTATCATTAAGCTTTTCAACATCGGAAAAACCAGCTAACTTAGAATAGTCATCACTAGCTTCTTCTTCCATGACGTCCATAATATCATCTACCGTAATAATACCTAATAAATGTTCTTGAAAATCTACAACAGGAAGTGCGAGAAAATCATAATCTCTCATCATTTGTGCTACTTCTTCCTGGTCTTCCCCTGCAGGAACAGAAACTACACGTTCACTCATTACTTCTTTTATAAGAAAGTCGCCTTCTGCGATAATAAGATCACGTAATGAAATAACACCTACTAATTTTTTATCCACATTTACCACATAAAGATAATAAATCGTTTCCGCGCCAGGTGCTTCTTTGCGAAGATGTTTCATTGCTTCTTTAACGGTCATATCTTCTCGAATGACAACATATTCTGTCGTCATGATACTACCAGCCGTTTTTTCTTCGTAGTGAAGTAACTTTTTAATCTGTTCTGACGCATCTTTACTCATGACCGTTAAAAAGCTTGCTACCATGTTTTTATCATCTAAGTCATTTAATATATCAACAGCATCATCAATCGCCATTTCTTCTAATACTTTCGCAGCAAATTCAGGAAGCATCTCCCCAATAATGTCTACTACTCTATCACTGTCTACTTGTTCCATCACTTCTGCCATTTCCTGTGGAGCTAAATAGGAATAGATCAACAGCCGAACATTTTTTTCTTGCTCTTCAAAAATTCTCGCTTGGTCGTATGGATGAAGTTCAAGAAACTCAGCTCGAAAAAGATCAATTTTTTCCTGCATCAATGCTTTCTCAATTTCATTCCATGCTTTCATTCTCTCTTCTCGATCTAATTGTTCCATCTTTTCCGACCTCCCATCCAGTTATGGGGAATTTATTTTAATGGTTAAAGAATACCACAAATATCGATAATACTAAAAATATGTAGAAAAAAATATATATTTTTAACATTCATTTTATAGTTTTCAAATTAAACCAGAATGTTCTATACTATATATTAGTCAACTTGGAAAGGGAAAGGTATACCGTTATGCCAAATCAACTACAACGAGGAAAAATTGATTATACACTAATTTTCATTATTCTGCTATTAGCAGTTATTAGTGTTTTTACTTTATATACGTTAGACCCCTACTTAAAACAAATTTATCCTAACACTACTTATTATATACAACAAATTATATGGTATATTGGTGGTTCTATACTAATCGGCATCATAATGCTAGTTGATTACGACAAACTAAGACTTGTTTCATGGCTATTTTACGGAGTCGGCGTTTTGATGCTTCTCATGTTGTATTTTCATTTTCCACCAGGGATTGCTAAGGAAGTAAACGGCGCGTGGGGATGGTTTGAATTTCCTGTCTTGGGAACCTTACAGCCGGCCGAATTCATGAAAGTTTTTCTTGTTATTTTCTTGGCGCATTTGATGGTTACACATAACGAGAAATATCCCGAACATGTTTTAAAAACAGACTTACTACTATTAGCAAAAATCGGTCTTACTTCTGCCATACCGATATTCTTTCTTATAGAGCAGCCAGACTTAGGTGGAGTTTTAGTACTCATTGCTATAACTGCAAGTATGATTCTCGTATCCGGGATAAAATGGAGAATCATTTTATTTATTTTTGGAGTCAGTGCGGGTGCTATTCTATCCGTTATTGGTATCTATCTCGCCTTCCCTGAACAAATGGGCGCATTTCTTCAGGATGCGGGTCTGCAACACGTTCAAGATCGATTCCAAGGTTGGCTCTCCACCGATGAATATCGACAAAGTGGAGCCTATCAATTAGTACGGGCGATGTTAGCCATTGGTTCTGGCCAACTCTCGGGTAAAGGAATAGGGAATTTCGAGATGGCTTTTCGAATTCCGGAATACCATACGGACATGATATTTACAGCTATTGCAGAACAATTTGGATTTATTGGTTCTAGTATTGTCATTACCATTTATTTTTTACTAATTTATCGCTTAATTTTTATAGCTATTAAAAGTAAAGATCCATTTGGAAGCTATATTATCACTGGGTTAATTGGAATGTTCACTTTTCAAGTATTTCAAAATATAGGAATGTCCATTAAGCTTTTACCAATTACAGGCCTTCCATTACCTTTTATTAGTTACGGAGGAAGCTCCACATTAACCTACATGATTGCTATAGGATTAGTTCTTAATATTTACTACCGTATAAAAACATACATGTTTGACGAATCTTAACGTTGAGGTGAATATATGAAGGTAGATATTATTGGAGATATTCATGGCTGTTTAGATGAATTAATCGAATTATTGGATGTACTTGGATACAGAGATAAAGGGGCACAATGGTATCATCCTGATAAGAGACAATTAGTTTTCCTCGGGGATTTAACGGATAGAGGACCTTCCTCTGTCGATGTCATACATTTGGTTTATCAGCTTGTTATGAAAGACAAAATCGCAAAATACATCCCTGGAAACCATTGTGATAAATTGTACCGTTATTTCCAAGGAAATAATGTCAAAATCCAACACGGTTTAGAAACTACTGTCGAAGAATATCAGGCTCTAGATAGAAAGGAACAATCAAATGTAAGGAACAAAATGATAAAACTATATGAAAACTCTCCTTTGTATCTAGAATTACCGGAAGTGAATGCCGTTGTTGCACATGCAGGTATTAAAGAGTCGTTAATCGGAAGACAAGATAAGCGTGTGAAGTCTTTTGTTCTATATGGGGATACTACAGGGGAAACATTACCTGACGGAAGACCGGTAAGAAGAGATTGGGCACAGCACTACACCGGAGATCGTTGGATTGTTTATGGACATACTCCAGTGTTGGACCCACGATTTGTTAATAAAACTGTTAATATTGATACAGGTGCAGTGTTTGGAAACAAATTGACAGCTTTCCGGTTACCTGAAGAAGAAATAGTAGATGTTCCATCAAAACAACCATTCGTCGAAGAAAAGTTCTCATACTTTCAAGATTAATAAAATTGAGGACGAGGTGGGGGTTTTTTATCATAGTAGATACCGAACGAGTTCTAACAATTCGTTCGGTATCTACGTTTTTTTAATTACTTCGCTAAAACACTTCGCTTTCCGCAGGCAACGCCTCAACTAATTACAAAAGTTATATAAAAACTGTTGTAATGGATTTTCGGCTGTTGCTTTTCCTGCAGGAGTCTCGTGTTTTGACTACGTAATTAATATTACAGCATTTTATTGTTCGTTGTTGATGATTTAAGATTGAGTTATGGCCGATTACCGCAGGTTATTCCATAAAATGTGCATATCTTCTGGCAAATCAGCTTCAAAATGCATCTCTTTTCTAGTAGTTGGGTGAAAAAAGGTTAGCGACTTACAGTGAAGTGCCTGTCGGTTAATGTAATTCATATTTCCATCATAGAGAGAATCACCGAATAGAGGATGTCCGATTGATTTGAAATGAACACGAATTTGGTGTGTACGCCCCGTTTCTAGTTCAATATCGACGAATGAACCATGTGGTGATTCTTCTCTAACCATATATTTCGTAATGGCTTGTTGGCCATAATCAGAGACTTTCCTTTTTAAAATGGAGTCTGTATCTCTTGCAATAGGTGCATCAATAACACCTTTTTTCTCATGTAAGATTCCTTCTATTATTGCACAATACTCTCTTTTCACACCATCCGTCTGTTGGTCCTTAAACAAAATTGCATGACTATAACGCTGTTTCGCAATCAGTACTAATCCACTCGTATCTCTATCTAATCTTGTTACGATATGGACTGTATATGGTAATCCTCTTTCATTATAATAATGTATAATACCATTTGCTAAAGTATGTGTAGGATGATGTCTAGAAGGAATAGTAGCTAACCCCGCAGGTTTATCGATAACTAGAACATGGTCATCTTCATACAGAATCGATAAAGGCATCTCTATAGGTGTCATCCATGAACTTCTCTTCTCAGGAGGGAATATTATTTCTACCAAGTCACCTTTACTCAGAGTGAATCGCACATTTTCTTCTTCATTATTTACTAAAATCTTTCCACCGCTATACTTGATAGATGTTAGCGCTCTTCGAGAAATGTGCCTCTTATTTAGTAAATATTCTCTCAGTACTGTTTGGTCATCTTCCTCATCGACAAACCATTTATACATTACCTTTCCTCCGAAATAAATGATTCTCTAACCCTCGTCCAAAATGGAAAAGATCTAAATCTTGCAAACCGAATTTTTTTATCCGACACATGACACTCGATTCGTTCAATATTCGTATATGTTTCGGTATTATGATCAATCGTTATCGTGAAATTCCTCTTTTTATAGAGAGGTCTGAGCTCCGAAATATGATGTTTTGGCAGTATGAGTGGAGAGCCAATCGTACGGAAAACTCGATTATTAATCGAAGCCATTTCAGTAATTTGTAGGGCTTCTAAAGAAGGATGAATAATTGCTCCTCCCAATGCCTTATTATAAGCCGTACTACCGGATGGCGTAGAGATACATAATCCATCCCCTCTAAATCGTTCAAAGTGTGTACCATTGATTAAAAGGTCCATTACTAAAGTTCCTTCTGAAGATTTTATCGATACTTCATTTAAAGCTAGGTAGTGATGTTCTTCTGTTTCATTCACAGAACCGATCTTTAATTCTAGTAACGGGTATTCAACAATTTCAAAAGGTTTTTTAGTAATCTCAATTACTAATTTTTCTACTTCTTCAGGCAACCAATCAGCATAAAAACCTAAATGACCGGTATGTACTCCAATAAAAGCAGTTTCTTCCAGGCGGTAACTATACGTATGAAATGCTTCAAGGAAGGTTCCATCTCCCCCAACAGATATAACAAGCTCGGGCTCTTTATCATCATAAATCATTGAAAAATCGTTTAAGTATGTTACCATTCTTTGTTTAATTAGCTCCGACTTTTGATCTCCTCTAGAAAGGATTGCAAATCTCATGGGAATCCTCCCTCCTATTTATTCTGTTTATATGAATGAAAGACACGTTGAGCTTCTTGTATTTCATCCTTTATTTTCGCCATTTCTTCATCTAATTTAAATGCTGCTTCCGCTGCTCTTTTCAATCGTTCACTAATTTTAATTGGTATTTGTCCTTCATATTTATAATTTAATGAATGTTCGTTAATCGCCCAAAAATTCATAGCTAATGTTCGTATTTGTATTTCGGCTATTATTTCTTTGTAACCGTGAATGGTTTCTACTGGATAAGAAATGATTAAATGATAAGACCGATAGCCACTTTCCTTTTTATTCTTAATATAATCTCTTTCCTCGATAATTTTAAAATCTTTTCGGTTTCTTAAACGTTGAACAATATCAAAGATATCATCAACAAATTGACATACGATTCTAACTCCTGCAATATCCTGTAAATCTGTTTCCATTTTATCCATCGGAATATCTTTTCGACGCATTTTCTCTAAAATACTTGTTATAGGTTTTACACGTCCAGTAACAAACTCGATAGGAGAGTGATTTTTTTCTTTTGCAAATTGCTTTCGTATCCCCCGTAATTTTACCTTTAATTCCTCAACACATTGCTCGTAAGGTATCAAAAAGCTTTCCCAATCCATATCTGCCTACACCACCCAATATAAGGATTTCCTCTAATTAGTTTACCATATATCTTGTTGAATTCGTATCATGTTAACTAGTTTCTGAAGCTTATGAAATATACATGAGAGAGTAGATTTTTGCAATTTCGTATAGATTGGGGCAAAATAAAAACAAATCCATTGATTTCACATATGCCTTTAATTAGGATTGACTTCAGACATTTAACAAAGATACTACATTAATGACATTCCTATATAAAAAAACACGTTCTAGCTTACGAAAGGATGCCAGTCATATGGAACAAGAAATAGAAATAGAATTCAAAAACCTTTTAAATAAATCTGAATATAAGCATCTAAAAAATACATTTTCTCCATACCATAAAAATCACACAATACAAACTAATTTTTATTTTGAGACCTCTACTTTTCAACTTAAAAGTAAAGGAGCGGCCTTTAGAGTTAGAAGTAAAGATTCAAAGAACATTGCTACATTAAAACTACCTAATCCCGACGGACCTGGTTTACTTGAGGTTCATATACGAATTACTGAGGAAGAATTAGAAAGCTGGAAGGAAAATAACATTCTTCTACCAAAGGAATTAAAGGATTATTTTGTTGCCTTCGATATCAATCCCCACGATTTAAAATTTGGAGGCTCTTTAAAGACGATACGAGATGAATATAGTTATAAAGATATGTTACTTGTATTAGATCATAGCTTTTATCACGGGAAAGAGGATTACGAGCTAGAATTAGAAGCGGATAATGAACAATTAGGTAAGCAAGTATTTGATCAAATCCTTGAGGAAAATGCCATCACTATTCGGAACACTCCGAACAAAGTGGCTCGTTTTTATGAATCACTTTAAAGGCTTAGAATAAACTAAGATAATTAGATATTTTTCCAAATGAACACTCAAATTAATTTTTTATTGAAACATTATGTGACGAAATACTATCTGTATGATAACAGCGAAAGGCCTTACACGCTTGTTTTTATTCCAAGTCACTTCAGTTGATTAAATTTGTTTCAGACTGTTACAATATAGTCACAAACTTCCATAAGTTTTAACTACAAGGATTAAAGGAAGGTTTGAAAATATGAAAGAAAACATACGATCCATTTATGAAGCAATTGGCGGTGAGGATGCTGTCCATCGGCTCGTAGATGCTTTTTATATAAGAGTTGCAAAACACCCAGATTTAATTCCTATCTTTCCAGAGGATTTAACAGAGGTAGCCAGAAAACAAAAGCAATTTTTAACTCAGTTTTTCGGTGGTCCACCACTTTTCCAAGCAGAACATGGACATCCGATGATGCGTAGAAGACATTTACCATTTCCCATTACACCGACTAGACGCGATGCTTGGCTTTCTTGTATGGAAGAAGCTTTAGAAGAAGCTGAAATAGAGGAACCTTTCAGAAGTGTGATTTTTGAGCGTTTAACCTTAACTGCGAATCATATGATGAATACGCCAGAAGAGAAAGGAGAATCGCTGTGAACTGGAAATCTGCCGGGTCTTGGCAAAACCAGGATTATGAGCAAATGCCTACGTTTCACTTTATCGACCTTATTAAAAAGCCGATAGAAATCTATGTATTTGTCGATCCTTTATGCCCGGAATGCTGGTCTCTAGAACCGTACATTAAAAAGCTAACGATTGAATATGGACGTTTCTTTACGATACGAAATGTTTTAACTGGAAAACTTTCCAACACAAATGCTGATAAATTCGAGAAGCCTAAAAAGCTAAAGGATATATGGGAAAAAACAGCAAGTAGAACTGGTATGAGCTGTGATGGAGATTTATGGATAGAAAACCCGATTTATTCTTCAGAAATCTCTTCCATTGCAATTAAGGCAGCAGAATTACAAGGAAAAAAAGCTGGGAAGCGTTTTTTACGTAAAATGCAAGAGCAAGCGTTCTTGAATAAACAAGATATTTCGAATGAAGAAGTACTATTGAATTGTGCAGAAAGTATACGATTAGACATTAGTGAGTTTAAGAAAGATCTTTACTCGAACACATCGAAAAAAGCATTACAATGCGATGTAAAAATCACAAATGAGATGGAAGTAGAATATATACCTACGATGGTTTTCTTCAATCAATCTGAAGAGGATGAGGGGCTAAAAATTTCAGGAATTTATCCTTATGATATTTATGTAAAAGTATTAAAACAAATGCTACAAAAAGAACCTCTTCCTGCTAAGAAACCATCATTAGAAGATTTTATTTCGCAGTATGACTTTGTCGCAACAAAAGAAGTGGCTGTCGTATATGATTGGTCTACCGAAAAGGCAGAAAAAGAAATGAAAAAACTCCAGCTTAAACGAATCGTAGAAAAAGTCCCCGTAAAATACGGATACTTTTGGAAATATGCAAAATAACGTATCATACAAATAAGAAAAGGACATGCACAGAACATGTCCTTTTCTTATTTAAGGGGTGGGAGTTGTTCAAGTCTTCTAAAAGAGGTATTGCTTACAGTTATAACTATACCTCTAGTTAATCACTTTGACAATAACATTGCTCATTATTTCACAAAAGTGTCACAGTTCTATTTCATCCTAGAAATCATAAACTTTAATACGATAAAAGTTTGCGTTAAGGAGGGGAGAATGTATGAGGCTTTTATTTTACATATTAGTACTTTTCGCTTTTATACTAAATATTATGGGACTAATGAAATTCATACCAATTTATTTTTCCGTTCCTTTATTATTTCTTTCAATCTTTCTAGCTGTTCGTTTTCATTATTATAGGAAGCATTTCAGAGGCTTTAAGAATAGACAGGTTTTTCGTTAAAAGGTAAATATGTAGACTATAATGATCCGAAACTGAGTCAATTACTGAAATACCTACTGTCTAATAGACACTGTATACTAGACGTAGATCATATAAAATCCCCCCTAAGGTAGTGTGCCTTAGGGGGGTTTTTCATTACACGTTGGATTTCTTCATTTATTTACAGCTCGCGTGATAATTCTTCAATTAATTGTTCCATTTCATTCAGCTTTTCTTCAAATACTTGGAGCGCGTTTAAGACTGGCGTTTTCTCCGTCATATCCACTCCAGCTTTCTTTAATACCTCTATAGGATAGTCGCTACTACCTGCTTTTAGAAAACCTAAGTAGCGCTCTACTGCAGTATCCTTCTCTGTTAGTATTTGTGTTGCTAAAGATTGAGCTGCAGCATAACCCGTTGCATATTGGTAGACGTAGTAATTGTAATAAAAGTGAGGTATTCTCGCCCACTCTAATCCAATCTCCTTATCAATTACAATATCATCACCAAAGTACTTTTTATTTAATTCATAATACATTTCTGTTAAGCGCTCAGCCGTTAATGCTTCACCTTCTTGCGCAAATAAGTGAATTTGATGCTCAAACTCTGCAAACATTGACTGACGGAATACTGTACCTCGGAATCCTTCTAAAAAGTGATTAATTAAATACAACTTATCCTTTTTAGAAGCCGTGTTTTCTACTAAGTAATTATTCAGTAACGCTTCATTACATGTAGAAGCAACTTCCGCTACAAATATCGAATAACTACCATATCGATATGGCTGGTTTTCATGCGTATAATAGCTATGCATGGAGTGCCCTAATTCATGAGCTAACGTAAATAAATTATTTAAATTATCCTGCCAATTCATCAAAATATATGGGTTGGTACTATACGAACCAGATGAATAAGCACCGCTTCTTTTTCCTTTATTTTCCTCAACATCAATCCAGCGGTCCTCAAATGCTTTCTTCATGATTGTTAAGTACTCTTCACCCATCGGTTTTAAAGCGTTTAAGACAGTCTCTTGTGCTTGTTCATACGTAAATTTCATATCTACATCCTTTATCAAAGGTGTGTAAAGATCATACATATGAAGTTCTTCGAGTCCTAATAATTTCTTCCGTAAGGATACATAGCGATGTAACAACGGTAATCCTTCATGAATCGCTTCAATTAAATTATCATAGACTGCTTCCGGAATGTTATTACGATTTAATGCTGCCTGCCGTGCAGATTCATAATTTCTTATTTTAGCATAAAAATTGTCTTTTTTAACCGTTCCTTGTAGTGTGGATGCGAATGTGTTTTTGAATTGATCAAAGGTCCCATACATAGAGTGAAATGCATCTTTTCTAACTCGTCGATCTCTTGATTCCATAAATTGAATATAACGCCCATGTGTTACGTCAACTTCATTGCCTTCTTCATCTTTAATTGGAGGGAATGTTAAATCTGCATTGTTTAACATACCAAAAGTTTGGGATGCGCTATCGGTTACATCAGATACTTCTGCTAATAGAGATTCTTCTTTCTCTGAAAGTACATGAGGTCGCATTCTACTGATTTCGTCTAATGTATGCTGATATAGACGTAACCCTTCATGTGATTCAAGGAATTGTTCTATTGTTTTTTCCTCTATTTTAATTATTTCAGGAGTAATAAAACTCATCTTACTTGAGAGTTGGGTTAATAAATTTTCCGCTTTACCATTCATTGCTTGATAAAATGAATTCGTTGTATCTTGATCATACCGCATATGCGCATATGTATACAGCTTACTAAATCGATCGGAAACGTTATCCTGCAATTGTAACAATCCGTAAAGTTTTTCTGCTGACTGATGTAAGGCTCCCTGATACTGATCGAATTGAGGTAGTAGTTCTTTAACTGCTTGCCATTCTTTCTCCCAGTCCTCATCTGTTGCAAAGATATCTTCTAATCTCCATGTCCTTTCTACAGGTACTTCTTCTCTAAGCGGCAAGGATTTCTTTGCTGATTCTGTCATTAACATCTCCTCCTTTTATTTATATAAGGTTATTATAACGTAAGAGGACAAGGTTCATACAGATATATGAATGCTTTACGTACATTATATGTTTTCTTTGAAATTAAATACGCCATTTTGCTCTTTCAATAATCCTCTTTTAACTAGTAGGCGAACATATTGAATAACTGGATCCGCTGATTTGTCGATAAGGGGAAATTGGGTAATTGGAAGGTAATAATGCTCGACGATTTGTTGTGCACGAGGGATAGTAAATGGTTTTCTTTTCATCAATAATTCGACGTATAATTCACTTTGCCATCTCCATGGCTGCTCATTCATTCGGTATTGTTCGCTTACTGGTAAATAGACAAATGAGGGGAGTTTTTGAATGGTTAGTTGATGCTGATATAGCCATTGTCTCCATTGATTCTCACGATAGTTATAGAACGATACTGGTCGATGCAGCCACTTCCTCTTCTCCACTTTCCATGCTTGATTCCATTTAACGGAAGCTTGTGGATAGATACGAAATAGGTCAAATACGCTTAGTTGGTTTAGTGACTTTGCTATAAAAGTACCGAATACCTTTGTTTTGCTGAAAAAGATAAAGTGTTGAAGAAGTATTAAATAACTCGTTTCAGAACAATAGAAGTATAAAGTTAGAGGATATTGAGGATGATATTGATGGATAAAAGATTTGTCTATATCGTTTAATTGAATACCTATTTCATGAATTCTTTTTAGGCGATTGGCTCCTAAAATCCAAATTGGGGTAATCTGCTGTTGTTGGTAACTCGTCGTTCGTGAGACAAACTCTTCTGTAGAAATCTTCGCACATTGATATTCTATTGCTATTTTCTTCTTACCAATACGAAGATATATATCGGCTACCTGTTTTGTTTTAGGTAAATAATATTCTAGTTTTGGATTTAACCCTTGATTAAGCAGCCACTCGTATAAATCCCTTTTTCCTTTTTCATGGTATTGACTTTCACCGTTATGACTACAACTACTATTACGAGCATGGGCAAAGTGAGGAGTTTTCAATTGACCAAACTTTGCGATTACTTTTTCATGACATTGTGGGCAAAATAGTGGATCCACTTCCTTTCGTTTACTCCAGGTCCTTTTATTTAAGTTCCAAATAGCTAGTAGCCTACCTTGTTTATCCATTGCCTGTAACAAAAAATCACCTCCATGTCTATTATTCGACAGGAAGTGATATTTTCCTTCATTAACTTTTTTCTGGCTTTGTATTATTTAAATAGAAGGACAGAATTAAACCAACTAAAGCAGCTAGCCCAGATACTAGAAAGGATATATTAACTCCATGCATCATCCCTTCCAACCCTTCAGATGGTCTTGCTTGGTCTAACATAATAGAAATCAATGCGGCTGTCCCAATTGCTCCTGCCATTTGACGCATCGTATTATTCATTGCAGTACCATGTGCCATTAAATTATTAGGTAATTGGTTTAAACCAGCAGTCGTTACTGGCATCATGACCATCGATATTCCGAACATCCGAACCGCGTTTGCTAAAGTTAGGTATAGAAACGTTGTCTCCGTTGTTAAAATAGAGAACATAAACGTTGTAATAGTAACGAGACTTAATCCAATAATTGCTAACCATTTCCCACCGAATTTATCAAATAATCGCCCGGTAACAGGGTTCATCAGTCCCATCAATATAGCTCCTGGTAGTAGCATTAAACCTGATACTAATGGCGAAAAACCCATGTAATCTTGCATCATAATCGGTAAGATAATTGCGCCACCTATCATTGAGAAGAAAGCAATCATGCCAATCGCAGTGGACAGAGTAAAAATCTTATAACGAAATATCCGAAACTCTAGAATTGGCTTCTCTAACCTTAACTGTCTACGTATAAAGAAAAATAGGGTTATACTACCGATAATAAGAGGTACTAAAACCATACTACCAGTCCATGAATGATTTTCATCACCAGCCATACTGAAACCATATAACAACCCACCAAAACCTAAGGTTGAAAGGATGATGGAGGCGATATCTACTTTAGGAAATGTCTGTTTCGTCACATTGGCTAGTATTTTATAAGCTAGGATAATATCGAATATAGCAATCGGTAATACTACATAAAATAAGCTACGCCAGTGAAAGTGTTCCACTAACCAACCTGATAATGTAGGTCCCATAGCAGGAGCGAATGCAATAATTAATCCAAACATTCCCATTGCTCTACCACGTTGATGAATAGGGAAAATTAGAAACATGATCGTCTGTGTTAATGGCATCATAATACCTGCTCCACCGGCTTGAAGAATTCTCCCCACTAATAATAAGCTAAAGTTAGGTGAAAGCGCGGCAATAAGTGTACCAATCGCAAAGCTCCCTAATGCTGTCATGAAAAGTGTTCTCGTTGTAAATCGTTCAATAAGAAAAGCTGTAATTGGAATCATAATACCGTTCACTAACATAAACGCAGACTGCAACCATTGAGCTGCCGAAGGACCGATTTGTAAGTCTTCCATAATATGAGGTAAAGCAGTTCCTAATAATGTTTGATTGAGTATTGCTACAAAAGCACCTGAGATAAGTACAATCATAAGTTGCTTTCGATTGATATTTTTATTTCCTGTCTCCATATATGTCCTTCTTTCTACTAAATACATTTCTATCTAATATGCAAGTTTCCGTAAAAAATTGAAACCAGTAAGAAGTCAAGCTTCCACTGGTTCAAAAATAGTAACCTTGCCTAGTAAATAGACAAGGTCCTAACAAAGTTTATATAGAGAAGTTTTGCTGCACTTGCTCTAGCGCGTCCTTCTTAAAGATTGCCTTCCCGTACTCTTCTACTATAAATACGCTTATTGCAGATTCCTCGCCATATTCTAAGATTTGACTAATTAAATTTTCCTGCTCGTCATCTGTTAAAAATTCTTCGTCAAACCTAGTAATGAGCATATATTTATCATTATATACATAAAGTTCGTCACGCATTCCATCTACAGATTCAAACGCATGGCTTAACTGAATAACGTCTTCTAAATCTTTGAAAAGAACTACTACTACAAAATCTTGTGCGAAAGATTCGTTATCGATGTCATGATCGACAGACCCGAATTTTTCTTCAAGTAAAGTCTCGATCTTATCATCAACAGGTAGATCAATCGTCTTTCCTGATTCTGTGGGAAGTTGGAGATTTTGTCCGTCTTTGGAAATATGCGCTTTAGTTACAACTATTTCAAGTCCTTTTTCTAATGCTTGCACTTGAATCCATAATGGTCCGTCCATATGGAAATCTTCTTCATTGTAATTCACTTCGTCCATTACTTGCCAGAATAGCTGTTCGCTTTTGTCACGATTATACCATATTTCCTCTCGATCGAAACCACGATCTTCAATGTCCATATAGGATATATAGAACTTAATGGTATTCTCATTGATTCTTTCTATTTCCATTTCATAACTCTCCCTTCTAAATAATAGTTAGGGTTGGAAGGGATTACTAGCGTACAATATATACCCTTATTTTTATTATACCCCGATTCCATGTCCTATTAACAGGATAGAATCTTATATCTATTGTATGATATTTTATGCAATTTGAAAAACAAAATAACCTTATTTATTGGATTTTAAACTGTTTTATTTAATAATCCATTATAGCCTATTCTTTACTACTTGTCATGTATTATTTACTGTCTCTTCCAAATCATTGAATTAGACAGTAAATAGTTGGTGTTCTATAAGAAACGTGGTATCATTACGAATAAGATCCATAATCGGAGATGGACCTTATCGTATTTCTACTGAAAAAAGAAAACCCGCCGAGAATAAGATATTTTCGGCAGGATGTTAAGCAGCTCTTTATTTACTAGATTAATTAACCATACGTTGTGCTTCACGTAGTTGAAAAGTTCGTACTGTACGAGGTAAGAAACGACGAATTTCGTCTTCGTTATAACCAACTTGTAATCTTTTCTCGTCTAAGATAATCGGTCTTCTTAGTAAACCTGGATTTTCTTGAATAAGCTTAAATAGATCCTTTAGTGGAAGCTGATCCAAATTCACATTTAGTTTTTGAAATACTTTTGATCTAGTTGAGATGATTTCGTCCGTCCCATCTTCTGTCATACGTAGAATTTCTTTGATCTCCTCTAATGTTAAAGGCTCAGAGAAAATATTACGCTCTTTGAAAGCAATGTCATGTTCTTCTAACCAGGCTTTTGCCTTTCTACATGATGTACAACTTGGTGAGGTATACAATGTGACCATTAAAATTTCACTCCTCAAAATGGATTGATTTATTGTAATTGTTTATTCAATATTTCATCGTTATTAGATTAAAATTAATTTAATTTATTCTCTCTTACTCAGTATACTACACTTTCACTAGCTAAGATAGGGGGGAAACGCTATTTTTACGCTTTTTTCTTACTTTTTTCATATATTTGATATATTTACTTTACCCCATCATTCCTATTATAAACTCGCTATTTCTTCTTTTTTTCTTGGATCGCTTCAAATATGTTATCAACTTCACGATTATCATCATAAGTGATAACTTCATCGGCTGATTGATAAGATTCACCATACACTTCCTCATCTTTATACGTATGGATATCCTCATACATTTCTTTCATTTGTTTATAGATTGCCTCTTCATCAGCTTCTTCGGGAGACCAAAATAGAATTTCTAAAGTATTAGCTTCATTGGTTGCCAACGACTTCCGGGTATATCCGATTGACTGAGCATGTTCGAATCCTTCTCTACGATAAAACCTTAATCTTTTTGTTGAGTCTGTATCTGAGTAATCCCATGGCTCTACTTCCAAAATTATCGGTTTCTTCTTTCTCTTCAATTTTTCGATAAGTTGATGTCCCAAACCTTGCCCACGTGACTCTTTTGATACATATAAATAATCAATAAAGATGAAACTTGGAAACTCTGCATACATCATTACGTGATACTGTCCCTCATCCTTATGATAGACATCTCCCTTTTCCTGCAGTAATAACTCCATATGTTCTTGGGATTTCATTTCCTCAACTGGAAAATATTTATTAAGCTTTTCATACCAATTCATGATGAACGCCCCTCTATATATGTACAATCATCTATAAATATACCCTTAAGTAATTACTTCTAAACTTCTGTCTATAAATATATACGAATTAATTGTTGTTTTTGTTTCGCTTTTTAAAAAATATTTTTAAAATATAGGAATTTCAATTATTCTACGGATTACTACACACTAGATTTTAAAATGGAGCTGGGACAGAATTATTTAATCATACTACTAACCGAACGATTCGTTAGAATCAGTTCTGTTTGTATGCTTTTTATAATTACTTCGCTAAAACACTTCGCTTTCCGCAGGCAACGCTTCAACTAATTTTAAAAGTTAAATTGAAAGCGTATAGGATGTTCGGCTAATAGTGCAACGTCCTGTTGCAACGCCGAACTGAATTACATCCTGTAATCCCTCAGCTGTTGCTTTCCTGCAGGAGTCTACGTGTTTTTGCTGCGTAATTTATATTTCAATTTTTAATTGTTCGCCTTTATTATTGTAAGATTTAGTTATATCCCAGCTTCTCTGGAAAGCTTTCGGCGTGGGTTAAAAAAATGCCTCTCTTCATGGTAAGATAATGTTGGTTTCCCGACCACAACATCTCACTCATGAAGGAGGTACGTCCAACGAAGGACAAGAATAGTTTAGCACACACAACTGGAATTGTAAGTACCATATCGTCTTTGCTCCAAAGTATAGGAGACAAACAATATAAGGAAAATATTAGAGATGTATCGGTCAAACTATAAGAGATTTATGCGAACGCAAAGCACTATACATGAGGCAAACGCATGTCGAGATCATATACGCATGTTAGTAAGTATCCCACCGAAATAATTTATGGGATATTTAAAAGGGAAAAGTAGTGTAATTGATAGTCAAGCCAATCTCAAATATAAATATGGAAATCACAAGTTTTGGTGCTCTGGTTTCTACATAAATACAGTGATTAGAAATAAAAAGAAAATACAAGAATATATTAGGTATCAGCTAAAAGAAGTTTACATGACGGACCAATTAACAATATTCGAAGAGTTTGATCCGTTTACAGGGCAATAACAATAAGGGATTCTTTTAGAAACAATGAGTATATGTGGTGTAAGAGGGAAGACCACAATGGCCTTTTAGGCCGAGCACAAAAATCCAACCAAATCATGGAAAGGATATAAATAGCCAAGTCAAAATACAAGACTCCTGCAGGAAAAGCAACAGCCGAAAATCCATTACAAAAGTTTTTATATAACTTTTGTAATTAGTTGAGGCGTTGCCGAGGTATAGGAAACACTGTGCAAGTGTTATTTCTTGCACAGATGTTGACTTATACCCTATGGGTAAAAGCGAAGTATTTTGACTTGGCGTTAGTATAACATTCGGATTTTGATTATGAAAATTACTTCTGTCTCAGTCTCTTTAAAATCTTTAGTCAAGTGGCGTATAATCGACTCCATCGGAATAAACGTTACTTGCATTCCAGATCAGGAACTCATCAATACCATTTTCATTCAGCGCTCTAATTTGTGCTTCTACTTCTGGAGCATCATATTGAAAGGTTGGACCACTATATAACCACGGAGCCTCAAAATCTTGGATCCAAGGTCGTGAAATAGGTCGGTTTTCTAATTTATCAAGAACTTCATTCTCTACTTTTGCATATTCATCTACTAGGCGATACGGTTCTCTATCCGGAAAGTCAATTCCAAAATACGGAGTCCAATGGCTCGGATAAATCATGGAAGATATTACGTCCACATTAGAAGCTATTTTTGAAAAGTTTTGTCCAATACCAGGAGCCTCTTCAATCGTCGCTGAATAGCCAAAAATATCAACAGATACATCTACGTTATAATACTGTAATTCTTCTCGAGCATATGCTACGAAGTCCGTAACAGCTTCAACTCGTTGTTTAACTTCACTTCCCTCGAAATCAGCATAATCCCCTAGTTCATATTCTAACTCCTTATCTCGGTGCTCGAAACCTTCAGGAAAACGAACGTAATCAAACTGAATTTCTCTAAAACCAAGTTCTGCTGCTTTCTTAGCTATATCGACATTGTATTCCCATACTTCTTTATGAAAAGGATTAACAAAAGCCTCTTTTCGATTATTTACCCAGACCTCGCCATTTTTTGTAAATGATAAATCAGGACGTTTCTTTGCTAAAACAGAATCTTTGAATACTACAACCCGTGCAATAGGATAAATTTGTTTTTCTTCTAGTGTCTTCATTAGCTCCTTGGGGTCATTAATATAATTTTGCGCAATATCTTCATATGGGGAACCTTCTTCAGGTTTAAATGTTAAATGACCATGGTCCTCTTTTATATCAATGACCATTGCATTTAATTCGGTTGACTCTATCATATGTATGAGTTCTTCCATTCGCCCACCGCCTGCAGATGGACCTGTTACATAAATACCTCTTACCGCATCTGGATATTCAAAATTAAGATCAGACACAAAAGAAAATCGCGGAAAAACATCTGGAAGCTCTAATTTAGTTTGGGTGAAATTTATCGTGGAATGTGATTTTGCTCGAAGGGTTTCTGTATTTTGGTCACTTTCATCTTCAGCGTGTACAGTAATTGTTCCTAAAAATATTAATAGAATACTCCATAGTACAATGCGTTGTTTATAGCTTCTCATAATTATCAGGCTCCTATTTCTTTGTTGTTTCGTTCCATTATAGTCTAAATATTTGCTTAATTAAATAAGAAAATATACCTTAACCTCTCATTCGTTATTAACAATAGCTTAATTCCTAGTGTAAAAACAATCTTTTACATAAATGGGACTTGCATATTGAAAAAGAAAGGGACTATCTAAAAGGTATTGTCTACCTTTTGAGTCCCATTTTTAACTGAATGATTGATACTATATACTCGCCTGTAGTTTTGCAAACTGCTTATCTGTACAAAGTACCCAGTGTCCTTCTTTAATCTCACGAAAACTTGCATGCTCACTTGATTCATATTGACTAGGATCATACGTTATCCTTCTACGGTTTCGTTCATAATCTGGGTCTGGCAGTGGAATTGCTGATAATAGAGATTTAGTATATGGATGCATTGGGTTTTTATAAAGCTCATCACTATCTGCTAACTCAACAATCCTTCCTGCATACATAACGGCAATTCGATCACTGATATACTTTACCATAGATAAATCATGTGCAATAAACAAGTACGTCAAATCATGTTGCTTCTGAAGATCTTTTAATAGATTTACTACTTGTGCTTGAATCGAAACGTCTAAAGCTGAGATAGGTTCGTCTGCTATAATAAACTCAGGATCAACGGCTAATGCACGAGCAATTCCAATCCTCTGCCTTTGTCCTCCACTGAACTCATGAGGGAAACGAGAAGCATGTTCTTTGTTTAGTCCCACTGTCTCCAGTAATTCATGTACTCGCTTTGTTATTGCAGCTTCATCTTTTATTAAACCATGGATATGGATTCCTTCTGCAACAATTTCCCTTACTGTCATTCGAGGATTAAGCGAAGCATACGGATCTTGGAAAATCATTTGCATATTTTGATTAAATGATTTTAGTTCTTTTTTTGATTTCTTGCCATGTACATTTTCGCCTTTAAATATTACTTCCCCATCTGTAGCATCATATAAACGTATAATTGTTCTTCCGGTTGTAGATTTACCACAACCAGATTCTCCAACCAAACCAAACGTTTCTCCCTTATATATATCAAAGCTAATGCCATCTACTGCTTTTATTGTAGTTTTTCCACCAGTGTCGAAGTGTTGTTTAAGGTTTTTAACTTCTAGTATTTTTTCTTTACTCATTGTTAACATCCCCATTCATATCACCACCGGCGCCTTTAGCCATGCCTTCCATCCGCAGCTTAACAGCTTTAGGAGGCTCAATATTTGGAGCATCTTCGTGTAATAACCATGTCGCAGCAGAATGTGTATCTGATATTTTAAACATGGGTGGTGCTTCTTCAAAGTCGATCGCTAATGCATAATTACTTCTTAATGCAAAAGCATCTCCTTTAGGAGGGTAAAGTAAATCAGGTGGTGTCCCTGGAATTGCATATAATTTCTCTTCTTGACTATCTACAGTTGGCATAGACCCTATTAGTCCCCAAGTGTATGGATGCTTAGGATTATAGAAAATATCATCAACTGTTCCGATTTCTACTATTTTTCCTGCATACATTACTGCGACTCTATCCGCCACATTTGCCACAACACCTAAATCGTGTGTAATAAATATAATCGACGTGTTCATTTTCTTCTGAATGTCTTTCATCAATTCAAGAATCTGCGCTTGTATCGTAACATCAAGAGCGGTTGTCGGTTCATCAGCAATAAGTACTTTCGGATTACATGCCAAAGCTATTGCGATAACGACTCTTTGTCGCATACCACCAGAGAACTGGTGCGGGTATTGATCCACTCTTTTATCAGGAAATGGGATTCCTACTAAATCCAACAGTTCTATTGCCCGCTTTTTTGCTTCTTTTTTAGAAAGCTTTTGATGCAGCATAAGTACTTCCATTATTTGTTTTCCAACTTTCATGGTTGGGTTTAAGGAAGTCATTGGATCTTGAAAAATCATGGAAATATCTTTCCCGCGCATTTTTTGTAATTCTTTTTCTTTTAATTTTGCTAAATCCTGATTTTCAAATAAAATTTCACCTTCAACAATTTTGCCGTTCGGTCTAGGTATAAGACCCATTAACGACTTGGATGTTACCGATTTTCCTGATCCCGATTCACCCACAATTGCCAAGGTTTCTCCTTCATTCAATTCAAAATTCACACCGCGAACTGCTTGTACTGTTCCGCCATATGTTTCAAAATGAACATGTAAATTTTTCACTTCTAATACAGGAGACATTTCTACAACCCTCCTTTAATTTCTCATTTTTGGATCAAGTGCGTCTCGTAAACCATCTGCTAATACATTAAACCCAATCATTAATAAGGAAATAATCACAGCCGGGAATAAAAGCATATATGGGAATACACGATAATCATCAAATGCCATATCAATCAACGTACCTAATGAAGCTATCGGTGGTTGAAGTCCTAAACCGATAAAACTTAAAAAGGATTCAAAAAAGATAGCACTTGGTATTGTAAACATCGTATTGATGATAATTACACTTAGCACGTTTGGTATGAGGTGCTTCATTAATATTCCTTTATCCGATGCACCCAACGTCCTAGCTGCTAGGATAAATTCTTGACCTTTTAGTTTTAGAACTTGTCCCCGAACAATTCTGGCCATACCAATCCAGCCTGTTATGGTTAATGCGATTGTAATGGCAATCAAGCCAGGCTTTAACACAATAATCATTAAAATAACAATTACTAGGTTCGGGATACCAGAAAGTACTTCAATAATACGTTGCATTACATTATCTACACGGCCTCCATAGTAACCAGAGACCCCTCCGTATATAACACCAATAACCATATCTATAAATGCAGCTAACAACCCAATAAATAAGGATATTTGAGTTCCATGCCAAATTCTGGTCCAAAGATCTCGTCCCATATTATCAGTACCAAACCAAAAATATTCATCTGTAAACCCTTTGGCCTCGTACATGTCCACTTTAACCTCTACGGTATAGTACGGGTCTTCACTGTCTGGTTCGGATACTGTATCCACATTTATAACGTGTTGTTCTTCAACATTGTATCCTGCTAATCCACGTTCTACAGCATCATCAACAGATGTACCTTGTAATCTAAGAACCTGAGTACCATCTAATCCGGCCCATTCTAATCCTTTAACTTTAGGTGGTAAATAAGCTGCATCATAATTTGCTTCGTCACGTCCATAATCATTCATTAATGGACCAAGCAAAGCTAATAAAATAATAAACGTTAAAACAAATAAACCTGCTATGGCTCCTTTGTTTTTCCTTAGGCGAATCCATGCGTCTTTCCAGTAGGAGAGTTGAGGACGAGAAAGCTCTTCACCTAGACTTTCTTCCACATGGACACGCTGAAACTTATCTTTTGGCAATTTGTTCGTTTCTTTGTCCATTAGTCCTTCCCTCCTGAAACACGAATTCTCGGATCAATTAATCCGTAAAGTAAGTCAACAATTAAAATAATTGAAATAAATAGAACAGAGAATAGCATCGTTGTTCCCATAATAACTGGGTAATCATTCTCATTAATCGAGCGAACAAATTGTTCTCCTAATCCTGGCACCGCAAAAATTTGCTCAATAACAAGCGTCCCTGTCATTAAGCTAACAGTCATTGGACCAAGAACAGTAATAACAGGAATTAAAGCATTACGCATCGCATGCTTAAACATGATACTTGTACTTTTTACCCCTTTTGCACGTGCTAATTCAATATAATCTGAACCCAATACTTCTAACATTTCTGTACGCATAAACCTTGCACAGACTGCCATTGGGAAAATCATTAGAGCTATGGTTGGGAGTACCGTATAAATCGGACCTTCCCAAAATGATGGTGGGAATATTTGCCATTTGACAGCAAAATAGTATTGAAGTAAGCCCGCAAAAACAAAAGAAGGAATTGATATACCGATTACCGCCAATATGTTGGATGAATAATCAACCCACGTATTATGTCGAATTGCTGCAATCATCCCCAATATAATACCTAGAATGGTACCAATAATAAGAGCTTGAGCTCCTAGGTGGGCTGATGGACCAAGTCGATCAAGTATAATGTCTGTTACAGGACGATTATTGTACTGAAAAGAGACCCCTAAATCTCCCTGAGCCATATTTACCATATATTTTGCATACTGCACAGGTAGCGGTTCATCCAAACCGTACTTTTCTAACAAAATTGCTTCTTGCTCTTCTGTAAGCTTTGCGCCGATACTACTAAACGGAGATCCAGGAAGCAACTTCATTAGAAAAAAGGTCGCAGTAGCAATAATGATTAATGTGATTAACATATAGACGATACGACGAAGTATATATTTAGCCATTCCTTCCACCTCCTTTAAAAATCTTTGCTTATTCTAATGTTAGTATTGTTGTATTCACACTGTGTTGATCTTTATCTCTATTTGAATCCTAACTTTTAGGATGTATCTTCAGATTTATAAAATTGTAAGAGAGTATAGCAGTATCCAACTATTGATAAGCTATACTCTCCATTACACCAATTAAATTGGCATATTATTTTTGGATATCAACATATTTAAAGCTATAATGATTACCAAATGGATTTAAAGAATCCATTCCTTTAACATATGGTTTTGCTAATACAGATGTTTTACGTTGCATGATTGGTGCTATTGCAGCATCTTCAAGTGCAATTTTTTCAGCCTCTTGCATTGCTTCAAAACGAGCTACCGGATCAAGTGCTAGTTCTGTTTTAGCAGCATTTACAAGATTGTCATACTCTTCATTTGAGTAACCAACATCGTTATTTTCTCCATCAGTAATCCATAGATCGATAAAGGAAATAGCATCTTTATAGTCAGGTCCCCAACCAGATACTGCAAGCTCATATTCTTGATCTCGCATAATTTCTAGCTGACGGTTCCACGGCATGTTTTCTGGTTCGATTGTTAGACCTTCAAGTGAAGCTTCGAGTTCTGTTTTCATAAATTCACTAATTTGCTTCGCTACATCAGTATCTCCACTTAAGAAACGTAATGTAATTTCGTCAAATCCTAATTCTTCTTTAGCTGTTTCCCAGTATTCTTGTGCTGTTTCTACATCGTAAGCTAAAACGTCACTACCTGTTTGGAAATCTTCTTCGGTTTCAGGATGTTCTACAAACCCTTCCGGAACGAAGAAATTAACTGGTTCAGAATCATTACCATAAACTACATCAATATACGCTTGTTTATTGAATGCTTTTGATAATGCCATTCTAAAGTTGTGGTTTTGCATATATTCCCCAGCAGTAGGAGAATTTTGATTCATTTTCATCCAAAATACAGATGTTTCAGAAAGAGATTTAAAATCAGGGTGTGTTGCATTTGCATTAACTTGCGAACCTGATAATGTAACTCGATCTAATTCTCCAACTTCATAGTTAGAAAGAGCTGTATCTGCTTCCTTGATAACTTTTACATTGATGCTATCAAGTGCCACATTTTCAGCATCCCAGTAGTCTTCATTTTTTGCTAAGTTCCAGCCAGCTTCCGTTTGCCAGCTTTCAAATTTAAAAGGACCATTTGTTAGCATGTTTTCAGGTGCTAAAGCAAAGTCTTCTCCTTGTTCTTCAACAAATTCTTGGTTTAAAGGCATAAATGTAGGGAAAGCAGCAAATGATTCAAAATATGGAACCGCAACTTCTAATTCCACTACAAATGTATAATCATCTGAAGCGCTAACTCCTAATTCTTCAACAGCCATTTCGCCATTATAAATTTCGCTTGCATTTTTCACTACTCCGCTCATAAGAGCATTTGCATAATAAGATGCATTATCTGGATTAATTGCACGTTGCCATGCATACACAAAATCTTGAGCTGTTACAGGTTCTCCATTTTCCCAAGTTGCGTCTTCACGTAAATGGAACGTGTAAGTTTTACCATCTTCACTTACTTCTGTTTCCTCTTTAATCGCGATACCAGAAACAATTTCACCCTCTGGAGCTACACGATAAAGTCCTTCATAGACTGAGTCTATATATTGAAACGATACGTTGTCCTCTGCCATAATCGGATCCATTGTAGGAATGTCTGAAGTAGAAGCAATACGAAGAACTTTTTCTTCTCCTTCAGTTGTTTCTTGGTTTGCATCTGTGTCAGCATCTGTATTTGTGTCATCGCCATTATCAGAACAAGCGACTAATAATAAAGCAAGCATCATTGCAGACAATAATAGTAGCCAATTTCTTCTTTTCATTTCTGCATACCCTCCTGTGTTTTTTGTTAGTTAGAAAAATGCACAATTGTAATTATACCTGTTTTTCATCAAATTGAAAGTAAAATTTCTGAATATTTAATGAAAATAGGTCATATATACTCAAAATCAATGGAAAAATGACCTTTTAGTTCCATTTGCTTCTGATTTCTTTAAATATTTCAAATTTTCAGATAGTTTTGAGTATTTGTACTGTTCCTAATATTACTTTTATTCATATTTTTAGAAATTTTCTAATAATTGATATTTGCTTGTGAATTCTCCATAATGGTTAGTATCTAAAATGGAAAGTGTGGGTATAAAGTGAATAAATATCGTCGCTATCTTCATATCTTTGTTATACATCTTATAGTTTGCGCGACTTTTGTCTTTTTATTAAATAATGGTTGGTCATTTGTTACATTTATCGACATCTTGTTTCTTATTTCCGCAGGCTATTTATCAATTGGACTACTTCTGTATGTTGTATCGAAGGAATTCTTTGATTTAACATCGAGAAGCTTTCATAAAGTGTTCCATCGGAAAGACCGTTTAAATGATGAATATCAACCTCCTTCTAAAAAAGTAAATAGCCGAACAATTACTTTTTTTATTTTTGAAGGGCTAGGGTTGTTTCTTTTGATGCTTATCTGTCTCTTTATCTATTACCTTTTGTAATAAATTTGAAACTTTTTGTTACTTGATACGTTGTTAGCCTATCTCTTTTTCTTATACGACGGAAGTAGTATAATTGGATTATTAAGTTATAAGTATCTATAGGGTGAACATAAAATTATTGGAGAAATTTGTAGAGGTGAACGTTATGAAGACGATATTTTCTGGTATTCAACCTAGTGGAACATTAACACTAGGGAACTATTTAGGAGCAATGAAACAATTTGTTGATCTTCAAAATGAAAATAATTGCTATTTTTGTATAGTTGATGAACACGCTATTACTGTGCCACAGGACAGATTGGAATTAAGAAAAAACATTCGATCTCTTGCTGCATTATATATCGCTTCAGGCATCGATCCAAATAAGGCTGTGTTATTTATCCAATCAGAAGTCCCTGCTCATACGGAACTCGGATGGATGTTACAAACAATTAGCTATATCGGGGAATTAGAGAGAATGACACAATTTAAAGATAAGTCCTCTGGTAAGGAAGCAGTTTCAGCTGGATTACTTACATATCCACCTTTAATGGCTGCAGATATTTTGCTTTATCAAACAGATATTGTTCCTGTTGGGGATGATCAAAAACAACATTTAGAATTAACAAGAAATCTTGCTCAACGCTTCAATCGAAAATACTTAGAAGTCTTTAAAATTCCTGAAATTAGTATCCCTAAAGTGGGCGCTAGAATTATGTCTTTACAGGAACCTACAAAGAAGATGAGTAAATCTGATGACAACCAGAAGGCTTCTATCTTTATGTTAGATACAGACAAACAAATTGAGAAGAAAATTAAGAGCGCTGTTACGGATTCTGAAGGTATCGTAAAGTATGATAAAGAAAATAAGCCAGGCGTTAGTAACCTACTTAATATTTATTCGAGTTGTTCTGGAAAGTCTATTGAAGAGTTAGAAAATGAATATGAAGGAAAAGGCTATGGTGAATTTAAACAAGATACAGCACAAGCAGTCATTGATACATTACGTCCTATTCGAGAACGCTATGAACAATTAATAGATTCAAAAGAATTAGACGAAATTTTAGATCAGGGTGCGGAAAATGCGAACAAAGCAGCAATGAAAACAATTAGAAAAGCAAAAAAAGCGATGGGATTAGGTCGCGTAAGAAAATAAAAAATTGCTTTACAAAGCAGAAAACCGAGCCAATATATAATTGGTTCGGTTTTTCATGTGAGTAGGAGAGTCTCACTACTGCATCTTTATCGTTTCAAATCTTTAGATTGATATGTGGTTGGTTTCTGATCTTCTTGTTCTATCTCCCATAAATGCTCATAATATGTTTGGCCTTTAATAAGCTGTCGGCAAAAACGTTCATGCTTTTCGCTCCAGCCACGAATTAATTCATTATACAAATAGCGATATGCGGTATCAAAATCTAATGTTTTATGATAGTGATACTTTTCAGGACACCACTCTGTAAGCCAATATCTTATTTCTTCTTCATTTTTATTCATTTCCAATTGGTCTATCGCAATCATTAAAACTTGCTTCAATTGTCTTTCTCTTCTTGTAAGTCCTAGCATATATTCCGGCGGTAAAGATAAAATATGATACTCCTTCTCCTCTTTTGAAGGAATTTCGTATGTATCTGGTTGCCTCTTTTCAATGAGTTCTAACACTAATCTTTCTTGTCTAGGAATCAATCTGCTTTTTCTCAACGGAATATGATAACCCATCGTATCAAATGCAAGAATGGATTCACCATCTGTTAGGATAGCAGCATAGTCTAACTTCTTTCTTTCTTGATTTTTTCTCACATATGCTTTTTGATAAATTTTTTGCATGATTTTTTCTGGAATATCTTGAAGGTCATTTTCAATGTATTGGTACGTTTTCTTATCGACATATAATATAGGTGCCTGATCTAATATTTCAATACGGTCGCTTTTTCTCCATTCATGGAAATGACAAACATTATATCCGTTCTCTTCGCCTTCAAACCAACTTACCCAAACATCATGTAAGTACAGCATGTATGCACCCCTCACTTCTTCGACTCGTTTGTATCCAACAGTATCACCAAATATAAACTATTTATTCGATAGGTCAGCGAATTTCCTAAAGAAATATTTCATCTCATTTTGTTGTATTGGTTAGTGTTGTTACGATTCCTGACGAGAGAAGAACAAAGCGTTTTTCCATTAACGACTTAAGTAACGGGATAATTTTTGCATCGAAATAGACATCATAATAATACCAACGATAAGGAAATAGCATTCAATTTTATTTCGTACAAACAAAACATAATCAATAAAATCTAAACCTGCAGGAATAAAATTTAAATATAATATGATGGAGATTCCACCAGAAATGGATAAACCAAAGCCAACAAGAAAGAAAAATGCATATATCATCTCATCACCTACTTGCATTTTCTATCTGTCTCTTCGTGAGGTAGTTGTTTGAAGTATATGTACAAGCTAGCGTATTAGAACTTATCTTTAGAATTCGAAAAATATTAAATTTAATAGAGACAAATTCAATCAAATTTTGATACTTGCTTAACTTAGAAACAAAAAAAGACTTCTCCAAGTTGGAGAGGTCATAGAGTTTGATGTATGTATTAATCTTTTCATGTCTAGGAACAAAAAATCTGTCCATCGTTAACGAACAATGGACAGATTCGATTATTTTTCCCATTTTTTAAATGCTAGAGCAACATTATGCCCACCGAAACCTAAAGAATTACTTAATGTTACATTCACTTTTCTTTCTTTCGCTTCATTCGGAACATAATTTAAGTCACATGCTGGATCTGGTGTTTCATAATTAATGGTTGGCGGCACAATTTGGTCTTCGATAGCCTTGATACACGCAACGGCTTCCACTGCACCAGCTGCTCCAAGTAAATGACCTGTCATTGACTTAGTAGAAGAAACATCTAATTGATACGCATGATCCTTAAAAACAGTTTTTATTGCTTCTGTTTCTGTTGCATCATTTAATTCTGTACTTGTACCATGCGCATTAATATAATCAACATCTTCTGGTTGTAGACCTGCATCTTCTATGGATTGTTGAATTGCTCGAACAGCACCTTCACCACCTGGTGCCGGTGAAGTAATATGATAAGCATCCGCAGACGCACCGTATCCAACAATTTCCGCATAGATGTGCGCGCCACGTTTTTCTGCTGACTCTAAAGATTCTAATATTAGAATTCCAGCACCTTCACCCATGACAAACCCATCTCTATTTAAATCAAATGGACGACTCGCTGTATTCGGATCATCATTAAACGATAGTGCCTTCGCTGTTGAGAAACCTGCGAATGCCATTGGTGTAAGTGGTGCTTCAGCTCCTCCGGTAATCATAACGTCTGCATCACCGCGTTCAATTACTTTATAAGCATCACCAATCGAATTAGCACCAGATGCACAAGCTGTAACGGAGCAGTTATTAATACCCTTTGCTCCAAATTGAATCGATACTTGCCCTGACGCCATGTCTGCTATCAACATCGGAACGAAAAACGGACTGACTCGACGATATCCTTTGTCCATAAATCGTCTAAATTGTTCATCATAAGTTGCCATACCGCCAATTCCAGAGCCAATCCAAACACCTACACGATCAGCAATTTCATCGGTTATCGTTAACTTTGCATCCTCTAATGCCATTTTAGAAGCCGCAACGGCATATTGTGTAAATAAATCCATTCTTTTCGAATCTTTTTTATCCATATATAAGGTTGGATCGAAATCCTTCACCTCTCCTGCTACTTTTGCAGGAAAGTCATCCTTATCTACTTTTGTAATAAAATCAATACCAGACTTACCGCTTTTTAAGTTTCCCCAAAATTCGTCTACAGTGTTTCCTAGAGGTGTTATCGTGCCTAGGCCTGTAATGACTACTCTATTTTTTGTCATTATAAACTTTCCTCCTTCATTGATTTTATCTACCCCATTTTAAAGCAACTGCTCCCCAAGTGAGTCCTCCACCGAAACCAACTAGCACAATTAAATCGCCTGTATCTATTTTACCTTGTTCAACAGCCTCTGACAAAGCGATTGGTATAGATGCTGCGGAAGTATTCCCATATTTATTTACATTGACGGCCATTCTATCAACATCAATACCTAGACGTTCTCTTGCGGCTTCCATAATTCGAATATTAGCTTGATGTGGGATTAAGTAATCAACATCCTCTTTAGAATAACCAGCTTTTTCAACTACTTGCACAGAAGATTCAGGCATTTGTCTTACAGCAAACTTAAATACCTCACGTCCATTCATAGCAATAGCTTTATTTCTTTCCTCCAGATGCTTTCCACCATTACCGTCAGCGCCAAGTTCAAATGATAAAATACCATATTCTTCATTTACAGGCCCCATTACGACTGCACCTGCTCCATCACCAAAAAGAACACATGTGTTTCGATCTTCCCAATCTGTTATTTTCGACAGCTTTTCAGCACCAATAACAAGTACGTTTGTGTAGGCTCCTGATTCAATAAATTGTTTCGCTGTTATCATGCCGTACATAAAACCTGAACATGCTGCACTTACATCCATAGCAGCAGCTTTTGTAGCACCTAGTTTTTCCTGCAAGATGCAAGAAACGCTTGGAAAAGATTTGTCCGGTGTTACAGTAGCTACTAAAATCAGGTCGATATCTTGTGCTTCTACATTAGCTTTTTTTAATGCGTCTTTTGATGCTTCGAATGCCATATCAGATGTATTTTGTAGATCGCTAGCGATACGTCGCTCTTCTATCCCTGTTCTCGTTCGAATCCATTCATCACTTGTATCTACTATTTTTTCAAGGTCCTTATTCGTTACAATTTTCTCTGGAACATAATGACCTGCACCTAAAACTCCAGCTTTCATCATGTCATCCTTCCTCTCAAGGAGTTATTATTATCTATTATTAATACTTGGTACTAATTTTAGAATAAAAAAAATATAAATTCAAGTAATCTTTTCTTTTCCATTTAATTTTTAGTCATTAGTTGATGTGGCAATAGCCCGTCTTTCTCATATATATCAATATATCTATTTATTTCGTTAATAAACCAATTCGGAACATTGGGGCTAAATTCTCCCATTGTAATGACGTCTTCTTCAAAACCAAATGTATATACTCCTCCAGTTAGCTCACCTTTAATTAATTGTTCGATTGCATGGGCATATAATTTATCGACATGCTGGACTGTGCTGGTAAGAACCATGTTTCCACCAATTGAGTGTTGATCATTTACGTAGCCAATGGACTGAATCCGATCCATTTTTGCTAACTCTATGATTGGAATACTGTATGAATCTCCTGCTGGATAAATAACATCCACATTGTTCCTTTTCATTTCCTCATAATATTGTAGCGCCATCTCTGTTTGTTCCCAATCATGTACATAGTAAATCGTCACATTTGCTTGCTCATTTTGAAAATAGACACCTTCGTAGAAACCTTCTATTTCTGGTTGCCAGTCATATGCTGCAATAACTCCAATATTCCCCGAATTCGTCATCTTTCCTGCAACCATCCCAGCAAAGAAACCCATAGATAATGAATTGAAATTTAAACTTGTTAAGTTTTTCCCCTTATAACCGCCGTTTACATATAAAAAGTGTATATGTGGATATTGGTCTTTTAACTTATCAAAATACTTGCCATAATTACTACTATGTCCAATAATGAGTGAAATTCCCTGACTATCGAATTCCGCCACTACTTGATTTACTTGCTGCTCGGTACGCACCTCTTCCCGATAATAAACATCCGCTTGAATTTCGTCTTTTATTTCCATCAATCCCCGATATCCTTTACTCCCCCAAGTTTGATCATGGATAGAGGATTCAATGAGCATGCCAATTTTATCGAATTTATTTTCCGAATTAAGTGCTGTGCAACCAGACAAAAATAGGACAGAAATAAGAAAAAAAATTCCGAAATGATGGCAACCTCGTTTCACCAAGCCATACACCCCTTGATTAGTGGTAACTGTAGTAAAAAATCAGTTGTATATCTTTAGTACTATTTTACCGTTAAGCGTCTACATAGTAAACATGTAATTGATTACAATTCGGTTACAAGATAGTAAATAAATATTTATTTTCTAATGCTTTTTTGTTAAACTATAGAAAGATTACATATTTGGTGTACAATATAATTGAGTGGATTACATAAGAGGTGAAATCATGAGATATTTAGCAATAGTAGTTTGGGCAGTTCTAATTTCTTTTGTTGTATCCTATGTATTATCGAGCATGGGAAATACTGAATTCTCCCTACCTGGTACATTCGCTTTAGCAGCTATCTTCAGTATTGCAGCAATTTTGCTAGGAGATGTCATTCTAAAGGAAGAAAAAAGCGAATAATGATTGATTGTTTTACTATCAATTCAGACACCCTTGTCATTGCGACAAGGGGTCTTATTTTTCGTAAAGACTTCTCTTAATGTTATTAAAAAACGTTTTACAGCATAGGCTGAATTAGAATGTATGCGGCATAATTGGACAAGCGAGTTCGTACATAATAAAGATGCATACAATAATTTAACGGGGGATTTATAGTATGGAAGATTTGTGGCTGTTACTTAAGTACTTATTTTTAGGTCTACTTCAAGGTTTTACGGAACCTATTCCAATTTCGTCAAGTGGACATCTAGTACTTGTACAAGACTTATTTAATGTAGGTATAGCAGGTAATTTATCCTTTGAAGTTTTAGTGAATTTCGGCTCGTTACTTGCTGTATTAACGGTATATCGTAAGGATATTATACTAATCGCTAAAAATACGATAGGCTACGTAGTAAAAAAAGACCCAGCATTACGGGACGATTTCATGTTTGTTGTCTATCTTGTTATTGCAACTGTCCCTGCTGGTGTAATTGGTGTACTATTTGATGATCATATAGCTAGTATATTCGGAGAAACAGCTAAAAATGTGGGGATTACTTTATTGCTTACCGGAATTGCTTTATGGATTATCCGTAATCTTAGAGGATCACGTGGTGACCGTGCATTAACGTGGAAAGATGCAGTCATTATCGGACTTGCACAGGCTGTTGCACTTATTCCAGGAATTAGTCGCTCTGGTGCAACCATTGTAGCAGCTATGTTATTAGGCATGAAACAAGAAACAGCATTACGCTTTTCCTTCCTAATGTTTATACCAGTTAGTGCTGGAACTATGGTATTGTCTGTTGGAGACCTAGTAAATGACCCACAAATGAACACCTTATGGATTCCATATGCTATCGCATTCCTTGCATCTATCGTTGCTACGTATTACTCCTTGCGCTGGTTCATGAACATTATGGCGAAAGGAAATTTAAAGTATTTTGCTTTTTATTGCTTTATCGTCGGTTTGCTCGCGTTTTTATTCTTCTAGAACGAAGTTTAGAAAAGCGCAAGCGCCTTGTTCAATCAGAATTTTAAGCTCCCTTATCTTAAAAAAGCTGTCAAGCGTCCGTATCATACAGACTCTTGACAGCTTTTTATTACCAATTGAATTAATCGGGAATCCCTAGGGCTATTTTTGCATAGCGTGACATACGCTCTTTTGACCAAGGAGGACTCCATACAATATTCACTTCTGTTTCTTTTACCTCGGGAATATCTTCTAAAACACGTTTAATATCTTGCTCAATAGTTCCAGCTAGTGGACAACCCATTGATGTAAGTGTCATCGTTACTTTAGCAACACCTTCATCTTCCATATCTACACCATATACTAAACCTAGGTTAACAATATCTATACCTAACTCAGGGTCAATAACGTTTTCCAAGGCACCCATTAGATTCTCTTCCATTGCTTTATCCATAAGGTTTACCTCCTTTTTATAATAAAACTAGATATATCTACAGTATACTAAAATTCGGCCTAAAATTAAAATATATAACTTAGAGATGGGTTTCAAACCATTTTACTAACTCGTTTATTGCCATTCTACTTACCTTGTGTCCTCTGTTTGCTTCTCTCACATACTTAATTTTTTCTGATTGCGTATATTGCTTTGCTGCCATCTCGTAAAAGCTGTATGAATGATCAAAAGGAACAACCTCATCTTGTTCACCATGCCAAAAAAATAACGGACGATCAAAAAGTGTCTCCATACGTTGAGAAAGATCAATTTCTTCCATATCATCCATGATTGTTTGGATTTGTTGCTCGGGAATTTCTATATCAGGTGCCTGCTCCTTCATACCTTCTATTGACATTGTAGCAAACTCGGATAGTTTCGGTGAACCCATTAATATCCCTGCAGTTTTCACCCAGGAAAATTGTGTTAATGCTGCTGCAGTGGAGATTCCTCCCATGCTTGTTCCAGCTATACCTAGACGATCTCCTTTTATTAGGTGCTTTGCTGCCAAAACTTCATAAATCGATTCTAAATCATCTAAATTTTGTTTAATAATTTCGAAAAAACGCATTTTTAAAGCTGTAGAAGAAATTTTTTCTTCTCGCTCGCCATGTAACATTGCATCTGGCAAAATAACTCGATATCCTTTTTCCGCTAATAAATACGCAATTGGTAAGTTTTGCTCTTTCGCACTCGTAATCCCATGGAGAAAAATCACGGTTGGTAGTGGATTATTTCTCTCATCTTGTTGAGAAATATTCAAAATCGGAATATTCAACCATGTCTCTTTATTTATTATAATGCTTGCCATCACTTATCCAGATCCCTTCTAAAATATTCCTATTACTATGATAACTTTTCCATGTTGAATGTGCAAAACATCGAAATTAGTAACTTCCTTTACTAATTGCTATTATAGATCTAGACTAAAGATATAAAATGAGGTGATAGTAATGAGGAACACCAGATATTTAATCGCACTTGATTTAGACGGAACTCTGTTAACAAAAAATAAAACAATTAGTCACACGACTAAAAAGACGATACAGAAATTAATGAATCAAGGTCATATTGTTGTAATCGCTACTGGACGTCCCCATAGAGCAAGTATTATGTACTATAAAGAACTTGGTCTTCAAACACCTATGGTAAATTTCAATGGTGCATTCATTCACCACCCGTATGATAATAATTGGGATGCAGTTCACTCACCTCTCCCCAATCGAACAGCTAAAGAAATCATACAATCCTGTTATAAATTAGAAGTAGATAATATATTGGCTGAAATTCAAGATGATATTTATTTGGACCAGTACGATGAAAGCATTATACAGTTCTTCACTAACCCTGAAGAATCTGAACAAATTACAATTGGAAGTTTAAAAAATAATCTAAAAGGAGATCCAACCTCCCTAATGATTCAACCTAAGGAAGGTAAAGTGGATTCCATTCGTGAATATTTAGATAAACATCATGCATCCATAATAGAACATCGGAAGTGGGGCGTACCTTGGGATGTTATCGAAATCGTAAAAAAAGGTGTAAATAAAGCTACAGGGCTTGAAAAAGTAGCTCATTACTTTAATATTCCTGCGGCTAATATTATTGCTTTTGGTGATGAAGATAATGACCTAGAGATGATTGAATACGCAGGAATTGGTGTTGCAATGGGAAATGCTATTGATGAATTAAAAGAGAAGGCAACACATGTTACTAGTTCAAATGACGAGGATGGTATAGGTAAATTTTTGGAGGCGTATTTCAATGAAAAGATTCAACATACTTTTACCAATTAGCTTTCATGAATAGTTTTATCCTTAAGAGCCATAATAAGTAGCGAGCACGAAAGAAGTGCTCTCTTAACTATACTTTTAAGCGGTATTTCCGCTAACGAATCGAATAGTAATCAATAGGTTAACTTAACGATTCGACATGATCAGGAGGGTATAGGATGGCTAACAACATGTTCCAGCAAGCAAAAGATGCAGTAACTCGTATGATGAATGGCGAAAATGGCGGTTTCAGCGAGCAAGATAAGGAAGCGGCTAAACAAGCTATTCAGTCTGCATATCAGAATGCATCTGCTGAAGAAGAGAAAGAACTAAGAGCTTTAGAAGCACAGCTTAGACAAGAAGACGAGTTAAAATAAGCGGTGTTTACAGCAAAGCCAAAGAGAATCTTTATCTCTTTGGCTTTTGCTTATTAATATAGAAGTTCAATAAAAGATTCGACAACATTTTATCCTACATACAACAAGCAAGGACTTTTTGCCTTCCTCTTTTTAATTGTGACAATATTTGATATGATAGTAGTAATGTTATCGTACAGGAGGTAAACGAGATGAGTATACATGTAGATGCTACACCAAATCCTAATGCAATGAAATTTACGACTGATAAAATGATCTTTCAAGGCGATGCTAGCGTATCGGTCATGCCAGGTGAAGAAAGTGAACACGAAATTATGAATGAGCTATTACAATTAGATGGTGTCGCTAATGTCTTTGGGTTCCAAAACTTTATCACAATTAATAAAGAACCTGATGCAGAATGGGAAGGTCTAATTGAAAGAGTGAAAGACGTAATGAGTAACAAAGGATTCTAAGTACGTACTAGTTAACTTCAAGAAGCTGAGCATCCAGAAGACTGCTCAGCTTTTTTCATGTCACAATGAATGCCACTTTATAAATTTATAAAGTTAGTCATTTTTTCTGAAAAAGCCATACACTCCAGCTGTCTGGATAACATTCGTAAAGGCATTTTCATCGACTGACTGAATAATTTTTTCTAAATCATATAGCTCATATCTTGTGATCACCAAATACAACATATTTTTATTTTCTCTTGTGTACGCACCTGTAACTGGTAATATTGTAATTCCTCGAACCATTTTATTATGGATGGCTTTTTGTAGTTCTTCCGCCTTCTTCGTTACAATCATCGCAGTTACTTTCTCATGTCTTGTATGTATCGTATCAATCACTCGTGTCGTCACGTATAATCCAATCAATGTATAAAGCGCGTTTTCTGGTTCGTTTAAAATACCAGCAACTAAAATAATCATACCATTTATAACCATTAAATAACCGCCGATTGGTTTATCACGAAGTCTCGAGAAAAACATAGCAACAATGTCGGAACCACCAGTAGAAGCACCCCACTTTAACGTTATACCAACACCAACTCCTGAGATAACTCCTCCAAAAACGGCATTAAGTATGATATCATTGGATAGTTGAATAATGGGTAATACTTCTAATGCAAGCGAGGTAAACAAAACAGAAATAAGACTATAAACGGTAAATCCTTTTCCTACTTTTAACCAACCTAGAATAAAGACGGGAATATTTAAAAGTAATAATAGGACACCTGTAGTAATATTAATACCAACATAATCTACAAATATCGTATTTAATATTTGGGACATACCTGTAAATCCGCTCGCATATACATTAGCGGATATAAAGAAAAAATTGAGCGCAATGGCATTTAGTATTGCGCCCACAATTACTATTGCAATACGTTTCGCTTCCATGAAAAACATGTATGATAACCCCCTAGCTTAAGAATCTAACAACTATGTATAATACCATACCCTTATCGTAAACACTTTAAAAAGCACTCTTACAAACTTATACCATTCTTTAAATCGATTACATAAGGGAATCTTATATTGTTTCTCGTGAATATGTTTACCCATTAATTTTGACGTATTTGTTGCTTGAGATTAAACTTATATTAAGCTATTATCGTAAAAACATACCAAAAGGGGAGGTAAAAATTATGGCGATAAAAATTTTAGCCGATTCCGCATCCGACTTAACAACAGAAGATTGTCAGAAGTATGATATAGAAGTTTTACCATTAACGGTTCAGCTTGATGGAGAGGAATACCAAGATGGTGTTACCATATCACCGAAAAAAGTATATGACGCAATGCGTAACGGAAAAGCACCTAAAACTGCACAAGTGAGTCCGCAATTATTCAAGGATAGTTTTGAGAAACACATTGAAGAAGGAAATACTGTTATTTATTTAGCATTTTCATCCGAATTATCAGGGACGTACCAAGGTGCTAAGCTAATGGAACAGGAAGTAAAAGAAAAGCACCCAGACGCAAATTTACATATTATTGATACAAAATGTGCTTCTTTAGGTTATGGACTTGTTGTCCTTAGAGCTGCTGAACTTGCTCAATCCGGCGCTAGTGTGGAAGAAATATTAGAGGCTAGTAAGCACAATGCACTTCATATGGAGCATATTTTTACTGTCGATGATCTTGAGTATCTATATCGTGGAGGTCGTGTTAGTAAGACAGCCGCATTTGTCGGTACGTTACTAAAGATTAAACCTTTATTACATGTTGAAGATGGTAAATTAATTCCATTAGAAAAAATTCGGGGATCGAAGAAAGTTTACAAACGTATGTTAGAAATTATGGATGAACGTGGTATGGATTTAAGTGATCAAGTAATTGGCATTAGTCATGGAGATGCTTTAGATGTTGCAGAGTCCATCGCAGATATGTTCCGTGAAAAATGGAATGTAAAAGATGTCAAAATTAACATGGTCGGTTCTTCGATCGGCGCGCATGCAGGGCCAGGTACAATTGCTGTTTTCTTTTTAAATGATAAACAAAAATAACTGCAAAAATAGAATTTTGGAATCGGAGTATTCTTTAGATGCGTTCGATTCCTTTTTCTTTAGCACTTTTGATCACTAATTTATTTTTAACACGATTCTTAAAACCTAACGATACTCCTCTTTGTTGCAAAAAATCTACAGTCCACTTTAAATCGTCTTTACCTAATTGAAACTCTTTATGGATCCTATCCATCCAGTCTTCGATATTATTAAATTTAGTTGTTCTGTCTTCTTTACTGTGTCGAACCGTAATCTGATTGTTACGAACCCATATATACTTAGTTCCTGTCACCTTTGCCATACTAACTCTTCGCATAAATGGATTGGCGTCGCTATCATGAAAAGATGCTTCTATATTTGTTTGGAAGTCGATTTCCTTCATAGGTGAAAGATGAATTTACTAGTAAGTTCGTAAGGAACACGCGCGAGATGATGCTGATAGAGTTTTATTAGAAAGTCCTTTGTTGGTTCTTCCTTTTCTAAGCCAAGATAGGCGATGTATTTATTTAGCCATGTATTCATCACAAATCCTCCCCTTTTTTTAACTTTATTGTACCAGAAATTCCCTCTTTGAAATTATTTAAAAAAACAACTTTTTTATAAAGTTTATATGTATCTTTTTCAAACTATTTCGTGTAAAGTAATTCTTTATAGAACAACTATATAGAAAAAGAGGATTGCAAATGGAAAAGACAGAAAAGAAACTGAGTTTATTCGCTCTGACATGGCCAATCTTTATTGAAATTCTTTTACACATGTTAATGGGGAATGCGGATACACTCATGCTTAGTCAATACTCGGATAATTCTGTAGCTGCAGTTGGTGTGTCTAATCAAATTTTATCGTTTATTATTGTGATGTTTGGCTTTGTAGCAGGTGGTGCAGCAATACTAGTTGCGCAAAATCTAGGTGCCAAAAAGCCACTTGATGCTGGTAAAGTAGCCATGACCTCTATTAGTCTTAATTTATTAATAGGTTTATTGCTCAGCTTTATCCTAGTCATATTTAGTAAACAAGCTCTGAATCTTATGGATATACCTAGTGAACTTATGGGCGAAGCTTCTACGTATATGAGTGTTGTTGGTGGATTTATGTTTATTCAAGCGCTCATTATGACGATTGCAGCAGTATTAAGAAGTTACGGTTTTACGAAGGATCCAATGTTTGTAACAATCGGAATGAACATTATTAATGTAATAGGTAACTATTTTGTTATTTTTGGGCCATTCGGCTTCCCAGTTCTAGGTGTTGAGGGGGTTGCATACTCTACTGCTATTAGTAGATTACTAGGATTCATTGCACTTATCATCATTCTAATCATAAGAAGTAATCGTCAGTTACCTTTTCAATCTATTTTTAGATATCGAAAAGATGATGTAATGGGATTATTACGAATTGGTGTTCCTGCTGGAGGAGAACAACTCTCCTACAATGGAAGTCAGATGGTAATCACATATTTTATTGCACAAATGGGAACGATTGCTCTGACAACGAAAGTATACGTTCAAAATATCGGGATGTTTATCATGTTATTCTCTGTCGCCATTAGTCAGGGAAGTCAAATATTAATTGGACGATATATTGGTGCAGGTGAGATTGATAGCGCCTACCAACGAGGTATAAAAAGCTTAAAGATCTCTATCCTAATCAGTACAATTGCGGCCGTTATCGTCTATACCTTTAACCAGCCACTTCTTGGAATATTTACGGATGATGCTAGTATTCTAGAACAAGGTGCTATGTTATTATTAATGACGGTTATTTTAGAACCTGGTAGAGCCTTTAACCTAGTCTTAATAAACTCTCTTCGAGCTGCAAGTGATGTTAAATTTCCTGTATACATAGGTATTGCTGTTATGTGGGGAGTCGGCGTTACATTTGCATGGTTCTTTGGAATTTTCTTAGGTCTAGGTCTTATTGGTATATGGATTGCTTTCATTGCAGATGAATGGATACGAGGTTTCTTCATGCTAAAAAGATGGAATTCTCGCGCATGGTCTACTAAATCCTTTGTTAAACAGAAAAGTGCCGTCAACGAATAAAAATTCTCATATACACCTCCTGATAATCATTCATTATCAGGAGGTTATTTTGTTGGGTAATAATGTTTCTTCCATCGAAAAAGAAGCTGAGACGGAATTATTTAATCATACTAAAAACCAAATGATTCGGTAGAATCAGTTCAGTTTGTATGTTTTTTATAATTACTTCGCTAAAACACTTCGCTTTCCGCAGGCAACGCTTCAACTAATTACAAAAGTTCAATTGAACTTTTGTAATGGATTTTCAGCTGTTGCTTTCCTGCAGGAGTCTACGTGTTTTTGCTGCGTAATTTATATTTCATTTTTTAATTGTTCGCCTTTAATATTGTAAAATTTAGTTATTTCCCAGCCTCTCGATTTATGCGAACGCAAAGCACTATACTTGAGGTAAATGTATGTTGAGATCATATACACATGTTAGTAAGTATGCCCTCGATATTAAGCGTATCTCAATCTATGGGATATTTAATAGGGAAAAGTAGTGTAATTGGATCGTCACGCCAATCTCAAATATAAATACGGAAATCGCAAGTTTTGGTGCTGTGGTTTATTAGGAATCAGCTCAAAGAAGATTACATGACGGGCCAATTAACAATATTCGAAGAGTTTGATCCGTTTACAGGAAAAAAACAATAAGGGATCCTTTTAGAATCAGTGAGTAAATGTGGTGCAGAGGAGAATCATTCGATAGGCCTTTCAGGCCGAGACAAAAAAATAGCACGAACATCCAACTAAATCATAGAAATGATATAAATAGCCAAGTCAAAATACAAGACTCCTGCAGGAAAAGCAACAGCCGAGGGATTACAGGATGTAATTCAGTTCGGCGTTGCAACAGGACGTTGCGTTATTCGCTGAACATCACAAACTAAAGTTTTTATATAACTTTTGTAATTAGTTGAGGCGTTGCCGAGGTATAGGAAACACTGTGCAAGTGTTATTTCTTGCACAGATGTTGACTTATACCCTATGGGTAAAAGCGAAGTATTTTGACTTGGCGTTAGTATAACATTCGAATTTTGTATTATGAAAATTACTTCTGTCTTAGTCTCATTCGATTAGTTATCCTTGTTGTTGTTTTGCTTTTTTATTATGACGCTCTAATCGAACGATAACCCATACAAATCCGACAAGCACGAATACCATCGGCAATAAAAACAACCAATTAATACCTGTATTGTTTTCCATGATGAATATATTACTTGATTCACGATCTAAGATGATTTTATGTGTACCATCATCTTGTTTCCTTACGATATCGTCTTCTAATAGGCCTCGCAATTGTAATTCTTCAGATATATCATCAATTTCTAGCATTTTGGTTTCCACATCATTGTTAATTGCAATATACATTGTCTCTTCCTCGGTGAATCGCTTATAAACTACCATGCCATCAATTTCACCAACTATTTCTAATTGCCCGTTTTGCATAGCATCTGATATAGAAACAATATTAATTAATTTGTCTAAATGTTCTTCGAGCTCTTCGTCTTTTTTATTTAATTCTGCTACTCGATGATCAGGTTCTTCTACACCACTATCCATCGGTACCTCTGTTCCTTGATAAATCATAGACGAACCAGGTAGTGTGTAGATAAAAGTAGTTGCCAATTTCCACCTAGTAACCGGGTGATAACCTGCCTTGTTTGATTCAAAAGCAAACCTTGTCGTAGTAGGAGAATCCAAATAATAGACAGATTCTGTTTCGTCAGCTTGGATTTGTTCAAGAACTGGTAAAAGTGATTCTCCTGCATGTTGTAAAGTATCTACAGTTTTCTCCTGGAAATCATGATTCATTGAGCAAGTCGAAGAAGCTCCATCCATTATTACGATTGCTTCTTTATTCTCTGCCTTTAGACGAGTTTGTAGCTCTTCAATTAGCAAGGTAGGTGTCGTCTCATCTACATAAAAGTGAAAACCATCAATTCCAGCTACATTCATCCAATGAATCGCTGTCTCTATTATATACTTTTGAACTTCTGGATTATTTGTGTCCAATTTAGGCAAATTGTCGCCCCAATGATTCGATAATGTTCCGTTAATCCACTCACTATTTTCATTAGCCCATGGATGGTCAGGAGAAACGTGAGTCAGTACAAAGTCTAGCACAACCCTGATATCTTTTTCATGTGCTTCTTCTACTAAATTCTGCAAATCTGTGACTGTTCCAAAACGCTCATCAATTGTCTGATGATCCATCGTTGTGTATCCATGATACGTATCAGTTTTCATGATTGGACTTAGGTTAATCGCTGAAATACCTCCGAGCTTATCTAAACTGTTGGTAATCCCTTGTATGTCTCCACCATGAAACGCCTTTGGGTCTTTAATATCTATCTCAATATCATTGTCACTACTTCCATTAACAAACCGATCTACAAGTATGTAATAGAATTGTTCATCTGAACATTCATCAACCGCTAATAATTGCGGGGAAAACAGCAAAAATCCAATCATCGTTAAGCAAATTATCTTTTTAATGTGACCCATAAATATCTCCTTCGTTTTCTCTAAAGTATGTCCTATTACTATTATCCGTTATGAAAAATAAAAGTCAACGCGATTCCGTTACAATTTAGTGAAGGAAGTAATGTCCGATTCCAAGTCGTAAAGACAACTTGCCTAGCGCCTTGCTCACCATCTAAGGATTGACGTTGTCTGACCTCGAGAGGGCGGCGTAGAAGCTAGACATAGAAAAGCTTTATGAATACTTCTTCTCTTCCATTAGTTTACAGGAGCGCCGTTCTGCTTTCAAATAGAAAAGTCCGAACCTGTTAATTTCTAGGTTCAGACCGTCTGGATTATTTTTCTATTGTGACATTGTATTTTCGTAACCAAAAATCAATCTGTCCTAAATGTGCCAACAATTGTGGTCCACTCATTAATTGACCATACCAAGGGATTTTATAACTCTCAGCCCCAGAATGTACCAATCGGGCCACCTTATCTTTATCCAAAAGCTCAAACAAGCGGGACTCTTTATCATTTATGATGTTATCAAGCCATGCTACGACAGCTTTTGTGTAGCCTGGATGATGTGTTTTTGGGTATGGACTCTTTTTGCGATACAGAACCTCGTCTGGTAAAATTCCTTCCATCGCTTTACGTAAAATACCCTTTTCTCGGTCGTTATACATTTTTATTTCCCAAGGAATATTCCAAACGTACTCCACTAAATGATGGTCCCCAAACGGTACTCGAGCTTCTATACCCGCTCCCATACTCATTCTATCTTTTCGATCCAAAAGTGTAGGCATAAACCAATGCATATTCAAATAGAACATTTGGCGGAGTTTCACTTGTTCTGGTGTTTCACTTGCCAATAATGGTGTCTCTTGAATTGTTTCTTGGTACTTTTCTTTTGCATATCCTTCCAAATCTAAGTCATTTCGTAAATCTTGACGTAGTAATTGCTGTCTCTCATCGGATGAACGTATCCATGGAAACCCTTCTCCCTTTAAATCTTCTTCTCGATGAAACCAAGGATATCCACCAAATATTTCATCTGCTCCCTCACCCGATAAAACCACTTTCACTTCTTTACTAGTTTGCTGACAAAACCATAATAAGGAGGAGTCAACGTCGGCCATACCTGGTAAGTCACGATAATAAACTGCATCCTCTAGCAATGATTGTAATGTATCATGATTAAGCTCATAATTAAAATGCTCTGTCCCTAAATATTCTACCATTTTCTTAATATAATCTTTGTCTTGGTTTGGTTGAAAGCCACTCTTTTTAAAGTGTTTTTCGTTATCTTCATAATCAATTGAAAATGTTTGTAATCGTTCAAGATTGTTTGCTTTACGATACGTATTTACGATTGAGCTTATTGCACTTGAATCAACCCCACCGGATAGAAAGGTTCCAACTGGTACATCTGCTCCCAGTTGTGACTCAACCGCTCGAATCAATAAGTGTCTCACTTTTTCTGCTGTTTCTTCAACCCCATCTACATGTTCTTCACTTTTGACATTCCAATAACGTCTCGTCACTAAGCCATTTTTGTTAAAAATAGCGAAATGTGCTGCTCTTAATTCTTGTATTCCTGAAAATACCGCACTGCCCGGTGATTTAGATGGGCCTACAGCAAATAGTTCTGTTAAACCTTCGGAATCAATCTTTGCTTTTATATCATCATGCGCGAGTATCGCTTTAATTTCTGAACCGATTAATATACCGTTCTGATATAAGGAATAGAATAGCGGTTTAACTCCTAATCGATCACGAGCTAAGAAAAGCTGTTCTTTTGCTTCATCCCAAATTGCGTAGCTAAAGATGCCATTTAAGTGCTCTAAATGATCTGCTCCCCATTCTATATAAGCCTTTAATAGCACTTCTGTATCCGAAACTGATTCAAATGACCAGCCTCGTCTTTGCAACTCATCGCGTAGTGAGGGCGCATTATAAATCTCGCCATTGAATGCAATAATGTATTGATTTGTATCATTTTTGACACTCATCGGTTGTCGTCCACCATCACGATCAACAATTGCCAGACGTTTATAACCCAATCCAACATGCTGATCAAAATAAAAATTGGTATCATCGGGTCCTCGATGTGCTAATGTATTTGTCATATTTTCTACCGTTCTATAATAGCTGGGAATATGTCGGGAAAAGTCTATCCATCCTGCTATACCGCTCATTTCCATCCCGCCCTTCTCGTTTTTCCTTTATTAATGTATGATAAATGACCAGAAAAGTGACCTACTATTTTGTGCAAACAAGCTAAGGACATTAAAAAAATACCCCAGTAAGAGGTCATTCCATCTCTTAACTGAGGTATTTGTAATTACATAGGTAAACGGAAGAATCCAAGAATTACTGCAATAAGGAACGCAATAACAAATTGAATCCAGAAACTCTTTGCTGGTTTAGATTTCGATGTTTTTACTAATATCATTTCCATCGCAGCGATAACCCATAAGCCGGCTATTCCTTTAACGATAAGCTCTCCTAAGAACGGAAATCCTTCTCTCGCATATTCTGCAAATAAATCTCCACCCGTATAAAGAATCAGTAGATAATCTAGTCGTAAAACCATATGCAAGATTTTACCTGCTTTATTACCCTTCTTATACATGACATAGGAAACGATCAGTAAAATAACTCCTAGTACCCATGCAGTAACGTGTAAATGTGTCATTAACAATTAGCCACCTTTCCTACTTTTCCTTGGTCTATCATACCATGTCCTTGTTAACATTTCATTTTTTATCCCTGCTGTTCATACAACTGTCATGAATCTCAGCTAGCCAGCTTATCTTTTCTTATAAATGGTATTGGTTTACCATATATTAAACGTCTCCAAATCCATTCTACTGGTCCCCGCTCAAATCGTTTTAACCATAACGTACTTAAAATGACTTGAAGGATGTAAACAACAAGTACGAAAACTAATGTTTGCTCCATAGAAAGCTCTCCATACCAACCTAAACCAATCGAATAAAAACAGAACACACTAATAATGGATTGGAATAGATAGTTGGACAGAGCCATTTTTCCAACATTTCCAATGAGATCAAAGAATTGCTTAGCATAAGAATAAATAAAAGCAATGCTTATACAGTAAAAAATGGCCGATGCTGTACCACCAATACTATCTTGGAACAAGCTAAACCAGAACGGATTTCCAATTGCATATGGTCCTGCTTTAAACAGAATAAATAATCCAAGTGTAATCAGCCAAATTTTCATTAAAAACTTTTTATTTCCTTGAATATCATGCAACCATTTATTACGTGCAAACATAAGTCCCAATAAAAAGATGGGAAGTAAGTTACAAATAATAAAAAACAACTGAAATGGATTATTCGCATACAACCAATCTGTCATATTCTGCCCTAGTATGTCTCCCCATGAGCCATTACCATAATTTTGAAAGGACGCCTCAACAGCTGCTTGCTGAATCAAGCTTTCATTTGGTGCCAGTGCAGTAGCAAGGAACAACAATGCTGACAACATAACAGTTGGGATAAGCATGAGACACAAACTCCAAACTAGTAAACTTGTATTACTTTGCTTCATAAATAATAGCAATAAGAAACCAATGATCGCGTAACTTATTAAAATATCTCCGTGCCAAATTAAGAAGGCATGTATCATACCGATACCTAACAAAATGAATAGGCGTTTAACTAATATCGTGTTCGGTTTTTCTATTTGTTTAGCCTGTAAGTTGCTATAAATGATATACATACCGAAACCAAACAAAAAGGAAAATAGTGAGTAAAAACTTGCTTGTACAAAAATATCAATTATACTTTGCCAAAGCGTAGATTGGTTCGGACCCCACATATTTTGTCCATCACCATAAAGAAAATATGGACTATTAAATGTAGCGATATTTACTAAAAATATTCCTAGAATAGCGAACCCTCTTGCAGTGTCTATCCACGGTAGACGTTTGGAAACCGTAAGTGGTTGTAACTCTTGCATTTCCCTTCCCCCTAATATCTTTATAGATTTATTGTAGCCAATTTCTTCCTACTTAACAAATAATAATATGTACTTCACCAATTAAATATTTGGTCATAAGATAATAACAAAAGACATCTTTTATGAGGATGATTCATGTGCCAGGATTTGTAGGAGCAGTGAAAATTAATACGATTGGATCCTCTAGTATTTTTCATATTGGCGATGTTTATAAAATGGAGCCGTATACACAATCAAAGACCTTTGCTGGTGGAGGCTCTTTCAATACAGGAAACGGTATGCAGGTCCGATTAAATCATGCACAGACAACAATCGTTGATGATGACAAATTTGATCAAACAATACTAAGATAAACAGAAGGTGAGAACATGGCATCAATTACTGTTCATCAATCTATTCAAATCCATTTTCTGAAGGTGGAAAACATTTCAAACTCATCGATTTTACAAATCGGTAGTACTGGGAATTTCACAGCTCTCTCCGAGCAATATAACACTGGCCAATTTAAAGAGCCAGCTATGGAAGCGACTATTTCTTCCACTCCCCCACTTGTTCCTTTGTCGTCGTTTGCTTAATACTTTTTCCTAGAGATTTCTTGAGTGATTAAGGGGGTATGTATGTGGATTATCAATTACTTCTTCACTATATGAAACAATTAGAGCAGCAGATTATCATCTTAAATCAAAATATAGAGAGTCTACAAACAAGAATTGATCAATTAGAAAATCAGGAATCACGAAGAACATCAATAGAAAAGATAGAGTATAATTTTGATCAATTAAAAATAGAACAGCTAGATGGCATGCTGCAAATCGGACTCTCCCCTGAACAGTTAAAGCAGTTAGACGAATTCACTGTCCCTACACCAACCAATGATCCGTCCTCACAGATTGAGAAGGATCTCCAAGAATATACAGAAAATCATTTATCATCCTTTATCAAACATTTAGAGGAAAAATATAAACACCCTCTAACTGATGAGCAACGTCGAATACTTTTAGATGACGTCCAGAGTCAGTTAAAGGAAAGAGTCGCATTCCATTTAAAGTCCTATGATAGGATCAGTTTCAATGAAGAAAAGATTACAGATTCTATTATTCAGGAGATCGAGAAAGGTATAGATAAGTGGTTTCATAATCATTAGCTTAATAGGAGAGGATTAAATGAAATACAATGTATATAATCATGAGCTTTCTGTCGGTAATATATATGTTTCAAGCGTGTCAGGTTCCTCTCTTTTTGTTATAGGAGACAGTCACGTTGTAGAACTTCAGTCTCTTTTTGATACACCACCTGAATCGTATATTGTTCTTGGTAACAATGAAGTTGTTCAAAGTGACGTTCAAATAGGAGCTCAGGATGGATAAGCGAGCAACTAGGATTCGATACTTGGATGTGGAGACAGTTAGCTTTAGCTCGATTGTTCAAATTGGAGATAGCCGTAGCGTGAAGCCTTCAGCAGATATCTTAGCCGTTCAAAAATCTGGGCAACCTCCAAGTGATTTAGGATTCGCTTGGGATCGGTATCCTATTTTTCAAACAAAACTTCTGCCTAAGATTCGCACAAATATAATAGATGGGGACCATTTCCATGCGAGTGATATTAAAATTCGTAAAGTAGACGTTTTAGGTGTATCTGCTTCCTCTATCATTCATGTTGGAAATACTTCTCACGTAAACTCCTTAGCACGCACGAAGCATATACGACTTGTTCATTCTAACGATCATTCCTAACGGATACTATCAAAAGTTAGAAAGCGTAAGCACGGAATTTAAACAAATTCATTCTGGATATCATTACTTCCTTATCTTATGAAAAAAGGATGTGAAGGAAACATGCCTTCGATTGTTGGACCAATTAAAATTAATAGTGTTGGTGGAGGAGTTATTAACTTTGGAGATAGCTTTTACTTATCACCAAAAAGTTCCTCAAAATCTGCTTCTGGAGCAGGTGCCAATAATACTGGTGACTTCTTAAACACCAACACAGGTTTTAATATTACAAATGCCATTAATCCCGACGCTGTAGATCAACTTATGGGCGGCAATGCGTAAATTTTTTTGACTGAATTCAAAATACGAATTCAGTCTTTATAGTTTGTAACAACCGGAATATTGGATAAGAGGAATGTAACGTTGGATTCTTGCTCTTAACATTCGATTCTAGCTCTCAACATTCGATTCGTACGTTTAACACGGGATTCAGAGGCAGCAATGTTGGATTAGGATATCTTTATTGAAAGTGAGCGTCTATTTTTCTTTTATCTAACGTTCAAGTGAGTTATCCGATTTTAACGTCCTGTAATCTAATGTTCAAGCGAGTTATCTGATTTTGACGTCTCGCTATCTGATGTTCAAGTGAGTTATCCGATGTTGACGTCCTGTAATCTAATGTTCAAATGAGTTATCCGATTTTGAGGTTCAGGGATGTTTTATATGTATAGAAAAACAGCGGTGTTTTAAATTACCGCTGTTTTTGCCTAACTTTTTATTAATAGTCCTTTGTCGAAGAAGTATAAGTACTTCTCGATAACGGGTTGTTTCCAAATGGACTCAAGTGCCTTTGCATATAGATTGATTTGAATTTGGTACCGTTCCATTAGCTTAGCTTTCGTTTCTTCAGTTATCGTTTCATTGATTTGATCTGTTTTGTAATCTACTAGAACGATTCCGTTTTCGGTTTTCATTACACAGTCAATAACCCCTTGTAGAAAGATCCTTTCCTCTTCCCCATCTCTCCATTGTGGATACACTTCTGTTGCTGGTAGTGTAATACTAAACGGAATTTCCTTCTCTATTTGTGAAGCATTAATAAAGCGTTGGGCAATGTCCGTAGCAAAAAATTGTTCAATAGATTGTAAGTCGATAACCTCTGTTTCTTGTTCGGTTAAAATCTCTCTAACTTGTAGGGATGATACAAACTCTTGTAAATCGTTCACTTTCCATTGACGGTCAAATGGTAAATGCTGCATGACTGTATGCATCGCTGTCCCAATCTCTGCTTTCGTTAGTTTTGCTTCTTCTTGAATAAAACGAGGTCTTTTTTGAATCGGTGTACGAAAAGCATCTATTATTTGTTGGTCACTGTACACGTCCTTCATTTCATATTGCCGCTTTAACTCTGTAACTGTCTGTTTAGCTCGATAAAACACCGCATCTTCATAGCGATATTGATAGGTCAATCTTCGCTCTGCCTCTATTTTTGTATCACTATCTTCCAAAGGAACTGGTTTCCATTCTTCGATAGCTTCCTTTAGTTTTTCTTGCGTCTGACGATTTTCTTCTTCAACTTTTTGGTACTTATTACTTTGCACTCGCTGAATCTTCCATTCAGAAGCATCTTCCACAATATCACGTTTGATGGTTAGATGCTCTCCGTCCCGAAGTAGTTCCCCTTGTTGATGGCGTGCCAGAGCTGCACCTATCCAATCTAAATACGAGACGGATTCCAATCGATAGTGAGATGGTAGAACCCAATCATCATGATGAATAATATCTTCCCATCTTTTTTTCTTCTTTTCAAAAGAAGCAATATTACCTACTAGAACGAGTCGTTCCTTTGCACGTGTAAGGGCTACATAAAGAACTCGCATTTCTTCTGCAATCATTTCCCGTTGTGTCTCTTTTTTTACTGCTTGATAAAATAAAGTTGGATAAATAATTCGAGTTACTGGATCAATATACTTTGTAGCAAACCCATACTCTTTATGAAGTAAATACTTCTGGCGAATATCTTGTTGATTAAATTGATTATCCAATCCACCTACAATTACAAAAGGAAATTCTAAACCTTTACTTTTGTGAATGGTGATGAGTCGGACTACATCCTCTTCCTCACCTAAAGCTTTTGCTGCTCCTAAATCTTCGCCCTTTTCTTCCATTCTCTCGATAAATCTAAGAAATCGGAATAGGCCTCTGAAGGATGTAGCTTCATAGCTTTTCGCTCGGTCAAATAATGCTCTTAAGTTCGCCTGTCTTTGTCGTCCACCTGGGATACCACCAACGAAATCATAGTAGCCTGTTTCCTGATAGATTCTCCAAATTAAACTAGACAATTCTCCTTGTCTTGCTTCCTGTCGCCAGTTTTCAAGACTTTTCAAAAATGCTTCAACTTCTTCATGATGATTGGATTTCATATATTCCTTTAAAGCATCGTAAAACGGAGCACCTTTTTTAGCTAAGCGTATTTCTGCTAATTCATTTTCATTGATGCCAACAATCGGAGACTTTAGTACAGATGCTAAAGCAATATCTTGTCTAGGATTATCAATTGTTTTAAGCAAGCTTATCATTACTTGTATTTCAATTGCCGCAAAATAACCCGTAGATAATTCTGCATACACGGGAATTCCTTGGCGTTTGAATTCCTCCATAATTGTAGGTGCCCATTTCATGGAACGAAGTAAAATCACCATATCACGGTAATTGGCAGGACGTAATCTGCCTGTCTGCTTGTCCATTACCATCGCTGGTTCATTTTCCTGTGAGCCAATCCACTGTTTAATTTTCTCTGCATATGCTCGAGCCTCAATTTGGGCTTTTTCTAAATCTTCCATACTTTCTAGCTCATCGTCTGTGTAGTCTTCTCGATCCTCTTCTTGCATTTCTCGATCTAATAAAAGTAACTCAATCTCTAAGTCATTTATTACAGCTTCGTCATACATCTTATTTCCATATTTCAGTTCAGCGTCCTCATCGTATACAATATCGCCAGCTTCTTCATCAAATAGTTGGCGAAAAATGTAGTTGGCTGCCTGAAGCACTTCGTTTCGGCTACGAAAATTCTTTGCTAAATCAATTCGATAGCCAGGATTATCTGGGTAAGAGAACTGATTATATTTATGAATGAATAACGACGGGTCAGCATGACGGAAGCGGTAGATACTTTGCTTCACGTCACCTACCATAAACATGTTTCCTTGATCTGTCTGATCTGATATAGATAGCAATATCGTTTCTTGAACTAAGTTTGTATCCTGATATTCGTCTACCATTACTTCCGTATAACGTTGCTGTAATTCTACTGCCACGCGAGAAGGCTGCAAACTTTCCCTATCCTCTAACAGGATTTCTAGTGCATAGTGCTCCAAATCAGTAAAATCTACTACACCACGTTCTTTTTTAGCAGCTTGGTAGTTTTGCTGGAAAGCTTTTATCATTTTTACTAGATGTTGAATGACTGGATATAAAGTTCTCATGTCTTGTAGCTGCTGTGTAAGGCTTCGTGTAAAGTTTTCTTCTTTTATTTTGTTCCATCTTTTCTTCACTTTATCACGGATTGCCTTAACTTCTTCCTTCTTCTCTTCACTACATTCTGTCTTTTTTCGGGATAGTGCTTTAAATGTAGTTCCTTGGAAGAAGGTCCGAGTCTCCTCCCATGATTGTCCAATTGTTTCTCGAGCTTGAGCAAGCATGTTACAGTCTGATTCTAACACGTCTAGATATTGAGATGGTCCATCACTTTCTCGAGCGATGTTTATTGCTTTGGATAGTTGACCTTCTATTAAATCTAACTGCATTCTAATTTCTTGTTTTAATTTCTCCAGCCAGCCTAGCTGTTCCTCTGGCGTGTCTTCGTCCACATGGTAAACCTCTGCTAATTCATCCAACCATTTCTCGGGATTTGGATGCTGAATGGAGAATTCGTATAATTTCAATAACAGGGATTCCACTTCGATATCATTTCGGTCATTAGAGAAACGTTCCACCACTGCATAAAAAGCATCCCGTTCCTCTTCCGATTCCTCGCCATACCAGTTTTCAAAAAGTTCCTCTAGCACCTCTTGCTTAATCATATCTGCTTCTAGTTCATCTGCAATACGGAACTTAGGATCAATATCGATTTGATATGCGTATTTACGAGCTAGCTCCATACAAAACGAGTGCAGAGTGGAAATCGACGCATGTTGCAACAGAGCAAGCTGCTTTTTCAAATGTAAAGACGTTGGATTTTCTTCTAGCGCCTGTTCTAATGCTTCACCAATTCTGTTCCTCATTTCTTGAGCCGCTGCATTGGTGAATGTTACAACAAGCAATGTATCAATATCAATCGGCTTATCCGCATGAAGAAGTTTTTGAATAATCCGCTCTACTAATACTGCTGTTTTTCCTGAGCCTGCAGCTGCAGCTACAAGAATATTTTTTCCTGATTCATAAATAGCTTCTTCTTGTTCTTTTGTCCATTGCGGCATTATTCATTCCCTCCTATTCGTTGGATAACTTCCTCGTCTTTTAAATCTTGCAGTCTACGATACTCATTTTCTTCTAGTGTCGGATCGAATTGACATACAGAACGGAAAGAACAGAAAGTACAGGCAGTCTGTTGTTTCTTCTGATACGGGTTTAACTCTACCTCTCCGTTACTTATCGAAAGCCCTGCTTGCTTCATTAAGTCATAGATATAATCCTGTAATTTTGTCAGGTTATCCTCTGATGTAACTCGTGATCCTTTATAAAATTGGCCTGTTTTTCCGATACCTGCAGGAATAATATTACTTCTTCCACTCTCAAGGGTTGTATCCATGTGCTTAATTAAAGTTGTATCTTCTGTTAATAACCCGTCCATTTTAAATTTCTTGAAAAGTTCTTTTTCTATCTTTTCTTCCGACCATTTTTCATTTGCTGAAAGCATTGGATTATGAACATGAAAGTATAGTACTCCTGCTGGGGAAGCTTGCTGTCCTAGCCACTGCTCTGAGTTTTTTAAGACAACATCTAAATAAGCTAACATCTGTAAAGCTAGTCCATAATAAACTTCCGTCAAATTCAAACCAGTGGAGCTGGATTTGTAATCCACAATCCGTAAATATAAATGATCGTTGATAAGTGCCTGATCTACTCGATCAATTCTTCCTCGTAAAACAAGTTCATAATCGTTTGGCAAAGTAACACGTAATGGCTCTAGCTTATTTGGAAATCCAAATTCCACTTCTAAACCAACCGGTGCAAAATGTGTCTGGCGTGCTTGCTCACTCAAAACATACGTAGCACGAGCAATTACATTTTCAAGCTTTTGTTGAATATACTTATAGCGATTTGAGCTATGCAAAATTTGGTTCTGTAATATTGGAGCAAGCTGTCTCATCGCACGATTAGCGTATTGTTGGGAAGTGGTTTGATCTAAGTCAGCAAATTGCTTCCTCTCTTTTCTAATCCAATCCGTTATTTGTCGTAACGCCTCATGGAAGAGTTGTCCGACGTCCGGCGCATCTAATTTATATATTGGCCTTTCCTCTAATCCAAGTCCATATCTTGCAAAATGCTGATAAGAACAACGGTAGTACATCTCTAATCGAGAAATACTTGCTTTTATTTCTTTTGGGTACATTTCTTGTACAACTTGTTCGGAAAGATTACTTGGTTTATTTTCATAAAAGAGACTTTGTAGGACATTCTGATTTGTTAACCTGTGTGTGTCTCTCTCTAAATACCAATTCAATACATAATCCCATATAGGATGGATAGGATAACCTCGTAACTTTCTAGATAATTGAGCTGTTAAGGCGCCTCTTGTTTTTTCTGGAGTAGTAACAAAACGCTCAGCATGAATCATCTCTTCAGGATCTTGTAGAGATATCACATCTTCCTGAACTGGACATAATTCTGTTATTCGTTTAATAACAGAGGAAGCAATCTTTTGTTTCCCTTCTTCATTACTAATTGGGTAACTTATCCATAAGTAATCAGTCGGTAGCGTAAAGGCCAAATAAACATAGAGCCAATCATCTAATAGCTTTCGCTTGCTTCCCTCCGCTATCTTAATTCCATGCTCCTCTAACAAGGCTCGTTCGTCTTCACTCATTAATCCATCGTCGCCTTGTTTCATTGGCCAAGTACCTTCGTTAACCCCTAATAGAAGCGCACATCGTATCCCGCTCATTCTTGATCTGTCAATAGACCCTACTACGACATGGTCTAAGCTTGGTGGTACATGGGAAAAAGAAAGTGTTTCGAAACCTGCTTCCATAATATTACGAAACTTTGAAATGCTCACTGTTTCTTTTCCTGCTATTTCCGTTAACTCTTCTAATAGCTGAATAATCGCGTCCCATACTTGGTCCTGTTCTCTCGCTTTTTCTCCTCTTCCTGCTTCATCGTAACTTTCACGAATTGATTCCAATCGTTCCGGAGCATGTATTTGTTCTAACCATTGAAACAATACGATTGCTTTTTCTCGAATCGTTTCAGCACTTCTTAAAGCTTCATCTATTTCTTCCAATGCATCCCGTACTTTTTCTCGGTAAGCATTGATTCGTTCTTGAGTATCTCTTTCACGATCTGTTTGGACACTTTGTTCAAATCCACGGAAACGTTGAAATATCCAAGGCTCCTCTGAGAACCAACGATTTCTTCCTCGAATTCCGTATTCTAATACATAATTCTCTAATTCATCAATAGCGTCTTGTGTTAACCGATAGTCTCCTTGTCCCTCCGGTATAAATCCTGCTTTTAACAGTCGAAACACCGCGTCATATCGCCAATTTCCTTCAATCACATCTAACAAAGAACGGATCGATTCTATTAATGGATGATTGAGCATTGTTTTTTTCTCATCTACGAATATCGGAATACGATAATCCGTAAATATCGTTGTTATTAAATCATGATAGACGTCAGGTTCACGCAATAAAATCGCGATGTCTCGATAACGATAACCATGATCGCGTACAAGTCGAACAATTTCCTGTGCCGCACCTTCAACTTCTGCTCGCGGATGAATCGCTTCTGCAATCCTTACCGGAGCATGCTCGGAATATGGTTTTGCTGGTCGCTCATCAAAATGTTTATCGATATGCACGAACGCTGGGTGGATTTTTCCGCTATTCTCTATCGTCTCCACTTCGCTAGATATATTCCACTTTCGTGCAAGCTCCATTAACTGCTCATATGTTTCATGTGTTTGATAAAATAAATCGAGAGGTGATTCTACTTGTTGATCAATGGAATCTATTGTTAATGTAACTGTTACTTCTTTTGCATTTTTTAACATAGCCTCTATTACTAAAAGTTCTTGCGGTGTAAATTGATGAAACCCATCTATATAAACACTAGTATCTTGTAAGAAATCGGAATCCTCTAGCTTTTCAGCAAGTATCCTAAGTTGATCCTCACTGTCGATATAATTTTTCTCTAAAGCAATCGTCATCTGTTCATATATATATACTAAATCATCTAATTTTTCTTGTAAGGCTCGTTCTTGAAGTGTTAAATGCTGGTATGTCTCCATTTCGGATAACTGTTCGTGTACCATTTCTGGTGTAACACAATACCTCTTAAACTCTGTAATCATTGTTTCTAATTGCTCGACAAACCCTTGTTTTTCGATAGCCTTTTTAAATATCTTCCATTCACTTTTATCCCGTTCTTCTATAATCTTCCTTAACATCATTTGGATACCTGATGAAGTAATGAATTTTTTCGTTGCCCCACCTGTTAATTGCATTAACCGCCAAGCAAGACGAGTAAAGCTATATACTTGTGCACGAATGGAACCATTGAGATCCTCATCCTTCAAAAGCGCATACTCCTGTTGGAATGTCATTTGTTCTGGAACTAAATAGATAATGGGTGGGCCTTGTGGGGAAGCCTTCAACATTTGTTTTATTTCAAGAAGGCACTGTTCACTTTTATTTGCTGTAGCACTTCCAATAACGAAACGAAGCAATTATTACACCTGCTTTCATTAAATACTTATATACTATTATAACAAACGTTTGTTCTGAGGGGAAGTTGCACCTTTCCACTCTAAACCTAAAGAAAGAAGGCCTGTTTACAAAGGAGTATCACAGACCTTCCTACCTCATTTTTGTATTTTTTCTCTCGATTGTAATCTTTTTTCCATGTAATTACCTGCAAACCATAGCACAACAATGATAATCGCAACAACAATGGATTTTACAGGGTTCTGTGCAAATGATGCAAGACTATCACCAACATAGGACACAATAAAAATCATGACTGCTTTTCCTAATAATTCAGCAAGAACGAATTGGTAAATCCCTACACTCGAAAGAGCTGCAACTAAATTAATAATCGCGGAAGGCGAAAATGGAAAACAGAGCATAAGAAATAGTGGACCAAATCCATGTCGTTCTAACCAACCCGTTACACGCTGAACTTGTTTATTTTTGTGAATCCATCGTAAAAATTTGAGATGACGGTAACGTCGTACAAGTAGAAATACTGCGATTCCACCTGTACTCGCCCCCGCCCATGAGAGCAAAAAGCCTTTTAACAAACCGTATGCAGCAACATTGGTCATTACAAAGACAATCAGCGGAAGAAAAGGTAGAAATGCTTCTAAAAAAGGTAGTAAAAAGCCAGGAATTGGACCTAGACTCTCATAGCTTTTTAGTAAGAAAGTAACAAGCTGATCATATTCATTCGCTTCAATTAGCTGTTTAATTTCATCCATATCAATATTTTCTAAATTGGAAATTTGGAATAGATGCATAAATGTCCTAGCCCCTTCAATTCACGAAACAAACTTCTTTCTTTCTATTTTAATATTTTTTTCGTGAATTTCCTAATACTAACTCTCTTTAATGTACAACAATTGCACGGTATTAGGAAATAGTAGCGTCGCTCTTGGCTAATAGCTTTATTATTTTTAAAATTTCTATGCCTTCCTTTTATTCCCTGTCAACTTTTTATTTATCTGGTTGATTTTTTTAAGAATTCTGCATATACTAGAACATACGTTCCTATTACGAAAGGTGGAGTTACGGATGAGATATTTGACAGAGCATGAGTGGAAATTAGCATCACGATTCTTATTTCTTTCTATGGCCTTGCTTGTTATACAACAAGATTTAGAAAAAATTCGGAAATTCTCCCCTTTTAAGATTAATGAATTCTATATTCGGTTATTAGAACAAATGGAGAGACTAGCTACGGAAGAGCGTAGGCATTTACGAAAAGAAATGAAAAAAGAAAGATTACAAGTACTCTTAGATGAAAAGAACGAGGCATTTACGTCGTATTTATTTATTTGCAAAGGGAAAGAAGAAAAAAGAAATTATTTTAATCCTGCAATTCGTAAAAAAGTAGAAGTAATTATCGAGGAGCTTGCTGGACGTGCAGCTACCACTCTGTATGACCATAAAGAGGATATACCACAAACCTAGGTCCCTTACTCTTTTATCTGATTGTCGTCTGTAGGGATGGAATGATAATTTAGTCGCCTTATTTGTCTTTTTCTTGTATACGCTGGATGGAGCCAAGTGGATTCGGATACATACTCATGCTCGTTCCATATATCTTCCATTTTATTAGTTAGTAAATAACGGAATTGCGCGGTGCGATATAACTGATTAATAATTGTGTGGTAGGAGGCGGGGACAAATAACTCACGGCCATTTTTGAAAATGATATTGGTCCCTCTTTCTGTTTTTTCTAATTCAAGCACATGCGAGTGCGCTATCCATGAACAAGAACGGTTTTGAGGAGACTCCGTTGGGAAGAAGTACATTCCGCTTACCCTATCAATTGCGATAGGTGGTTTATGTGTAATCCTACTTAGCATTTTGGAACCTTCAATTAGTCCCCTTAGACTAATACCGAATTCTCTACATGCGATGTCCATTACCTTTTTTGCACTCAAATCAATCTCTTGGTCATCCTCTTCGTGAAAAGACATAATCGTCGTATAAAATTGACCGTTATTCAACTCCTCTCCAACTACTGCTAACGTATGTGGGCTAATAACCACTGTTTTTTCCATAAATGATCCCTCCAAATAGATTTTTTCAAGCAACTTTAATCTAACAAGAAATGTTGGAAAGGGAAATGAAATTCGCCTTTTTTGTAATGAAATCGCTCTTATTCGCTTTTATCAGCAAGTATTTGATACAATTTAGATGAATAGGTTCATTCAGTCGATCATTTTTAGAGGATTTGATTCAAGTCGGAGGGCAGGATACATGTGGTTTTTTCGTAAAAGAAAAAAAGAGGATAAAAAATATCCTATAAAGTCCATTAGCTATGAAGAAATAAGAGATGCTATACGTGAATATGGGAAGAACCTTCCTGATAACGTACCATTAGGTATCATCATTCAAGATAATCTAGAAATAGATTATCAATTATTAGCACCTTTTTTAAAAGCGGTTCCAAAAGAGAAGTACTATATGTCGAAGGAAACGTATGAAATTTTCCCAGAAGAAGAAAAACATATTGCAGTAGCCGTTGATACTATCCAACGCGCCGTCGATCAATACGTTGACATAAAAAAAGAGTTGCCTGTTATAGATGATGACCCTTACCGAAGAGTAAGCTATCATAAATTAGAGCAACTCAAATTGTTAGATGAAAGACCAAATCCAATTATCGATTTTTATATCACCGATGAAGAATATTTAATTACACGGAAGAAACCATCCTAACGGTTCAAAGACAGAGTACCCTAGTGTGGATTTTCTTCCTTCCATCTCCGTTCCATTTCTTGTTCTATTTTTTCTATTCTTGTGCCGATAGGTGGATGCGTAGAGCGTAACCATACAATCCAAGGGGCTGGGGAAATATCGGTTTTCGATTGCATAGCAAGCTGCACATAGCTTTGTAATGCCGGTTCTAAATTCTCCGTATGTTGTATAGCATAATCGTCGGCACTTAACTCCATTTGGCGAGATACAAAAAGCTCGATAGGCTGTATCAAGAGTAATAGTAAAACTGTCATTGCCATTAATCGTATCACCGTATGTAAATCACTTTTTCGTTCCCGTGTCGTATTCCACTTTTGCAAAAACAATAGGACAAGAAAGCTTAATAAAACATAAAGAGCCGTCCCTATGTAAACGTGTTTGTATAAGTAATGCGCAATTTCATGGGAAACGATAAAAAGAATTTCATCCTTCTCCATTCCATCAATTAGCGTATCCCACAACACAATTCTCGCGTGTTGAAAAATCCCTGTCACATAGGCGTTATAAGTAGTGACTTTATTGCTTTTTTCTACTACAAAAAGTTGTACATCCTCTAATCCTTCTTGCTCTGTCATCGAAACGATAGAATGATAAAGGTCTCCATTTTCCATTTCTATAAATGGATCAAATAACGGATCAATCCAGATTGGCTTCACAAAAACAACTAGTAAAACAATTGGAATCGCCACTCCCCAGACAATCATTGCCCAGTATTTAGGAAAACGTTGCATAACGTAACGAACGGAAATAAAAATGACAAACAAAGTAACCGCGAACAGTGTAGCGGACAACAAATTTTCTCCTAACCATGAGAAAAAGCTTTGTGTTCGTATACCTTCTGATATCGTAATCCGATACCAAATATAGCGATAAGGGAAATGGAACAGAAAGTCCAATACCGTAAATAATAGTGTAAATAGAAGTGTTTGCCAAAATAATGAGGAGATAGACTGTAACCATAACGTCCATTTTTTATACGTTAAGAGCATGCCTAATAACAATAAGCGAAGAGGCCACATTGCAAAATAAAAAGCATGTGAAAGGGCACCATAACGTGTATCTCCATAAGATTCTAGCGAATAGCCGTAGTAGAAATAGAGAAATAAACCGATCACATATATGAAGTAGATGATGAGCCATTTTTTCATAATTTTTCTCCTGACAAAGCTATAGAGTATAACAAACTCTCCTTATTTATAAGGAGAGTTTGGTTTGTTAATACACGAGCTGTAAGAATTCTTCTTTTGTAATCTTTCCTAAATAATGAGAGGTGTCTACATCTGCTAGCGCTTCAGCTATCGCATCTCTATCATAGCGAACACCTTTCAACTTCTCTTCTAATTCATCAATCGTTCCAATGCCAAAAAAGTCACCATAAATTTTGCAATTTTCAATAATACCTTTGTGTACATCTAGTCGAACTTCTAGTAAACCACCATCAAATTTCTTTGTTTGTTGAACATTAGATTTCGGAGATTTACCAAAATTCCATTCCCATTTCTGATAACGATTTTCAGAAATTTCATGAATATTGCTCCAATCCTCTTCCGTCAAAACATATTGTGGCACATCGTTTACATCATCTACATTAAAAATATGTCGTAGAATATGCGCTTTAAACTCGTCCATTGTCAATTTTTCATCCATAAACTCAGAAATATTAGCTACACGACTTCTAATAGACTTAATACCTTTGGATTGAATCTTTTCTGTTTTTACTCGTAAGGAGCGAACCACTTCTTCAATCTCTGAATCATACATTAACGTTCCATGACTAAACATCCTACCTTTTGTTGAAAATTGAGCATTTCCAGATATTTTTCTTCCATTTGCGACAAGGTCGTTTCTTCCCTGAAGCTCAGCAGGAACACCTAGCTTTTGCATCGCTTTTACTACCGGCTCTGTAAACTTAGCAAAATTATGAAAGCTCTCCCCATCATCCTTCGTAATAAAGCTAAAATTCAAGTTGCCTGTATCGTGATAAACTGCTCCACCACCGGAGAGACGACGCACGACATGTATTCCCTTATCTTCAACGTAGTCTGTATTGATTTCCTCAATTGTGTTTTGATTACGACCGATGATAATAGAAGGCTCATTTATATAAAATAAGAGATATGTATCATTTTCACCAAACTTATTTAAAACATATTCCTCTATCGCAAGATTTATTCTAGGATCTGTAATCCCTTTGTTATCAATAAACTTCATCGTCTTCCACTCCTTTTTTTATCCTATAACCTCTATCACAAGTATAAATAAATTAGGATAGCTTTGCTAGGAAGTTGAATTTAGAACGACTCTTCTCTTAAAAATCCACATTATTTTACTTCAATACTTAAATAGTTATACGGAGAAAAAGGTTTTATTTTGTACTAATACAAAGTCTTGATTTTTACATTTTGTTATAATACAATACAAATACATCCGCATGCAGGTTACATGCTTTACTCCTGCAAGAAGCAGAAAATTCCGAAAAATGACCATTCATGTAATCGTCATTTTTCTGTATGAACTGCTAGACATCCTGCTTTGTAACGTTTATGTCTTTTACCCTAATCTCTTTCATTTCCTTCATCAACTCATTGTCACGTGGGCTAGATGAACATTCCCATCCAAAAAATCGAGATATATGTAGAAGACGATAGAAGCAGCCTTAATCGGCTGCTTCTTTTTTCTAGCTAAGGTTAAACAAAAGTAATGAGCTAAGTTATTCACTTTTAATGAAATACGTTTAGGGAAACGATTATCACACTTTATTTTGGATATAATCCAGCAATTTATCGGTAGCTACTTCTCCTTGATCAATACAATCGGGAATTCCTATTCCACGATATGAACTACCCGCAACAAATACACCAGGTAATTTCGTTGCCAATTGCTCTTCTAATTCTCCAACAAATTCTTGATGGCCAATAGAGTATTGAGGCATACCATCTTCCCATCTTGAGACAACAGAAAAGAGTGGCTTCCCTTCTATTTTCATAACTTTATTCAAATCATTTAAAACAAATTCTTCTAGTTCCTCATCAGAGTAATGAATAATTTCTTCATCACCAGGTCGGCCCACATAACAGCGTAGCAAAGCTTTGTTCTCTGGTACTGTTGTTTCTGGCCATTTTTTGTGTGTCCACGTACATGCAGTAATACGATAATCACTATTTCTTGAAACAACAAATCCAGTACCATCTAATTCATCTTTAATTTGGTCTAAATCAAACGCCATTGCAACGTTAGCAACCGAAGTAGCTTTCATTTCTCCAGGCAGTGATAGATATGGCGCTAATAAAGTTTTCGTTACATTATATGGTGTCGCAAACAGAACTGCATCCGCCTCATACACCTCTCCATTCGTAACATTTAGTCGATACCCGTCTTGCGTGTATTCAATATGCTCCACTGCTACATTTTTCTTTAAGATTTCTGGTTGAATTGCAGAGGTTATCGCATTAACTAATGCTTCTAATCCACCCTCTATACTAAAAAACTTACTTTCCTTTTTAGCATTTGGATTGGAAGGAGGTAACGTATCTTGTAACCCTTTGATTAAACTACCGTATTTCTGTTCTAATTGATAGAAATTCGGGAACGTTGCCATCAGACTCAACTCATCCAAATCCCCCGCATAAATTCCTGACAATAATGGTTCGATTAGATTTTCTACTAATTCTTCACCAAAATGTCTTTTAAAAAATTTACCTAGAGATTGATCAGCCATTGGCTCACTCTTTTCCATCGTGAGTTCTTGTTTTACACGCGCTTTTCCTTCATCCGAAAGAAGGTCCGATGCGAAAAAGGCTTCCAAATCAATTGGAATTCCCATGAAGGAACCTTGTGGCATTGGATACAGCTTATCACCTTTTAACACATAGGATTTCCCTGTCCCATTTTTCACAAGCTTCTCTCCTAAACCAACATGGCGTGCTAAACGTTCTGCAGATGGCTTTCGAATTAAGAAGGAATCCGGGCCTCGCTCAATCGTAAAGCCAGACTTTTTTATAGTGTTGATTTTCCCTCCAAATCGATCACTAGCTTCTAACAATTTCACTTCTACATCTAACTGATTTTCTGATATTGCTTTATTTAAATAAAAAGCGGTAGTAAGCCCCGCTATACCACCGCCAACAATGACAACTCTTTTCACGTCATCAGCACTCCTTATATTTATCTAAAGTAACTGTTGCTAATGTATCGATAAAAGTAGCATTCGTATTCGGCATTTCAGGTCGGTAATATGCCGCTCCTACCTCATCACAAACTACCTTACACTCATAATCATTGTCATATAATACTTCTAGATGATCTGCTACAAAACCAACTGGTGCATAAATAAAGGATTGATAGCCTTTTTGTTCATGTAAATCTCTCGTTAAGTCTTGAACGTCTGGACCTAACCAAGGATCTGGAGTATTCCCTTCACTTTGCCAACCGATTTCTACGTTCGTAATGCCCGTTTTTTTCTGGATTAAATCTGCAGTCTCTTTTAATTGCTCTGGATATGGGTCACCGTGCTGTAAAATTTTCTCAGGTAAGCTGTGCGCGGACACTACGAGAACAGCTTTCTCTTTATCGTCTACTTTATTATATTCTTCCATAATTGCATTTGCCCAATAATCAATAAAGCCTTCTGCATCGTACCAGCTTTCTACAGAACAAAGTTTGATTCCATGCTCTTCTGCTGATTCTTTTGCACGCCCATTATAAGATTTAACACTGAATGTTGAATAATGTGGTGCTAACACGATAGAAACAGCTTCTGTAATACCGTCTGCTGCCATTTGTTGCACGCCATCTTCAATAAAAGGCTCAATATGTTTTAATCCTAAGTAATGAACAAATTCTACCTCATCTTGGACTTCATTCATTCTTTTCTCTAAAGATTCTGCTTGGGCTTTCGTAATTTCCGCTAGTGGAGAAGTCCCACCAATTGCACGATATCTTTCTGTTAAATCGTCTAATGCTTCTTGTGATGGCTTTCTTCCATGACGAATATGTGTATAGTACCTTTCGATATCTGCCTCTTCATACGGAGTACCATACGCCATTACGAGTAATCCTACTTTTTTCTTCGTCATCTTGTTCATCCTTTCTTAAGTCCTAGAATAACTGTGTATTAATTCTGTAAGTTTCTTTAGTCGCTCTGGTTTAATCTCAGGAGTCACACCATGCCCTAAGTTAAAGATGTGGGCCGGATGCTCTCTACCCTGATCGATAATTTGTTTCGCTCTTTCTTCGACAATCTCCCAATTGGAGCGTAAAAGAGCTGGGTCTAAATTACCTTGTAAAGGTTTCGTAATCCCCATTTCTCTCGCTTCTTTAATCGATAGTCTCCAGTCTAAGCCAAGAACATCAACAGGTAAATCGTTCCATTCTTGAATTAAATGACTCGCTCCTACTCCAAAGAGAATAAGCGGTACATTATTTTTTCTTAACTCGGTAAAAATTCGCTCCATTACCGGTTTAATATACGTACGGTAATCCGCTTCGTTTAGCGCACCAACCCATGAATCAAAGATTTGAATTGCCTTTGCGCCTGCTTTTACTTGTGCTGCAACATATGTAATTGTCATGTCCGCAAGCTTATCCATTAGCTTAAACCACGCTTGTGGCTCACTATACATAAAAGCTTTTGTTTTATGGTAGTTCTTCGAAGGACCACCTTCAATCATGTAACTCGCAAGTGTGAATGGTGCACCACTAAACCCAATTAAAGGCACATTCAATTGTTCCTTTGTTAATAATCGAATCGTCTCTAATACATACGGAACATCTTCCTCAGGATCTATCGTACCTAAGCGCTCTACATCACGTATGGAAGTGATCGGATTATCGATTACTGGTCCAATTCCAGATTTTATTTCAACATCTACACCAATAGCCGGTAAAGGCGACATAATGTCTTTATAAAGTATCGCTGCATCCACGTTATACATTTCGACAGGAAGTCGTGTTACGTAGGCACAAAGCTCTGGCTGATGTGTAATTTCGAACAATGAATATTTTTCCTTTAATTTTCGATATTCCTCTTGCGAACGCCCTGCCTGACGCATATACCATACAGGTGTATAGTCTGTTTTTTCACCACGGAACGCTCTTAAAATAGTATCATTGAACCCAGTCATTTAAACTTCACCCTTTATCTGCTCATTACTTAACATTCTATCTATAAACTGCTTTAATGTATAGCTTTTTGGAGCTTTGTTCACTAAATTGTAATTATTATAACTAAAAAATAATTATAATTATTAATTTTTTAAAAGTCAATGGAGAGTTTTGCCGTGTTAGACGGCGTTCCACTTTGTTCAATGAAAGGATTATAAGGAATGATAAAATATTCACCCGTTGCTAATAGACCAAAGCTATCCAACGTGTATTCTCCTTCTCCTTGAACTTCCCCAAGAAATGTATGGGAACCATCTTCTTCTTTTTTATAAATACGGTAAATAACACGCTCATCGGAGGAAGCACTCCAGTTTAACTGTGCTTGAATAACTGTATAGCCACCAAATTTTAATTTTGCAGTTAAATCGGTAATTTCAGGCAAACGAATCGGCTCTTTTAAATCTTCCACATCATCTGGTAATGTAAACTCCTCTGCTTGTGGATGTAGCTTATCTATATCTGAAAGAATAGCTTTCGTTAAACGAGTAGGCTCACTGCTACCAGATGTTAAATAATTATCATCGCTAGCTGTTTCATAACCAATCCAGTTAACCGCAACATAATCTTGTGTAAACCCAGCAAACCATACATCTTTTGCATTGCCTTCTCCATTTGGATGTTCAGTTGTACCAGTTTTACCTGCCAATGCTTTTGAAAATTCTCCAGCTTGAGCCGTTCCTTCTTGCACTGTTTTTTCAAGCATTCGGACCATGTCCCAAGCAGTTTGCTGCTGAAACACACGTTTATTTTCTCTATCTTGTATGGCTAGGTTTTCTCCATTTCGATCGCTAATTTGTTGGATAGACGTCGACTTTATAAAGTTTCCTGAATGAATAAACGTACGATAACCTTCTGCAATCTGAATAGGAGTTACGCCATAAGTTAAACCACCGAGAGCTATTGCCAAACCGTCGTCCTCAATAGCCATACCGAGCTCCTCTAAATATTTTTTCGAAAGTGGGATGCCTAGTTCATTCAATAACCAAACAGCGGATGTATTTTTAGACGTTACAACTGCATCGTATAATGGCACTTCATCTTCAAACGTACCGTCCGCATTCCTAACACGGTAACCATCATAATCCAAATCTTGGTCCTTGAGCATACTATAGGCAGTAAATTTCTCCGTATCTAAAGCTGGACCATAGACTGCAAGTGGCTTAAATACAGAACCAGGCTGCTTTCTAGTGAGTAACATATGATGGTCCACTCCCGATTGAAAATCACGGCCACCAATTAGTACTTTCAACGCCCCGCTTTGCTCATCCATTAGTACAAAACCAGTATTAATATCCTCATTGGAACCATGAAAGTAATCATCATCTTGTATTCTGTCATAGGCGATTTGTTGTAAATCAGCGTCCATATGAACGGTTATCGTATAGCCGCCGCGTTTTAACGTGTCTATATTTAAACCATATACACTATTTAACTCGTCCAAAACATAGGCAAAATAATCATCCATCCAAGATTCTCGCTCTTCTCCCTGAGTAGTTACGTTAACAGACTTTGCTTGAAGCTCTAATAGTTCTTCCGTTGAAATATAGCCTTCCTTTTCTAGCTGAGAAAGTGCCACATCTCTTCTTGATTTGGCTTTATCAATATCATGATACGGTGAATACGTATTTGGTGCTTTTATCATTCCAGCTAGTAAAGCACCTTCCTCCACCGTCAATTCTTCTATTGTTTTACCGAAGAAATAATCAGCTGCCGTACCCACTCCATATATCCCATGTCCAAAGTAAATCTCGTTTAAATATAATTCCAATATTTGTTGTTTGCTGAAATTTTGTTCTAAATAGATAGAAGCCATCACTTCTTTTGTTTTTCGCATCCAAGACTTATCATTCGTTAAAAATAGGTTCTTCGCTAGTTGTTGTGTTATTGTACTAGCGCCTTCTTCTTTACTCATGGAAATTATATCTCGGTATACGGCTCTAGTTACAGAAATAAAAGAAACCCCGGCATGATCATAAAATCTTTTATCCTCCAACATAACGAAGGCTTTTTCTACGTGATCCGGTATTTGTCCAAGAGTTACATAATCACGATTTTCTGTATATACTTTACCAATAACAGTTCCATCCTCGAGTTCTATTTTAGAAGCAACAGGAAGGATAAGTTCTTTTTCATCTATAACAAAACGGCCGCCAAAAATAATGAATAAATACCCAAAAATAGCTAACAATAGTGTTCCCATTATAGCGCCGGCTAACCATTTATAACGTTTCACAAAATTCCATATTGTCTTTAAACCTTTTTGCAAATAACTTTTAATCAAAAGGCACCACCTTGCTTTTCTGATTTACATTGGTTTTATTTTAGCATAAGAGGGAATGGAAAACATTGCTTTCCGACAAGTAATTTGCTACGTTAAAACAAAATATGACAAAGGAGTGAACGTCATTGTACGGATATTTTACGAATGGAACCTACGATTATCTTGAAAACCTAAAAGAATCGAGTAACTTCTCACCTTTCGTACTGATGCATTCAGAAGATAGCGCACTTGCTTATTATGAAGCATCACAGCAATCACTTTTCAATGAAAGTAGAGACTATGAGATTGTTGCTTCTATTGGTGACCTTTATGAGGAAGGGTTTCTCTCTCTTTATTACACACCAGTGACAGAGGAAGGAACGCCAATTTTTGAACTGGATTACAAACAGAAAATCAAGGAATTAACCAATGTTCCAGGTTCACTTGCTGCTCGCGTCCTTAAGCCAATGGCTACAGGTAACTATATTTTATTAACCCTATGGAGTGACGAGGAAACATATAATATGTGGAGGGTACAAGAGGAACTCTTTTTTCCAGCACAAGGAAAAGAAGATTATATCGTTAAACCACCTTACGAGAAAACATATATCGTTGGTGAAAAAGAAGACGAGGACGATTAAAAAAATTCGGGAATAATTCCCGAATTTTTGTTTTCTGCTTGTCCTACTCAGCTAATACTTCCTTCTCAAAAAACTCTTCAAAGGCTGGTTGTTGGTGCTCACCAACAATACGCGCTACTTCTTCCCCATTTTCGTAATGTACGATAGTAGGAGTATTTTTAATATTATATTTTTGCCATTGATCCGGGAATTCTAAAAGATTGAGCTGTTTTAAATCAATACCATAATTTTCTGCCATCGGTTTAACAACTGGTGTTGTACGTTGACAGTGTACACAGCTTGGACTATAAAAATAAATGGTAGTTGGTTCACCAGATTCTACCGCCTCTTCTAACTCATCAGGCATAATTAGATTTTGATACAAGTCATCATTTAGCTGAGCGATAGTAGCCGGGTCTAGGTCGGATTTACCGTATGGGTTGCCTTCTACTTTTTTATTATTTTGATAGTTCACTACTGCAAATAGTGCAACAAATATAACAACAAGCACTACTGCAAATATAATCATTTTTTTCAATTAGATTCTCTCCTTTGCTTGATGATCAATACGATATGTATTGAGAAGATAACAAGAAAAGCGATAAGAGCTTGGAAAGGTATCGTAATGAAGCCTAGAAACTCAACATATTTCATATTACAAGGAATAATTCCACATCCTTGTCCTGCTTCTTGTAATCCTGGTAATTGCTGAACTAAATAATGATAGGTAGAAACGAGAATTCCGATTCCACTCAACAGTAAACCTGGGTACGCATAGCGAATATCCTTTTTATATACCGCATACCCATAGATAATAACTAACGGATACATTAATATACGTTGAAACCAACATAACTCACAAGGAACAAAACCCATCCCTTCCGAGTAAAATAAACTACCTAAAGTTGCTATAACACTTTGAGCCCATATGATAAAGACTAAACGTTCCTCCCGAGTGTTCATCGGCGTCCCCCTCAACTACTTCATTATACATATCAAATTTTAACATACAATTTTTTAAGTTAGAAGTTTTTGTTCCCCAGATATAAAATTTTGAACAAATTACCAAAAATCCGAAAAATAAAAAAATAAGCTAAGTCAAAAATACGTCGCTTTTACCTATAGGATGTAAGTCAACGCTTAAACTAATTAGCTGTTGCTTTTCCTACAGGAGTCTCGTATTTTAACTCAGCTTAAGAATTCATCAAATTTCAAGTTAATTAAGTACTTACTCTTTTCACTTATCCACCAATATATTGGTTATAAACTTTTTTGGCTTCTGTTATATCTTTTGTTCCATGGATTAGTGTTCTCCCATCACGGAAAACGACAATCCGGTAAGGATCCGCTTGAAAAGATATGAGAAACGCGTTTTCAGAAACGGATAGCTTTTCATTTTGCTTTAATTGATCCATTAGCTTTGCTATATCGGTATTTTCATCTTTACGTGGTCGGATTTGCACAGTATTTCTTCCACATAAGACAGCTGGCTTCATCCGATTGTCATACGATAAATTAGGATACAAATGCTTGCCACAAGTAGTACAATCCTTCTTTTTCAGTTGATTTACACTTAAAGACATCTGCTCATTATTCCACAAATCAAATGCCATTAGTTTTCCAGATAATTTATCCTTGTTTCCTGTTAATAGTTTAATAGCTTCACTAATTTGGTAGGAAACAACCATCTGAACAACCGGGCTAATAATTCCGACAGTATCACATGTAGCTCCATCTTGTGGTAAATGCTCCATTAAGCATTCTAAACATGGTGTCTCTTCCGGAATTACAACAAATGAAACTCCATAACTAGCTACGCACGCACCGTAAATCCACGGTATTTGATGTTTAATTGCGAGATCGTTAATAATAAATCGGATGTCAAAATTATCCGTTGCATCTATTATTAAATCTACATCATTCAGCAAGGGCTCCATTTCATCAGGTCCTGCATCCATAACCAATGCTTTAATCGTTACACTGCTGTTAATCTGTTGCAAATGGTCACGTGCCGCTATCGCTTTTGGCGTCTCATTCTTTACATCTTGTTCCGTATAAAGATGCTGACGCTGCATGTTACTCATTTCAACATAATCTCGATCAATAATCGTTAATCTTCCTAGTCCGGCACGTACAAGCATTTCCGCACTACTCGTACCGAGTGCTCCTGCACCGACTAATAGCACATGGCTATTCAATAATTGTTTTTGTCCTTCTTCACCTATTGGTTGAAATAACATTTGTCGATGATAACGTTCAAGTTCCAATACTTATTCCCTCTTTCGGACTACTAGCTACTGCATATGTTTTCTCCGCTATCCTACCTGCCTCGAAACCTAGTCTTCCTGCTTCGGTTGCTAGTTTCATAGCTTTTGCCATTTTCACAGGATCATCTGCACCGGAAACGGCAGTGTTTAATAGAACACCGTCTGCACCTAATTCCATCGCATATGCAGCATCCTTAGGTGAACCAATACCTGCATCTACTATTACTGGTACATTGGATTGATTAATAATAAATTGTAAATTTAACGGATTAATAATGCCTTGGCCTGAACCAATCGGTGAAGCACCAGGCATAATTGCATGTGCTCCTAGCTCTTCTAATCTACGAGCAAGCACCACATCATCGGATGTATAGGTAAGTACAGTAAAACCATCCTCCAATAGCATCTCTGTTGCTCTTAATGTCTCCACAGGATCTGGTAACAATGTTTTATCGCAACCGATAATCTCTACCTTTACCATATGACAAAGCCCCGATGCCTTTGCTAATTTCGCAATACGAACCGCTTCTTCCGCTGTTTTGGCACCAGCTGTATTCGGTAAAAACTTATACTTCGATACATCAATCTTTTCTAGAAAATTAGGCTGCTCTGGGTCAAATATATTCATCCTTCTTACGGCAAATGTTAAAACTTCTGTTTCTGAAACATCGACAGCCTCTTTCTGTATATCGAAATTCGGGAATTTCCCTGTTCCTAAAAACAATCTTGATTGAAATTGATAATCTCCTATTTTTAGCATTTTAGCCACCTCCAACAAAATGTACAATCTCTAGACGATCTCCGTCTTTAATACTTACATTAACATGCTCTTCCTTCGTGAGTATGTTCTGGTTATGCTCCACGATGAGCGATTTGTCTGCTAACTTTAGCTCTTGTAAAAGCTCTGCAACACTTTTCACAGAATTTGAGATTTCTAAAGAATTACCATTTACAACAATCGTCAATGATACTCCTCCTCTAATATTTGATAACTATTTGGAACAGAAAACATTTCTTTATAGGCTGGTGATACAGACTTATCTTCCAATATATCTGCCATATATACACCCGTCATAGGTGCTAAAAGTATCCCATTTCGATAATGTCCTGCCGCAACATAGAGTCCTTGCATGTTGTGCACCTCAGTTAAATAAGGAACCTCTCTCTTTGCTTTAGGCCGGAATCCTGCCCATACATGAGAAAATCGAGTCTGCTGTAGTTTAGGCATCACTGTAAATGCATCATGAAGAAGTTTGTGAACACTCCCAGCATCAACCGACAAATCACGTTCCCCTTCTCTAACCGTTGCACCAACAAAGATATATCGATTACTTTTACTAACGATATAACAACGCTCCGAGAAAAGGGTCGTATTAAAAATGTTTTTTTCAGATTTTAGAGCAACACATTCCCCCTTCACTGGCGTAATAGATATGTCATCAGGTAAAAAAGAAGCAAATTGGTGCAAGCTAGTTCCTGTTGCTAGAACTACTTGATCTGCATAATAATTACCTATTGCCGTCTCTACACCAATAATTGTTTCTTCTTGAGTAATCAGGTTTGTTACACCCGTTCCTTCAAGAATAATAGCTCCATTATTAGCTGCTGCCTTCGCTAGAGCCAAGGTTAAGTGAGGTGCGGATACATGAGCCTCTTCAGGACAATACAAAGCACCAACTATTTCATGACTGGCAATATTCGGCTCAATTTGCCCAATTTCCCTAGGTAATAAGATTCTTGCATCAAGTCCAGCTTGTTGCTGAAAGTGAGCTATAGCCTGTAATTGGATGAATTCTGGCTCAGAAAAGGCTAGCTTCATTGCACCCTTTTTCAAATATTGTACGTTTATTCCTGTTTGCTTATATAAGCTCTCCGCTAAAACCGAGTGCATGTTTCTGCTTTCTTGAGCGAATTCAAAAAAAGGTGAATATTCCGTAAATTCCATTTGTACGCCTAACATACCAGCCGCTGCGCTCGACGCTCCAGCTGCAATTTGATCCGCTTCCAAGAGAAGTACTTTTTTACCTCGTTTGGATAGGTGATAGGCAATTGAACTACCGGAGACGCCTCCCCCTATAATAATTTGGTCAAAATTCTTATTCATTATCTGCCTCCTTTCAAAGATGACTAGCGTTTCGGTACTCATTTATAAGCTGTAATGGGTTCTTCGTATTCCAGATTGGTGACATTATCGCAATACCCTTGGCTCCGTTGGCAACAACTTCTCCAACGTTCAATGGAGTAATCCCACCAATTGCAACCACCGGAATATCTACGGATTGAACCACGGCATGTAAACTTTGTACTCCTCTAGGTGGCAAGCCTTTCTTAGAATTAGTAGAAAAAACATGACCAAAAAGTAAATAATCTGCTCCTTCATCTTCTGCTCGAATGGCCTCTTCAACATCGTGTACCGATTTGCCTACTTGTAAATGTTCAAAGATTTGCTTTTGCGTTACCACCGATAATGGAATACTTCGATACCCTAACTGTATTCCATACACGTCCATTACTAGTGCAAGATCAAGACGATCGTTAATAATTACTTTATTAGCAGGAACACCTTTCTCCAACAGCATGTTCACGATTGTGAATAATTCATTGGCTGTTTTAGATTGCTCCCTAATATGGAGAAAATCTATCTCATTAATAAATTGAGGAATTCGTTCCCAATGTTCTAGGAGCATATCTCCGTTTGTAATCACATGTAGCTCCATTGTTCCCTCCTTATAATAAGGCTCATGTTAGTCAACACAAAAAACCACTCTTCCAGCGTCGGAGAGTGGTTTGTTATTATCTCAAAGTTAATCGTTCCATGTAAAAAGATAATTAGCCACTTCCCTACGCTGGTATTAACCAGATCAGGTTTTGAGGGTCCAGAGTTTTGTCCGTCTCAGCCTTTAAGGCTCCCCTAGTGCAACAATATAAAGTTTAGATTACTTAAAAGAATAGCATATATTTTCATTTAGTACAAATAAGGATTTCTATGAAAACATGTTTATTTTTCCGAAAGCAGGGTAAAGTGTAAAGGAGACGATGGTTAGGTATTAGATGAAAGGATGAGGATGTATGGCACAGACTGATCAAAAATTACAACAGCTAATAGATGGACTAAATGAAGACTTAGCTAATGAATACGCAGCAGCAATCATGTATACGTATCATGCTGCCGCAGTTAATGGACTTTACCGTTCATTATTAAAACCTTTTTTCGAGGAAGAAATAAATGATGAAATGGGACATGCTCTCTATCTATCTGATAAAATTAAAACATTAGGTGGTACTCCGACAACGACACCAGCTAAGGTGGAGCAATTAACAGATGTACAAGAAATGCTTGAGGCCACTTACAAAGCGGAAAAGGCTACTGTGGAAAGATATGAAAAACGCAAAGAACAAGCAGAAGAATTAGGCTTAACAGAACTAGCAGTTAAATTAGAGGATTTCATTGCTGATGAAACACATCACAAAGAAGAAGTTGAACGATTGTTAGCAGATAAAAGTTTTTTCAAATAATTTACCTGTAACACTTTCATTTCCCGCTTATAATAGATTGTAGCACCTGTTCATTTTGAATAGGTGCTCTTTTTTAGTGTAAAAATTGGAAGTCTTCCGTCATATTCTCGTTCCTATGCTATACTATTTTCAAGTAAAGAGTCCATAATGTGCGTTTTCAATAGGAGGAGCTTATGATGAAAGATTCTTTATATTCCTTATTAGATGAGCATTATAACGAAATGGTAAAAATCAGAAGATATCTACATCAACATCCTGAAGTGTCTTTCAAAGAGTACGAGACAGCAGCATATATTGAAAAATTCTATCAAAAATTAACTATTCCATATCGATCCAACGTAGGAGGAAATGGTATTGTTGCGACAATAAAAGGAGCAAAACCTGGTAAAACTGTTGCATTACGAGCTGATTTTGATGCTCTACCAATTCAAGACGAAAAAGATGTTGCCTATCGCTCGAAGACACCTGGGGTTATGCATGCTTGTGCCCACGATGGACATACAGCAATGTTGCTTATCATAGCAAAAGTTCTACATAGTAAACAGGCAGAACTTTCAGGAAATGTTGTTCTCATTCATCAGCATGCAGAGGAATTAGCACCTGGGGGAGCAAAATCAATGATAAGCGACGGTGCTTTAGATGGGGTAGATGTTGTTTACGGCAATCACTTGTGGACGAATACTCCTTTTGGTGAGATTCATACCGCATCTGAACATCTAATGGCTGCTGCTGACCGCTTTACCATCACACTTCATGGAAAAGGTGGCCATGGAGCGATTCCACATCAAACAAAGGATCCAATCGTTATAGGGGCACAATTAATTACTGCGCTTCAACAGATCGTTAGCCGACGTGTGAACCCACTTGATACTGCGGTTATTACAGTTGGTCGATTCGAGGCTGGAAATACCTTTAACGTGATTCCCCATTCGGCAACAATTGAAGGAACCGTTCGTACCTTTGATTCTAATTTACGAGATTGGATAGTAGAAGAAATGGAACGTGTCATTAAAGGAACGACTTTCGCTGGAGATATGGAATATAAATTTGAATATTTTAATGGGTATCCACCCGTTATTAATCATCCAGAATATGCAGAACGAGTCATTCAGGCGGCACAACAGGTTCCCGACGTAAAGAAAGCAATCTTCGTCCAACCTACAATGACCGGAGAAGATTTTTCTTACTATTTACAAGAACGGCCTGGAGCATTCTTTTTTACGGGAGCAGCAATCGAGAACAACTTCGTTCCCCATCACCATCCATTATTTGATTTTGATGAACGAGCCATGTTAATCGGAGCAAAAACATTAATCAACCTTACCCTACAAACATTAACTAGTGAATAAAACACACCAACCTATCTCCCAGAACTGGGGGATAGGTTGGTGTTTATGCTTCTTTTCGATATTTTTGTTGAATATAAGACGGTATAATCATGTAAATAAACACTAAAGATGCTACCATCATAATAGCTCCTTCTAGCCATCTCTGTTCAAATAAGAACGGAATTATAAATAGAATGGCTGAAAACAACATGATTTGACGCATCCATTTCGTAAAAGATGCTAGTCTTTTTTCTGCTTTTATAGGATATAGTTCAATCCACACTAACGTTCTGTGATGACGGTATAACGGCAACAGCTGTAAGAAAATAATATACATAAACAAAAAGCCGAATATAAGCATCAACCATTGATTAGGAACAGTCCATACGAGAACGAGTCCGATTACAAGTAAACGCAAAAATATCCCTAAATAATCTGTACTACGAACGGTTGTTAATCGAAACAGGTAAAGAAAGGTAGACACTGTCTTGATTGGCATACCTTTTGTTAACATTGTGGCAAGAATGCGTCGCTTCTTCACCTGTGTTTCCAAATGGGGTACATCTGTAAACATGTTTGCTAGACGATAAAATGCACGCTTCCTTTGATAATCTTGCTCGATTAATAATTCCCAATTCACACTGTTTGTCTGCTTGGCAAAGAAAATATTTACAAGCCAAAGGCCAATTAAAAGTACAGTGAGAATGATGGTAAATATAATTTCTTGCTGCATAAAGAAAAATACCAATGCAGTAACAAGCAAAAATCGTAGGATCCATTCCATCCTTCTTGTAGACGTATCCCTCACTTTATGCATCCACCAGCTCACAACATAAGCCCATACTTTTAGTACGATTAATAGAAGAAATAACAAACCTAGCTCTTTCCCTGTATAGTTGGAATAAGTTTGAAAATACAATGGTGCTAAAGCAAATACAGCCAAAACAAGTAAATACAATTGAGTAAAAAAACTATACAGTATCGCTCGTAGGAAAAAACCTTTCAACCGATGCTCCGCTGGGATTAAAAAGACAAGATCCGCTTTCTTTAGAAAGGTTTGAATAGGAGCATATACAGCAACAAATCCGAAGATTATTGCCATTAGCCATTCAGAAGGAAACCCCTCTGGCATTTGTTCTAACCATTGCTGATAATATATCGACAATGCTCCAAGAATAAATACCATCGCAATTGCTAAATGACCAGTGAAAATATATCGTAAGTATCTCCCCAACTCAAGTACATGTGCCTTTAATCTATCTGAAAATAATTGTTTAACATCAAGCATTGGCATCTGCTTCTTTCGTTAATCGAACATATATATCATCCAACGTTGCACGTGGCATTTGGAATGTTTCGCGAAGCTCTTCTAATGTTCCCTGTGCACGTACTGTTCCGTCATGTATAATAACGAACCGATCACAATATCTTTCTGCTGTAGCTAATATATGTGTGGACATGAGCACACCTGCACCATTATCTTTCATTTCATTCATCCACTGTAAATACGATTGAATGCCGAGTGGATCTAATCCTACAAACGGCTCGTCCACAATATATAAGTTTGGTTCCGTCAAAAAAGCACACATAATCATTACTTTTTGGCGCATCCCTTTAGAGAAATGGATTGGGAACAATTTTAATTTATTCTCTAAACGAAACTCCTTTAATAAAGGTGGTACACGTTTCTCATACTCTTCTTCTGTTAACTCATATGCCATCGCAGTTAATCGCAAGTGTTCTTCTAATGTTAATTCATCGTATAAGACCGGCATCTCCGGAATATAACCAAATTGTTTTCGATACGTTTCCGGCGCCTCATTAAAACTCTTCCCTTGTATTGTTACGCTTCCTTTTTTAGGGTGCATTAAGCCAATTACATGCTTTATGGTCGTACTCTTTCCAGCTCCGTTAAGACCAATTAAAGCTACAATTTCATTTGGAAATATATCAAATGAAATCCCATGCAACACATTTTTATGTGTATATCCACCCTCTAATTCGTTCACTCTCAGTAGTGGTTCCATTACAATCATCCTTTCTCCTATCATACTGCTTGTCCTACGCGATATAATCGTAATAAAGTAAAGTTTTTTTATGTGGTGCTCACATGACAAATTGTTGTAAGTTAATTTGCATTCTATTGTTGTGCTATTTAGTAGTTCGTTTTATGTAACTGGAAGTGTAGCATAACTTATACTTCCTGTCTGTAGTTGCTTGCAATACCACTAATCAATACTATAAAATAAATGTAAGCATTTTATAGAGGAGTGTTTAATAATGAGTACGGCGCATGATTGTATCTTTTGTAAAATAATAAATGGTGAGATCCCTTCTGCCAAGGTCTATGAAGATGAAGAAGTCTTTGCCTTTCTAGATATTAGTCAGGTGACAAAGGGGCATACATTAATTATACCGAAAAAGCATGTAGAAAACATTTATGAAACAACCGAAGAGGTTGCCTCTAACCTTTTTGCTCGCGTTCCAAAAATCGCAAACGCCATTAAAAAGGCATATAATCCAGTTGGTATTAATATTCTTAATAATAACGGAACTGCTGCGGGGCAATCTGTTTTCCATATACATATTCATCTTATCCCTAGATATGACGGAACCGACGGATTTGATGCTAAATGGATTACACATAATGACGATTACTCAACTTCTGATTTAGCAGATATCGCTCAGAAAATAGCTACAGGAATATAAACATAAACTTCCAAAGGAAAATAGCGTTTGAAATGGTTGAAAAAAGAGAATGTTATAACTAACAACTCATAGATGGATGATTATACATTCATCTCTTCCCAACCGAGCGCATAATAGAAAGGAGGGTTCAGAATGATTAATAGCAAATCACTTCTTTTAGGAATCCTTGCAGGTGGCGTAGTAGGTGCTGCGGCAACGCTACTTAGCACTCCAAAGTCCGGTCGAGAAATGCGTGCTGATGTGAAACAACGAAGTGAAGATATTGTACAAACAATGAATCGCTTACGAGCAGAGGGTATGGATTTAAAGGAACAAATCACGAAAACTTCTAAAGAAGGTGCAGCTCTTATTAAAGAACTATCAACAGATATGAAAAATTCTATTGAATCATGGAAACAAACTGTAGAACCTCATCAAAAAAACATCCAAAAGTATTTAACACAGATTGAATCAAGCTTAAGGGAATTAGAAGAAAAAACAAAAGGCGAAAAACAAAGTGAGCAATTAAATGCTTAAAAGGTTTTTTCTCCTTTATTATTTAGATTCTAAAAGTTTCAATTATCGAACTGAGGTAAATTCAGGATAATTGAAACTTTTTTTACATATTTAGAAATTTTGTTTACACATAGATACATCCTTACCTCACCTTTGTTTTCTTGTATCTTTTCCCTTACACAACATTAAAGCAAGGAACAAAATGATAGATTAGAAAACCTTTTTTCTGCCTTTCATTTTTTCTTCTTATACTGTTCAAATCACACTTTTTTTGTTAAAGTAATGAAAGGACTAGCAAGGGGGTCGAAATTAATGTTCTTTATTTTTACGTTTTTTGCTTTTTTTGTATTACTCATCTTTAATTCTCTTACGATGAGGCTTTGCTTACAAACAGAGATGTCGCAGGAGAAACAACCAAATGTGTTTCGAACCGTTAATATTTTAATTACGATATTACTAGTATCCTCTTATGTAGAGATTATTAATATTTAACGATATCCGTCTGGTACATTCATGAGACCAGGCGATTATATTCATTTTGAAGGTACATAGTAGATACAAGAATAATCTATCCTATAGTAACTATATAAAAATATATAAAAATTAAGTAATCTCGATTTTTCCAATCTTTTTCAGACAAAATATGTTATAGTATGGCAAGAATGAAAAAATTAGTCTAAACGTATTAGGAGTGTAGTCAATGAGAAAATTAGCGATTGCAGCAACATTTACAGCTGGAGTATTAGCACTTACAGCATGTTCATCAGGCGATTCTGAAACAGTAGTAGAAACGGAATCTGGTAATGTAACGAAAGAAGAATATTATGAAGCGTTGAAAGCGGAGAGTGGCGAACAAGTACTTCAAAAACTCGTTTTGAAAACAATATTAGAAGATAATTATGATGTCTCAGACGATGAAGTAGATAAAGAGTTAGAATCCTATAAAGAGCAATTTGGTGAAGAACAGTGGGATATGGTCCTACTACAAAGTGGTTTTGAGGACGAAGATCAATTTAAAGAAGAATTACGTTTACAAATGCTTCAAGAAGCTGCAGCTACAGAAGATGTAGAAGTTACGGACGAAGAGATCGAAGCACGTTATGATCGCATGAAGTATACTATTGAAGCTAGACATATACTAGTTGCTGATGAAGAAACAGCAAATGAAGTAAAAGAGAAACTAGACAATGGTGAGGATTTTGCTTCTCTAGCGGAAGAATATTCTACTGACCCAGGAAGCGCGGCAAATGGTGGAGAATTACAGCCATTTACTGCAGGCGACATGGTTCCAGAGTTTGAAGAGGCAGTATACACAATGGAAATTGATGAAATTAGTGAGCCAGTACAGTCTACACACGGCTTCCACGTTATCCAACTTCTAGGTAAACAAGAAGCAGAAGATATCGATGATTTAGATAACATGAAAGATCAAATTCGTCGTGAGATTGCAGCTACAAAAGTAGATAATATGGCATTCCAAGCAAAAGTGAATCAACTTATTGAAGATGCTAACATTGATGTGAAAATTGACGAATTTAAAGACATGTTTGAAATAGCTACTCCTGAAGCTCCAGTTGAAGAGGAACCAGCAGATGAAGAGTCTGCGGAAGATACAGAAGCAACAGAGGACAGCGAAGAATAATAGACAGACAAAACCAATCTCTGCATAGAGGGTGATCCATATGGGCACCCTCTATTTTCCATTATTCTCATTGAAACACAAAAAGGCGGTGTGTAAAGTGAAAAAATATTTCTATGATATGATACCAATCACCTATTCATTGGAGGAAGATGTAAAAAACGATTTAATGGAGAAGTATTTACCTCCCCAATTCAATACCGAAGAAACTTCTTTTATATTAGATGACCATGATAAAGGAGCACCTGTCTCTACAACTGTCTTAATCAACGACTTTGAATTAAGAAACACGAAAACCAATAAAAAATTTCTTAAACTCTCCTTTAGTAATCCGTCAGGTAATATTCCAGCAAAAATGTGGGATAACGACGGAGAAATTGAGAAATATATTCCTACCTTAGAGAGTAATGGTGTCTTTTATATTAGGGGACAGGTGGATGAGTTTAATGGCTTTAAAAGTGTAACTGTATACGAACTTTCACCGAGTAAAGAAGATGTTAATCCTTCTCTCCTACTCGCTTCTACTAATCAAAACTTAGATCAATTGAGCGAAGAATTATTTGCCTATTTGCTTGAACTGCAAGAACCTTATCAAACGTTAGCTTTTCGAACGCTAGATTTATTCTGGGATTCTTTTAGTAAGAGCCCTGCCGCCAAAGGAATGCATCACAATTATTTAGGTGGGTTATTAAAACATACCGTTGGCCTTATGCGTTTTTGTCGTTACATAATTAAGATAGAAGAAAACCCATTTCAAGCTGTCATTCGACTGATACATCAAGTTGAAAAGCAATATAAAGTAGAAATATGGGAATCATTAAAAAGTGAGGAAGATTTTCATAGATTCATATGGAAGGATACAATTGATCACCTGTATTCCATGCTCCATGGTATGACAGAGTTTAAATATGATACGATTAATGAAGACGCATTGATGACGAGTATTTTGTTCCATGACATTGGGAAACTAGCAGAATATAACTATGCCGGTCGTAATGATGATTTCTTTACGTATCTTTTCCCTTCCGCTCTATTTGAGGATACTCGACAAGTACAGTCTGGCATCGCAATGGATTCACTTGGTGTCATGGTTGGTCATATTCCGTACGGTGTTCTAATTTTAAATAAAGTCGTCAATGACCATCAAATCCAGCTTAGTATGGAACAAATTCATTTAATGTCACATTGTATTTTATGTCATCATGGTTTACCAGAATGGGGTAGCGCCGTAAGAAAGCCTCAAAACATCGAAGGATATATTATTCATATTGTCGATTATTTAGACAGTCGTTATGAAAACACAGAAGCAGATAACGAAAAATAAGCATTCCTATTTGCTATAGAATAGTTAATGTGATGCCCTGTGTCATATAAAATCTCGGAAAGTAAGACCGCACTAAAAAAAGTGCGGCCTTATCTTTTATATAGCTTAACATCTCGGTCCAAATGGACAGTTGAAAAATAAATGACTTGATGTCGAGTACTTATTTCTTCTAAAATCCTCATCATTTGCTTCCTTCTCTCGGGGTCAAAATGTACAAATCCGTCATCAATAAGAAATGGTAATGCCATTGTAGAACTCGTAACATGAGCTAATCCTAGTCGAAGTGCAATATATAATTGGTCCAACGTTCCTTGTGATAAAGAATCTATCGTATAATTAAATCCATTTTTATGTTCTGCAAGTAAGGAGTGGTTTTCTTCATCAAAGTATATACGAATATAATTCCCCAGTGTTAACTCATTAAAATATCTAGAGGCATTTTCTAACACTAGCGGTAAATATTTTTCAGAAAAACTTGTTTTCGTTCTCTCTAGTGATGCTAAGGCATATTGATGCACACTCCATTTATGGGCATAGTGTCGTAATTCTTCCTGTTTCATAGCTAATTCATAGCGAACAATAGAGCTATCAGCACTTGTTTCTAGAATAGAAATTGCAGCTTGCCGATCACTTATTTCTTTTTGCAACTTTTGTATTTGATGTGTTACTTGATCTATATCTTCCTTGATTGCTAATAACTTGTTATCAACTGTCTGTTTCGCTTCAATCTTGCCATTTCTCCATTGCTCCAATTCCGATTCGCTAAACAATACGAGTAGGCTATCCTTTAACTGTTTTAATCTATCATCCATTCGTTTAGCTTCGGCATATTCTTCCCCTAGTTTAATAAATACTTCTTCATTATCCGTATTAGCTGAAGATAATAATCGATGAATTTCCTCTTGATATGGTCGGATTTTCTCTAATATATTCTCACGCTGTTGAGAAAACTCATCGTATTGCTTCTTGTTATAATGGAGAGTTTCTCGCTTTTGAGTTTCCGTTTTTATTTTTACTTCGATACTTTCTAAGTCATACGAAAAGTCCGTCGCTAATTGTTCCTTTAACCGTTGAATATCCTGATTTTTTGCTTTTACTTTTTCCTTTATTTCGAGAACCGATCTGTTTTTTGCTTTAACTTGCTGTAATTGCGAATAAAGCTTTGGCCAATATGTTAAAGGAATCCCATCTAAAAATGGAAAATGGCTGACTTGTTCTTTAATCCGATTTTCCAAACGGTATTTTTGTCTATTTATTGTTTGTAGACGTTCTTCTAATTGAATCATTTCTCTCTGAATTTTAGTCTTTTCTCTTTTATACTCTACAATTTGGTTTTCTAATTTATATTGATCTTCCAAAATCCCTTGAATACGAATTCGTTCCTCGTTATTGAGAGGTTTGCTTTGGTTCGTCCCTTCAGGCTTCAACCATTTTTCTAACGTATTTCCGTATACCCAATAGCCTCCTGTTAGTACGATTGCTAGACCTCCACCTAAATATCCGATAATTGGATTGGTCAAGAAACTAATAAGAACAGCCATGGTTAAAATAGCTAAAGACACGAGGAAAACAGTTTTACCTACCTTTTTATATTGCGTTTTCCAGCGCTTATATTTCTTCGATTGCTTTGCTAGTTCACTTGATTCCTCCTGTTCCGCTAACAAGTTAGCATAATTCCTGCGGTCATTGTCTGTTAATGCTTTGGCTTGGAGACGATCTATGTCTTTTTCTATCGCCTTATCCTTACGTTGCACGCCTTCAATTTCTGCTTTAATGTAGCTTTCTTCCATAATGATCTGTTCCTTCTCTTTTACAAGAGTGGACCACTCTTCTTCTGTTTGGAAGGATAGCGTCAACGCATCCAAATCAATGTGCAATGGACTCAATTGAAGAGAATTTAGCTTTTCTTCTATTTCTTTTACTTCTTTGTTAACTGTTTCCTGTAGATTCCCTAACTCTTCAGATAACCCTTCTATTTGAACAAGTAGTTGCTTTTGATTAACAAGTTTGTTAAATTGCTCATCTGTTAAGGATGAGGATTTCTCTATTTCTTTTTCAAGAGATTGCATATTCTTCTCTAAGACGAGGAGTTCACTTCTTATTGGTAAAATTGCCTCTTTATATTGATGAAGTCGATTTATTCCGTCTGTTGGAAACGTTAATGGAGCGTCTAATCGTTTGCGCTTTTGAGAGAGGAGATAATATTCCTCTATATTAGGGTAATAAGCACGTATCCTTTCGTAGTAGGAATGGGTATCTTCTAACATTTTCTTTTGCTCGTTTACTCGTTCTAGCAAAAGCTCCTTTTCTTTTAACTCAGTTAAATGATTTTCGTAAACAGACTCTTTTTCTTGAGCACTTGCTAATTGTTTTTTTAACTCTTTCAATTCTTGCAATAGAGTATTGATTATTGGTTTCTTTCCATATGGTTTAAATAAAAGCTGCAGCTCTTTTTCTAGCTTTTTCTCTGACTCATATATTCGCTCCGAACCAATCATACCAATCGTTAATAATACTTCATGCAAGTCATCATGATGGAGTGATTTTATCCGTTGTAAGTCCATCGAATCAAATGTAAAAATCGCTTCATAATGTGCACGATCCATTCCTTGCATAGCTTGTTGTAACCAGCTCTCATCTTTCATTGTTCCATTGTTAAAATAAACAGTAGCTTTATTTTTATTTTTTTGATAGACTCGCTCAATCGTGATGTCTTCGTTATCTAATCCAGCAACTCGTAATCTACCACCTAAAACCGCACCATCGTTTGGAATATATTTCTCAACATCACGTGGTTTTTGCCCAAATAGTATATATAAAATAAATTGACGCAAAGTTGATTTTCCGGCTTCATTATCTCCTGTTATTTGGACGATGTCGTCATCATTAAATTGCCAGTTTTTTTGCTGCCATTTGCCAAATCCAAATATATGGGCTTCTTTAATTCGCATGTCGATCTATCCCTTCTTGCAGCATATTCCGTAATAGTTCTTCTGCTTCCCCCCGAATCGTAGCTAGTTCCTCTTCATCTGGTCTTTCTAGCCATTTACTACCTTCTGTATGTAACCAAAGCTCTTCTAATGCCCGTTCATCACCATTGTGGATTTGCCTCATTAACTCGACTAAAAATTTGTTTCCTGGTTGTTCCATCGATTCTTTCTTTTCTTGCTGATGATGAATTTTATATATATAGACCCAGTTTTTTTGATCTGTGTATTTTTCATTCGTTATATCAATAAGTTCTTGAATTCGATCCATACTCCAATCTTCTTTCCTATTTTTCAAGATTAAAGAAAGGAAAACTTTACCATATCTGTCTCCAGCTCTTTCCACAAGCCTGTCTACTACATCTGCTAGCTCATAAATGTTTTCCACAGGAGACATATCTAGTATTTCGTTTTCATAGCGAATCTCTTGTAAAGGGAGAAATGTAAATTCAGTTTGATTTTCGGATAAGCTTACAAAATAGCATCCTTTTTCACCTGATTCTTTCCTAGACCTCCCTTGAGTATTTCCTGGATATATAATAGGAGGTTCGTGAGAGATTTCCTCTCGTTTATGTATATGGCCTAATGCCCAGTAATCCATCTTGCTTTGCTTTAACTCTGTCAATTGGAAAGGTGCATAAACAGCATGATCCTCGCTGTTCTTTTCATTACCAAGGCTTCCATGTAATGTACCGATATGAAAAATACTCTCTTCTTCAGTTGGTTTGTATTCGGGCACTTTATTAACTAGTACCTCTCGTTTTGAATAGCTAAAACCATAAATATTAGCTAGCTTTTGATTATCTTTTATAAAAGGAAAATGAGTGACATTACTAGAATTAAAAATGTGAACATTCTCTGGGTAGTTTCTAGGTAACGTGTGACTTTCTAAAAAATCATGATTACCGTAGGAAAGATAGACCTGTATGTTGTGCCTAGCTAGTTTTTCAAACCCTGTTTTAAGTGTAATATGTGCTCTCATACTTTGTTGTTCGCCATCGAAAACGTCTCCTACGATGAGAACGAAATCTACATTTCTATCAATTGCAGTATCAATTAAACGTTGAAAAGCCCGATATGTACTTAACTGAATTTCTTCCAATAATTTAGTTGGAATATGTCGTAAACCTTTAAAGGGGCTATCCAAATGTAAGTCTGCACAATGAATAAATCGAATGGTTTTTCTCACCGTAATCACCTCTACATCTATCATAACAAACGCCACGAGCGAATGCACGTTCGGAGGTGCTAGCTTTCCTATTGAATATGTCGACTGTTCATTTGCGCTAGTTGTAATACAGGCGAACATTATAGTAGCGCTTTTAATAGACATAAAAAACCGGACAGAGTTGGTTATAGAAACCAACAACTTTCCGGTATAGTTAACTTATTCCTTTTTCGAGAGCTGGATTGCTCGCTTAAAGTCTTTTAATGAGCTTGAAGGACCGTACATTAGTACACCACCACGGTATACTCTTGCACCTATCCAAGCTAATATCGCAATACTTGCTACTAAGATTCCGATACTTAAAGCAATTTCCCACATCGGAATAGAGAGTAAGCCTGCTCGTAAGAACATGGCTAATGGTGAGAAGAATGGTATATACGAAGCGATAACGACAAGCTTGGAATTCGGCATTCCTAAGCCATACATTGCAATGAAAAAGGCAACAATGATTAGTAACGTAACAGGCATCATTAATTGCTGCACATCTTCTGTTCTACTTACTAATGACCCTAACATCGCTGATAATGTCGCATATAAGAAATAGCCTAACAAGAAGAAAATAATTGCATAAATGACGACATTGAAATCAAAATTCGTAAAGCCAAATTCCTCCATGATACTTCCAATCATTTCATCCTTTTTCTGTGTAAATATAATAAAGGCTGTCATGAGGAAGATAGAAATTTGAACTAACCCCACTAGACCAATACTTAATATTTTGGCGAACATTTGACTTACTGGCGAAGAACTAGAAATAAGAATTTCCATTACTCTAGATGTTTTTTCGTTTGCTATGTCCATGGCAATCATATTTCCATACGTAATAACTGCAAAATAGAGTAAGAAGAGAATAATATAAACTAAACCTCTTGCGCTATTTAATTCCGATTCTGTCTTTACAGAGCTCGCAGACTGGTCAGATGATTGAATGTATTCATTTTGAAAATCAAGTGGTGCAAAAATAGAATCAATAACATGTGACTCTATTCCAGCCTGAACCGTAGCGATTTCTGTTTTAATTTGTTCTAGCTCTCCTCGTAGTTGAAGACCTAATGTTTGGTTGGCATTTAGTGTCGTATAAAATACGGCTTTTTGCTCTTGTTCGTTCATGGTTACTTCTAAAACACCGTTGTATTTATCCTCTTTTACTTCATTCTGAGCATCCGTCACCGATCCTTGATAAAGAACTACTTCCAGGTCATCGTTTTTCTCACTGATGGATGCTTCCAACTGTTCAAAGACTTCGGTGTCCTCTGTTACTACAGCAATTGTCCTTGTTTCTTCACTATCGAACAACGAAATGATCGATTGAATATTCCCAAAAAGAATGATGAATGCTACAAATATTATCGTTGTCCAAATAAATGATTTTGACATAATTTTCGTCTTAAACGTATGACCAAAAACTGTTCCAAACTTATTCATAGGATTCCCCTGCTTTCTCAATAAAGATATCATTTAAGCTAGGCTCATCTAATTCAAACTTTCGTACAAATCCTTTACCTTGTAATTCTTCTAAAATCCGCTGAGATACATCTTCATTTTCAATTTGATATAAGCCTGTATCGGAATAATATTTTGCACCTACAACGCCTGGAATCTTTTCAATAAAACTTACATCAAAATCTGCCTGTACTTTTAAGTTTTTCTTTCCAAACGAACGTTTAATTTCTCTTAAGTTTCCATGTAAAATAGGTTTACCATGCTGCATCATACATAAATGTTCACATAGTTCTTCAACGTGATCCATTCTATGAGATGAGAAAACAATGGAAGTACCCTCTTTCGCAAGATCCTTTACAGCATCCTTCATCAGCTCTACATTCACTGGATCCAGACCAGAAAATGGCTCATCTAGAATAAGTAATTTTGGATTATGTATAACAGAGGCAATAAATTGTATTTTTTGCTGGTTTCCTTTGGATAACTCTTCTATCTTCTTGTCTAAGTATTGAGGTACTTGAAATCGATCTAACCATTCCTTTAACGCTCTTTGTGTATCTTGTTTCGACATTCCCCTTAATTTCGCTAAATAAATAATTTGTTCCTGTACTTTTAGTTTTGGATATAACCCGCGCTCTTCTGGTAAATAGCCAATTTCATCCGTTCTACTATAGTCAATCGGTTTCCCTTTCCATGTAATCGTACCGGACGTTGGGTCTATGAGATTGAGTATCATTCGAAATGAGGTCGTTTTTCCCGCTCCGTTTGCTCCTAAAAAACCAAAAATAGCATGTTCGGGTATTTCTAATGATAAATCATTTACAGCGGTAAAATTGCCAAACTTTTTCGTAACATGTTCTAATTTCAGTGTCATTTTTTCTCCTCCTTCTCTTATAAACATACGTACAAAGATTCAATTAGTTTCACCTTTTTGATACTTCCCCATATGAGGGGGGGTAACAAGTATATGAATAATTCCGAGTTGCTTGTTTTTCCTCTGTTCATTTTAAAACAAAAAATCCTAGTTAATGAACGATTATTGTCATTAACCAGGATATCATTTTCATTACATTTGGTATAATTCTTCTAACGGTTTCGTAATAATTTGACTCAGTTCGTTAATTAGATTATTAACGTTTTGCTCCTGTGTCATAAGGTCAGAGATTCCTTCATGCTGTTGTACAACTTCTACAACTTTTTTCGCTTGCTCAATCTCTTCCTCAGTTATTTCCATGCCTTGCATTTGCTTTTGTTGTAACTCTATTTGGATATTACGAAAGTTATCGAACATCTCTTTAGAGCTTGGATCATTCATTACTTTATTATAGGCTGCTTGCAATGCTTGGAATTCTTCACTTTCGCGAATTGCATGTTGTAATGCTTCCGCATGATTGTTAATTTCGGACATAAAATAAATCCTCCTAGGGTTTAGATTAAACGTACACATGAGCTTTTTATTATGTGCTATTTCACTATAACAAAGATTATTCGGTTATCCAACTGATAGCGGATAATTTATGAAAATTGTAATTCCTCACCGATTTTGATGCTAAAACTCCAATATTCTATCCTTGAAATCTCTCTAATTAGTAAAATAAAGTAGAAGACCTTGTAAAAGTCCGATCCATCCACCAAGCAATGCCCCAAGATATGTAATCCATTTAAATTCTTTTCGCGAGATAGAGAGCACCATTTCTTCCATTCTTTTTGTTGGGAATGTGGCAACCTGTGCTTCCACCATCTTCTCTATATTTAGCTGTTTCAAAATTTGAGGAATTTGTTTCACTAACATATCAAAAGCCTTTTCTGTAAAAAGTGGAATCCATTCTTTTGTTACATTCGAATTAACGGGAGATAAAAGCGTACGAACAGAGAGCTGCAGTACTTTATCTACAGACAAAAGTTGATTCAAAGAAGCCTTCATTTTCGTTCTTACTTCCTCTTTATAAAAGAAGCGTAACAGCGTCCCTAGCTCTTGTTCTTTTAATTGCTCCCACTCTTTTTGTACATTCTTATATAACAGTTGATAGCCATCCTCTGTCTGAATATATTGAATGAGCAGTCGTTGAATCTTCATTGAAAGCTCCTGACGATTAACCATTGAAAAAAGCATGTTCCCTAAAAAGCCCTTCGACTCAACATAGTTACTAACAACCTTCTCCAGTTGAAAACGAGTAGATTCACTCGATATGATGCCGAGAATTTTCGTTTGAAGAAAAGAGGTTAATTGATGAACTTCTTCATGAGAAATAAAATCACCAAATGAATCATCTACTGTTTTAGTACTCCACTCTACTACTACTTTGTCGATTTGTTGTAGTCCTTTTTGGGTTACAAACTGCTGCATATCTTTCTTATTAATCTTTATACCTAAATCGCTTAACCATTCATCTACAGAACGGTGCTCCTCTTTTAATTTAGACCACTCACTGATTAACTTATCCTTCACGATACCTTTTAGCTCGTCGTCTTGTAGCTTTTTACGAATGCTTTCTTCTGTTAGTAAATGTTGCACGACTAATTTACCCATTTGTTGGGCAAGTTGATCTCTTCGTTTCGGAATGAGTCCTGGAGTGAAGGGAATTTGAAATTTCCCAATAAATTTTGGTTCATAGGGGCGAAACAACATCTTAATTGCTAATGAATTCGTCAACCCACCGATAAAAGCGCCTATAATTACCATAAATGAAATCGTAATAATCGTTTCCAATCTACGTCACCAACTTTACTTCATAGTTGTGTTTGATACATCATATACTATATTGCCTCTAATCATTGTGCAGGAGTTGTTTTTATGTATATTAAACTAAAATTAAAGAGCTATCCAAGTAAAAAAGCACGTATTATTGTCCCTTCTACTATTTACCCGCGATTTCAGAACATTCATCAATTAAAAAGGGGCAATTTATCAATTCATTGCGAAGTGTTAACTCACCATAAAGACGACAATATTTTATGGATTTCAGAATCATTGTTTCAGTCATTGGGAATGATGCACTCTTCTGAACATTTTATCAAGTTAACACACGATACAATTGATATAAGTATGCCTATTGGAATTGTGCTCTCCAATGACTACTCACTCTTTCAAGAATCTTCTACCAATCATTTATGGATACGCTTCAGTCAAATCGCATTTCTCTTTGGATTCACTCCTATTCTTTACTCGATTGAGAATGTACATCGAACTAGTGAATTCGTTACAGGATACGAATGGGAAAACGATCGCTGGGTTCAAGTTCATGTAAATGTTCCAAACTTCCATTATTTACGCACAACGCTCTATAAGGCGTATGAAGATAATATTAACTATTTGCAAGCAAATTCTATTATAAGTAATCCTCCTTTCCTTAACAAATGGTATTTATTTAAAAGTCTGTTAACAAATCAAGAGGTCTCACATATGATACACGAAATAACCTTTTCGCCATCGATTCAACATATTGAACGACGGTTAGATGATTATCCGATCTGGCTAAAAAAGGATTCCTCTGTACAACAACCTAACCTTTTAATTGAAAAGGCTGATCATGTTTACATGGTAACAACTGAGGACCAAGCATATTATTCATTCCCCAACTTCCAAGCATTAGCGACTCATTTTTTCTCACCGACTCATCCCTACGATATCATGCAACTAGCCGCTCCGCGTATCAATAACAGATTTGCGATACTTTTATATAAAGATTCAGCTTCTAACTGGAAATGTTTGTTTCTAACAAAACGTTATACTTCATTTCCACCTTCCGTATCGTTAGAAAAAAAAATCGAAGCAACAGCAACAAGGTTGGCACAAATTATTGAGGAAAACTCGAACACTAACTTGATTGAATTAGGACTTGTTTTTAGCGTCGAAAATGAAAGCATGCTTTGGCTAGAGGATATACAGCTACAACCAAATTGGGAATCTCATCTCTCGCATCCATCAAGAAAGACAGAAAGCATACAATTCTTTAGTGAGTTATTAAATAGCATAACAACAAGATGGAATGAAACAATGCCTTCTACATAAGCTATGAAGGAAAATCTAATATTAAAGGAGAATCAACTGCATGGCAAAACCATCGTCTAATAAAGAAAAAGATTCGCGCCAGAAGTATGAAGTAGATGTAGACAGAATGATAAATGAGGGAATGGCTGGGGGTACCACGTATTCCGAATATGATCGAATGCAAATAGAACAAGCACGAGAATTACCTAAGCAAGGGGAACCTTTTCCAGCAGAGACAGATGGAAAAAGGGACTCTGAATCGTAATGTTAAATGTCTCTCCTATTCGTTCAATGAGATTCTTTGATATAATGTAGAAAAACGACAATAGGAGAGACAAAATTCTCATGTTAGACCAATTACAATATATGTTTCCCAATTTAGTTAAAGCAGAAAATGGAGCTACCATTAACCATAGTGATTACAAGTGGTTCGTCACAAAAGAAAACGACATTGTTGGAATTCCAGCAGACGACATTACCCAACGCGAATTAGAGCTACTTACTATTTTGTTAACACCGTACAAAGCTAATCAACCTCCAATGACAGAGCAAGAAAAAGTATGGTCGGATATTTTATTTCACCAGCATATCCCTTCCAATTTGGAAGACCACCGCTATTACTTTGTTTATTTTTCCTTGTCGGACGAAACAGTCGATCCCGATAATTTCCGTGAAGCTATTTATGGGATCTTTTTCGAAAAGCCGCCGATTTTATGGGAGAACAATGAAGAAGGTGTCATTATTCAAGAAATCAAAGGGGAGATAAATGAAGAAATCTCCTACACAGAGATAGCAGAAGTGTTGACTACTGACTTTTATATGGATGTGAAATTGTTTGTAGGTCCCGTTCTTCATAATATTAAAAAAGCTAGTACGTTCTATCAATGGATGAAAAATTGCTATCGGATGACAAGAAATTCAAAACAATCTGTTCTTTCTTATATTCAAAGCATTCCCTATATCGTTTTACAACCCATTACAAAAGAGGAAAGATTGTTGCTTTGTGAATCTCTTCTACATGAAGTATCGGATGACGAGGAGCTACTTAAAACGATTCAAATCTTTTTAGAATCCAATTCAAATACAACACTAGCCGCTAAGAAAATGTACATGCACCGTAATAGTTTGCAATACCGTGTAGATAAATTTATTGAAAAGACAGGTATCGATGTCAAACAGTTTGAAGGCGCTATTGCTGTATACCTATGTTTGATTATTGCAAACAATTAACCGGACAGGTTATGTAAACGTGCACAAACAACCAGTGACTTTTTTGTGCACGTTTTCTATTTACCTTTTGAATTTATAATAGTACACTTAAATTACAGTTTGAAACGCTTTCAATTTAAAGAGGGGGAATTAAGATGGCAGAACTATCACTAAGAAATATTGATAAAGTATATGATAAAGCAGATGAAAAGGCAGTAGATAACTTTAATCTAGAGATTAAAGACAAAGAATTTGTTGTTTTCGTTGGTCCTTCAGGTTGTGGTAAATCTACTACACTTCGTATGATTGCTGGACTTGAGGAAATCTCTGCAGGTGAATTTTATATTGATGGTAAATTAATGAACGATGTAGCACCAAAAGATCGTGACATTGCGATGGTTTTCCAAAACTACGCACTATATCCACACATGAACGTATATGATAACATGGCTTTTGGTTTAAAACTTCGTAAATTTAAAAAGGACGAAATTGATCGTCGTGTGAAAGATGCTGCTCGTATCCTAGGATTAGAGGCATACCTAGACCGTAAGCCGAAAGCACTTTCTGGTGGTCAGCGTCAGCGTGTTGCTCTTGGACGTGCGATTGTACGTGACGCAAAAGTATTCTTAATGGATGAGCCGCTTTCTAACTTGGATGCAAAACTACGTGTTCAAATGCGTGCGGAAATTCAAAAGCTACACCACCGTCTACAGACAACAACAATTTATGTTACACACGACCAAACAGAAGCGATGACGATGGCTACTCGTCTTGTTGTACTTAAAGATGGTCTTATCCAACAAGTAGGTGCACCTAAAGAAGTGTACGACAAACCTAACAATATCTTTGTTGGTGGATTTATCGGATCACCTGCAATGAACTTCTTTAATGGTACATTAGAAGAAGGTAGTATCTCACTAGGTGAAACAAAAGTTGCTGTTCCAGAAGGAAAAATGAAAGTACTTCGTGAACAAGGTTATATCGGTAAAGAGGTAGTTCTAGGAGTGCGCCCAGAAGATATCCATGATGAACCAGTATTTTTAGATGCAAATCAAGGTTCAAGAATTACAGCTACGATCGAAGTTGCTGAGTTAATGGGTTCTGAGTCTTACCTATATTCAGAAGTAAATGGCCAAGACTTCGTTGCACGTGTAGATTCTCGTACAGATGTACAAGGCGGAGAAAAAATCGAACTTGCATTTGATATGAACAAGTGTCACTTCTTCGATATGGAAACAGAAGAGCGTATTAAATAATTATTGTCTAAAATATAGAGAGTACTTCGTCAATCGACGGAGTACTCTTTTTACGCGTTAGACTAGTATGAATTTTTCACCATAGAAGTCCCTCAATGTCGTAAAAAATTAGGATAAATAGAGTGTTGGCCAGAAAGACGTTGCCACCGTATGTGATGTTATTAGCCTTTCTACGGATTTGTATAAATTCAATGAATGCGAACGCCTGCACATGGCTTATCGCTAGCCAAGTTTTCTTTATGTCGGCTGTATCAATGAGATTCATGTATTACATTCGTTCTTGTACTACAATCTCTTCATCATAATTACAAATAGAGCAAACTGCTAAATGGATACATTGCTTTTTATTAGATGAGTCCGCAATTCCGTCTATTAATTTAGCGTCTTCCGCTTCTATATACGGTGCGTAATCACCATGATAATCCACTGCTTTTCCTGCATCCATCATAATATTTTCACAAGCTGGACAATGCTTATTTAATTCTTCCATTCCGTTACACAAATAACAAATCGTCATTGTTTGTTTCCCCCTAGTTGTTATTCGATTCATCCTAGTTTTTGGGGAATCATATTAAATTATTCTTTATTATTAAAAAACTGTCAGGGATAAGTCTCTTTTCCCCTGACAGTTCTTATTATAATTAGTTTATATTATTGTTGTTGTTGAGAACCGCTGAATTGTTGTTCAGACATTTGTACTAGACGTTTTGTAATTTCGCCACCAACAGAACCGTTAGCGCGAGATGTTGAATCTGCACCTAAATTTACTCCAAATTCTTGTGCAATTTCAGTTTTCATTTGATCAAGTGCTTGCTCTACTCCTGGCACTAGTAATTGGTTGGAATTATTGTTGCTTGCCACTATGATCACCTCCTGTACACACTATTGTGGACAGAAAGACAATCTATATGCAATTTTAATATTAGTAAATTCTAACATCTATCTAGATTACTTTGGATAAGTCATTTCTTCAGGCTTAATCCATTCATCAAATTGTTCTTCTGTTAATAAACCTAATTCAACAGCAGTTTCCTTCAACGTCTTGTTATCTTCATACGCTTTTTTAGCTATTTTAGCCGCATTTTCGTAGCCAATATGCGGGTTTAATGCAGTAACTAGCATCAGTGAATCCGTTAGATTCTTCTCAATTTGCTCATGATTCGGCTCAATACCTACTGCACAACGATCGTTAAACGACACCATACTATCCGCAAGTAGTTGTGCGGACTGTAAGAAGTTATAAGCAATTACTGGTTTGTAAACATTTAGTTCGAAATTACCTTGACTTGCCGCAAATCCAATCGCCGCATCATTCCCCATAACTTGTGTAACAACCATTGTAATGGCTTCACTCTGTGTCGGGTTTACTTTACCTGGCATAATCGAACTACCTGGTTCATTTGCTGGGATTGTAATTTCTCCAATTCCACAACGTGGACCACTTGCAAGCCATCGAACATCATTCGCAATTTTCATTAAATCGGCAGCAAGACCTTTCAGGGCACCATGAGAATAAACCAATTCATCGTGACTTGTTAAGGCATGAAATTTATTTTGTGCCGAAACAAACTCTTTCCCAGTGTACTCACTTATCTTTGCGGAAACACGTTCTGATAATTCTGGATGAGCGTTTAATCCAGTTCCCACGGCTGTTCCACCAATAGCAAGTTCTCTAATGTATGGAATACTATCTTTTATCATTGCCTCCGATTTTTCAAGCATGCGGTGCCAACCACTAATTTCTTGTCCTAACGTTAATGGTGTAGCATCTTGGAGGTGTGTACGACCTATTTTAACGATATCCTGAAACGCTTCCATTTTTTCTTTAAATGTAGCTTTTAAACGTTGCAATGCAGGTAATACAGCATCTTCTAATTTAAGCAATGCTGCAATGTGCAACGCTGTTGGATATGTATCATTAGAACTCTGTGATTGGTTGACATCGTCATTCGGATGAAGACGAACATCACTACCCTTTTCCTCTAAATATTGATTCCCAACATATGCAATTACTTCGTTAACATTCATATTGGATTGTGTACCGCTCCCAGTTTGCCATACAACTAATGGGAAGTGTTCGAATAGTTCTCCTGCGATAATTTTATCCGCTGCGTAGAGAATCGCATCCTTTTTTTCTTCTTCCATTTTTCCAAGTTCGTAATTTACAATAGCAACACTTCTTTTTAGTATCGCAAACGCTTCAATAATTTCTAACGGCATTTTTTCATTACCGATTGGGAAATTCTCTTTACTACGTTGGGTTTGTGCTCCCCAATACTTATCTTTTGCTACTTTAATCTCACCTATTGTATCTCTCTCAATACGATAATCCACTTGCCTCTCTCCCTTGTCCCTTATTGATTTCATTTCACTCTATATTGTAGCAAAAAAAAGGGAGCATGTAGATTAAAATATACTTTCACTTTATGTAAAAAAGGAAATTGGCTAACGTTGAATAACTACGATAGCCTTCCCTACTTTATTATTTATTTTCCATGTATGGAATGCCCGTACGATATAATCCTCTCGTTTCCATTCCACCTAATCCCTTTTCCCCTGTAAAGGTATTGCTAATTACGTCATAAACATTAATTTTATCCATAAATGATGTATATGCGATTTTTGCTACAACGTATACTGGATCAAGAGCGTGAATGTTAATGCGCTCAGGTGAACTAGCAAAATTGGCGCCTGCACGTATTAAGGACTCAAAATGAGATTGGCAGGCACCAGCAAAAATAACTAGTTGATCCAGATGTGAAGTATGAGTTCGCGCGATTCGGACCGCTTCAGCAAAAAAACGCGAATTTCGATAAGCCTTTATATCTCTTTTCTCTCCCTTTGATTCAGAATAAGAGTCGTGACCAGTAATAACAAGTACATCAGGCTTGATTTTTTCAAGCAATTCACTCATATGAAGTGGAACTTCATGTTCTTCCATATATACTCCGTGAACTTGTAAACCTAGCTTTTTATACAACTCAATACACTTTTTTAAATAAAGTCGATCACCGTCAATATGAAGGACTTTTACTGGTATTTGGAATCTTTGTACATTTCTCGGCAAGTCTTTTTTATCCTCCATGTTTTTCTTGTTTTTCATTAATTGGTAATCTTGGCGAAACAATCGATAGGAATATTCTTCCTTCTCCTTCATTTCTTCTTCGCGCTTTCGTAAATCATCGTCCCCTAATACACGTAAATCGTCTGGAGGTGCATCTGCTTCTAATCGTAAATCCTCGCCATGTAAAACTACTTGATTATTTATAATTCCTTTTATTCGAAATACAATATCATGTTCATAAGAGTACCTTGTAACTAGCATACCTGTAGAAAGCTTCATTCCTATCACTCCAATGTCAAACAAAGTTCCTGTGTTATAACCTATGTTCTCTAGTCCTTTATTGTGAAAATGGTTGAAAATATTCTCAATTTTCAAAAATAAATGAGAATGTAATAGTCAAGGGATAGCCTATAAAAAAAGTGGAGATAGTATAGAGGATGATGCTTCCTTGGTAAATAGTATAAAACGTTCTCAAAATGTCCATATTTGGTTTGCTTGACAAAGGTCGACAGTGTGTATTTATAATAGATATGAGCTTAAAATTATTATATTCTTATTCGGATTCCAATATGGGAGAACAATGAGGATATAATAAAAAAAATATTCAACTATCTTAAGGAGGACGATCTTACATGTCTTTAGTAGGAAAAGAAGTACTACCTTTTAAAGCGCAAGCATTTCAGCAAGGGGATTTTCTAGAAGTAACAGAGGAAAATTTTAAAGGTCAATGGAGCGTTGTTTGCTTCTATCCAGCAGATTTCACGTTCGTATGTCCTACAGAATTGGAAGATTTGCAAGCTTATTACGGAGAACTTAAAGAATTAGGTGTTGAGGTGTATTCTGTATCTACTGATACACACTTTACTCATAAAGCATGGCATGAACATTCTCCTGCCATTGGGAAGATTGAATATATTATGATCGGTGACCCTTCTCAAACAATTTCACGTAACTTTGAAGTTCTTAGAGAAGAAGAAGGTTTAGCGGATCGCGGTACATTTATTATTGATCCAGATGGAATCATCCAAGCTGTTGAAATTAACGCTGATGGAATTGGCCGTGATGCAAGTACGTTAATTAACAAAATCAAAGCTGCACAGTACGTGCGTAATAATCCAGGTGAAGTTTGTCCAGCTAAATGGGAAGAAGGCGAAGATACTTTAAAACCTAGCTTAGACCTAGTAGGTAAAATTTAAGGGGAAGATATTAAATGCTAGATAAAGATATTAAAGCACAATTAAATGAATACTTGAAGCTACTAGAAAATGATATTGTCATCAAAGTAAATTCTGGTTCAGACAATTCTTCTAAAGAATTGTCTGACTTTGTTACAGAGATTGCTGATATGAGTGATAGAATCACAGTAGAAAAAGCAGACCTTCCAAGAGTGCCAAGCTTTAGTCTTAACCGAAAAGGTGAAGACAATGGAGTCATTTTCGCTGGGGTTCCGTTAGGTCATGAGTTCACTTCTTTTGTACTTGCTCTATTACAAGTAAGTGGACGCCCACCTAAAGTAGAAGAGAGTACGATTAAACAAATTAAGAAGCTTGAGGGGACGTATCATTTCGAAACATATGTAAGTTTGACTTGTCAGAATTGCCCTGATGTTGTACAAGCACTTAATTTGATGAGTGTTGTAAATCCTAATATTACTCATACAATGGTCGACGGTGCAGTATTTAAAGAGGAAGTAGAAGCAAAAGATATTATGGCAGTTCCAAGCATCTATCTAAACGGAGAGCCATTCTTGAATGGCCGTCAAACACTTGATAGTATCCTTCAAGAATTAGGTAGCTCTGTAGATATGTCAGAACTAGAAGAAAAAGACCCATTTGATGTACTAGTTGTTGGTGGAGGTCCAGCTGGTGCAAGTGCAGCTATTTATGCCGCTAGAAAAGGTATTCGTACTGGAATTATTGCGGACCGTTTTGGTGGACAAGTCCAAGATACACTTGGAATTGAGAACTTCATTACAACAAAGTATACAGAAGGTCCTAAGTTAGTTGCTAGCATGGAAGAACATGTTAGAGACTACGACATCGATATTATGAATAATCAAACAGCAAAGTCGTTAGCTAAAAAAGACCTTTTTGAGGTTGAATTAGAAAGCGGCGCTGTAATTAAAGGTAAATCTGTTATTCTATCTACTGGTGCACGCTGGCGTGAAATTGGTGTACCTGGTGAAAAAGAATTCAAAAACAAAGGGGTAGCATACTGTCCACACTGTGACGGACCAATTTTTGAAGGGAAAGACGTTGCAGTTATCGGTGGAGGTAACTCTGGAGTAGAAGCAGCTATTGATTTGGCTGGTATTGTGAAACATGTAACAGTACTTGAATTCTTACCTGAACTAAAAGCTGATGCTGTTCTACAGGAAAGATTACGTAGTCTACCTAACGTAACTGTAATTACAAATGTAGCAACAGAAGAAATTTACGGAAGCGACAAAGTAGAAGGTATCCGCTATAAAGATCGCGATACTGGCGAATCTCACGAGATCGCACTTCAAGGTGTATTTGTTCAAATCGGCCTAGTTCCAAACACAGAGTGGCTAAAGGAAACAGTTGAAATGAATAAATTTGGTGAAATTATCGTAGACGAGCACAATATGACAAGTGTACCTGGTGTATTTGCAGCAGGTGACTGTACAAATAGTGCCTACAAACAAATTATAATTTCAATGGGGTCAGGTGCAACTGCATCATTAGGAGCATTTGATTACCTAATTAGAAATTAGCTAGAAAAAAGAGGTTAGGGATCTTATCCCCAACCTCTTTTTTGCGTCCAAATCTATTGGAGGCTTGCTTTATTCATTAAATAACCCAAAAAACTCTTCTAAAGTAAGTTGCTGTTTATAAATCTCCGTTGCTAATTCTTTTCCAACATAACGCAAATGCCATGGTTCATAGTTATACCCTGTAATGTTTTCTTTCCCATCTGGATAGCGAATAATAAACCCTGCGCGATGAGCATTTTCATCTAACCATTGTCCTTCATCCGTATCAATAAAGGAGGGCTCTAAAACAGAAACGCGTTGACTAGATGCAACATCCATAGCTAATCCTGTTTGATGCTCACTAGTACCTGGTTTTGCTGAGTATTGATTCGCATGCTCTTCCCCATTTTTTTCTACACTATTATTGTAGATAACTTCTTGGCGATTATAAGACCTGTAGCCTGAAACAGCTACTAGCTCTATTCCCTCTTTCTCCGCGATTGCGAATAACTCTTCAAGGGCGTGTGCAGCCTCTTGTCTCATCTGACGTTTAGGATCTCCTTCACCTGCATGAAATTCGACATCTGGTTCGACTAAGTCAGGTGGTTCATATCCTTCTGGAAGTCTTCGCTCTTTATTCACAATAACCTCTATACTCTCTGGATTCGGTACAATAACAAGTCCGTTTTCATCACGTTGTAAAACTGTCTCGATTGCCTCTTCCTCTGTTTCCTCTTTGTTCGTGTCTGTTTCTTCTCGAGAAACTTCATTGTTTTCGTCTTGTTCTACTTCTCTATTTAATGTTTCTTCATTGTTTACTGATTCTTCGATTTGTTGGTTTTCTTGTTCGTTGTTACTATTGGAATTCCAATCTATTCCTAATTGTTCGCAACCAGCTATGAGCACTACAAAAATAAAGCTTCCGCTAATTAGCCATTTTTTATTACGATTTAACATGTATTAATTCCACCTTTAAATATCTTGTTGTTTATACAGTAGATGTTATATTCCATTCAAATAGAACGGGCTCTATTAATTTTTCATAAATAGAATGTGACATTCTTAACTATATCATAACAAAAGGTCATATTGTGTAAAATAATTTTCCAATCAATTTAACTATTATAGTATTTTTGGAAAAAGAAAACACCCACCTCTCATCTATGTAGATAATAAAGGTGGGTGTTTTGCTATTTGTCCATGAAGTTCATATACAATCATCAAGGAGTGATATTTATCAAATTGTTTTATTTCACTTAGAGTCATTTATATACGTAACGTAAATCTTACTTAATTGAATAAAGGCTTCTTTATCTTTTTTATCTAATGCATCATCAATTAGTTGTTGCAAGCGTGCCTTATTCCATTCATATTTCAATTCATCTAATACTAATTTAGAAGCCAATTTCATCTCAAATGTGATCTCTTTCCTCGCATGTATTACAGGGTGGAAATTATACACAAAGTTTCTTAGTCGATAAATCGTTTTCTCTTTTTTCATGTTGCACGCCTCCTTCATTTTACTATATGCACGGTTGTTCAATGTGTGATAAGTTATTATTCTATTCCCACCACTTTATCACTGTAAACGTATGAATAATCGTTCGTTAGTAGACAAGGCTTCTCGTTCTTTGATAAGCTTGATATACTTATTTCCTATTTTAAAATTTAGTGAAAGAATTTATATCTTTGTGTTAAACTAAAATGTCTAAACGAGCTTTGGTGACGATAATGAAATATATGTAATGGAGGTGCGTAATGGATCCATACCACTATATTAAAGAGGGAGAAAAAGGTGCTTGGCTTAGTATTATCACGTATCTTTTGCTCGCTACTTTTAAATTAATTATGGCTCACATTGGTCATTCATCTGCATTACGTGCCGATGGATTAAATAATGCTACAGATGTTATTGCCTCTATAGCTGTCCTAATCGGCTTAAAAATATCTCGTAAGCCTCCAGACGAAGACCATCATTATGGTCATTTCCGCGCTGAAATGATTGCTTCATTAATTGCTGCTTTCATTATGATGACGATTGGAATTCAAGTTCTAATAAATACGTTTCAAATTTTTATCAATAATGAGTTTCAGCAACCTGACATGCTTACTGCTTGGACAGCTCTCGTTTGTGCCATTATTATGTTTGCTGTATATTTTTATAATTTACGTCTCGGAAAAAGGATAAATAGTTCAGCAATCATGGCTGTCGCACAAGACAATAAAGCCGATGCTTTAGTTAGTATTGGAGCGTTTGTTGGTATTATGGGCGCTCAGTTTCATTTGTATTGGTTAGACCCTTTGGCCGGATTAATTGTTGGTATCATCATTTGTTATACAGCTTGGCATATTTTCCGTGATGCGACACATACATTGACGGACGGCTTCCAGCCTAAGAAAATTAAGAAAATAAAAGAGAGCATCGAACAAAATCCAAATGTTTTAGGTATTAAAGATGTAAAAGGTCGACTCCATGGAAATCAAGCTTTAGTTGATATTACCATTCTTGTAGACCCTCACCTTACCGTCAAAGAAAGTCATATTATTGCAGATCATATTGAGGAAAAATTAAGCGAGGAACATGCTATACCACATGCACAAATTCATATCGAACCCTACGAAGAAGACAATCATTAAAGCAAGAAAAGCGCAAGCGCCTTGTTTATCCCCGACAAGCTTAAGTAAGGGTTGGCGTGGCGCTCTTTGCCTTAGAACAGCATTACTTAAGACCTCGAGGGGGGAGTTGCTGGAGCTAGACAAATCAATCAGAATTTTATGCTTCCTCACCTTACAAAAAAGCACGAAACCTCTCATAGAGATTTCGTGTTTTTTATGAATCAAAACAACATTAGATTATGAGAAGTCAATATCCGATTCTTACAGGGTAACATTGGATATGGACGGTTCAACATTAGATTCTAGTCGTGTAATATTAGATTTTCAAAATGAATATCGGATTCCATAGACATAACATAGGATATCGGTTGTTACATAACATAAATTTTAATTGTATCTATCTCTTATACTCAGAAAAAGTGCTGCAATGAATATACTACACCAATGGCGCTTAATACAACGAGTAGTATATGGACACGGAGCCAAGCTAGTGTAATAGCGATAACTCCAGCAACAAGTCCAATCCACGGCTTGTCAGGTATCGTATTCATGATTCCTGGAAATATCAATGCACCTAATGCAGCATAAGGAATTGCTTTTAACCACTTTTCTAACCACTCAGGAAATTTAATAGAATCCATAATGAAAGCAGGAAGGACACGAGGGATAAAGGTGACAAGAGCCATACCAATAATTATAATCCAAATCATTCTTTATCCTCCTCCAAAACAAACACTCCAACAGTAGCTCCTATGATGGTTCCCACAACAATTCCCCAACCTTGTCCTATGTAAGGTTCTACTAAGAAGTTTATCACCATAGCCGTTAAACTAATCCATATAATTTTCTTGTGTTTTTTTATTGAAGGAATAAGTAAACCGATAAACATCGCATATAGGGCTACTCCCATACTTTGACTTAATCCTGCTGGGATAATGTCACCTAGTATACCTCCAAGAAAGGAACCAGACACCCATGATAAATAGGACGTAATCATAATCGTTCCATAAAAATAATTACTATATGGCTTGTCCGCCTTTTCATAATGAATCGATGATACAGAAAATGTTTCATCTGTTAATAAAGTAGTTAATAAAAGTTTTGCTCTTTTTGAGAACTTACTAATTTGGTGTGTAAGGGAAAGACTAAGGATAAAATGCCTAAAGTTCAGCACAAAGGTAGCAATGATGATTTCCATTGCACTTATCCCCATACCTATCATACCTGCACCCATAAATTGACCAGCGCCTGCGTATACAAGTAGACTCATCCCTGTCAATTCTACTAGACTGAGTCCGGCTTGCTTTGCTAATACGCCATATGCTATTGCGATTGGAATATAACCAATCACAATTGGAAGGCCCGCTAAGAAGCCATCCCTAATTTGCATTTTCTTAAGTTGTTTGTTATCCAAATTCATGGTTTTCAGTTTTACTCCTCGATAGTATCTTGATCTGTAAGTAAGATTGGTCCTTCTTTTGTAATTGCTAATGTGTGCTCAAATTGGGCAGATCTTTTTCCATCTATTGTTCGAGCTGTCCACTTATTATCATCCATTTTACTTTTCCAAGTACCTTCATTAATCATTGGTTCAATTGTTATAACCATTCCTTCTTTTAACCTTGCACCTTTACCTGGCAGACCAAAGTGAGGAATTTGCGGGTCTTCATGGATGCTTGGGCCAATACCGTGCCCAGTAAATTCTCTAACAACAGAATAACCTTCTCCTTCTGCATACTGCTGGATTGCATGGCCAATATCTCCTATACGATTTCCTGGAATCGCCATTTCTATTCCTTTATATAGGGAGGTTTTTGTAACTTCTAATAAGCGTTCTGTTTCCTCATCGGATTCGCCTACAATGTAAGTCCAAGCGGAATCAGCAAGTGCGCCATTTAAGTTAACAACCATATCAATCGTAACAATGTCCCCGTTTTTTAATTTTTCTTTACGTGGAAAACCATGGCATATTTCATCATTCACGGATGCACATGTAGCATAAGGATAACCATTGTATCCTTTTTGCTCCGGTGTAGCACCATTTTCTTTTAAGAATCCTTCTACAAATTGATCAATATCCATCGTCGTAATCCCAGGCTTTATCATTTTTTTAATTTCTCTATGGCAGCGAGCTAATAGTTTACCCGCTTGATGCATCATTTCAATTTCTCTGTTACTTTTTCTAGTGATCATTCTATACTTCCTTTCATAAGCGAAAATATCCTATTAAAGATTTTATCATATTTCCAATAAAGATGTTGTTTCACTAGCCTCCTAACTCCTTAGTACATAATAGAAAAATCAGTAGGAATGAGATTCCTACTGATTCCTTACTAAATCTTAGTATGCGCCATAACCCCAAGAAGCACCGATTATAATTAGTAAAATAAACAGTACAACGAGCAAAGCGAAACCGGAGCCGTATCCGTAATTAGCTGCACCCATTCATAATCCCTCCTTTAGTTCTTACATTCATAATTTATGAACTAAGAAGGGAAAGTGTACATCGTTTTTTGAAAATGGGTAGCTACCTAGTTTCGATCGCATATTATAGCTCGATTCCGATAGTGCTTTAATTTCCTAATAGTACATAAATAAAGCTTTGAGCTCTTAACTCAAAACTTTATTTGCACGTTGAAGATAGCCTTTTATCTTACTAAAAAATATCCTTCACACTGTAATACTCACCATTTTTTATGTTCTCTTCATCTAACAAACGATCAACCAATACTTTTGCGACAACATCTGTGCTGCGAAGTTTATTATTTGTTTTGTAATTTTTAAATTGCTCGACCTCGATAAATTGAGACGGTTCCGATGAACGAATTTCACCTTGCATATCTGTATCCATAATGCTCGGATCAAAAAGAAATACTTTATTACCTGTTTGCAGTTCCTCTTGCTCTAATGCAACTGTTCGAGTATAACGGTTTAGTCCTGCTTTAGAGGCACCATATGCTGTCCATCCATACACATTTCGGTCTGCTGCACCTGATGTAACATTTACCATGACCAACGGGAAGGAGCTATCTCTCCATGCATCCAGCCATTGATTTGTAATCATCATCGGAGTTACCAAGTTTACACGCATATGCTTTTCAATAAGAGTGGGTTCTTGCTTACCTGCTTGTTCAATTGGATGAATTAAGGCCGCATTTTGTACAAGGTGTAAAGATTCGATATTCTTCTGTTGTTTTAAGTTTTTAATAATTTGATTGAAGACTTCTGTTGTTTGTTCAATGTTGGATAAGTCTCCCGCAAAATGAGTATATGCACCTGGATAATCAGCATTTTCCAGTTGTTTATTTCCATTTCTCGCAATTCCAATGACATGAAAGGATGCTTGCATTAACAGCTTAGCAATGGATTCCCCCAATCCTTTCGATGTACCAGTAACTACTGCATATTTCATACGACCACCCCTTAAATGGATTGTTGTAATGCATGCTTAAATGTAGAAACTATATCTTGACTATCCTCTATACCGACAGACACACGAACGATTTTATCTGTAACACCTAGTTTGTCTCGTTCACTCTTTTCAATGTTTCGATGTGACGTACCTGCTGGATATGAAACGGATGTCTCGACACCTGCCAAAGTAGCAACTATTTTAATCCAATCTAAATTTCTAAAAAATTGATTGATATCTGCTTGTGGAGCTAATTTTAATGTGACGATTGCACCATTTCCTTTTTCGGAGACATTGTTCGGATAATAGACGTGTTCAATTGCTTGATTGTCTTTTAACGCCTCTGCAAGCAAACGTGCATTTTTCACATGCCTTTCCATTCTTACCGCAAGTGTTTTTATTCCTCTTACTGTTAACCAAGCTTCAAACGGACTTAGATTAGCACCTAAATTAACACATTTCGTTCTAGCCTTCTCTATTAATCTAGTATGTCCAGTCAGCACACCAGCTGTTATGTCGCTGTGGCCACCAAGGTATTTTGTAGCACTATGAACAACTAAGTCGATTCCTTTTGAATAAGGCTGAACTAAATAAGGTGTTGCAAATGTGTTATCAACCATAGTTAATAAGCTATGCTTTTTTGCAACTTCGACCACCTTATCCAAGTCTTCTACCCGTAATAATGGATTGGTAATTGACTCGGTATAAAGTAGAACGGTATTTTCTTTTATATGTACTTCTAAATCTTCCTCAAAATCGATTAGAGTAACTTCAATGCCAAAACTTGTTACTTCCTTCGTGAGTAATTCTAGTGTTCCACCATAGATGTCTTTTGATGCTAGAATATGTTCACCTGGCTTAACCGCAGCCAAAATCCCTACCATAATTGCAGATAGTCCAGATGACGTAGCAATTCCATCTTCTGCCTCTTCTAGTTTTGCAACTGCCTTCCCTAATTCATCCGTATTAGGATTGCCAACTCGGGAATATAAATACGGTCGATCCCCATCATAAAAGCTTTCAATATCCTCTAAATCCGTAAAGGTGAAAGCAGAGGTTTGATGAATGGGTGTAACCTTAGTAGGAATTCCATCCTGCCTTTTCATCGATATTTGCACAGATTTCGTATCAAATGCTTGTCCCATCTAAACACACTTCCTTTTATATCTCTATCGCTTTTATTGAACACTCACTATGTATTGTAACAGTAAATAACGGAAAACGAGGAATAAAATTATCCCTCGTTACACTTACTCTTTTAACCACGAGATACATAGCGTCCCATGACCAGTGTGTACACCTGCTACAGGCACTAATGTCTGAATATGAACGATTAATTCATGATAGCGTTCCTGTATCTCACTTTTCCACTTTTCTGCTTGATCTCGTACCCCTGCATGCTGGATACAAATTTCTTTTAAGTCATGCTGTTCCATTGCATCACTTAATAACTGGAACATTTTCATTTTGGCACGTTTCTTAATTCGCACTTTATCTTTAACAATTACTTTGCCGTTATCAAATCCAAGGATAAGATGTATATTTAATAAAGATGCAAATAGTGATTGCGCTGCACTAACTCTACCACTTTTTCTTAATTGTTCAGTGTTTTGTGGCATTAAATACATCTGTGCTTGATTTGGAAGCTCGCGTAGTTTGCTCACTACCGTATCAATGCTCTCACCACTTTTTACATATTGGATACCTTTTTGAATCATTTTCCCTAATGCATAATCACCTATCTTAGAATCAATGACGGATGTTTCAAAACCGGTCATTTCAGAAGCGGATATAGAGCTCTGATATGTTCCGGTTAATTGACTGGAGGCATGAATAGCTATTCCATAATCATATTCTTTCTTCAGTTTTTCGTACAGTTCAATAAAGTCACCAAATGCAGGTTGACTAGTTTTAGCGTTATCTCCGTGTTCTTTTAAAAGCTTATAAAACTCTTCTTTCGTAATATCAATATCTTCCTTAAATGATTGTCCGTTGACCAGTACATTTAAAGGTACAATAAAGATATCATTCTCTTTTGCAAATTCTGGTGACAATCCACATGTACTGTCTGTTATCCAAGCTATTTTTTTCATTGGTACCTCCCTACAATTCCTTCTTCCTCTATTTTATCTGAAACGTACTACTAAGTAAATGTAAACTGCTGTTCAAAAGCTATCATGTCTCCATTTTGTGAAGTTCCATACATTTTTAATCAACTATCCATTTCGTACTCACTTTATGATATAAAAGGAACAAGCTATAAAATATGCATTACTATATATATCCAAATTGTGATAATCTCAAACCCGTTTACGCGATGAACAACATCATTTTACTAATGGTGAAATTTTTAATAGTATTTAACTAAGTGAGAAATTATCTATAAGATACGTGATTATTAATTCAGAATAACATTGAAACATGCACATTAAGGGATGAACTAAAACTACAAACCGACTCAGCTAATATCGAATTGGCTATTAACCATTAGTGGAGGATGAAAATGAAACTCAATAGTGTTGTTTTTAAAATCGGAACGACCATTCTATTTTTACAGCTAATTATTTTAATTCCGTTGGGATTTATCATACTGCAACTGATTCTGAACTACTCAGTAAATGAGACGGAAAGTCAGCTTGTCCAGTTATCAGAAAAATATGCTTCTCAAGTACATGAATTAGATGATCCGGAAAGTATTCAATTACTAGAGCATCTGACTGAAATGACAGAGACAAGTGCCGTTATTATTGGAGAAGATGGAGAAACAATTATACAAACAAATTTAAACGATAATATTGCAGCACCATTTTTAACTAATGAATTATCTCAACGTCTTCAGCAAGATGATACAGTAGTAAGAGAATACAATGAAGGAGGCACTACTTACTTAAAAGTTGCGCAACGTTTAACACTTTCTAATGGTGAACAAGCTACTCTCATTGTATTTTCAACCTTCGGACTTATCGGTGAATCGTTTCATAATATTGTTGTTTTAGTAATGCTTGCTAGTCTTGGAGCAGTCGTGTTGGCTACTGGATTTACTTTCTTTATTTCTAAGAAACTTGGTAGTCCACTAGTAGAAATGGAAAAAGTAGCAAAACAAATTGCTGAAAAGAAGAATTTCTCCTTACGTGTTAATTATGAGGCAAAGGACGAGATAGGCTCTCTAGCAAATGCGATTAATCACCTTTCAGATACATTGGAAAGATATCAAACGAATCGCAATGAATTTTTCTCGAATATTACACATGAATTAAAAACACCTTTAACATATGTAAAGGGATATGCAAGTGCGGTTAGACATGAAATGTATCAGTCAGAAGAAGAAAAAAATGAATTTCTCGATATTATTGAGAATGAAGCGGATCACATTAGCAATTTATTAGACGATATGATGGATTTATCAAAAATTGAAGAAGGTAAAATAGATTTAAACAAAGAAGATATTAATCTTAATCTCCTTTCAGAAGAAATGATCCGTCGAACTCAGATGCGAGCATCACAAAAAGGACTCGAACTTAATCTTGATGTACCTAAATCACCCATTTATCTATATTGTGATAAAAGTCGTATGGAGCAAATTTTTACTAACCTAATAGAGAATGCGGTCCGCTACACGGAAAAGGGAGAAATCTCACTTGCCGTACAAGAACTTTCTAATACGATACAAATTTCAATTGCTGACACAGGAATCGGTATCGAACAGGAGGATATTCCTTACCTGTTCGAACGCTTCTACCGAGTGGATAAATCGCGTTCTCGAGCTCACGGTGGGACAGGACTAGGCCTTTCCATTGTTAAAAATTTGGTTGAACTTCACGATGGGAGTATTGAAGTACAAAGTGAAGTTAATGTAGGAACTACTATCGTTTTAACCTTTCCCAAAAAGTAACAGCTGTAGTTACACGTAATCTTTACAAAAACTTAACATTAGATTCTTGCCTAAACTCATGGTTTACGCTAGCAACTTTGATATAATCGAACAGACAATCACATTATAGGAGGTTCTTATGCAAAAGGTTTCACGAACTTTCAGAGATTACGCACTTATCTTTTGGATTGCCTTACGACTAGGTGTCACTTCCTTTGGTGGTCCTATTGCACATCTTGGATATTTCCACGATGAATATGTTCGCCGCAGAAAATGGCTAAGTGAAAAACATTATGCTGATTTAGTTGCTCTCTGTCAATTTTTACCTGGTCCAGCGAGCAGTCAAGTCGGTATCGGTGTTGGAATAATACGTGGCGGTGTATTGGGTGGTTTTCTAGCCTTTTTAGGTTTTACCGTTCCATCCGTAATCGTACTAATTCTTTTCGCATTAGCCGTTCATTCATTTGATATTTATGATGCTAGCTTTATCCATGGATTAAAGATTGTTGCTGTTGCTGTTGTTGCCCATGCTATTATGGGGATGGGTGCAAAGCTGACACCTGACTTAACCCGAAAAGCAATTGCTATCCTGGCAGTCATTGCTATGCTTTTTTGGCAATCAACTTGGACGCAGGTCGGTATTATTCTTATCGCTGCAGTTATTGGGATATTTCTGTTTAACAAACAAGAAAACGAAGGTAAAGAAGCGCAATTACACCTTACACTATCCAAAAAAATTGGAGCAATCAGTTTAAGTTTATTTTTCAGTTTATTAATCGTTCTCCCAATCCTTAGTAATATTAGCAATTCTAGTTGGCTTACAATGTTTGATAGCTTCTACCGTTCAGGTGCATTAGTTTTTGGTGGCGGTCATGTTGTATTACCATTATTGGAACAGGAATTTGTCCCTACTGGATTTATTACAGCTGAAGAATTTTTAGCTGGTTATGGTGCTGCACAAGCTGTACCTGGGCCTTTATTTACTTTTGCAGCATATTTAGGAACAGTTATTGCAGGGGTGCCTGGTGGGGTTCTTGCAACGGTTGCTATCTTTTTGCCAGCCTTCTTATTAATTGTTGGTACTCTTCCATTTTGGCATGCTCTTAGAGAGAAAAGTTCTGTAAAGGGAGCGTTTGTTGCAGTCAATGCTGCAGTTGTAGGTATATTAATAGCTGCTTTTTACCAACCAATCTGGACAAGTACTATCGTTGAAGTAAAAGATTTTGCTTTAGCTCTCATACTATTTAGTTTACTTGCTTTTTGGAAACTCCCATCTTGGGTAATCGTTATTCTAGGAATTATTGGTGGAATACTACTACCTTATATTAACTTTTAATATTGAACCTTTATCAGTGGCAACACGTGATAAAGGTTTTTTTCTGCTGTTTGGTATGTCCTTGTTCGGGTAAACTAAAAATAAATGTTTCTCTGAGGAGTTGCACACTTTCTCTTTTATATTATAATATGAATATATGTTCATATATTCGTTTTGGAGGGTTGACTATGGGACATCATCACCACGATCATCATGATCACCACGGACATCACCATCATCATACAAATAATAAAAAAGTCTTGTTAATTAGTTTCCTATTAATTTTTACTTTTATGATAGTAGAAGTCATCGGAGGTATTCTTACAAATAGCCTCGCTTTACTGTCTGATGCTGCTCACATGCTGAGTGACGCATTTGCTTTAGGACTAAGTCTCTTTGCATTTAAGCTTAGTGAGAAAATGTCTAACTCTGAAAAAACATATGGTTATAAACGATTTGAAATTCTAGCTGCATTTATAAACGGTATTACACTAGTCGCTATTTCCATTTATATTTTTTGGGAAGCTTATAACCGTTTTTTAGAGCCACCAAATGTTAGTGGAATGATGCTATGGATAGCAACAATAGGTTTCCTCATTAATATTATCGTTGCATTTATTTTGATCAAAGGTGGAGACACAAAAAACAATCTTAATTTACGTAGTGCCTTACTACATGTTTTTGGAGATTTACTTGGTTCTGTTGGTGCAATTGTTGCTGGTTTACTCATATTATTTTTCAACTGGAACATCGCTGACCCAATCGCTAGTGTACTCGTCGCCATTTTAATATTAATTAGTGGTTATCGTGTTACTTCGGATTCCGTTCATATTTTAATGGAAGGGACGCCTACACATTTATCTTTTGAAGAAATCGAAACCAAATTAACAAATATGGAGGGTGTCATTAATATTCACGACCTTCACGTTTGGACTATTACATCTGGATTTCCAGCTTTAAGTTGCCATTTAGTTGTTGAAGAAAATGTTGACCGAGACCATTTGTTAAAGAAGGCAGCTAAGCTATTAGAGGATGAATTTTCAATTGAGCACTCCACCATTCAAATAGAGGGTGCTGATGCGGATATACAGCATCACGAAGATAATTGTAACTAACGTATATTCACTCAATTTTTAGCTGGAGTCCTTTAACATTGGATATAGGTCTATTAATATCGGATTGGTTAGCTAGAACATGGGATTTGAGCTTCCTAAAATTGGAATTACGTCTCTAACATTAGATATGAACGTTTTAATATCAGATTCACTATCTGGAACATTGGATTCTACGCTAATGCCTTATATTTTCTATTTTATACAGAGTCAAATACTTCTATCTCGAGTCGGAGCCGCTCTATCTGGAGTGAAAGACTTCTATCACGAGTCGTGGGTGCTCTATCTGGAGTAAAAGACTTCTATCTTGAGACGTGGGAGCTCTATCCGGAGTGAAAGACTTCTATCTCGAGTCGAATCCGCTCTATCTGGAGTGAAAGGCTTCTATCTCGAGTCGGAGCTGCTCTATCTGGAGTGAAAGACTTCTATCTCGAGTCGGAGCCGCTCTATCTGGAGTGAAAGACTTCTATCTCGAGTCGGAGCCGCTCTATCTGGAGTAAAAGACTTCTATCTTGAGACGTGGGAGCTCTATCCGGAGTGAAAGACTTCTATCACGAGTGGAAGCCGCTCTATCTGGAGTGAAAGACTTCTATCTCGAGTCGAATCCGCTCTATCCGGAGTGAAAGAATTCTATCTCGAGTCGTGGGTGCTCTATCTGGAGTGAAAGACTTCTATCTCGAGTCGGAGCCGCTCTATCCGGAGTGAAAGACTACTATCTCGAGTCGAAGCCGCTCTATCCGGATTCATCGGGTCCTGTACTGTGTCTCATTATGTAAGGGGGAATAGTAGTGAGCCAAGAAACTACCAATTATGAATCATTAGATGAAGAAACACTTTTTCTTGTCTCTCAAACCTTTAAAGCTTTGGGAGACCCTACTCGAATAAAAATTCTTCATTTACTTTGTGATAAAGAACTTTCCGTTAATGCGATTGCTGAAACATTGCACTTGAATCAATCTAACGTATCTCATCAATTACGTTTTTTAAAAAACCTTCGTTTAGTGAAATATCGTAGAGAAGGTAAGACAATCTTTTACTCACATGACGACGAACATGTCATTAAAATTCTAAAACAATCTATCGAACATGCGAGTCATCATTAAAAAAATCCCGTCGTTGTGCATTCGCCCTACTCATAAAAGAGTGGTGGCATACGATACAACGAGCGGGATTGTTTTTATCATTTTTTAAACACACGTAAAGGATTCAATACGGTTTAAATCAATTCCAAAATACACCCAGTTGAATCCAGTCCAACGATATCCTGCTACAGAAGTTCTACCTACAAATGTTGGATAGAACCAGAATTGCTGGAAACGACTCAATCGGATAAATGTAAAGCGGAATAAACAACCTCTTATCGAACCCGGGTCAACTGCTAACACACTTGGGCCACCTGCTCCTTGACTAGAAAATGCTGCAGGGATTTGCGACGGTGGTGGTGTGCTTGGTGGTCCTACTTGAGAAGGTCCTGCTCCTTGAGATGGGCCTCCTGGAAACCCTCCACCTCCAGGTAAGAATGGGCTAAACGGTGAGTTACTTCCTCCAAATGGAAAGCCTGGTTGGGAAACAGGGGTAACAGGTCCTGGTTGAAGCTCAAATCCCGGTGTTGTAGCTCTCGCATCTTGGTAATTCATACCTTGATAATAGGGTTGTTGCATTGGGTGTTGACTAGCGTCATTTTGATAAATAAACTCCTCATTATGCGGATATAAGTAATCCATATTCATTCCCTCCTATCGATACCACTACATGATATGATAGGCATCCGCTGAAGTAATTTGTCCACCTATAAATAGGCGCTTTTTTTGTCGGACATTATAAATACTTTTTTGTCACTTTAGACTCATGGCAAGAGAACAGACATTGTTTTTCATCTACAATCGTTTCTAAATGTACGCCTCTCCCCCACAATTTATAAATGTATGGTAAGGTTTTTTCTAAATAGCGAACATCTAATTCTGTCCCTTCGTAATGATGCTTAATATGCAGCTCACCATTTTTCATATAATCACCATCTTGGACTGTTAAATAAGGAAAGCCACCATTTAATCTACTTGCTATTAATTGTTCTCTCACTTGCTCCCAATCTTTATCAATCACTTTATACTCACTGCCTTGTTTCTGAAAAATGTATAAGTCTTCTTTTTCAACAAAATCCTTCGTTAAATAATTACGCAGAAAAGAAATATCAGAATCTAGTTCCCTTATCTCAAATAACTTTTCTCTCCCTGATTCTGGTTTTATACCGAGCTTCATCATTTCCTCTGTAGGACGATCATACCGTTGTTCAATATCCTCTAACATTTTCAACCCTAAATAATAGGGATTAATTTGAGTTTTAGATGGCTGCACAACATTGGCATTTAATGAGGCAAATTCAATCGCTTCATCACTAGTTAATGGTAATTCTCTTAAAATCTTTTGATGCCAATAGGTAGCCCAACCTTCATTCATTATTTTCGTCTCTAGTTGCGGCCAAAAATATAGCATTTCTTCTCGAAGCATTGTCATAATATCTCGTTGCCAATCTTCTAATTCCTTACTATGTTCTTCAATAAATAGGAGGATATCTTTTTCAGGCTTAGGTGGAAAAGGTCTTTTACGCTTTCGCTCACGTTTTGGCATCTGTTTGTTTTTTTCATCTAGTTCCCATAAGTCGTCGTACTCGGTACGTGGTGGTTCCACTTCTTCCTCTATTTCTTCTTGCTCCCAATCAAACTGGGATATTCGTAGCGAGGGATCGATATGCTCTTGAATCGATAATACAGCATCCAAAAAAGATTCCACTTCATGTAATCCATATTGTTTTTCATAGCTTGCAATACGTTCTGCAGTCGCAGCCATACTTTCGACCATATCTCGTTTCGTGTTCTTAAATCGGACATTATTTTTGAAAAAGTCGCTATGAGCCAACACATGTGCCACTATTAATTTGTTCTGGATCAAACTATTGGAATGGAGTAGAAAAGCGTAGCATGGATCGGAATTAATGACGAGTTCATAAATTTTGGATAATCCTAAATCATATTGTAACTTCATGCGATGAAATTGTTTACCAAAGCTCCAATGAGAATATCTTGTTGGCATTCCATAGGCACCAAACGTATAAATAATTTCCGGTGGACAAATTTCATATCTCATCGGGTAAAAATCTAAGCCAAATCCTTTGGCTACTTCCGTAATCTCATCAATAGCATAAGATAGCTCTTTATGTTCATTTGCTCTCAACACGAAGCCCCCTCTATTCCTTCTTCTTAAATACTATGCAGAAGAGGGGCAAACAATGAAATGGGTTCACGACTTTTTCATAGTATCTATTTGGTCTGGTGTATAACCTCACTCCATCCTCCATAAAAAATAGATGCTCTCCTTAAGAACATCTATCCTCTACAACTATTATTTATTTGCTAATTTATGATAATAATTGGTGATTGTTTTCATTCCCGTATAAAAATGTTCTAAAGGAAAGCTTTCATTAGGTGAATGTAAACGATCATCTGGCGTCCCAAAGCCAAGCAATACAACTGGTATATCGTATATGGCATCTAACCATTCAACAACGGGGATTGATCCACCCATTCGCACAAATACTGCTTCTTTATTAAATGTTTCTTCGTAGCTTTCCTTCGCTTTCATAATAAATGGATGACTTGGATCGACACGATATGCTTTTGCAGATAGTGGCTCCCGTTTAATCGTGACAGACACACCTTTAGGAACATGTGCTTCAATGTGCTGAACGAGTAAATCTTGAATGATTTCTGGGTCTTGACCTGGCACTAAACGACAGGTCAGTTTACATGTTGCGGTTGAAGGAATAATCGTTTTTGTTCCTTCTCCTTGATAACCACTATACACGCCATTAATTTCTAGTGTTGGTCGTGCCATTGTATGTTCAACAGGGGTATAACCTTTTTCCGATACTGTGTCAGGGGCACCAGTTGTTTTAGTGAAATCCTCACTAGGAGCTTTCGCCATTAGCTCTCTTTCAGTTTCTTCTAATGGGATAACATCATCATAAAACCCTTTAATCTGGACAACTTCTTCCTCATCCTTCATCGTTGCTAATAAATGTGCCATCGCCATGGCTGGATTTCGAATTGCTCCCCCATACATACCTGAATGAAGGTCGCTATCAGGCCCCTTTAGAGTGAATTCCAATCCAGTAAAACCTTTCAATCCATATAAGATAGTTGGTTGGTCATTTGTAACGAATCCTGAGTCCGAAATCACTGCCAAATCCGCTTCAAATAAATCCTTTTCTTTATGAAGAATATCATATAAATGTTCACTACCAATCTCTTCTTCACCCTCGATGCACACTTTCACATTAATTGGTAGCTTACCTTCTGTTTTAAAGAATGCACGTAACACAGCTAAATGCATAAAGACTTGCCCTTTATCGTCACTAGAACCACGCGCATACAGTCGACCATCACGAACTTCTGGCTCAAACGGTTCGCTCTTCCATTCCTCTAACGGTTCAGGTGGTTGCACATCGTAATGTCCATACAATAAGACTGTTGGCGCATCACCAGCTTCCATCCATTCGGCATAAACAAGTGGATGACCTTCTGTATCTTTTATTTTGACGTCAGAAAATCCCGATTCCTTTAAATAGTTAGTCACAAATTCAGCTGTTTTTCGTATATCTTTTTTATAATTTGAATCCGTGCTTATGCTCGGTATACGAAGAAATTCTTTCACATCTTCTAATAATTGCTCTTTATTTTTTTCCAAGTACGTATATATATGTTCCATGTTGTTCATCCTTTCATTTGATTCCATTAATTAGTTTAACATGGATCCATCTATATCATACATTAATATGAAAGGCTCTTAGCCAACACATAACTGATAAAACATTATTTAATAAAGATTTATTTATGATTAATGTTACTTTTTATTCTATTCTGCTTTCATTTGAAAGATATCCTTCACTGTTTGAAAAGCTAGTTTCTCTCTTCGATAAATATCTACTATACCCTTATTATTCTGTGTTTTTGGCCTACCGTGAAACCATCCACTATCTACTCTACAATCAGCATATTGCCAGAGTATAACCCCACTTAAATCTTTATCTTCTAAAATAGAGGTTAATTGCTCTCGGAGTGCAATTTGCTGATAGTCTTCTGTCCATTTCTCTTTCGTGTTACTACGGTATCCATAAATTCCTCCTGCTCCTATTTCACTAATAAGAATCGGTTTGTTAGCCCCATCAGAATTATGAATAAACTTTTTCAAATTCGTTAAAGATTCTGTTACAGGTGTATCGTGGTACCACTTTGGATAAATATTAAACGACACAATATCAACTAGGTCTAGGCATAAATCTGCACCTATATGTGCTTCTAGGCTAGCAAATGAAACTGGTCGGCTTGGATCTAACCTTTTTATCTGCTCAAATTGTTTTGCATAACAGGATCTCCCAAATTCTGTATTACTTACACATTCATTTAATATCCCCCAGACAAAAATGGAAGGATGATTGATGTGATTGTCTATCATTTCCTGGATACAGTCTGAGCTTTGCTTGTCGAAGTTCTTATGTTTCATCTGTTCTTCGTTTAGTCCTCTTGCATGTGACTCTTCCCAAACTAGAATTCCATTCTCATCACATAAATCTAAAAAACGATCATCATTCGGATAATGGCTAGTTCGAATACAATTGGCACCTAATGACTTAATAATCTCTATATCTCGATACATTGCTTCGAGAGGAACAGAGCATCCAAATTCCGCATAATCTTCATGGCGATTTACACCTTTAATAATTACCTTTTCTCCGTTCATCAATATATCTTTTCCACGTACGTGTACTTCACGAAATCCTACTCTATCAATCTTGTCATCAATAACACTTCCTTCATGTATAAGCCATGCATCCATCTTATATAGAGTAGGGTTATCTAATGAATAGGTTGTAGCGGATGGGAATGCAAATACACCTTCTACACGTGTTTCTTTATTAGGTGGAAGAACTGTATCCGCAAAAGCTATTTCCTCTTCTCCTATATTAATTTTTAATGTTACACTCTTTTCTTCGTTAGTAAGGTTATGTAACATAGCTCGAACAGAAGCTTTCCATTGGTCATTCTCCCATCTCGGAATAAAGTGAACATTTTTTATAAATAGTTCATCTAGCTGTTCTAATACGACTGGACGAGTAATTCCTCCATAGGAATAATAATCATTACTCACATGCAGAGCCGACTCGTCATGAAACGTATTATCTACTTTAACCTCTAATAAATGCTCTCCATATGGTATATCCTTGAGTACAACACTGAACTCTGTATAGGCATTATAATGGTAAGCGATCTGCTTCTTGTTTAAGTAAACATGTGCAGTATGACTAACCCCTTTAAATACTATGCGAACATTACCACCAAACGTTATTTTTTGGGAATATAGTGCCTTACCTTTATAGGATGACAATTTAGGATTACTTTCCCAACAAGCTGGCACAATCATTTGAAATTTCTCCTGTTTTTCATCTTCTTCATTCAACGTATGAAAGTCCCATATTGGCGCAAGAGGAATTTCCTTCCGAACTATATGATTTTGAAACAGTCTAGTATTCATATTATTAACCTCCAATTGTATGATTAATTATCATTATAGAAAGCGATTAATATGAAATGAATAGAGGAAAGTAATCACTTCATGTCAAATAGTATTATTATAGTCATAATGTAAATTAACATGATATAATCGTTTAACTGTGACATGTCTAAAAGTACGGAGGTTGTATGCAATCATGAAGAGTCTCGATATTTTTAATAATTTGTCAGAACAAGTGATGATTCGCATCAATTCATGTAGTGAGGTAAAGCATCCAAATAGTTGGCTGGAACGCAGACAGTATAAAGATTATGACGTATGGTGCATTCAAGAGGGGCAAGTACAAATAACGGTACAAGAGGAGACATTTCTTGCTTCAGAAGGTGACGTGGTTCTTTTTAGTCCGGATGTTGCCTATACTGCTACAACAACAAGTAAATATTGCCGATTTATCTTCATTCATTTTGATTTTAGCCTAGGAAATCATTCTCGTATACTAGATAATTTCAAGCTTTCGGGAATTTTGAAAGGAGCTATTATTAAAAATGAGAAACGTCTCTTTTTAGAAGCATATGAAAAATATAAACGAAGTGAGGCTATGTCACAGCTTCATTTAAAAGGTAGCTTAACCATTCTTATCGCTAAGATTTTAGAATTATATGGCGATAATTATTATCATGGGGAGTTTATTCCAGTCACAACCACGCCGAAATTAGCGAACTACAATTATTTGGACAAGATTCTGCCCGTGTTTGATTATGTTGAAAACCACTTACATCAATCTATTTCTATTCGTGAGCTTGCAGAGATAGCTGGCATGTCTGAAAAATATTTCATTACTTATTTTAAACAATCACTAGGTGTAACACCCGGAAATTATATTACTCAATTAAAGATGAATCGAGCGCGAGATTTATTGTACAGTAAACTCTACTCGATACAGGAAATTGCTAGTATGCTCGGATACCCTGATCCATATAGCTTCTCAAAAGCTTTCAAAAAGTACTATCAAGTGCCTCCGTCTAAATTTGTTTGGTAATTTGGAACGTTCTATCAGGAGAGATGGTTATATCCCCCTTCTCTCCTTTTGTAAACACCAAAATAATCAAGCAAGTCCTAAATGTTCCAATACACTATCTAATTCCTCAAAAAGGTAACTCCTCATCCGGTATTTCCACAACAACTGATTTTTCTTGCTTTTTTGGTTTATTCTTTTTACTAGTTCCATGCTGATTGTGTAGCACTTTACCAAACTTGTCTTCATACAATTGACGAATCCACATTTTAACTGGTGCTTTCCACTTTTGATTTGGTGCAGGTATATTTTTCAATAAACTTTTCGGTGACATTCCTAATTCCTTAGCCATTTGTATATCTGTATTATTTAACCGGCATCTCTTTTTGGCATCTTCCCATGCCTGTGCATTCTTTTTAGTCGCCACTATATGTATCCCTTTCTACCATTCTATCGTCTCCGGATATTCCAAATCATATATTATTTCTGTCATATCACAATTATAATCTCTTGCTGCTTCTAACACAGCTTCTTTTACATCCTGATATTCTCGACCTTGCTCTGCAATTCTTTTCACCATAATCGTAATGTTCTTATGCCGCTTCTCGGAATCCATTACAATGAATTTATAATTTAGCTCATCTAAGTATTGCGTTGCGTATCGAGCAGACCAAGTATAATCAACATTCATTAACTTTAGGATTCGATTGATCGATGTTGCTGGTATCGTTTCTTTTATACAATTTACTATACTTGCTTGAAAATTGCGTACCGTCGCAATGGAATTATCCCAAATATTCCGGTAATCCATTAAAGGTTGATAGTTTCTCACTGCTTGTTTATCTGCATATAGTTTCACGAAATCATTTAAAGCCATTGTAACAAATAAAAGCTCCGGCCAAAGAATATTGCAGGAGAGATAAATATTTTTATCATTTGCTACTACAGATAGTTTTTTCATCTTGTATTCATCCATTCCATTATCAACAAAGGTTAGTTCACGATCACCCATTATCGCATGACGAAGATCATAACATAGACCAAGGACTCTTATTCTAGCTCCGGCATAGGAGCCCCATTCCATTTCTTCTCCAACTATCGTGTGAAGTGACTCGTAAAGTGCTTCCATATCATGAACATCACCACTTATTGTAACACCTGCAAAATGGGGTGTATTTTTAATTTGAATCATTGATAATCCCTCACCTATTCTATGAAATAATTAAACTAATTTCATTCTTAATCGTTTGAACATTAAAAAATACTAATTTCATAACAGAAACCTGAACTTAATAAGCTAACTATTCGTTTTTTTCTGCAATTTCTTTTAATGCTTTAGCTCTAGAGCTTATAAAATCTGTCATATACTTCTCTAAAAACAATTTATCCGCAATTCTGCCGACTAAGCCAAAAGGTGATCTGTAATCAAACGTATCTATCATTAATGTGCCATTATCCTTTTGTATAAACTCGTGTGTATGGACAAAAGAATGAAAAGCTCCTTTCACCATAGTATCGATAAATAAAGTAGGTTTTTCCATCTCAATCACCTTCGCTGTTAGTTTTTGATTGATACCAAAGTGAGTTGCTTCCCAAGTGACCGAATCATCTTTTTCTAAAAGGCCTGTAGTAACACCTTCAATAGCTTTTTCCTTCGTTTTGGCACTCGTTTGAATATGTATATCCACATTTCTTGCTAGGTCAAAGCATACGTCAACTGGCGCTTGGATGAATTGCATATGCTTAATAACAGGCATGTATGTCACCTCATTGAAATGGAATTTGTTATTATTTGTTCCATTATACCAGTAAAATGAAACAACAAAATAAACCCCAGCTAGGAACTATTTAAGATGTCCGCTAACTGAGGTGTCGTTGACTCACCCTATGGAGGAGTCTATATTAATCTATATCTTTAATTTTTTAATTCGATATTTTCACGTGCCAATTCTGCTAAATTATGGATTGTTCCATTAATTTCTTCCATCGTAGCTGTTATTTCTTCAATCGAAGCAGATTGATTGTTAGATTCTAGATTAACTTTTTGTATATCCTTTTCTAAGTTTTCAATTACTTCTTTAATTTGATTCGTTATACCATGTATTTCTTGTACACTATTTTTTGAATTCGTAGCCATTTTCCTAATCTCATCTGCAACGACACCAAATCCTTTTCCATGTTCTCCCGCACGTGCTGATTCAATAGCTGCATTTAGTCCAAGTAAATTACTTTGATCTGCAGTATCTCTAACGACTTTTGAAACATTTTCAATAAGATCAACGCTATGTGTTACTTCACTTGCTTTTTCAGAAACCAGGCCTATATTGGAAGCCAGTTCATTGACTGACCCTGCCATTTCCTGAACTGTATTGGTTACATCATCAATTACACTAGATAAACTGCCAGCTATCTCTGAGAGTTTATTCGCGTTTTCAACGTTGAGTCCGACACCAATACCACCTATTACGTTTCCTTGTTCATCGTGCACAGGTATAGCACGAGAAACTAAATTGATTCCTAGTATTTCAGCAGGGACAATCATAGCTTGATTTTTATTTTCACGTATGGCATTTGTTATAATATCACCATCTATTAACGGGTCTCCAGGATTCACGTTAAGGGAAAATGTTTTAGCTGGAATATTCAATAATAACTTCTCTCTATCATAGATTCCAATAGTTATATCATCATTCACTAAATACTGAAGATAAGGGGCTACGTGAATAAAAGATTGTAGAACTGGGTGTACATCTTGTTGTACTATGGATTCTTGCATATTTTACGTCCTCTCGTTACTTTTAAATTTTATGTAGAAATTTTAATCTTACCTTTTAATATCGGTTATTTATAATAAATGTAAAGTAGTTATTAAATATTAGGTGAGAAAAATCTAATTTCTAATGAGATAAGTCAAAAGCTAGACACAAACTTGAAATGTAACAGGAAAACTGTCCATAAAAAAACTCTCCTGCCTAAAAGACAGAAGAGTTTATTTCCAACTAATTATGCTTTAACAACGTTAGTTGCTTGTGGTCCACGGTTTCCTTCTTCGATATCGAAAGTAACTTTTTGACCTTCATCTAAAGATTTGAATCCGTCGCCTTGAATTGCTGAGAAGTGTACGAATACATCGTCTCCACCTTCAACTTCGATGAAACCGAAACCTTTATCTGCGTTAAACCATTTTACTGAACCTGTGTTCATAAAAAAACCTCCATGTGCTTGTTGCACGTTTATTACTTTGTTGTTCTGATAAAATTCAAGACAATGATATACTTTGGTTAAGTTATGACAGAGGTCCTGTATTACTAGCACGAACAATTAAGTTAAACATAGTATAGCACGTATGATTTAAAAAAGATAGTATTTTCTTTCATAATCGTTATTTTATATTATTGACCATATATTTCTTCAGAAGTTAAGTAACCGTCCTTAATAATTGTTTCATCGATATTGTCTTTTGTTACAATGATAGGTTCAAGTAATGTTGCAGGAACATTGATTTTTCCATTGTCTATATTAGTTTCGGTTGAAATAGATTCCCCATTTGCATATTTAATAGCTATTTCTGCTGCTTGCTCTGCTAATAAATGGATTGGTTTATACACAGTCATTGATTGTGTGCCGTCTACAATACGTTTGATAGCACTTAATTCGGCGTCCTGACCAGATATTGGTACACTTCCAGCTAACCCCTGGTCTGATAATGCTTCAATCGCTCCTCCAGCAGTACCATCATTAGCAGCTATAACAGCATCTACTTTTTCACCATTGCGTAAGACATCTTGCATATTCTCTTTGGCAATAATAGGATTCCAATCTTCTGTATATCGATCAAAAACCAAATTTATTTTCCCTTCGTCGATAAGTGGCTGTAATATATTCATACTTCCTTGTCGTAAGAGGATAGCATTATTATCCGTCTCTGCACCACCAATATAAGCAAAGTTTCCTTCTGATATTTCCTCAATAATCCCAGTTGCTTGTAATTCTCCAACTTTCTCATTATCAAAAGAAATATAATGATCGACATCAGCGTTACGGATTAAGCGGTCATAGGAAATAACCTTTACATCCTTCTCGTGTGCCATTTTCACTATTTCGGAAGTAGTTTCTGCATTCGTTGGTACAATAACTAAAATATCGACTCCCTCTTCAATTAACAGCTCGACTAGTGAAATTTGAATTTGATCACTACCATTAGCGGCTAATGTTTTTACATTACCACCCAACTCTTTAACTTTCTCTTCAAATAATTCCTTATCCCTGTACCAACGCTCATCTTGTAGGGTATCTAAAACAAAGCCGATATACGGTTTCTCTTCATCAGACGTCAGTTTTATTCCGTCATCCACTTCCTTATTAACTTGGGAGGGTTGAGACGTACAGCCTACCAAGAATAATGCGAAAAGTAGCATTGATATAAGGAACGGGAACGGATTACGTGTTGTAATATATCTCATTGTTGTCTCCTCTCTATCAAACTTGAAATTTTCTTAATAATTGATTCATACTTTCTACCATACGTGATAATGTTTGAGCACTAGCTGAGATATTACCTATGGAACTACTCTGCTCTTGTACAGCGGCGGCTATTTCCTCTGATCCAGCTGCGGACTCTTCCGAGATTGCTGCAATATGTTCAACAGAAGTGTTTATTTCAAGACTCGACTGTTCAAAGTACGTAAATGTTGATGCAATCTTGTCAATACGTTCACTCATGTCATCCACTTTGTCTTTAATATCAATAAAGTATTCATTCGTTAATTCAAGTTCTTCTGTTCCTTTTTGTGCTTCATCATAGCCTTCTTTTAATTGTTGAGACATAAAGGTTGTATCTTCTTTAATACTGAAAACAATCTCTGAAATCGATTCCACAGAGCCTGCAACTTCCTCAGCCAACTTTCTCACTTCATCCGCAACGACTGCGAAACCTTTTCCAGATTCACCTGCTCTTGCCGCTTCTATTGATGCATTTAAAGCTAATAGATTTGTCTGCTCTGCAACGGATTTAATTACGGAAACAATATCTGTAATTGAATTGGTCTTATCCTCTAATGTCTTTACGCTTGTAACAGAAGCTTCCACTACTTCATTGATACGATTGATTTGGGTTAATGATTGTTTCATTTGATGATTACCTTTAACAGAGGAATCTTGTACTCCATTAGAAAATTCCACCAGTTCTTCACTATGCTTCGTTGCTTCTTGGATTTTCAAACTTAATGTATTTGTATTTTGTGAAATGCTTGTTGCTTCATGAGCTTGACTACTAGTTCCTGAAGCGAATTCCTCAATAGTTGTAGCTATTTGATCACTGCCTGTCTTTACCTCTTCTGTTGATACAGACATAATGTTGCTATGTTGATCTACTTCTGCCGATAAGTTAGCAATTTCTTTAATCATATTGCGTAAACTATCACCCATATGATTAATAGAATTAGCAAGCTGTCCAACTTCATCATTTCCTTTATAAGAAAGCTTGGAAGTTTGTAAATTACCGGATGCAATTTGATTGCTCACTGAAACGATTTTATTTAAATTACTACTAATTCTCCTGCTAATTAATATGAGCAGAGCGTAGGATAGGATAACGGTTAGCGTTCCAATGACTACTAGAAGCTTCGTCGTCGTGTTAATACTTGATTGTGCTTGATTTAGTGCGACTTGGTTTGACTCGGCAGCAACTTTTTTTAACTGTTCTCCTAATTGCTTCGTGTCTTCTTTTAATTCATTTGTTGCAACCTGCAAATCTTTATACTGCTCTGTATCTATTTGCTTTACTTGTGGCACAACGACACTAAAAAAGTATTGATCCAACTCATTATTGTTTGCAATAATTTGGTTAAATAAATCTAGTTGATCTTGACTTTCTAATTTCCCTTTGAGGGATTTTGCTGTATCGACAAACTGTTTACTAGAAGTTAAATATATTTCTAGCTTTTCTTCATCCTCTTCCACGAGATAATCAGGAATTTGGATATATTTTTCGTTAAAGAACGAAACTAACTCAGATGAATCAATCGCTATTTCATTTGTTGACGCTGTTTCATCCATCGTTAAATTCGTTTGGTTTAATAAATATAAAGTCAACAAGATAGAGGCAATAAAAATAATAACCGTGATGGAGAGAATGAATCCATACTTTGTCCCAATTCTAATGTTGCTCCATTTCCATTTTCTTAACACATGATGGCCTCCCTATATATATTTTGTCTGTCCACGTATTTATCGACAATTTTCTACATTTATTTAGTGTCATTTTCATACAATTTATTATGTTGCTGTATCGTTTAGAAGTCTGAAAGAGAGGAATGTTTTCGAAAAAGCATTCATGCAGTTTGGAGAAGGTGCAAAAAAGAATTTAAAAAAACTAAAAAGGCCATGAGCTATGCTCACAGCCTATAATTCTTCATATCCTAAAATTTTATAATGTACTGTTACATTCATGCTGTCTGCTAACTAACAAAACGCTTAGCATCAACTAGAGTGCAAGCGTCACCTATCTACTCTCCAGTCTCAGCAAATGTTTTAATTCTCTCTTCGATTTCATTACGCACTCGTCGGAATACTTCCCATTTCTCTTCGTCAGTTCCTTCAGCTTTTGCTGGGTCATCAAATCCCCAATGCCATCTCGTTACGTGTGAAGGTGTTACAGGACACTTATCTTTAGCATCACCACATAATGTAATGACTAAATCTGCTCGATTTAATAGTTCAGTATCAATAATATCCGACGTTTGTTTTGTTATATCAATCTCTACCTCTTCCATTGCCTTTACTGCTTTCGGGTTTAGCCCGTGTGCTTCAATACCTGCTGAGTATACATCATACTCGTTTTCTAAATATTTCTTCCCAAAACCTTCTGCCATTTGACTACGACACGAGTTCCCTGTGCAAAGAAAATAAATGATTTTTTTCGACATAGTTTCTACCCCTTTTTAAATAAACGTTAATGTTACATAAAGTCCTAGTAATGTGATAAACAATATCGGTATCGTTAAAATGATTCCTGTTTTAAAATATGTTCCCCACGAAATTTTTACCCCTTTTTGTGATAACACATGTAACCATAGTAATGTAGCTAAAGAACCGATTGGAGTTATCTTTGGTCCCAAGTCTGAACCAATCACATTCGCGTAGATAAGTGCTTCTCGTATAACACCTGTTGTATCAGTATCTGCGATTGCAATAGCATCTATCATAACGGTAGGCATATTATTCATTACAGACGATAGAATAGCCGCTATAAAGCCCATAACCATCGTTGCAACGAACAATCCTTGATCAGCTGCAGCTTGAATCAAACTCGTCAATATATCGGTTAATCCTACATTTCGCAAACCAAAAACAACGACATACATACCAATTGAAAAGAAAACAATATTCCATGGTGCTCCTTTTATCACAGTTGGTACATGCACAGCAGGACTGTTTTTGGCTATTATTATAAAGATAATTGCGATGATCCCCGCAATAAAGGATACTGGCATCCCAATGAACTCACTAACAAAGTAACCGGTTAGAAGTAACGCTAACACATACCACGATAGGTGGAACATTTTCTTATCCCGTATTGCTTCCACAGGATTCCTTAAATGTGAGACATTATACTCTCTAGGAATACTTTTTCTAAAATATAGGAGCAACACAGTTATCGTAGCGATTAATGAGAATAAATTCGGTATAATCATTCTTAAAGCATACTCTACGAAACCTATTCCAAAAAAATCGGCTGAAACAATATTCACTAAATTACTAATAACAAATGGTAAGGATGTTGTATCCGCAATAAAACCGCTTGCCATTATAAAGGGAAAAATCATTTTCTCTTTAAATTGGAGATTTCGCACCATGGCAAGTACAATCGGTGTCAGTATCAATGCAGCACCATCATTAGCAAAAAATGCTGCGACAACTGCACCTAACAAACTGACATAAACAAACATTTTAAGTCCATTACCGCCTGCTAATCTGGCCATATGCAGTGCTGCCCATTCAAACATACCAATCTCATCTAATATTAGTGATATCAAAATAATTGCAACAAATGCCAATGTAGCATTCCATACAATCCCTGTTACTTCTACTACATCACCGAAGCTAACAACACCTGTAATTAATGCGATAAGAGCACCAGCACATGCTGACCATCCAATCGATAATCCTTTAGGTTGCCAGATGACGAGCACGAGGGTACCGACAAAAATCAGGATTGCTAGAATTAGTGTTAAAGACATTAGTATTCCCCCTTGCTCCCTAACAGCAGTCGATACGTTTTCCTTGTTCCTTCAGTTGCTCTAATTTTTCTTGCTGACTCGGCAATTGTTGGAGAATTGATTGAACAAAAGGATAACATGGTGCATCCTTATTCAATGAGTAAAAAACCCATTGTCCTCTCTTCTCCTCTTGCACAATGTCTAACTCTCTTAATCTTTTCAAATGTTGGCTAATTGCTGGTTGCGTAATATCAAACATAGCAACAAATTCACATACACAGCAAGCACCGTTTTCCATTACTTTTAACATGGTTAGTCGGGTAGTATCTCCAAACAGTTTCAAAATACTTGCAGCCTGATCTAACGTTACGTGAGATTTCGTTAAACTCATTCATTTCCCCTCCATATATAAGCAAAGACTTATATAAGCGAATGGTTATATTATAGAAACACCTATTTATTTTGTCAACATCAGGAACTTAAACAAAAAAGACACCTTACTTCTCAGTAAGATGCCACTTTTGTTAATTATTAAGACAATCCTTTTTCTAAATCTGCAATTAAATCTTCTACATCTTCAATTCCTACTGATAAACGAATTAAGCCGTCCGTAATTCCTAATTCCTCTCTTCGATCTTTTGGAATTGATGCGTGAGTCATACGAGCAGGAATCGAGATTAAACTTTCTACCGCTCCAAGACTTTCAGCAAGGGTGAAATACTGGACGTTACGCAAGATTTCATCTGCTTTTTCACCACTACCTGCATCAAAGGAAATCATTCCACCAAAGCCTGCAGATTGTTGCTTCGTTAATTCATGCCCTGGATGATTTTCTAATCCAGGATAATACACTTTTTTCACTTGTGGATGATCACTCAAGAATTCAGCTATTTCAAGCGAGTTTTTCTCAATAGCTTCCATACGTAAACCTAATGTTTTAATCCCACGTAATAATAACCAAGAATCTTGTGGTCCAAGAACAGCACCAACAGAGTTCTGGATAAAGTGAATATCTTCTCCTAATTGATCGTCCTTCACAGCGACGAGTCCACTAACTACATCACTATGCCCACCAATATACTTCGTTGCACTGTGTAAAACAATATCTGCACCAAAGTCTAATGGATTTTGCCAATATGGTGTAGCAAATGTATTATCGACAACGAGTAATAAATCATGCTTATCGGCAATCTCTTTCATCTTCTTTAAATCCGTTACTTTTAACAATGGGTTCGTTGGTGTTTCAATATAAAGCATTTTCGTATTCGGTTTAACCGCATTTTCTACTTCTTCCGGGTTACTCGTATCTACAAAGTCATGAGATAAATCCATGCGATTCAATACTTTGGTTGCTAAACGGTATGTTCCACCATATACATCATCTGTTAACACGATATGGTCGCCTGCTTTTAGTAGCATCATAATCGACGTGATAGCTGCCATACCTGATGCAAATGCAAAACCTCTCGTACCATTCTCAATTTCGGCAACTACAGTTTCTAACGCATGCCTTGTTGGATTACCTGTACGTGAATATTCATATCCAGTATGCTTTCCAGCCTCTGGCTGCTTGTACGTACTTACTTGATAAATCGGAACTGAAACTGCCCCTGTTTGTTTATCACCTGTTATTCCACTATGGACCATTTTTGTTTTGCGTTTCATTCTATCCCTCCGTTCTATTCATCAAACGTATAAATTTCCTTGCTCAAATAACGTTCACTTGAATCAGGAAAAATCGTTACAATATTCGTCCCTGGTTTTGCTATTTCCGATTCCCTAAGTGCTGCACACATGGCAGAACCTGAGGATGAACCGACTAATAGACCTTCTTTTTTAGCCAATTGTTTTACCATATCAAAAGCATCGTCATCCAATATCGTGTGAATCGAATCGAAATAATTGGTGTCCATATATTCCGGCAAAAATTCCATGCCAATACCTTCTGTCCGATGTGGTCCTGCTTCTCCACCAGCAATAATTGACCCTTCTGGTTCCACGATAACTGTCTTAATCTGCTGATTTTGTTCTTTTAAATAGCGAGCCGTTCCCATGAAAGTACCACCAGTTCCAGCTCCAGCAACAAAGATAGATACATCCCCTTTAAGATCTTTATAAATCTCAGGTCCAAGGGTGTCATAATACGTTTTAGGATTAGCTGGATTAGCGAATTGCTGTGGTGAGAAGCTATTTGGAATCTCATCTAACAGCTCGTTCACCTTTTCAATAGCACCTTTCATCCCTTCAGATCGAGGAGTATGAACAATTTTTGCTCCAAGTGCCTTCATTAATTGCTGTTTTTCTTGCGAGAAATGCTCTGGCACACAAAAAATAACATTTATATCACGATTAACAGCAGCTAATGCTAATCCAATTCCAGTGTTTCCCGCAGTAGGCTCAATAATCGTGCCCCCAGCTTGTAGCTTTCCAGATTGAATTGCATCTTCAATCAACGAAACACCTAGACGATCCTTAATACTACCACCGGGATTTAAAAATTCTAACTTAGCAAAAAGACGTACACCATTTGGGAGCTCAAAATTTGTAAGCTCCATTAATGGTGTACTTCCAATTAATTGTTGAATGTTCAGATAGATTGGCACATTATCCCTCTTTTACTCAGCGAAAACGATATGCCATTCGTCTTTACCAGCTAGCATACTTTTCGCAATTTCTTTCGCGCCTTCTAGACTATGATTCGCAGCCCAGCCACACTGAACCTCGTTACATGCTGGAACCTCTGTAGCATTTATAACATCATTTAATGTTTTTTCTAACGCTACTTTCACATCATCGAAGCTATCATTATTTAACACGGATAAATAAAAGCCTGTCTGGCAGCCCATTGGACTAATATCCAACACATTGTCGATATGGTTACGGATATTTTCTGCCATAAGATGCTCGATAGAATGTAGTCCATCCATTGGCATATGCTCTTTATTCGGTTGCTTGAATCTCAAGTCATATTTATAAACTTTGTCTCCATTTTCCCCAGTTGTAACTCCAACAAGGCGGATATAAGGTGATTTTACTTTTGTATGATCTAAATTAAAGCTTTCTACGTTCATTTTTTTAACCATTACTAGTTCCTCCTCACTGTTTTTCAGCTACAAACAACCATACAAACTTGTTTAATTGCTTTGCTTCGAAACGGAAGCCACTTCGTTCAAACATTGCTCGTAAATCTTCTAAAAGTGGATAATATTCTGTTTGAAGATCATGCAATAAGTCCGTATAGCCTTTCGTTTTTGCTTCTTCATGAATATCTTGCTTTGTTTTCTCAGTTTCATAGACAGTATCTGCGAAAATAACTTTTCCATTCGGTACGAGTACATCATGAAACTTTTGAATGGCTTGTTCTTTTTCTTCATCTTTTAAATGATGAAAAGCATACGTACTAACAATGCTATTTATCTCCGTGGCAGGAATCGGGAAATTCAAAAAGTCTCCTTCTTCTATCGATAATTCAGGAAACTTCTCTTGTGCAATTTCTCGCATTGGATTGGATGGTTCAATACCAAATACTTGAAGATTTTTCTGAACTAACTTTTCAGATAAATTTCCAGTACCTACACCAAACTCCAGCACATTTCCTTCCGCTACATTCGCCACTGTATCTAATATTGTATCATATTTATCAAAGACATCTCTATACTGTGGATCTTCTCCTGCAACTGCTTCATCGTAGGAAGATGCCCACTCTTCAAAAACATCTAAAAACTCTCTCCCCATTAGCCTCTCCTCCACACCTTTTTAAAACAAAGTAAGTTACTATGTTTTGTCGGATTTGTGTAATACTATAGCATAGTTTATAACCTAACGCAATGTGACAGGTTTGGGTAGAAGTTTTTAAAAAGCACAGCAAAACTACTTTAAAACCCTATAAGTCGAATGACTTATAGGGTTTGCATTTACTATTATTGATTTGTCGTTTCTTGATTCGGGAATACTCGCTCAATCATGTTTCCAATTTGGTCGAAAAAGCCACGAACTGGTCTTTCATCTAAATCATTAACATAATTATCTGTTAAATCAAAGAAATCTGGGTTCGTAGTAATATACACATTATCAATATCGTTCTCAACTGATTTTACAGCTTGTGTAATTTTCTTTTTCGTATCATCCGATAAATCTTCATCATCTTTATCCCATGTTGCCGCTACATACGCATTATTATCTGTAGTCAGTACATAGACATTGTTGACCTCAGATACTTCTTGCTTAATACGATCAGCTGCCTTCTCTGCAACGTCGTAATTGTTTTCGTTTTGATTTTGATTGTTATTTTCTCCGGTATTTCGTTGGTTGTTATTTTCCCCCGTATTTCCCTGGTTACCATTACGGTTTTGATCTACATCTCGATTACCAGTATCCATACGAGTATCGGGCTGTCTCTGAGTGTTCATAGGTGGATAATTTGTCTCTGCCGGAGTTCTTCCATCTCTTGCACCGTGATCGTCTGACTGAATGCCAGAACCTCTCGGTGTACTAAAACGATCTATACCTGGATCATTATTTTGATGGTCGTAACGAACAGGTCTGGTATTCATATTGTCATTACCATCACGTTGACCTAAATCATTGTCATTCGTATTACACGCTGTTAAGGCAAGCGTTCCTGCTAAAATAGAGGTTAGAACTACCTTACTCCATTTCATAATAATACCCTCCTTTCTATCTCACTTATAGTTTGGAGATAATAAAGAAAGATATCCTTATAAAGATTTGGAAACTTCACCAAAAACATGGGCGGTTTACTTTTGACATTTAGATAACACTATATATACCTGCTCCCTCAACACTGTATAGGAAAAGGGGGAATAAGGACATGTTAGACTATGATAAAGCATTACACTACACCTTATGGGGGCACTGGGATGATCTCTTGGTCCTTATGATTCGTACCAAAGACGATTTATTAGCCAAAAGGATAGAGAATTTTCTTTATTCTTATCATTTCCCAAAAAATGAAGATAAATTAATGCAATCACACGATGATTTATTACGATATATCGACCATGCCTCAGATAGCATCAAATGGTCTTGACATTTAATCGTCAAGACCATTTTTATCAATTTGCTCACTTTCTTCATGAACCTCTTCTTTTTCACTTATCGCTTCATCAGGCTCTTTAGGACCCTCATCCCCTTCAATTTGGCTCTCTACCCAACCCGGTGGTCCATTGCTTCCGTTAGGTTGTTTATTTTCTAATCCTGGAGGAGACTTTTTATTATTATCCGGCTTATTTAGTGCTTTGCCCTCGTTCTTCGAGGAATTTCTATTCTCTACTCGTTCTTTAGCTCGATCATTCGCTTGTTCCGGAAGCTCTTTCTTCTCTTTATTTCCATGACTCTTCTGCTCTTCAGAAGCATTGTCTTCTTTAGGCATTTCAACGTTTGATTCTTTGTTTTCTTCTACACTGTTTGACGAATCTTCCTTATTATTAAAAAATTGAGTTATTAGTGCTTGATTCATTTCGTCAACAGTTAAATCCTCTTCCTGTGTATCTGATATTTCTGCCAATGTTTCATGAGCAATAATATTCATGGAAACTTCTTGTTCTTCCGCTTTTATTCTCCACTCTTCTGCAGCCTGGTATACGGTACCTCGGAAGCCTAACTCTTCAATCCGCTCATTCAATACGTTCGTAACGGGATCACTTTCATTTTCCACATCCGTGTAACTCACTGCAACTAAAATCGGAGCATCTTCCTCAACACGAAAATTTGTCTTTGCGTACATGAGAATGCTCGTTGTGATTTCTTCTAATGACTTTTCCTCAAGTTCCAAATCATGCAAAACTTGTTGACCATCTTCATTGTTTGCCTTTATCTCTAATACCTGATAATTCTTATCTACTGTTACATTTAAACTTGGATTAATATCAATACTAATAACAGCATACACTTTATCATTTGCAAGCCAGAGATATAAAGGACTAATCATCAATATGAGTAATGCAATAACAGGAATCATTGCTATTTTTGGAAGTCGAATCAATGCTTTTTTTCTTTTCGTAATTTCTTCAAATAGCACATCTTCCCCAATTTGCTTCTCATGTATTGGTTTCGCTTTGTAGAATACCCCATCCTTTGCAAGTACGATTGTGTACCTCCTTCGGTGTTCTACAATTAAACCTTTTTTCACTATTTCACACCCTCTATATATTCTCGTAGGTAATCATAATCACCTTCTAAAATAATAAAAATGGTTAAAATATACTTACGGTTACGCTCCAATGTCTTTTTACTAACAGGAACTAACTTCAGCAATTTTTTAATTGGAAGTCGTTTCTTTTTTAGGACATACGCTTTTAACTCTTCATCATTTAATAATTGCTTCGCTGCAAACATAGCAGACTGTCTCGCATCTTTATGCTTAGGAGCAATTTCTGTCAATTCTTCAAACGAGATTTTATATTCTCTTAATTCAGCCGATAATTGCAAAATTTCTTGCTTTCTTAACCATGATTCTTGATTTAACGCATGAATTTTTCTAGCTTCTGAAACCATAATTGGATTATCTGTTAATTCGGCATCATCTTCGTGTTGATCCAAGTATGTACGTACTTTTTGACGATTTTCTTTTCGTAAATAATCAATGACTTTCCGCTTTACGATAACTTGCGCAAATGTTAAAAATGAAGCACCCTTTTCTCGTGAATACAGATGTATAGCATCGTGAAATGCAATCATTCCGACACTAAATTCATCTTGGTCTTTACTCACATATCGTTTACACACTTCTGATACACATTTTGCTATAAAAGGCTGATATGACAGTATTAATTCGTTTACGAGTTCCGTATCACCCCGCTGTGCGAGTTCTATTTGATCTTCTAATGTAAATTCGTATTGTTGTAACTGGCTGTTCATCATATTGAATCACCGCCATTACTAATATTCTTCGTTGTTATTCTATTATTTTTGACTGTATACGTATAATCTATATTTAAAATCCTCATGATTTCACCATCTTTTTTTAATCAATCACTACTCATCGTACTAAAAGTGAACCTTGATTATCTACCATATTCGTATTACAAAAGATTAAGTTTCCTTGTCGAAATATAGCTACTTTTGACTATAATGAATCTTAATACCTACATACATGCAGTTTTATTTAAAAATAATTGTTACTAATCGTTAAAAATATACGACGACTAAAATATTTGCAACATGGTAGATGAACAAGAGAAGTGTTAGCAAAAATATTGCAGAGAGAAAAATTCAGTTATAATGGCACTTCACTGTGAAAGTTCTCACATTAATAACCGTGCTGGTTTCTATCATGAAAATAGTCAATTGGTACAGCTAAACCAACTTTGCCTTTTTCGGTATTTCTTTGTGTCGCAAAAATTACAGCAACTACCTGACCTTCTTCGTTAATAACAGGTGAACCACTATTACCTCGGTATACCGGAGCTTCTAGCATATAAACAGGAACATCCCAGCTAGATAATTGCGTTGTTCCAACGATGTAACCTTTATTTGCAATTCCGTTAAAACGAAGTGGGTTACCAATAAAAATTACTTTTTCTTTTTCACTGATTGACGAGTTACTTGCCAAAGGTAAATAGGTAAGATCTTTTGCATCTATTTTCAGAAGGGCTAAGTCAATTTCTGGATAAGCCTCTACTAACTCTGCCTGATATAAGCCGTCATCCTGAATTGCTACGGTTATACTCCATTGGTCTTCTACCACATGATGATTCGTTAATACATAGCCATCAGTAGATATAATAAAGCCTGTTCCTTTATTATCTTGACCTTCAATGACTACTACTGATTGACGATAATAGGCTACTTCTTCATCTTGAAGTAACGAAGCAGATGTCTTCAAAAACTGAATAGCAGGTATCGAAAATGTATTTGGAATTAATGCAATGACTTGAATAAACATTGCAATTGCTATAAACCAAATAAAAACTTTCGTTAGAGGTCGACGTTTTTTTACAACTTGCTTATCCTCTTTTTCTTGTTCTTGCTTTTCTTGTAGCTTTCTTTTTTCTTCTTGCACGAGCTCATACATTTCTTCTGGTTCAATATCTTCATATAAATCTTCATCGATAATATCCCAGTCTTTATCCCGCATAAGCCACCTCAAAAACTAATTTGTTTTATTATACCATGATTAAAATTTGATGAAATGTTAAATGTCTCTTATTATTAAATTTATACATATTTAACGGAGGAGTGTACTATGCTGCTTAATCAAATTTTAGAATTTAATGAAAACTTTGTGAAAAACAAACAATACGAAGGCTTTCAAACAGATAGATTCCCAAATAAACGTGCTGTTATTTTTACGTGTATGGATAACCGACTTGTTGATTTAATGCCGAGAGCTCTCAATTTGCAAAACGGCGATGTGAAGATGGTTAAAAACGCAGGTGCTATGATTACGAATCATTATGATAGTACAATGAAAAGCATCCTCGTTGCTGTCTATAATTTGAAGGCAGATGAAATATTTGTCATCTCGCACCACGATTGTGGTATGTCCAATTTTCAAATGGATAATTTTATGGATTTAGTAAAAGAACGAGGAGTTAGTGAAGAAACAATTGCAAACCTAGAAAAAGATCCTAAGGAATGGATGGAAGGCTTTGTCGATGTTCGAACAAATGTGAAGGAATCCGTAGACATGATAAAGAGCCATCCGTTGCTACCAGATGATGTAGTCGTACATGGATTAGTGATAGATCCCGCAACTGGTGAGCTGGAACTAGTAGAAAGAGGTTATGAATCGGAATAATGAAAGCGCCTGGGGCATATTTATCAATTCATACTATAACCCGAACGATTCATTAGAATCTGTTCGGGTTATATGCATTTATAATTACTTCGCTAAAACACTTCGCTTTTACCCATAGGGTATAAGTCAACATCTGTGCAAGAAATAACATTTGCACAGTGTTTCCTATACCTCGGCAACGCCTCAACTAATTACAAAAGTTCATATGAAAACGTATAGGATGTTCGGCTAATATTGCAACGTCCTGTTGCAACGCCGAACTGAATTACATCCTGTAATCCCTCAGCTGTTGCTTTTCCTGCAGGAGTCTCGTGTTTTAAGTACGTAATTAATATCGACATTTTATTCTCTTCTTGGATGATTTAAAATTGACTTATGTCCTAGCCTCGTCCCTTGTCTTAGTCTATTCCATAATCAAATTCATCTGGATGCGCTCCAATACGCTTTTCCAAATTCATTAACTCTATATCTTTAATATCATCGCTAGTTAATTCAAAATCAAATATATTTACATTTTCCAGTTGTCTTTCTTTATGAACAGATTTAGGGATAGTAATAATACCACTCTGAAATTGCCATCTTATAATAATTTGTGCTGGTGTTTTTGTGTGTTTAGCTGCAAGTTTCTTTAAAGTAGGATGGTCGAAATACCTAGCTTTGCCTAATGGCGCCCATGCTTCAACTAATATACCATGTTTATTACAAAACTCCTGTGTCTCAATTTGCTGAAGTTCTGGGTGGAGCTCAATTTGATTTACAGCTGGTGTTATTTCTGCAGATTGAAGAAGCTCCTCCAAATGGTGAGGTAGAAAGTTACTAACACCAATTGCTTTCGCTTTTTCTTCTCGATAAATATCCTCCAATGCACGGTAAGTCTCCGTGTATTTTCCCGGAACTGGCCAATGAACCAAATATAAATCAACGTAATCCATTTGCAGTCTAGATAGACTTCTATTGAATGCTGCTTTTGTCTCCTCATAGCCTTGCTCATCGTTCCATACTTTTGTTGTCACAAAAATTTCTTCCCTTGGGATCCCGCTATCGCGAATAGCCTTGCCTACATCGGACTCATTTGCATACAACGAAGCTGTATCAATATGGCGATAGCCAATTTCCAATGCAGATTTGACCGCTTCGTATACCTCTTTCCCAGGCTCAGCTTTATAAACACCAAGACCAATCGCGGGAATTTTTGTACCATTATTAAGTTCGTACGTCGTGCTAAGATTCATAAGACAAATGCCTCCCCTATCCAAATTAAACGCATTCATTTTTATCTTAGCGTATTTTTTTCTAAATCGCACGTCTAGCGATTAATAGAAGTAGCCATGCGAATATACGTATGTCGTTTGCCGCGGATTGCTATCGAATAATCCATGATTCTCTCTGGAACGGAAATACCATGGTAACCTGCATCCCCACAATGATGAACATCTGCTCCAGCCATTTTATTATATAATGCCATTTGTTGAATCGTTTCTTTATCTGCACCTTCTTGACTCGTACCTATTGTCGTAAGGGCTAGTGCACCTTTTTCATGAATTCTTTCTACTAATGCTTCTGTTTTGGCTAAAGTAGAACCAGGTACTGTTCCGACCCCAGGTATGAGTACGATATCCGCACCCGCGTCGATAAATGACCCAGCTACATCCGGAGTTAATATGCCACCCTTACCAACTTTCACGCCCGAGCTATGCATTTTCCCCGCGATAATAAAAAATTGGTCTTCCGCTATTTCTTTTGCATAATGGATTGCTTGAATAATAGCCTCATTTGTTACTCCTGTTTTTGGATTCCCAGTGAAGCAAATAAAATCAATCCCTAATTCTTTTGCCTTCTGTATCGAGCTTTTTGTTGCTGTCCTACCTTCGTTAAGCTTTTCTAATGTTTCCGTATTGTCAGCATTTTCATCCACTGGTTCTAAATTTATTCCTACTGGCCTTCCGATTAACTTTTTCATCGTAGTGATTACTTGATTCGAATCTACAGTCGGAAGGTCGTTAATATGAGGTGATGTCACATTAAACTGATTTAAGAGAACTAGATCTGCACCAAAGGCAGAAACATATTCCGCGTTCGTTAGTCCTGGATATAAAGGAGATGCCTGAACAATTACTTCTGCTAACATCGTTCTTCCTTCAGACGCTTCAATGGCCTGTAGAAGTTCATTCTTATTCATTTTCTCAAAGTCTGACGCTGTACAATTCAATAAACGTTTCATTAAATGCCACCTCACATCTATTTTCAAGAGAAGAGACAAAAGAAGTTAGCATTGGTTGATTTCCTCACTGATAACATTCTTTTGTCTCCTATTCTTTTATCGTTTATGAAGCTTTTTCACTTCATCGGCTACTGCTTGAACTTGAGTCCCTACAATAACCTGCACACTATTCTTCCCTGTTTTCTGAATTCCTGGTACACCAGTTCTTTTGATTTTTTGTTCATCAATTTTGTCTGCATCCTCTACCTCTAGTCGAAGTCTAGTTGCACAATTGTCGACAGAAATAAGGTTTTCATTTCCACCTAACCCTTCAAATATTTGTTCCGCCATTGTTGCATATTTATCACCCGAAGAAGATGGGGACGTTTTTGCCTCTAATACTTCTTCATCGTCTTCTTCCCTACCAGGTGTTTTCAAATTTAACCTTACAATTAAGAAGCGGAAGAGAAAATAATAAATCACTGCAAATACGAGACCTTGTACCATTAACATCCACGGTTGATTTGCTAATGGTAATCGTGAGCTTAACAAAAAGTCGATTAGGCCTGCACTGAAACCAAACCCTGCAGTCCATTCAAAGGAAGCAGCAATAAATAATGAAAGTCCAGTTAGTACAGCGTGTACGACATATAATACTGGCGCTAAAAACATAAACGAGAACTCAATTGGCTCTGTCACACCTGTTAAAAATGCTGCAAAAGCCCCGGCCATTAATAGTGAAGCTGCCTGTTTTTTTCGTTTTGTTTTTGCTGTATGATACATCGCCAAACAAGCTGCTGGTAACCCAAACATCATTATCGGGAAGTAACCAGCCTGATAACGACCAGTGATACCCTTTTCCCCTTCACCAGCCCAGAATTTAGCAATATCATCAATCCCGGCAACGTCAAACCAAAATACATTATTTAACGCATGATGTAGTCCTACTGGAATTAAAATACGGTTAAAAAAGCCGTATAAACCTGCACCTAGAGCTCCTAGGTTACTAATCATTTCACCAAAGCTAACTAGACCGCTATATACAATTGGCCAGATAAATAAAAGAATAAGAGAAACAATTAACATAGTTCCAGCAGTCAATATCGGCACAAGCCTTTTACCACTAAAGAAAGCCAATGCATCTGGTAGCCTCACATGACTAAATCGATTATATAAAGCAGCAGATATTAATCCAGCAATAATTCCAATAAAGACATTCTCTATATTGTCGCCAAAGGCTGGGTTTACGTCTCCCGCATCTATTTGAAGCAAATTTGCTACGTTATCAGTAGAGAGAACCGTTGTCACAACGAGGTACCCTACTAAACCACTTAAGGCAGAGGCCCCATCCTTTTCCTTCGTCATTCCAATAGCAACACCAACTGCAAATAGAATCGGTATAAAGTCCAAAATAGCTTTTCCTGCACTAATTAGGAATGCTGCATACACGTTGCCTGATCCCCAACCATCTGAATCAATCGCATAACCTATCCCCATTAGGATTGCAGCTGCAGGTAATACTGCAACAGGGAGCATTAACGACTTACCTAGATTTTGAAGATATTTCAACATCAGATTTCGTCCTCCTTATTCATTTTTTTATTGGTGCCCTGTAAAAAAATAAGTATTATTCTAATTGTATGTTTCCCATATTGAATGAATGTACTCTAACTAATTGAATGATTACAAGAAAAAAAGAAGCCCAAACCTACAATAGGTAGCACGGACTCCATAAATATAACGACGATTGATTTAATCCCATTTAGCTTGTTGAAGGATAGCATCTATTACTTTTTGCTTTGCTTCACTAACTTGATACTCTAACATCTTCTCACGAATTGTGTATTTTTCTTTCTTCAAAGCTAATAATTTTTCCTCAAGACTAGCTTTTTCGAGATCTTCTTCTTCTAACACCTTACAATAACCTTGCTTCTCAAACGAACGCGCATTGAGAATTTGGTCCCCTCTTGACGCTTGGCGTGATAAGGGAATGAGTAACATTGGCTTTCGTAAGGCTAAGAACTCAAAGATGGCATTTGCTCCCGCTCGCGAACAAACGAAATCGGTGATTGCAAATAAATCCTTTAATTCATCCTGGACATATTCAAATTGAACATAACCTTGTTGTTCATAGGCTGTATCCACATTATCTTTACCACAAATGTGAATAATTTGGAAATGCTCTAATAAGGTATCTAAATTATCCCGAACGGCATCATTAATTTTTTTCGAGCCCGCGCTTCCTCCCATAATCAATAATACGTCTTTTCCACCTGTAAAACCTGTCAGCTTATATCCTTTATTTCTCTCACCTTGAAATAGCTCTTCTCGAACTACGGCACCAATATAGGTAGCTTTTTCCTCTGGTAAATATTTCATTGTTTCTGGAAAAGTAGCCAATACTTTGCGTGCAAATGGTATTGCTAATTTATTCGCTAAACCAGGTGTATAATCCGATTCGTGAATAACTGCAGGAACTCCGCGCATTTTCGCTGCAGCAAGTACTGGAACGGAAACGAAACCACCTTTAGAGAAAATAACAGCAGGTTTTTTTTTGCCAATGATTCGATGAGCTTGCCCAGTACCATTCAATACTTTAAACGGGTCCTTAAAGTTTTCAATCGAAAAATATCTTCTTAATTTTCCAGTTGATATCGAGTGATAGGTAACACCCCGCAGTGATTGTATGAGATCCTTTTCTATTCCGTTTTTTGATCCGATATAATCAACCTTCCAACCATTTTCTAAAAAGTACGGAATGATGGCTAGATTGACCATTACATGCCCCGCAGTGCCGCCTCCAGTAAAAATAATTTGCTTCTCCTTCATATATATCTCCCTCTCAAAATTAACCAGTATCATTTAAAATATGCTATAATGCTTTGTGCTATTATATCAATTAAAGGAAGTATGACCATGTATGCAACTAAGACTTTAAAAGAAAAAATTAAACTATTATTGATTATACTTATTCCTATTCTAATCACGCAAGTAAGTATGTATGCGATGAACTTTTTTGACACGATTATGTCTGGCCGTGCAGGAGCTAGTGAGTTGGCCGGTGTCGCAATTGGCTCCAGTCTGTGGGTACCTATCTCAACAGGGATAAATGGTATTCTAATGGCGATGTCTCCGATTGTGGCACATTACATTGGTGCTCAGGAAGAAAAGAAAATTCAATTTAGTGTTCAACAAGGCATTTATCTAGCAATTGGATTAGGTGCTATTGTTAGTGTAATAGGATATTTTTTAATTGATCCGATTCTTAATTTGATGGATTTAGAACCACAAGTGCGACATGTAGCGAAGTATTACTTAATTTCATTAGGTTTTGGAATTATACCTATGTTCATTTACAATTTACTGCGATGTTATATAGATGGTTTAGGGCAAACAAGAACATCGATGGTAATCGTATTAATCGCTCTACCGATTAATATACTACTAAACTACATTTTTATTTTCGGAAAACTAGGTGTTCCAGCTATGGGTGGGATTGGTGCCGGAATTGCAACAGCAATCACATTTTTCATTAACATGACGTTATCCATTATTATCGTTTATCGGGTTGAACCTTTTCGTACTCATCGTATTTTTAATAATTGGAAAAAAATCAATTTCCATGAATGGTGGCAACAGCTTCGTATTGGGGTTCCTATCGGATTTTCGATATTCTTTGAAGTAAGTATTTTTGCCGCGGTAACCCTTTTACTCAGTGCATATGGAACAAACACTTTAGCAGCACACCAAGCAGCCAATAGTTTTGCGTCTCTGTTGTATATGATACCTTTAAGCATTGCGATGTCTCTAACCATTGCTGTTGGATATGAAGTTGGTGCCAAGAGGATGAGCGATGCTAAGACATACGCATATACAGGAATCGTCTCCGGTGTATTTTTCTCTTTATTTGCCGGTGGTATTATTTATTTATTAGATACGCAAGTGGCAGGACTATATAGTAATAATCCTGAAGTTATTGAGTTAACAAAAAATTTCTTGTACTTTGCGATATTTTTCCAATTTGCTGATGGAGTCGCCGCACCAATTCAAGGAGTTTTACGAGGATATAAGGATGTAAACATTACATTTTGGATGGCATTGATTTCATACTGGGCCATTGGTTTACCAAGTGGATATTTATTAGCAAATTACACAACGATGGATGCTTACGGTTATTGGATGGGACTGATTATAGGTCTAACTGTTGGTGCTATCACATTGTTTAGTAGAATGTATTATCTTCAAAAACGATTAGAAAAGAAATTAACATAGTTAGAATACAGAGTCTACTTGGATTAGTAGGCTCTGTTTTTTTATAATACTCTCTGTTCATCATGAAATTAATTTAGAATATGTGAACTATTAGGAATCCCAAGCCACTGGTTTTATTTAAAAGTGAAGTAGCATTTATATTTGTTTAAAGGTAATATAGTAAAAATTAGGTAATTATATGATACTATAATGTTATGAAATTAAGCGTTTTTTATCTATAGAAAAATATTGAACACCGATTTAAAGTTTTAATACATTACGTGAACAAGTAAGGGGAAAAAAAGTGAAAAACGACTTGGAAAAAAGACTAGTATATTTGTTTTCGGGAGAATTTGCAGCAGTAATTACGTTTATTTTTGTTTACTTCTTTTATCGTTCCGCTATTTCGATTGATACTTTTACACTGAACTATGTATTTGTCACGTTAAACTTTATCTTGCTACAAGGGAGTCTTTTTTGGTTTATAAAATGGAGAAGGTTAAAAACTAAAAGATTGATCTTCCCAAAGCTTTATAGAACGTTCATTATCTTTAAAAAAATTAATTTTATACTTTTATGTGCAACACCAATTATTTTACTAATTGAAATGTATATAATGAGTAGCTCTTTTTTGTCCGCAATTTTTCTTATTATGATTATCTACGGATTTGCTATCATTGAGTATATTAACTATTATCACATACAATTAACTAACTATAATAATGGACGAGGGAAAAAAGCTTCCATTGCAAAAGAAATTAGAAAATATTCTAAGCGTCAATTGGATTTTTAATAATTGAATTATTCAATACACTGATATTAATCTGGGAGGTCAGCTATATGGATAGGAAACCAACTATTTTGGTACTAGGTACAGACCATTTAGATAACCCAAATAACGGGGATATGTTTATGAGTGAAACCGAAGATATTCTTAATATAAATAGGCAAATCGAAATTAACCAGGTTATTAATTCTCTAAGAGAATTCAATCCGACAAAAATTGCTTTGGAAGTATTAACAAATAATCAAAGCAAGCTAAACCACGATTATCAGTCTTATCTAAATGGCAACTTCGAACTAACCTCAAACGAACGTCATCAATTTGGCTTTCAGTTGGCTAAAGTTATGAACTTAAGAGAACTATTTGCTGTTGATTGGAACGAAAGTATTGAAGGGGTTCCGGATTTAGGGAGTATTCTAGCGGCAAACAAATCAGATCTATTTGATGAAGTAGCTGAAAAAGGTAAACAGGTAACCTTAAAGACCGAGAATTATTTTAAAAAGCATACAATAAAAGAATTTTTACTTTGGCTTAATGACGAAGAAAACGTTAAATCGAACCATGAAATATATATGAAGCTTGCATTAGTGGGGAGTAAAAATAAACCAATTGGTTCAATGTGGGTAGCACAATATTGGTATTATAGAAATATGGTTATCTATAAAAATATAGTAGAGCTAATAGATTCAAACGAAGATAGAATTTTAGTATTATATGGTGCTGGTCATCTAAAATTGCTGAACCAGTTTTTTTTGGATAGCAATATTTTCGATGTGGAAAAGGTACAAGACTATCTTTAACAGACAGTCAGGAATTCAAAAATACATTTCCATTAAAAATATATATTCAACACGCTTTATCGGGGGGCTAAGAAATGAAGGTATTATACGCATCTGGAATACTTTCTAAAGAGGAGTTTGTTAAATTAAATGTTTTTCACAGAAGAGGATTCAGTTTTATTGTTTCCATTTTTGTTCCTTTATATTTTTTCATCACAAACGATTATAATTTTAATTTAAACTTTATCCTTTTAATACCTTTTATGTTTATTTTTATTCTGTTACTTATAATTATGTCGAAAATGCTTTTTAAATATTCCGCTCGTAAACAGTTCGATAGTGATCCATTGGCTAGGCTAGAAAGAAAATACACAATAACAACAACAGGAATTACTGAACAGATTATAGGGAAATCTCATGTAGATTTTAAATGGAGTGACGTTAAAAAGAGCTTTGAACTAGACCATTTATTTGTGTTGTACATATCAAATAGATCCGCCCTGCTTATACCTAAAAAATTTTTCAATTCGGCTGAGGACATATCTGCTTTTAAGGAAATTGCAAATGAAAACCTAAGACATAAGATTAAAAGGAAGTTCATTTAATACTATAATGAAACTACTATACCGTCTTTTCGCGATCAAACTTCTGATACACTTATAATATAGATACATTTAAGAAACAAATAAGAGCTCCCCTATTTGGAAGCTCTTATGTACCACTCTATTTCAACTAATAGAACGTCTTTAAAAATCTAAGTTCAATACGATTAATTTTTCGTTCGTCATTTCTTTAATGGTGTATTTTGGACCTTCTTTGCCGCTACCACTATTTTTCACTCCGCCGTATGGCATTAAATCTACACGGTAGGAGGATGCATCATTTACCATCATCCCTCCCACTTCCATATGTTTCGCTGCATAAAAAGCGGTATTAATATTATTCGTAAAGATAGCACCCTGTAGACCGTATTTAGACTGATTTACATCGATAAGACAATCATCGATATTTTCAAATTCCGTAATCGTTACAACTGGAGCAAATATTTCTTCACAGACCACCTTCATATTTCTCGACACGTTTGTTAAAACTGTCGGCTCTAGTAAGGCACCTTCACGATTACCACCGTATGCTATTGTAGCACCATTTCGTACGGCTTCTTGAATCCATTCCTCAGCTCTTTTTGCTTCTTTTTCATCGATCATTGGACCAATATCTGTTGTAGGATCGGACGGATTACCAACATTCAAAGCCTTAATTTCATCGAGAAATTTAGTTAAAAATTCTTCCCTAATCTCTTTGTGTAAATATACTCTTTGGACAGCGATACAAACTTGTCCAGCATACGCAAAGCTCTGCGCTGCTATTGCTTTGCTTGCCTTCGTTAGATCAGCATCTTTATCTACAATAACCGGAGAATTATTGCCGAGTTCAAGAATTAACTTTTTCAGCCCTGTTTTTTGTTTGAATTGTAATCCAACGTCTGTACTTCCTGTAAATGTATATAGAGCAATACGTTCATCTTCCATTAATACATTACCTACTGTAGATCCAGGACCTGGCAATACATGTAACATTCCTGCAGGCAGACCAGCTTCTTGTAAAATTTCAGCTAGTTTAATAGCAGAAATAGGTGTTTGACTTGCTGGTTTCAAGATAACAGTATTTCCGGCAGCTAGTGCTGGTGCTATTTTGTGTGCCACTAGGTTTAGTGGAAAATTAAATGGACTGATAGCAGCTACTATCCCAACTGGTACACGAATCGTGAACGCAAGTCTATTTTCTGATCCGGGAGCAGATTCTACTGGCACTCCTTCACCCGTAATTCTTTTTGCTTCTTCCGCAGATACGAGAAGTGTCTCTACTGCTCTATCGACTTCTCCTCGTGATTGTTTGATTGGCTTGCCAGCTTCTTGCATGATGATTTGAGCCATCTCTTCCTTTTGTTCTTGAAGTAGATTAGCTGCTTTATACAAGATTTGATATCTTTCATATGCTGAAAGTGTGTTATTTTTAAAAGCATCCTCAGCACTATCAATAGCTTGAAGCACTAGCTTTTTATCAGCTTTACTCACTTCTGCAATAGGCTCTTGTTTATATTTATCAGTAACTTGGATTTTTTCATCGGTATTAAGCCATTCCCCATCTATAAGTAGTGAATATTGTTTCATGATATTCTCTCCCCTTAACGTTGTACGGGTCCTCTCCCTTATGTATTGTCTATGATGTTTTTTATGTCTGGTATCGTCTATTTCTATCCAGAGTCAAGTACCCTCTATCAAGAGTGAAAGCTCTTATATAAATAAGCCTGCAATAGTTGCGGAAAGTATCGATGCTAGTGTCGCACCAACTAATAATTTTAGCCCATATCTTGAAACTCTTGCTCCTTTTTCAGCATCTAGACCTTGTACGGTTCCTGCAATTATCCCAATGGACGAGAAGTTAGCAAAGCTCGTTAAAAATACGGTTAAAATACCTGTGGCCTTTTCTGAAATATTTCCTACTAATGGTTGAAGTTCTAACATCGCTACAAATTCGTTGGTGATTATTTTTGTCCCCATAATTGAGCCTGCTGAAATCGCTTCGCTTGCTGGGATTCCCATAAGGAAAGCAATTGGCGAAAAGACATAACCTAAAATTTGTTGCAGTGTAACACCACCAAAAATTGCTTGTGTTATCCAGTTTACTAATTCTAATGAAGCTATAAAAGCAACTAGCATTGCTGCAACAATAAGTGCTATTTTTCCACCATCTAAGGCACCATTCCCCATTGCTTCAAAGAAACTTTTTGCATCGGAAACTTCTTTAATATCCACTACATCTTCTTCTGGTCTCACTTTTACAGGAGCAATAATGGAAGCAACAATAAGCGCACTAAACATATTTAACGGTACTGCAACTAGAACATACTCCACTGGAAGCATCTGTATGTAAGCTCCGATAATCGATGCCGAAACGGAACCCATCGCTGAGGCGCTAACGATATATAATCGATTATCATTCAAGTGATGAAATTGTGACTTAATGGCAAGTAGTGCTTCCGATTGTCCAAAGAACATACTATTCACAGCATTAAATGATTCTACTTTAGGTAGACCTGTTATTTTGGATAAACCCCAACCAATATATTTAATTAATAATGGTAAGATTCGTAAATACGTTAAAATAGAAAGTAATGTCGCAAAGAAAATGATTAATAACAATACGTTAAAAAAGAAAACACTTGCGCCTTCTTCAATAACTAAACCTCCAAGAATAAAGGCCACACCTGTTTGTCCAAACTCAATCAATTTATTAAACATAGAAGAAATGGACTGTATTATTATCTCTCCTATTGGCGTCATGAACATAAACCATGTTGTAATTAGTTGTGCCAGTAGCATGACCCCTATACCAATAAAATTGATATTCTTTCTATCATTGGATAGAGCGTACGCCAATCCAATCACAATCAATACAGACAAAACCCCTAATAAAATACTCATATTTGCTCCTCCGATCCAATTCTCGTTATTACTAATTTACCCATTTTCACTTAGCAATAATCCTAACTAACATTTATATTATTTAGATTAATGCTTAAACATGTACAAAGTTTTCTCGTGAACTACTCCAGATTACATTCTCCTAAATACACATCTCTATACAATAACACAAAAAAGGGAGATTATTTAAAGAATTACCTCTCAAAATGTTTAATCTTTTTACCTCCCTGCGCATACAATGGATTAATACAAGCAGAGGAGGGGATGTTCACTTGAAAAATAGAAATTTTGTTATATCGGAAGAAGATTGGTCCCTCCACCGAAAAGGGTTTGATGACCAAAAACGTCATCAGGATAAAATAAAAGAGGTATTGAGAAACAAACTACCTGAAGTAATTAGTGAAGAAAACATCGTTATGTCAAGGGGAAAAGATATTATTCGTATCCCTATTCGTTCTTTAGACGAATATAAAATACGTTACAATTCATCAAATCGTAAACATGTTGGTCAAGGTGACGGGGAGGGCAACCCAAGTGTAGGGGATGTAATAGGTAAGGATTCTTCTGACCAATCCGATAAGGCTGGTGATAAAGCAGGCGATCAGCCTGGAATAGATTATTATGAGGCAGAGGTCGATTTTGAAACAATCGAGGAAGCCTTTTTTTCTCAACTTGAGCTACCGAATTTACAGGAAAAAGAGAAAGATAATATTACGACAACAAATATTGAATTTAACGATATCCGCAAGCAAGGTTTAACTGGTAATATTGATAAAAAACGTACGATGCTCGCAGCTTATTTACGTAATGCTTTGGAAGGAATCCCTACTTTTTCACCAATTTATCCTGATGACCTACGTTATAAAACGTGGGACGATGTGGTTAAACCTGAGTCAAAAGCTGTCGTTATTGCACTGATGGACACAAGTGGCTCGATGGGGCAATTTGAAAAGTATGTAGCAAGAAGTTTCTATTTTTGGATGGTACGATTTTTACGGAAAAAATACGAAACAGTGGATGTGGAGTTTGTAGCACACCATACAGAGGCAAAGGTTGTAGACGAAGAATCCTTCTTCACAAAGGGCGAGAGTGGAGGAACCATTTGTTCATCCGCTTATCGAAAAGCAATCGATTTAATTGAATCCAAATATTCACCTAGTCGATATAATATTTATGTCTTTCACTTTTCTGATGGTGATAATTTAACGTCTGATAATCGCAGAGTAATGGAGGCATTAGAAAAATTATTTCCATATATTAATATGTTTGGCTATGGTGAAGTGAATCAGTTCAATCGTTACTCTACTTTAATGCAAACGTTTAAACATATTAACCACCCATTATTTAAACATTTTATCTTACGGAACCGCGAAGACGTATTTTATGCGATGAAGGAATTCTTTAGTAAGCAAAAAACAACATAAATATAGAAAAGCGTAAGCACCTTGTTCACCCTCGACAAGCTTAAGTAAGGCTTGACGTGGCGCTCTTTGCCACAGAATAGCATTACTTAAGACCTCGAGGGGGTAGGGGCTGAAGCTAGACAATATAGAAAAGCACAAGCGCCTTGCTCATCCCCGTTAAACAAAAAAGTCGCCAAAGGAGTATAATATCTCCTCTGGCGATTTTGTGTTCTATTATCCTTCTAACAATAAATCATATGGATCTTCTAAAAGTTGTTTAATACGCACTAAGAATTGGACAGCTTCTTTTCCATCTACAATGCGGTGGTCATAGGACAATGCCACATACATCATTGGACGAATTTCTATCGTATCATCCGGCATTGCTACAGGACGTTTTTGAATCGTATGCATTCCTAAAATCCCTACTTGAGGCGCATTTAAAATCGGTGTAGATAATAGAGAACCGAATATTCCACCATTTGTTATGGTGAAGGATCCACCTTGTAAATCTTGAAGCTGTAATTCTTTATTACGAGCTTTTAGACCAAGATCCATAATTTCAGATTCAATTCCAGCAAAGTCTAACTTATCAGCATCACGTACAACTGGAACTACTAATCCATCATCTGTCGATACCGCAATACCAATATCATAGAATTTCTTTAATAGAATTTCATTATCTTCAATTTCAGCATTAAGATATGGGAAATCTTTTAATGCTGCAACGACTGCTTTTGTAAAGAATGACATAAATCCAAGCTTTACACCATGCTTTTCTTGGAATTTATCTTTTCTTTCACTTCTGAGCTTCATTACTGCTGTCATATCAATCTCGTTAAACGTTGTTAGCATAGCTGAATTGTGCTGTGCTTCCACTAAACGCTTTGCAATTGTTTGACGACGACGTGACATTTTCTCGCGTTCGATGCGATTATCGGAAGTTTGTTCATTAGCTGCTGGTTGGCTCGCTTTCTTCTCATTACTAGATTGTGCTTTGGAAGGTGCTTTTGCGTGTTGTTCTACATCTTCTGAACGTACACGCCCTAATGGATCACTTGCTTGAACTTCTGATAAATCGATACCTAATTCACGAGCTCGTTTTCTCGTGGCTGGTGAAGCAATAACTTTATCTTTAGAACCTGCAGACGGTGATGCAGATTCTTTACTTTCCTCAGCCTGTGAGTCTTCCTTAGCTGTTTCTTCTTTAGGCGTATCCGTAGATGGTGATTCAGATGACGATGCAGTTGCACTTCCACTTTCGTCTATTTCAGCGATTACCTCACCTACTTCTACATCTTCCCCTTCTTGCTTTAAAACCTTCGCAAGAGTACCACTGTATTCAGCATTTACTTCAACGTTCACTTTATCTGTTTCTAGCTCACAGATAGGATCCCCTTTTTGGACGGATTCACCTTCTTTAACTAACCATTCGGCTATCGTACCTTCTGAAATAGATTCTGCTAACTCTGGCACCTTGATTTCTTTCATTTGGATTCTCCTCCTTCAGACATCTCTAAAGCTTTTGCTAAAATACGTTTTTGCTCCGTTCTGTGAATTTGTGGATCTCCTACCGAAGGCGAAGAACGATGACAACGGCCAACATATTTTAATTCTATATCTTTACCTAATTCATCTAGCATTGTGAATAGAGGTTCTTTCACAAAATCCCAGCTTCCCATATTCTTCGGTTCTTCCTGGACCCATACAACTTCTTTTACATTCGGACATCCCTTTAATACCTCTTTTATCTGTTTTAGCGGGAATGGATATATTTGCTCTACTCTAAGCACGTGAACATGCTTGTAGCCTTCCGGGTTCTCGCTCATTTTCTCTTCAATATCAACCATCACTTTACCAGAACCAATAAGTAGCCGTTCCGCTTTTTTGGACGTTTTATTGAGACCCGGTTGGAGCAATAGTGGCTTAAATTTTCCAGTTGTAAATTCTTTAAGCTCCGACACTGCTCGTGGGCTTCGTAATAAACTTTTCGGTGTCATTATGATTAGTGGACGAGCTGCTTCACTATCTACAAGGGCTGCTTGCCTACGTAACAAGTGGAAGAATTGCGCACTATTTGTTACATTCGCAACAATCCAGTTGTTTTCTGCAGCACTCTGTAAAAATCTCTCCAATCGCGCACTCGAGTGTTCTGGTCCTTGACCTTCATAGCCATGGGGTAAAAGAACTACCATGTTGGAGCGCTCTCCCCATTTTGCTCGAGCAGAGGAGATGAACTGGTCAAAGATAACTTGAGCCACGTTAGCAAAATCACCAAATTGCGCTTCCCATAATACTAGGGTTTTAGGGGCTTTTACACTATATCCATATTCAAAACCTAGTACCGCTACCTCTGAAAGCGGGCTATTATGGATATCAAAGGTTGCCTTCGCTTCCGATAAACCATGCATAGGACTATATGTTTCATTCGTCTCCACATCATGTAGTACAAGATGTCGATGGGCGAATGTACCACGCTCGGAATCTTGACCACTCATACGAATTGGCAAACCATCATGAAGGATGGAACCAAATGCGAGGGCTTCACCAACCGCCCAATCCGCTTTTCCTTCTTTATCAAATGTTTCATGTCGCTTCTGAAGTATTCTCTCAAGTTTTTTGAAAGCTTGGAATCCTTCTGGTCGCTCCAATAACCCTTTGTTTATCGATTTAAGTACGTCTTCTGGTACAGCCGTATCAAAATCTTCTAAATCCTTTTGTAAAGCCTCTGGTATTGGTTCTGCTTCTGGGTTTTCATTAATGTTCTCTGTCATACTATCGTAGATGCCTTTTAGTTTTTCAAAGACACCATTTTTCATTGATTCAAAGGTTTCTGGTGTAATAATCCCCTCATCCTCAAGTTGCTTTGCATAAACGGATGCACAAGTAGGATGATTATCGATTTGTTTATATAGTAATGGCTGAGTAGCACGTGGTTCATCCATTTCGTTATGTCCATAACGACGGTATCCAACTAAGTCAATCACTATATCTTTTTTAAACTTCTTGCGATAATCATACGCTAATACTGCCGCTGCAATACAAGCTTCTGGATCGTCGGCATTTACATGGATAATCGGCACCTCGAAACCTTTCGCTAAATCGCTCGCATATCTCGTAGAACGACTCTGTTCTTGACTTGTTGTAAACCCGACAAGATTATTTGCGATAATATGTAAGGTTCCACCAGTTTCGTAGCCAGGTAATGCACTCAGATTAAACGTTTCAGGAACTACTCCCTCACCGATAAATGCTGCGTCCCCATGTATTAATATTGCAAAGGCCTTATTTGTGTCACGAATCGGTTTACCTTTTTGATATCGGTAATCCTGCGCGGCTCTCGTAAAACCTTCTACAACTGGATTCACAAACTCTAAGTGTGAAGGGTTATGAGCTAGTGTAATTTTTGTAGGCGATGGCTTTTCGCCTCCTACTTCACGCTCTGCTCCAAAATGGTATTTTACATCTCCAGTCCAGCCATAAGAAATAGCTCTAGAGTCTGGTGAAGATGGAATTAATTCTTTATCAGCTGACGGATGGAATTCGGAAAATAGTTTATCAAAAGGCTTACCTAATATGTGTGTGAGTACACTTAACCTTCCGCGGTGTGCCATCCCCATTAGAATTTCTTCTGTGTCATCATAGAGTGAATTTTGCACAAATCGATCCAATATCGGGACCATCATTTCTAATCCTTCGATCGAGAATCGTTTCTGTGCTACGAATGTCTTGGCTAAGAAATTCTCAAAGCCTTCAACATCTGTGATTTTTTGTAACAATTCTTTTTTCTCTTCCTGTGACATGGATAAGCGATATTTTCCTGATTCGATATTCTGTTGAAACCAGTAACGCTCTTCATCGTTATTAACATGGTCATATTCAAATGAAATTCTACTCGCATACTGATTAAGTAGATATTCCACTAAATCGTTAGCAGTTTTAACGCCATCTACCTGACCTTCCCACACCCATTCGGCAGGAATCGCTTCCAAATCTTCTTTCGTTAAACCATAGTTTTCTGGTTCGACTACCGAAGTATCGATGGAATCCCCTGCTTTAACTGGGTATATATCCGCTTTCAAATGACCGTAACGACGAATAGCCTCAACAAGCCTGATTGCTGAGGTGAGATGCTTCGCATTCATATTGAAGGATGAATTGCTATGTTGCGTTGCTTCTCCCTGCTGGTTTACTGTTGCTACTTTGGGAGCTCCGTATTGCTCAAACATTTCCTGTAATGAGGCATCTACAGAGTTCTTATCTTCCAAATAGCGCTCATACTGTTCTTCTAAATATCCCATATTAGGACCATAAAATTTCGTCCAGAATCTCTCACTGGATCCCTGCTGTGTCACGTCATATACCCCCATTAGAAGTCACTTAGTACTTTTTTCTTGAACTCCCCATCCAAATAAATATAATGTTTAACCATTACACCAATAAATATAACCTATTTCACCTTGGGAAACAACAATTTCGATACGATAATTGAAAAACTTTTAAAGCGTTATCTTAATTTATTGTAAACGGCTTCAAAAGTAGGTGATTTGAACTAGTATAATGGGATTTATTTCATATTAATTTCACTAAGCAACTCTATGTTTTTTTGATTAACCATCATTTATTTAATTTCCATTGCAAAACGTTTAAGCAACCATCGTTCTGCTAAATCTATCCATTGTGCAGCATCTGCATTTATTAAATCATGGTTGTTCGCTGTTGCCTGTGTTGAGAGACTTAAACCGTGTGGACCTTCTTCAAAAATATGTACCTCAAAAGGAATACCTTTGTCTGCTAAAGCAGTAGCCATTCTAGTAGTGTGACCAACTGGAACTAAGGAATCCTCACTTGTGGACCACAAAAACATAGGAGGTGTGTGTTCATTTACAAGGCGAGCGGGACTTACTTTGTATAATGCCTCATCATCTGGCGTTTCTGTACCTAAGAGTGACATAGCAGAAGCTCTAAATAACGCTTCGTCTGATTCATTCTTCTCAATATCTCGCATATACAAGTAATCACTCAGCATATAACCTGCAATTGTAGTGGCTGGTCGAAGTGCTTCAGGATTTACCTTAAAATAATCCGTTAATATTTCGTGATTCCAATAAACAGAGTAAGTTGCCACGTTATGAGCACCTGCTGAAAAACCACATAGAGCTATTTTATCTGTGTCAATTAACCAATTATCTGCATTCTCTCTTAGCAATAGCATAGCTGCACCGATGTCTCTTATAGGTGATGGAAAAATCGTGCGCTCTCGTTTTTCTACTCCTTTATGAACTAATTCGAATGATTCTCCTTTTTCAAAATAAACGGAATAACGTAAAACAAAGACATGATAGCCCATAGCTGCAAATCGTAGCGCAACTGGTTCTGCCTCCCGATCTGAACAAAATAAATATGCACCCCCAGGACAAATTAGAACAGCAGGTCGCTTTTTACCATTATGTATTTCCGGTGAATCATCCTGAACATACGTAGTCAATATAACATCTTCACGATTTTCATAAAGTTGTATTTTTTCTACTAGCATTGCTCAACCTCCTTTATTTATTAACCAAATTATATACCTCTCCTTCCCATTTGCAAATGGGTATAGAAAAGCGAAAGCACCTTGCTCACCCCCGACAAGCTTAAGTAAGGCTTGACGTGGCGTTCTTTGCCACAGAATAGCATTACTTAAGACCTCGAGGGGGTAGGTGCTAGAGCTAGACAATAAGAAAAGCGAAAGCACCTCGCCCACCCCCGACAAGATTGTATCTTGAGACATAAAGAAAAAACTTGGCAACAGCCAAGTTTTTAAAGTTGCAAGAACTATCTATTTAACAAACTTCCAACATAACGCAATAAATCATTAGCAGATTGGGTTGTATATCCGTATTCCTCTACTAGGGTAGAAACGACCGCATTCATCTTCTTCAATTGTTGTTCATCAGGTGTTTTTGTAGAAGTTGTTATTTTCACAACGTCTTTTAAGTCTGCAAAGAGTTTTTTCTGTATTGCTTCTCTAAGTCTCTCATGCGATTGATAATCGAATTTCTTTCCTTTTCTCGCGTAAGCAGAAATACGTATAAGAATCTCTTCTCTAAAAGCTTTTTTGGCGTTTTCCGATATTCCTATTTGCTCTTCAATCGAACGCATCAATTTTTCATCAGGTTGCATTTCTTCTTCTGTTAGTGGGTCGATTAATTTCGTTTTATTACAAAATGCTTCAACGTTATCTAAATAATTATCCATTAGAGTTTTCGCTGATTCATCATAAGAATAGACAAACGCCTTTTGCACTTCCTTCTTAGCTAGTTCGTCGTATTCCTTCCTAGCAATCGATATATAGTCAAGGTATGTTTCCTTGTCCTCACTAGTAATCGAAGGATGATTGTCGAGTCCATCTTTTAATGAGCGAAGAACATCCAATGCATTAATAGCTTGCATTTCCTTCCGGATAATTGTTGAAGAAATACGATTTATAACGTAACGTGGATCAATACCGCTCATTCCTTCATCGGGAAATTCCTTTTTTAATGTAACGACATCTTGATCACTAAATCCTTCAACATCTTGACCATTATATAAATATAATTTCTTTAAAATGCTTATATTGGATTGCTTAGATTCTTTTAGGCGCGTTAAAACAGAAAACATCGCAGCAGTCTTTAGAGCATGGGGTGCAATATGGACATCTTTCATATCACTTTCCGCTATCATCTTTTCGTAAATTCTTTCTTCTTGATCAAGTTTTAAATTATAAGGAATCGGCATAACAATCATTCTCGAGTGTAATGCCTCATTCTTTTCATTCGCGATAAACGAACGATATTCCGACTCGTTAGTATGCGCCACGACCATTTCATCCGCTGAGATTAACGCGAATCTTCCTGCTTTAAAATTCCCTTCTTGAGTAAGAGAAAGGAGATGCCATAAAAACTTTTCATCACACTTTAACATTTCTTGAAATTCCATTAAACCTCTATTCGCCTTGTTTAATTCTCCATCAAATCGGTAGGCACGAGGGTCGGATTCTGAACCATATGTGGCAATGGTAGAAAAATCAATCGATCCAGTTAAATCAGCAATATCCTGTGATTTCGGATCAGACGGACTAAACGTTCCAATTCCTACTCTGTTATCTTCAGAAAAAAATATTCTTTCTACTAATACATCTTCAATTTTTCCATTGTACTCCTCTTCTAATCGCATTCGGTTTAAAGGTGATAAACTACCTTCTATCTTGATTCCGTATTCCTTTTCAAATTCTCCTCGTAAATGTTGAGGTATTAAATGCAGAGGATTCTCATGCATTGGGCATCCTTTAATCGCAAAAACTGCTCCTCGCTTCGTCAATGAATATTCCTCTAACCCTCTTTTCAATAATGTAACTAAGGTGGATTTCCCTCCAGAGACTGGTCCCATTAATAGAAGTATTCTCTTTTTGACATCTAATCTTTTAGCAGCTGGATGAAAATATTCTTCTACAAGTTTTTCAAGCGCCTCTTCTAACCCAAATAAACTATCTTTAAAAAAGTTATACCGTTTAAACCCATCTTCTTCCTCGATTCCCTTTTCCATTATCATTTCATATATTCGTGAATGGGCAGACTGTGCTAAATATGGTCTATCCTCCAACATTTTCAAATATTCTTTGAATGTCCCTTCCCATTTAAGGCTTTCTTGTTTGGTCCGGTACTCTTCCACTTTTTTTAATATGTCCATGGAATACCCTCCTATTGATGTCGTGACAGATTGAAACAGTATTTCGTGATGTTAGTTATCAATATATGAGAGAGCATAGGAAAAAATGATAATACGACGGACATCGTTACGTATAATGAAATTGCTTCACAAAAGTCATTCATTCAAGTATAATTGAGAAAGATGAATACATAAAAAACACTTTGACATACAGTATTAAGGAGGATTCCAATGGGAGTTGCACTTATTATCGGAGTAAGCGTAGTATTTTTAGCGGCTATTTTCGCATCAGGTTATGAGGCCAAATAACTTCGTAAACCAATAGAGATAGGATATATACTTTTCTCCATTATACACTGTTCAAAAGTACCGCCAATTTTTGGTGGTGCTTTTTTATTAGAAATCCCCTTAAGGAAAATCAATCGCCTTAAGGGGACATTGCTCCTCTAAATTTTTAAAATTGAACACAGATAAATCCATACGGAGCGAGTACTATTTCCGCTTGACCATCAAATCTGATTTTTTCCCCTGTGAATACATCCACTACTTCTTTTCCGCATAATATGTCCGTGTTCACTGTTTCTGCAAATTCATTATTATTTAGTGCGAATACAAGTTTAGTATCTTTTGCTTTTTTCGAATAAATCACAACATTATTATCTGCCTGCTCAAATCGAAACGTAGCGTCATTACCGAAAGTAGCGATATTTTTACGCAAATGGATTAACTGCTTTACAAACGATAATAACTCTCTATTTTGTTGCGAAGGGTCCCACTCCATACATTCTCTACAGCCTGGATCTTCTCCACCTGTCATTCCAACTTCATCCCCATAATAAATACATGGAGACCCTGTATAAGAAAGTTGGAATAGAAGCATAAGCTTTACTTTGGCTATATTTCCATTTGCTAACGTTAAAATTCTAGCTGTATCATGACTTCCTAATAAATTAAAAGATACTTCATTGACGTTACTTGGATAGCTATGTTGAACCTCTGTCACTCTATCTTTAAACATTGCACAATCTATCGTATCTTTTGCAAAAAACTCTATCACAGCGTCGGTAAATGGATAGTTCATTACGGCATCAAATTGGTCACCTTGAAGCCACTTTAAGGAATCGTGCCAAACTTCACCTAATATATATGCCTCAGGCTTTACCTTCTTAACTACTTGACGAAAGTCTCTCCAAAATGAATGATCAATTTCGTTTGCAACGTCTAATCTCCAACCATCAATATCAAATTCTTCTATCCAATATGTAGCTACTTTTAATAAATAGTTTCGCACTTCAGGATCAGAGGTGTTCAGTTTTGGCATTGTCGAAACGAATGCAAATGTATCATAATTTGGCATCGGTTCGGTTTGTATAGGAAAGTCCCAAGGATAAAACCAATTCACATATTTAGATTCCTGCTGATTTTTCAAAACATCTTGAAATGGCGGGAAATAAAATCCACTATGATTGAATACCGCATCCAGCATTACTTTCATACCTCGTAGATGACACTCTTTTACTAATCGGCGAAACGTTTCCTTATCCCCGAACTGTGGATCAATCTCAAAGTAGTCGATTGTATCATACTTATGATTCGAATGCGCTTTAAATATAGGTGTAAAATATATTCCGTTTACTCCTAGCTCTTGTAAGTAATCAAGATGATCGATAACCCCTTGAAAATCACCTCCATAAAAACTTGTTGGCGTCGGCTCACCACTTCCCCATTCTAGCGTTCCATCTGGGTTTAAAGACGAGTCACCATTTGCAAATCTTTCTGGAAATACTTGATACCAAATTGTATCTTTCACCCAAGCTGGCGGTTGAAACACATCTGCTTCATGTACATAAGGAAAACAAAAGAATTGTCCGATTTCTCTAGGTATATTTTCGTAAAATCCTTTTTCGGTAACAACAACACTTGTTTGTTGATTGCTACATCTAAATCCATATCGAAGCCGGCGAAATTCAGGCTTTATTGTAATCCCCCAATAATCCTTTCGTGCCGTGCTACCTGTAAGTTTCATCTGCAACTTTTTAAATTGCCATTGATCGTCTTTAAAATCATACGGGTCTCCATACAACAACTCTACCTTATCTACATCTCCAGCTTTCGTTTCCAATAAAATATGAACCGTATCCTTATCTTTTGCGTACAAGTAAGGTTGAATTGCCCGATGATAGATTGCTTCTATGAACATATGAATCCTCCATTCTTATAAACAGATTAGGTACTACTCCCCACCGAAACAAAACAAGCGATTGCATGAATTATATCAAAAAATGTCAAGTGATGGATGTTCATTTTTCCAAGATTAAAATCACCACCTAAAATATGTAAGCGTTAAACCTATTGATATTATACATTATATTTTTTTAAAATTATAGTTGCATTTAATGTTTTTTGATGTATAATAATTTACAAGATATGCGCAAACGGTTTCATTTAATGTTGCATATCATAGATAAAAAATTGGGAGGTCTTTAGTAATGAAAAAATATTTAGGTATTTTATTAGCAATGCTACTTGTAGTCGGCTTACTAGCAGCTTGTGGTCCAGACGAACAAGAAGAGGCTGCAGAGGATCAAAATGATACATCATCGGAAGAAGAAGCTTCAGATAGCTCTATGCCTGAGAAACCTGAGCAACTTACAGTTTGGGTTAACGCAGAAGAAAAACAAGAAGAAGCAATTGCGCAAATTTCCGAGAAATACACAGAAGAAACTGGAATTGAAATTAATGCGATTCCAATTGATATGTTAGAGCAAGTAGAAAAATTAGACGTAGAAGGTCCAACTGGTAATGGTCCAGATATTATTTTTCAGCCACATGATAGAATTGGTGATTTAGTTCTTAGAGGGTTAATTGATCCGGTTAACCTAGGGGATAAAGAAGCAGAATACCAAGAAGCAGCGATTGATGCTGTAACAAATGACGGAGACGTTTGGGGTTACCCAGCAGTAACAGAAACATACGCACTTTTCTACAATAAGTCTTTAGTTGAAGAAGCTCCTGCTACTATGGAAGATTTATTAGCGATTGCAGAAGAGCATACAGATGCTTCAAATGATGAATTCGGCTTCTTAATGGAAGCGGCTAACTTTTACTTTACGTACCCATTCTTCTCAGGTAATGGTGCTTATGTATTCGCAGAAGATAATGGAACATACGATATCGAGGATATTGGTTTAAGTAATGAAGGCGCAATAGAGGGTGGAAACTTAATTCAATCTTGGTTTGATAATGGATATATTCCACAAGACTTAACTCCAGACATTATGAATGGTCTTTTCTCAGAAGGAAAAGTAGCGGCTGTTATTAATGGTCCTTGGATGGTTCGTGAATACCAAGAAGCACTAGGTGATGATTTACAAGCAGGTATCTTACCAGTACTTGATAACGGTGAAAATCCAAAATCATTTGTTGGAGTAAAAGCATACTTACTATCTTACTACTCTGAAAACAAAGAATGGGCAGAAGATTTCATGGCATATATCACAAACTCTGAAAACTCTATGCTTTACTATGATGTTGCAGGAGAAATGCCAGCTCGTATCGACTCTATCGATGATCCTTTAATAGCCGAAGATCCAATCTATTCAGCATTTGCTGAGCAAGCAACGTTTGGAGAACCAATGCCAGGCGTACCTGCTATGCAACAAGTGTGGGATCCAATTAACAATGCATTAACATTTATTTCTAAAGGTGAGCCAGTAGATGAAGTATTAGAAGAAGCTGTTGGAGTTATTGAAGATAACATTGCTGCTTCAGGAGCTACTCAATAATTGGCATATGCTAAATATATGGGGAGCAATCTGCTTCCCATATATTTTTTAAAAAAGTATGAGAAACGAATTAACAGGAATCTATCGTATACTATTATAGTTTTTCTAAGGAGGGACAAGAATGGCAAATATAGATAGAGATGCCAAACAAAAAGGGACAAAAGCTCAAAATATAGCAACAGTCTTATCCATTATTCCTGGCCTCGGCCAAATTTACAATCGTCGTTATTTAAAAGGAATTATTCTTTTTGTTATTGCCGTTTCATTTCTTATTACATTTTGGAACTTTATAGATATAGGATTATGGGGAATTTTCACGTTAGGAACCATTCCTCGTGAGCACCACTCTATTCAATTGTTAATCCAAGGTTTAATGGCTCTAATCGTACTTTCATTTGGTTTAGCCATATACGCTTATAACTTTATCGATGCACGTAAGGATGCTAAGGCACGAGCAATCGGAAAACCGAACCCTACAATAGGGCAAGCTGTTAGAGACTTTTATAACAATGGATTTCCTTATTTCTTAATATTACCAGGGTTGTTAATGCTATTATTTATCGTTGTGCTTCCACTTATTTTTATGGTTGCGCTCGCTTTTACAGATTACAACCAATACAATGCACCACCTAGAAACTTATTAAGTTGGGTTGGAGTACAAAACTTTATCGATTTAGTTCAAATTGATATTTGGAAGGATACATTCTTCTCCGTATTTACATGGACGATAGTTTGGACGGTATTAGCAACAACGTTCCAAATTGTACTCGGTTTGATACTAGCTTTATTCGTTAACGATAAGAGAATTAAATTTAAACGTACTATTCGTACCGTACTAATTTTGCCTTGGGCAGTACCAGCATTTGTTTCTATTCTAATCTTTTCTGCACTATTCAATCCTACGTTCGGTGCGATAAATCGGGATATCTTAAGTCAATTTGATATTATGATTCCCTGGTTATCTGATCCATTCTGGGCAAAGGTTGCATTGATTATGATTCAAACATGGCTAGGGTTTCCATTTATATTTGCATTATTTACTGGGGTACTCCAAAGTGTTCCGCAAGATATGTATGAAGCAGCAGACGTAGATGGTGGAACAAGATGGCAGAAGTTCAGACATATTACATTGCCACATCTTTTATTTGCAACAGCACCATTACTTATTATGCAATATGCTGGAAACTTTAATAACTTTAATATCATTTACCTATTTAATGAAGGGAACCCTGCTGTGCGAGGTCAAAACGCCGGTGGAACAGACATCCTCATTTCGTGGGTTTATAAACTAACGTTTGAAACTAACAATTACAATATGGCAGCTGCCATTACAATTATCATGGGAGTAATCGTTATGGCATTCGCTTTCTTCCAGTTCAGAAAAACATCATCATTTAAAGAGGAGGGACGTTACTAATGGCATTACAAAGAAAAACAAAATCTAAAATAGAAGTAACGTTCATGTATATCTTTATCATCCTGATGTTCATTGTTATCGGGTATCCACTTGTTTGGACACTTATGATGAGTATCAATCCAGGTACCAATATGTTAGTGACAAAACTAATTCCTGATAACCCTACATTAGAACATTATATATGGTTATTTACAGACCCAGCTAGTGATTATTTACTATGGTATAAAAACAGTTTAATTATTGCCGTGCTAAATTCAATCGGATCAGTAGTAATTACATCTTTAATCGCTTATGCTTTCTCTCGTTATAAATTCTTTGGGAGAAAATACGGTTTATACATGTTTCTATTATTACAAATGTTCCCTGCTTTGATGGGAATGGTTGCACTCTATATTTTATTGACAACAATTGGTCTTGTAGATTCCATCTGGGGACTATTACTCATATATCTTGGAGGACAAATACCATTTAACGCTTGGCTCGTAAAAGGTTACTATGATACGATACCTCGTGAGCTAGATGAAGCAGCTAAAATTGATGGTGCTGGTCATATGAAAATATTCATTTCGATTATGTTACCGTTAGCAAAACCTATCCTTGCAGTTGTTGCATTATTTAACTTTATGTCGCCATTCATGGACTTCTTACTACCACGAATCGTACTGACAGACCCTAACAACTATACGCTTGCATTAGGTTTGTATAGCTTTATTAATGACCAGTTCTCTACTAACTTTACACGTTTTGCTGCTGGTTCAATTCTCATTGCTGTTCCTATTGCATTAGTATTCCTAGCATTACAACGATATCTAATCGGTGGACTTACTGCCGGAGCGACGAAAGGATAATTGAAGAGTATCTATAAAACTGTACGATAGATCACTTGGCTATCAATACCGTGATACGGATCTTGTACGATGCAATGAAACACTCTAGTGGCAATCATCGTGTTCCCTTTCTCCCTTCTGATGAGGATATGCGAGGAATTGGCTAATTATAGTAGCCTTTTTCTCGCATTTTTTTCCTAGTAAGTAATGATTTACATGAAAGTTCTATTTATTAGTTAATTGATTTATAATAAGGATAGATATAATAAAAATAATTGTGAATAGCGTGAAAGGTGAAGATTATGTCCATTACCATTAAAGATGTAGCGAAGCGAGCTGGTGTTGCTCCTTCCACTGTTTCCAGGGTTATTGCGGATAATCCCCGTATAAGCATGGAAACAAAAAAACGTGTACGAAAAGCAATGAAAGATTTAGGCTATCACCCAAACATCAATGCTAGAAATCTAGCTGTACGTTCCTCTCAATCTATTGGTGTCATTATGCCATCATCCGCAGATGTTGCACTTCAAAATCCATTCTTCCCAGAAGTATTAAGAGGAATTGGATCACATTTACACGAGGTTGAATATTCCTTATATGTTTCTACAGGTGGAAATGAAGAAACTACCTTTGAAGAAGTGCAAAGAATGGTAAACGGTAATCGGGTCGACGGGATTATCTTACTATACTCTAGAATGAACGATCCTGTTCAAGAATTTTTAATGGAAAAGAAATTCCCATTCGTTATCGTTGGTAAACCTTTTGAAAATGAGAGCGAGATAACGTATGTAGACAATAACAACGTCCAGGCAAGTAAAGATTTAACCAATCATTTGATTGAGCTTGGACATCAGCATATTGCTTTTATTGGCGGTTCCAAAGAGTTAACCGTAACGTCCGATCGTCTTCACGGTTACCGCTCAGCCATCAAAGAAGCCTCTTTACCTCTCCCTGACGAGTATATTATTCATACAGCGTTCCTAAAATCAGGTGGACGAGAAGCAGTCGAGAAGCTATTTCAATTAGACACCCCGCCTACTGGTTTAGTAGTTGCCGATGATTTAATGACTCTTGGTGTAATGAATGCGCTAGAGGAACTGGGTATCAACTGTCCGGAAGATGTATCGATTACTTCCTTCAACAATTTATATTTATCTGAAATTACAACACCTGCACTAACAACTGTTGATATTCAAATTTATAATTTAGGGGTACAATCTGCTCGTTGTTTACTTGAATTAACTAAAAATAAAGACGAGCCAGCAAAACGTATTATTATTCCTTATGATATTAAATATAGAAAATCAACAACACCAATTAATTAAAGTAAGACGCTGGCTGTATTTGAAGTCAGCGTTCTTTATTTCTTAGGTAAGCCCTTCTCTACGTCCCGAGCTTTTTTCCTATATGATAAATATTTCTTCTATTTCTCATTGTTTTATCATTTTTCTTTTACTCTCTACTCATTTTCAGTGGATAAACTAAGAGTAACAAATGAAAAGGAGTTGTAGAGCAAATGAAAAACAAATTTTTTATACCTGTATTGGGTGGCTTAATCGTAACTGGAGGTGTTTTTGCAGCACTTACGATTAATTCAGATTCTGCTAGTGCAGAGTTATCAAAAGAAGAGGCAATGGAAAAGATTCAAACGCAGTTTCCGGGAGAAGTAGTAGAATTAGAGTTTGAGAAAGAAGGAAGCAAAAAGGTCTACGAAATTGAGATAAAAGGTACTGATCGACACTATGAATTAGAAGTAGATGCTGATACAGGTGAGGTTCTTAAAATAGAAGAGGAAGTATTCTCTGGTAAAAAGGCATCGAAGGAACAAGCGGGTTCTAATCAAGCAGTTCAAACTGCTGATGATAATGGCGATAGTAAAAATACAACTAAGAAAACAGATAAGGATTCTATTATTTCTGTAAGTGAAGTAGAAGCTATTGCACACGATTTTTTTGATGGAAAAATTGAAGAATTAGAGCTTGATGAGGATGACGGCAGACTCTATTATGAAGTAGAAATGTATTCCTCTACACATGAAGTTGAGCTAGATATTGATGCATATACAGGCGAATTATTATCTATCTCTAAAGAAAAAGAAGACTAAGATTATATGTAACTAGAGTAAGTAGTACAGACGCCATTGTCTGTACTACTTTTTTGCATCAAATGAGTTAGCGTAGTATTGTGACTGATTTACTCTCCAAGTATTTTTTCATAAACTTTTTAACTAACGAAGCAGATTTTACCTTTAAGTAAAGTGCTGGGTGAATCACTATATCAAAATTACCTTCTTTTATTTCTTGTTTTAATTCATCAATTGTCGAACATTCCTTCTCCATTTTATTTACAATGGAACCATATTGAAGAAATTGATGTGTATCACTCCCACCGATAACAGGCATATTTAATTCATCTGCTAAGATTCGGAGTTCTTGCTCACAACTTTCTATGCCTTTAGCGTATAAATCTTTCCCGTTTAAATCAAAAGCATCTAATTGTCTTAACGATTCTTTCCATACATTTCTCGCTAAAGGGGTACTAGCGCGGAAAGGATGTGCTCCTATTTTCAGTAATTCATAATGTGATACGAGTTTCATTAACTGTTCGAAAGATAGGAAATTTTCATCCTCTATATGAAAATCAAGTTGACCTCGAATTTCCTTTATCACTCTTCTCTCCCCAATTAATAAAATATGACCTCCTTCCTTTACATCTACCTCCATTCCAGGGAATAGCTTTAAGCCGTCGATATCATAATAATGGTTGATATATGGATACTGCTCGTCTAGAAAATCATACACATCAAAGAAACGTGTTGTATTAAAATGTTCCGTCATTGCTAAAGCTGTTAATCCATTTTCCTTTGCTTCTTTCATCATTTCTATGAAATAAGTCGGGGAAAAACTAGACTTTTTCGATATTTTAACGTGACTATGAAAATCGATAATCATTTTCCTCTTCCTCTCTAATAAAAATAAACGAACAAAAGTACAACATAAAGGAAAGAAGCTATTAAAAATAAATAATCTCTTTTCTTCATTTTGAGCGTTTTCAATTTTAACTTTTTCACCTCTGGATGATTAAAACCGTACATGCTACCTTTTGTTTCTAACGCTTCTACTGTTGTTCTTGCTCGTTTTGCAGTAGATAAAAGCAATGGATAAAAAGACATCACCGCGAGTTTCACAAAATAACTAATCGTTCTTATATATAGAAATCCACGTTTCTCAGGTGCTTTGCCACGGAGACGAAAGGACTGAAAGACATGATGATATTCTTCTACTAGAGTGGGTAACATTCGGTAACCATAAGCAATACTGAAAGAAACTTGACCAGGAACTCCAATTTTTAATAATCCATTACTTAACTGCGTTGGGTTCATCGAACAAAACACTGTAATACTAGCTAGAGAAATAACCATTAGCTTGACAGTTAGTATGAATAGAGGCATTAAAGTTGCCCAATTACCTCCAAAAAATAAAGCAATAATCAATAACGAGCCACCCTGACCTAGGAGACCAAGAGATAGAATTAACATAATTAGCGGACTAATTTTTGCAAAATAAGTCGTTACAAGCATAAATAAAAGCATACCTAACAATATATATTCATTATGTAAAAACCATGGTGTAATTCCGAAGTAAGAATACCAAATAAACAATGTTCGGGGATCTAGCTTCGCAAAAAATATATCACTATTTCCGTATGCCGTATGGAGTAATTCGATTTTTACTTGTTCAACCGACAGTTTATCCATCCATTTACGTCCATACTCCATAGCTTACCTCTCTCCTCTCATACTGCTGGACAAATTCTTCTACCGAAAAAACGGGATGTTTCCATTCTAATTCCTTAGAAAGAGTGAAAATTTGTGGTGGATATAATCCTGCTTTTTTCAATAACCACTGGTTAGCATACACCGAATACTTATCTCCATCATGAATGATTCTTCCCTCGTGCATCACAATAATTCTATTAGCAAATTCACAAGCAAGTTGCATATCATGCGTTGCAATAACAACCGCTTTTAATTGACTTTTTAATTGGGCTAATAATCTACTTACTTGTTTTCTAGTTGATATGTCTAAATTTGCGGTTGGTTCGTCTAACAACATTATTTGAGGATTCATCCCCATTCCAATTGCTAATGAAGCTCTTCTCTGTTGACCACCACTAAGCAAACGACTATCTCTTTTCTTCAATTCTTTTAAATGAAACTGTTCTACTAACTGATTCACAATTTTTTCTGTTTGAGGGTGTTTTCTAGCACGTAAATAAAAACCAATGTCTTTTTCTACGCTATCATCAATAAACATTTGCTCGGGATTCTGATAAATGTACGTGATTCTCTCAGCAAGTTTTTCTGGAGTAGTCTTCCGTATATCCTTTCCTCCTAGAAAAACGTTTCCAATCTCCTGCTTGATTAAACCAGTCAATAATCGCATAAGCGTTGATTTACCAGCACCATTATTTCCTACCAAAGCAATATAATCTCCTTCATTTATGGTGAGATTAATATCGTGCAGTACACGTTTCTTCTTTTTTGTTATCGTTTGATACGAGTAACATACTTTATCATATTGAACGATTACCTCCCGTTCTGGCCCTGGTGAGGACACTTCTTCCTCCATTTGTCCGCCTCTTTCAAATAAATCGAGCGATTCCCTTATAGTGATAGGTAGCTGTTCTTTGTGTGGGAAACATTTTGCTGCTGCTTGTGTTACCTGTGGTGGGAATATTTGATGCTGCTCTAATAATTCTATTTCATTTAAGGCTTTTACTACTGGTAATTTAAATTCGATACTACCTTGATTCATCAGGATAACTGTATTCGCGAACTCTGCTACAAATTCTGTATGATGCTCAATAACAATAATCGTTTTCCCTTCTTCTTTATTTAACTTTTGTAACAGCTTATATATTTCTCTAGCATGCTGGGGATCTAACTGTGCAGATGGTTCGTCTATTATTATTATGTCGGGATTTAAAGACAGAATACTTGCTAATGCCAATAAATGCTTCTGTCCCCCACTTAATTGCCAAACAAATTCATCACGATGTTCTAACAAACCTACAACTTCTAATGCACGAATTCCTCTCTCTTCAAAGTCTGGCAATCCAAAGTGTAGTGGGGCAAAGCTTGCATCCTCCAATACTCTTGGGCTTACTATTTGATTTTCAAAATCTTGATAAACATAACCAACAGTCTTGGAAAAATCTGAAACTTTATGGTCCAGCGTTGAACGACTGTTAACTGTTACCTTTCCTGATAAATCACCTACATAGTAGTGAGGTATTAGTCCATTGAACAATTTACACATAGTTGATTTTCCGCTTCCATTACCACCTAAGATAGCTACAAAATCTCCTTTTTCTATTGTTAAATTTACATCTCGAAGAACAGGGGTATTTGCACCTGGATATTGATACGTTACGTTTCTTAATTCAATAATTGGCTGCATTATGATACTTTTTCATCCTTTTGAGTATTATTTTTCTTCCTATTCGACAGAACAACAAGTGTAATAATCGCTATAAAAGCAGCTACACCAATACTTATAAATACAAACCAATCACCGAACATCTCAACAAAGTCTGCTTCCCATTCCCAATTAAATTCTGTTTCAGATAAAAACTCAAACAGGAAGGCAAAGGCAGCTAACAATATTCCACCTACTATTAATCTCGGTCCTACTATTTCTTTAAGAGAATAGCGATCATCTCTCGTTCGAGGCTTCATACCTAGTAACGGTTCTATCTTGCCGTAAAGCCTAGGAACTAAATAAACAGTAGGTAGTAATGCAAATAAGATACCGGAGAACAGCACATCATTTAAAAAATAAAACCCTTCAATCGCTACGATACTTTCCGCTAATCCTGGAACTGCTTCTAACTCTTCTACACCTACCCAAACTTTCAGAATATCAACAATTGCGCTAATAGCTTGATGGATAATTATTCCTACCATTGCCGCAATTCCGACTTGCAGTTTGTTTTTAGGATCACGGACAAGCGTACCTGCAACATACATCGCGAGTGAAAATGCGATAAATTTTTCTAATTCACCAAACCCACCAAATTGTCCTAACATTATTTCGCCAAAAATCACTTCTCCTAGCGATGCACCAATTGCAGCGTAAAGCGGGTGAAATAGAATACATAATGTTAATGGAATAAATGCGAAATACTCAACAGAAAGTTCAATCGGACCGATGTAAAACTCTGGTACTAGTTCTGTAATCATGTTGGATAATCCATAGAGAGACATTGATAAAATAAAGACCATCATTTTTTGAGACTGAGTTAATATAAAGCGGTTCTCTAAATTGCTCATTTATTTCTCCTCCTTCATATTTTCAGCTTTATTATAGGTTTCTATTATTAACTACAATAATGAATAGAGTTAAAGTGATGTAAATTTGTTAACTTTTATTATCATGATGTAAATTTTCTTTCATTCTCATCCCTATTTTCATTTCTTTTGATACAATATCGTCAACAACTGAAAAAGGAGCGAGCAATGAGAATCGATTATACTCATTTAACTGAAAGTCAATGGAAAATCGCAAATTACATTGAGAGGCACTTGGAAGAAGTATTATTATCAACGGAACAAGAGATTGCAAATAAGCTAGGAATAAGTATTGCTACTGTCTCTCGTTTCTGGAAAGCAATAGGTTATCAAAATTTAAAGGCATTTAAGCATGATATGAAAGAGGAACTGGCGGTTTCTCCCGCTGGTAAGATACGAAACACTGGAAATAATTTAAGTGGAGGGACTTTCTATTTATCCGTAGAAAAAGGAGTTGGTTTACTCCAGGAAACAATGGATCATCAAAACCCAAAAGTTTTCGAACGATCTATAGACGCTTTAATGGAGGCAAATCGAATATTCATACTGGCTTTAGGTCCAGCCAAAGGGTTAGCTGAGCTATTAAACTATCGGATGGCAAGATACGGGAAAAAAATCCATCTAATTCAACAACACGGACATGAACTATTCGAAGAGATGATACATTTTAAAAAAGAGGACATAATTATTATTTTTGCTTTTACAAGGTTATTACCAGAAGCAAAGGTATTGCTCCAATACCAAAGAGAGAAACATTTTCAATCCATTTTAATAACAGATCAATTAGCAGCACGCTTCTCATCTAGTGCGACGTATACCCTATTCGCTAGCAGAGGTGAAGCGAACGAGTTTCACTCTATGCTTGGTCCTACGATATTAATTGAAAATATGATTCTTTCCCTTGGTTTAAGAGAGAAGGAAGAAAATATTAAACGACTCGAAAAATTAGCAGAATTGCGTAAAAAGTTTTCAGTAGATTTACCAAGATAAAAAGAGGCTTTTGTCCAGCCTCTTCCTTACTTTGATACTTTGTTATTATTAAAAGGAACTTTCAATCACACTTCATACTCCCGGTGAACCACTGCTAATGATACAGGTCCATCAAATTCCGATTGAGCTTCTTCCACTAAGTCATTAACATTTCCGAAGTGAGGTAAATGGGTCAACAATAGTTGTTTGACATTTGCTGCATTTGCTAGCTTGCCAGCTTCCCTCCCACTCAAATGACCAGGTATCTTCCCTTCTAAATGTTCATATAAATTCGATTCAGAGACAAGTAAATCAGAGCCTTCCGCAAAAGTAACAAGCTCATCCTTCCAAGCAGTATCTGAAGTAAATGTTACTTTTTTACCTTCACGATTCTCTATTTGAACAGCTAAACAATACGCTGGATGATTCGTTACAGCTGTCCGTATGGTAAATGGTCCAATCTCTTGTTCTGTCTCTTCCTCTATTACTTGAAATATAATATCCTCCGTGCTTTTCCATTGGAAAAATGTCTTATCCTTAGCATGTGCATAGACGGTAATTGACTTTTGTTCCTGTAATTGATTTTGTACAAGTTTTGCATACTTTAATACACCGACATCAGCAACATGATCATGGTGATAATGAGTAATGATTACTGCGTCTAATGTATGAATTGGAATAATTTGTTGTAACGAAGCAAGTACGCCACTGCCACAATCAATTAACAAATGAAAATCGCCATCGATTACAAGAAAAGAAGAGTTAGCGCCATTTGCTTTCGGGTATCCTCCCCATATTCCGATAGGTATAATTTTCATTTAATAATCCTCCCTTTTGTCCAACAAAAACTATCTATTTTCATTCTATACTAACTTAGTATTCACTACTAACGAATAATTTTAAACGTTTTCAAGAAGTAATATGGTAAAATAAAATCACACTTTAATTCTATGAAAGCTACTATTAAGGAGGTTATCTAAATGACCCTACAGAAAAACTGGGCAGGCAACTATACATATCAAGCAACTAACTGGCATGTGCCTTCAAGCATTGAAGAAGTTCAACAGCTTGTAAAGCAACTAGATAAAGTTAGAGTGGTAGGTTCTCGCCATTCATTTAATGGCATTGCTGACTCCAAAGAAAATATTATTTCATTAGAAAAATTAAATAATGTTATAAAATTGGATAAAGAAAACAGGACGGTAACCGTAGAAGGTGGAATCCGTTATGGTGACCTAAGTCTTTTTCTACAGGATAAAGGATTTGCTCTACCAAACATGGCTTCTTTACCTCATATATCTATTGCAGGTGCTTGTGCTACTGCAACACATGGTTCAGGTGATAAGAATCAATGTTTATCTAATTCTATATCTGCTATGAAGGTTGTTACTGGTGGTGGGGAAGTTGTTACATTTTCCCGTGAACGAGACGAGGCATTATTAAAGGGTGCTGTTGTAAGCCTAGGAGCTTTAGGAGTAATAATAGAAATAACACTAGATCTAATACCCGCATTTGATATTTGTCAGTACGTTTATGAGAATCTGCCATTCGAGCAATTAGCGAATAATTTTGACAACGTTTTTTCATCTGCTTATAGTGTTAGTTTATTTACAAATTGGAAAAAGGAAGTATTCGATCAAGTTTGGTTAAAATCCCTCCATCAAGAGGATAATGGGCAAACGCCACCAAGTGAATTTTATGGCGCCACAGCAGCTCGTTTACCTTCTCATCCGATTCAAGGAGTAGAAGCGGTTCATTGTACCGAGCAGTTAGGAACACCTGGTCCGTGGCATGATAGACTCCCACATTTCCGACTTGATTTTACACCGAGTAATGGGGATGAGTTACAGTCTGAATTTCTTATTCCTAGAGAGCAAGCTTACGATGCATTACTTGCGATTAGTAAACACAAAGAAAAGATTTCCCCACTACTGCACGTTTGCGAAATTCGTAGTATAGCAAGAGATGATTTATGGATGAGTCCGTTCTACCAACAGGATTCAATTGGGATTCACTTCACATGGAAAGATGACTGGGAATCAGTCAAAAAGATTTTACCAGAAATCGAAGAGTCCCTCATCCCTTTCCAAGCTCGTCCACATTGGGGCAAATTGTTTACGATTTCGAAAGAAAGAGTAACATCATTATACAAAAAGCTACCTGATTTCCAACGACTCGTAGAACAACATGATCCCCATGGTAAGTTTCGCAATGAGTTTATTAACAACTACATTTTTAACAAGTAAATGAGGTGCCGCTCCTTAATTCAATATGGAGGGGCACTCTTTTTATCGTATTATGTGATATAGTACAATTAAAAATAAGTTACCAATTCATAATTTATGAGAAAGAGGAGAATCGAGCTTGGCACATATTTTAATTGTAGAAGATGAAGAAAGCTTAGCACGTGTAATTGAACTAGAGCTAGGCTATGAGGATTATGAAACAACCACGGTCCATAATGGCCGTGAAGCATTTTCTCTACTCGAGCAAAATACGTACGATCTCATTCTTTTAGATATTATGCTACCAGAAATGAGTGGCATGGAAATTTTGAGACGATTTCGCAATTTTGACGCGTCCACTCCTGTCTTATTACTAACAGCTAGGGATGAAGTTTATGATAAAGTATCGGGACTTGATCTAGGTGCTAACGATTATATAACGAAGCCTTTCGAGATGGAGGAGCTTCTTGCTCGTATTCGAGTTCACTTACGCACACTTAAGAAGTCCTCAACAAATGTCTTAATACATGACAACCTCCGTGTGGAAATAGACAGTAGAGAAGTTTATCGAGGAGATACAGAAATTCAATTAACCCCTCGAGAATTTGATTTACTCGTCTTTTTACTTCAACATCAAAATCAAGTTATGACACGTGAACAACTTTTAGATAAAGTTTGGGGATTTGATTATGCAGGTGATACGAACGTAGTCGATGTCTATATTCGCTATTTACGAAACAAGATTGATAAACCATTTGACCAAGCAACGATTCAAACCGTCCGAGGTGTCGGTTATACGATTAAGGATGCGAAAAAATGAACTTAAAACGGAAAATTCAGCTATTTATCACGCTTTTAATGATTGGAATTGTTGTTATTATTAATGCGGTAATTTATTTGTTGTACGCAAACCATCTAACAACAAATGAAATCGACCGTGTGCAAAACGAAGCAGAGAATATTCGGGAAGCGATGGCGCAAAACAATGATTCCAATCTCGATTTTCGAGCATTGCTTCAAGCCTTTTTACCACCAGATGGTATTATTCGAATCATTCAAGAAGATGGAGGTGTCTCTTATTCTGTTGCCAAGAGTCCGGACTTTTCTGATTTACCTATAGATTTTGTTCAACAGGATACGATTGAAAGAATTGACTATGAGGACACACCATTTGCACAAGCGTCTTTACCGGTTATTTGGGAGGATGGTTCGATCGTTACGCTGCAGCTTAGTGTCGCGCTATATTCGGTTGATGAAGCGATTGAATCGTTAAGATTTGTCTTACTTATTACAATTATTGTATCGATTATTCCTGCCTTGTTATCAGGAAGCTTTTTAGCTAATTATTTGATAAAACCAATTCGCAAATTAACAGAGGGGATGCACAATAATCCGATTAACGGAAAATGGGAACGTATTGATATCCAACGAAAAAACAAAGACGAATTGAATGATTTACAAGATGAATACAATAAGATGATTGACCGTATTGAAGAAAATATTGGGAAGCAACAACAGTTTGTCTCAGACGCCTCTCACGAACTCCGAACACCACTCTCTGTAATCAAGAGTTATGCAGAACTATTAAAAAGGCGTGTAGAAAAGAAACCTGAACTACTTCACGAGGGAACAGATACTATTTTAAGAGAAACAGACAGAATGAAGACGTTAATTGAACAAATGCTATCCCTTGCTAAAAATGAACATGAAAACTTAAATCTTACCTCTTTTGATGCAGTTGGTGCTTTGCAAAGTGTTATCCAATCTATCACAGCGGTGTATAGTCGAGAAATACAATTACATGTAAAAGAACGACCAATCATGGTTTTTGCAGATAATGAAAAGCTCCAACAAGCTCTTTATATTTTAATCGATAACGCTTGTAAATATAGTGACCGTGAAGTGGTTACTACAATCACGAAAGGAAAAAACACTATTTTAATCAGCGTCAAAGATTTTGGTGAAGGTATTGATAGTGAAGATTTGGCTCACATTTTTGATCGTTTCTATCGTGTCGACAAAGCAAGAAGTAGAAAAACAGGTGGTACAGGGTTAGGTCTATCTATTTGTAAACAAATTGTAGAAGTCCACGGTGGTACCATTACTGTTGAAAGTAAAAAGAATGAAGGAACAGAATTTGTGATTACATTGCCAAATGAATAATGATAATTTTGCTGAAGAAATAGTCAAAATCATATAAATTTTTATAATTTCTCATCATTTTCTCATTTTTCTTTTATGTTCTACTCATCTTCTCTGGATAAACTAAAGATAACAAATCAGAGGAGGATAATCATTGAATAATAAGATCTTTTTTTCAATTATTGGTGTGCTATTATTAGTTGGTGGAATTCTTGCAGTACTCACTTTTAACTCCGATTCAGCAAGTGCCTATTTAACAAAAGATGAAGCAAAGAACAAAATCCAAACACAGTTCCCTGGTGAAATAGTAGAATTGGAGCTTGATGAAGAGAGTAATAAAAAAGTATATGAGGTAGAAATAAAAGGTTCTGATCGATTTTACGAGTTAGAAATTGATGCAGAAACAGGAGAAGTACTAAAAATTGAAGAAAAGCTATTTAATAATCAAAAGGTAACTGATAACCAGAAAAATGATGATATTCCGGAAGTAAACGTTAGTCAAGCCGATGATCAAGACGACCAGTCGAAACAAGACAAAAAAGAAACCAAAAAGGTAGAAGCTAATGATGACAAGGACGAAGAAAACAAATCTTCAAAAAAATCATCTATTATCTCAATCGATAAAGCAAAGTCAATCGCTAAAGGCTTATTCAATGGGAAAATTGATGAAATTGAATTAGACGATGATGATGGGCTTCGTTATTATGAAATTGAAATGTACTCTTCAACCGAGGTAGCAGAATTAAAAATCAATGCTTATACTGGAGAACTCATATCTATCTCTAAAGAGAAACATGAAGATGATGACGACGATTAAGCAAATTTGGTAATCGGGAGGCCCTTTGCAAGAATAGTTAGCCAACTACATTCCTGCAAAGTGGCCTTCCTCTACAGATTTATTTACCCCGATAGAACTGCCAGTTTAGTTTTGTCAGCTCGTTTATTAAGTAACTTCGAATGACTCCGTTACAAGAATACTATCTTGTACCGATTGAATCATACCACAATTTTTTCGTGCAATAGATATCGCTCTTTCTATTTTTTCCTCGCGGAGCTCTTCCCCTTGAATAACAAAATGCAAGTGTATTTTCTCTATACGGTTTGCCTGTGTTTCATTACGCTCAATAGTAGTGAATACTTTGATGTTTTCAAAATCAATCCTCATTTTAGTCAACACCACCCTTAATGCAGCTGAACTACATCCCACTATAGAAGCAATCATTAACTCAAAAGGACGAAAACCATATTCTGTGTCTGCAGAAATAGCTAATTCACCAAATTCCGTGTTCATAGTAAAACCATGTTCTTTCATGTTAAATTCCTTCATATTCTATTTGCTCCTTAAATTTTCTATCCCTATCATAAATAAAGATATCGCCAAGCTTTAAATCATTTTACAAACTAAATGTGAAAATTTGATGAATGTAATGTTTGGCAAATCCTTTTTAGAATGCCATTCTATTTTTTCTCTTGTTAGGGATCTCACCATAATTAACACTCTCCCTTCCCATTAATAAGGAAAATACTCTCCTCTCTGTTCCTTTGGGGATTCTATTGCTACAAACGAGCAGTTCAATTAATTGTCACTTTTTATATTGGTGAATATAGTTCGTTTCATCAAATTTTCACATTAGATATATACGTTATATATATAAGTAGATGGAAGCGGAGGGTGGCTTTGTATTAATTAGTAGAAGAACATGGCTAGCAAGATTAGGATAATGAGGAGGTAGGCTAGATGAGAAACGCCATTATTGTGATAATTGTGCTAGGAATACTTGGCTGGGTTAGTTATGATTTTATTAGTTCCAATAACACAAGTAGTGAAAATGAAATGGGTAACAAAATTACTGCACCACCTGCTACAAATGGAGATGTAAGTGAGAATGCGGTTGTCGAATCAGAAGATATTGGGCTCGAACTAGGTGAGATCGCACCTGATTTTGAACTTGAAACATTAGATGGTGAAACGGCTAAATTATCTGATTTCAGAGGGGAAAAAGTATTACTAAATTTTTGGGCCACTTGGTGTCCGCCTTGTAGAGCAGAAATGCCGGATATGCAAAAATTTCATGAAGATACAAATGTAAATATCTTAGCTGTAAATTTAATTGAAACAGAGTCAAGTCCCCAAAACGTACCTGAATTTAAAGATGAACTAGGACTAACATTTCCTATTCTGTTAGATGAAGGTTCAGAACTAACAACTGAGTATAAAATCATGGCATATCCAACATCATTTATGATTGATACAAATGGACGTATTCAATACAAAGCATTTGGTGCGATCAACTACGATATAATGATTCAAGAATTCGAAAAAATGAAATGAGAAAGATAACTTAGTAAAATAAAGGGGAATTAATCCGTTCCCCTCTTCAAATTCATATATGTCAAATATTTTTCTTTTTTACATTATTCATATTGATTATTCTTTTATCATAAACAAAAAAGCGACCAATTATGATCGCCTAACAATTATAAAAAATTTTTCTACTTTAATACAACACGCCAGCTCGTGCCTATTCCAATATTATACGCCTTTGCAAAGGATCCTTGATTAATAGCAATTGCCATATTATCTAATGAATTCACATAAATAACTGGCTCCCCTACCTTCGTTGAAGCAAACGAACGACCATACCTCATTGTGTTCTTGTACACTTGGCGAGAATCATGAAAAATTTCTACTTCTACCTCGTCACCATAGGTAATCCCTAATTTTTCAAACAGTTCTCTTTCAATATTTGTCCAAAGGTTTCCAAATTGAACATCCAGAATATCAATCGTACCTGTTATTTTTTCATTGTTATCGTCTAATTTAGGATGATAAAACGGTAGCCGCTCGACATTTTCGACGGATAAAGCTGGGCCTACTCCTTCCATATCAATAATACCAGCGGCCAATCTAGCACCTGTAAAGGCATAGATGTCTCTACCATGAAAAGTGTGTGAAGCTCCTGATGATGGTAATCGATTTAATTCTTCATCAATTTCTCTTACCTCTACAATCTCTTGATGATAATAAATATGAGTCAGTGTCCCATTGTCTGGTGTAATAATATATCTATTATCTTTTGTTCTAGCTACAATACTTTTTCTATCAGATCCAACCCCAGGGTCTACTACAGATACAAAAACTGTTTCCTCTGGCCAATAATTAATCGTTTGCCATAATCGATACGACGCAGACCAAATATCGAATGGAGGGATATAATGGGTATTATCGTATATCGGTATTTCACTGCTGACGGAGTGAGCTACACCTTTCATCGCACTAACTGCTCCATCTGCTAGTCCAAAATCAGTCTGTAAAATTAAAGGCTTACTCATCCAAAATTCCCCCTATTATCATTATTCATTACTGATATTATTTTTTTTCTTTTTCTAATACTGTTATTTTAAAGGTTTCTACTTTATGTTCCGTTATTACCTCTGCTTCGATTTTTAAATTTTTATAAGTTACCGTTGGTTGTTCTCCTATTTTCGGAATCCGACCTAATAGATGGACAAAGAAACCGTTTATCGTTTCAAACTCCTCAGTTGGCAACTCTACTTGAAACACCTCTTCTAATTCATACAGATTCGTAACTCCCTCCACACGATACTGCTCGTCTGTCAGTGGAATAATTTCACTTTCTTCCTGTTCACCAGGTAAATGGTGCTCACTCATTATTTCACCAACAATTTCTTCGATCATATCCTCCATCGTTACGATTCCATCAACACCACCATATTCATCCAAAACGATCGCAATGTGAGCATTATTTGCCTTCATATCGTTAAACGCTACGTCAATTGGCTGCATCTCCATTACATAATAGGGTTCTCTTAAAATAGCCTCTAAAGAAAATTCAACTTTCTCTTGAGACAAATATGGAAACATATCTTTCATATGCAAAATACCGATAATATTATCCATATTCTCTTCATAAATCGGGAACCTTGTGAAACGTTTTTCATTCATAATCTGGAGAATTTCGTCTAGTGGCGCATTTTTTTGAATCGCGATAATTTCCGTTCGATGTGTCATTACATCCGAAACCTGTTTATCATTTAATTCAAAAATATTATGAATCATTTGCTTCTCGTCTACTTCAATTGTACCTTGCTCTCCACCAATATCAACGAGCATGCGAATTTCTTCTTCATTTGCTTCCTCTTTCTTCGCATTGGGATCTACCCCAAACAGTTTCACAATCAGATTCGTAGATATGTTCAACAGTTTGACGAATGGAAAGCTTATTTTAAAGAGAATACTAAGGGGATTAACCGTTAAATAAGCAATTTGCTCCGCTTTTTGTAACGCTAATTGCTTCGGTACTAATTCACCAACAACAAGTGTGAAATAGGATAACAATAATGTAATCACAATTACCGATATCGTTTCGAGTAAAGAGACCGACAGAGGTACACCTATCTCTTTAAGCCAGTTTGCAAGAGGTGTAGCAAAACTATCCGCAGCAAACGCACTAGCTAAAAATCCCGCTAACGTAATACCTATCTGAATCGTTGCTAAAAAACGTCCGGGCTCATCTAACAATTTCTTTAATTTAATCGACTTTTTATCATTTTCTTGTGCACGTTTATTAATTTTATTGTCGTTAAGCGCAACAAGTGAGATTTCAGACGCTGCAAAAAATGCATTCACCAATATTAATATAATTAATATCATAATTTCCATGTTTTATCACCTAATATGAGTATTTACGATTTAGTATGCCACGAAACCTACAAACTGATTTATTTTGTTTCCAAAAATAGTGTGTAAATAATTCTGATGTAGGGAATATTGAAGAGTACAATGGAAATTACCTAATTTGTAAATATGATGTATATAGCGAAAGGAGTGGGCTACTTTGGAAATAAAAATTACAGACGATGCATTAAAGTGGTTTAAGGAAGAGGTAGAATTAGATGAGGATAGTTATATAAAATTCCAAGCTAAATATGGTGGCGAAAGTGAGATTCACCAAGGCTTCTCTTTAGCTTTTGAGGTAAATGGAGAAATGGAAGACCCAGTAACATCAGTAGATAAGGATGGAATTACCTTTTTTATCGATGCAAACGATGCATGGTATTTTGATGGGTATAATTTAATTGTGAATTACGATGAGAAACTGGAGGAAGTAAGCTACAAGTATGAAAAAGAAGAATAAGAACAAGATTCGTTAACATTATCTGGCGATTAGACAAGCAATGGCAACTTTTTAAGTTGGCTTTGCTTGTCTTTTTTGCGTTTCTTCACCATGTTTATTCGACAAGCTGTATAGCTTTGTTATTCACTGAACTATGCTAAAATAATAATAGAATAAAATTTAGGAGGAAGTGTCTCATGAGTTCGCAACAGTTCCGTAATGCGATGAGTAAATTCGCGACGGGTATAACGATCGTTACTTCGCAATTTGACGAAGAAATACGCGGAATGACGGTAAATGCTTTTATGTCTGTTTCACTGGACCCAAAGCTTATCACTATCTCCGTTGATCATAAAACAACTTTCTATGAGAATCATAAAGAAATCAAGCGATTCGGCATTAGTGTTTTACGCGAGGAACAGAAAGATATATCCATGATTTTTGCTAAGCAATCCGATAAATCGTTTGAAGATTTTTCTACATTAGATGGGGTTCCAGTTATTAATAATGCTCTAACGACACTTGCATGTACGGTTTCGCAAACAGTGGAGGCCGGAGATCATTTATTAGTTATAGCGGAAGTAGATGATATCCAAATAAACGACGGAAAGCCTATTCTTTATTTTGACAGTAAGTACCGAACCCTAAACGAATAAGAATATAAAATGGTGAAAAAATATGTCTCTATTAAAAATTATTAAATTATCTTCTAAGCTTCCTAACAAGAAAGCTGTATTTGCTTTAAATCGTGTGGCGATGCGTGACACATTAGTTTATTTGTTCTGTTTGTTCTTTTTTCTATTTCTTCCTTATACGTTTCTTAATATGATGGATGTCTATGAAAATGCGATTTCTAAAAGTCAGCTTGTGCTTCAATCTATTATTTTCTATCCATTTTTCATGATGTTCCTAGTTATTGTTAGCATCTCCACGTTAGCTGCAATTGCTACTATATTTCGCTTTATTTTATCACGAAAGCTTGCTTACCAACAGCTCTGGAAAATGTCTGCTTACGCCATATTATGGCCATTTATACTGTACCAAATCACTTTGTTTTTGCCTATTTCTAATTATGTAGGACTTGCAGTCAGCTTTGGTATTTACGTGTATTTGATGTGGCGAATGATATTAATTTATCCACGTAGAAAGAAAAAATAGCAGATGAAAAAGAGGCTGAAAAAAATCAGCCTCCTTTTTGTTAGATTTTAGCTTTCGATCATTTCACGTACCTTTGCAAACTCTTCGTCAGGAACGATATAGTAATAAGTATTATCAATTGTTTTACCTGTTCCTTGAATTAAATAATCTTCCGTGTTCTTAATCGTACCATTGTACCCAGTAAGTAAGCTGTTCATATCAGAGAATTGTAGACTTGTTCCTACATTATCCCCCATAATAGCTAATACATCATTAATTTTTGTTACATTACCGACAGTAGCACCCTTTTTCACAATTTGCTCGATGACTAGTCGCTGTCTATCGGTACGCCCGAAGTCACCACGAGAGTCATCTTTACGCATTCTTACAAAAGCTAGTGCCTTGTCACCGTCCATTGTAACGGGGCCTTTTGTGAATTCATATTTTCCGTCATTCCATTCAAGTTCGTTTTGAACCGTTATACCGCCAACTGCATCAACGAGTTCTTTTAAGCCTTCCATATTAATACGGACAAAATGATCAATTTCGATTCCTAGTAAGTTCTCAACAGAATTTATCGCCATATCTGGTCCACCATGTGCATAGGCATGATTAATTTTTTCTGTTGTTCCTTTACCAACCATTAACGCTCTTGTGTCCCTAGGTATACTTACCATTAACATTTCATCTGTTTCTGGCTTTAGCGTCATTACAATAATTGCGTCCGAACGACCACTATCACCTGCACGTTGATCCACTCCTAGAAGCAAGATGTTGATTGGATCTTTTGCTTTAACCTTTTGTTCTGCTTTCTTTTGATCAATTGATTCTACCGTCTCATGCATTTGTGAATCTACCGTTTCTTGGACATTATTTACGATGGACCACACGTAAATACCAGCCGCTACGATTAATGCTAATAAGATTAGTAGAGGGGTTAATATCCACCACTTTTTTGATTTTTTCTTTTGTTTTATCTCTGATCTTCTTCCCACTTCATCTTCATCCTATTCATAAAGTCAATTATTCGGCTCTATTATAGCACATCTAGTCTAAAATAGTTGAATATTTTTACAATTTTAGCGAAAAAGCGCGTTATAAACGAAAAAATGTTAGTGCTATTCGAATCGTTAGAGTTTGTGATTCGGTGTTTCGTTGAGTTATCTAATGTTGAAAGTTAGTTATCTAATGTTGAATTGAATTATCTCATTTTGAAAGTTAGTTATCTAATGTTGAATTGAGTTATCTCATTTTAAAAGTTAGTTATCTAATGTTGAATTGAATTATCTAATGTTGAATTGAGTTATCTCATTTTGAAAGTTAGTTATCTAATGTTGAATTGAATTATCTCATTTTGAAAGTTAGTTATCTAATGTTGAATTGAATTATCTCATTTTGAAAGTTAGTTATCTAATGTTGAATTGAATTATCTCATTTTGAA
>NZ_JACHON010000004.1:205304-230149 GCF_014206945.1 Gracilibacillus halotolerans
TGAAAGTTAGTTATCTAATGTTGAATTAAGTTATCCGATGTTGGTAGCTCATTATCTAATGTTAGAAGTACATAAAGAAAAATTCCTGAAGGCTAGGGAGTCTTCAGGAATTCTTCACTTATATTTTATCGATGGATACCCATCTTTTCTCTTCGGCTGATTTTTCTACTGCTTCAAGAATAATTTGGTTTCGCACACCATCTTCAAAATTCGGTGTTGGCTGATAATCCTCCGCAATCCCGCGGAAAAATTCATCCACTAAATTAATGAATGTGTGCTCATAGCCGATAATATGTCCACTTGGCCAATAATTAGCTGCGTATGGATGGGCCTCATCTGTACAATGGATTAGACGGAAGCCTTGCTCACCATCTCTATCCTCTGCTAAGTAAAGCTCTAAATTATTCATGTTCTCCATGTCCCAACGAATGGACCCTTTTTCACCGTTGATTTCAAACTTATTTTTATTACGGTTTCCACCAGCGAATCTCGTTGCTTCGAATGTTCCCATTGTTCCATTCTCGAAACGAGCTAGAATGGCTACCGCATCGTCTACTGTGACTTCGCCCATCTCTTGTGCATCACCCTGTGCACTTAATCCACCTGTCATTTCGCCAATCGGACGTTCTTTTATAAATGTATCCATCATCGCCGTTACCTCTTCTATTTCACCAACGAGGAAACGCGCTAAGTCAATACTATGTGCACCGATATCACCTAGAGCACCAGAGCCTGATACTTCTTTCTTCAAGCGCCATACAAGAGGGAAGCTTGGATCCATAATGAAATCTTGTAAGTAGTTCGCACGGAAATGATAAATTCGGCCAATTTTACCTTCATCGATTAATTTCTTCGCAAATTGTACAGCAGGTGCATAACGATAATTATGACAAACCATATGTTTCACACCATGTTTTTGAACCGCTTCTAGCATTCTTTTTGATTCTTCAACCGTGAGTGCTAGTGGCTTTTCAGTCATAATATGCTTTCCTGCTTCTGCTGCAGCAATCGCAATTTCCGCATGAGTATGGTTAGGAGTAACAATATCAATCACATCGATATCATCGCGTTCAATTACTTTTCTCCAATCCGTCTCATAGCTTTCCCAGCCCATTTGCTCTTGAGCCTGTTTTACTGCTTCTTCATTTCTCCCTGCAATCACCTTTAGTTCTGGAATTAGAGGAGCATCGTCGAAGTAGAAAGGCAAATCACGGTAAGCATGACTGTGTGCCTTTCCCATAAATTGATATCCAATCATTCCAATTCTAATTTTTTTCTTTACGCCCACCATATTTCACCGATCCTTTCTTTAATTAACGCACGCTTGAGAACTTCTACAGCCTTATGGAACCCTTCATCAACAGACATTAAACTATCTTCATGCTCAATACTTACTGCGCCTTCATAGCCAATCAGCTGTAACGCACTAATAATTCGCTTCCATTCTTCCTCACTGTGACCATAACCTACCGTACGGAAAATCCAGGAACGATTCATTTCGTCACTGTAAGGCTTCGTATCTAACACACCGTTAGCTGCCGTATTCTGAGGATCAATCGCTGTATCTTTTGCATGGAAATGGAATAAAGCGTCATGTTGACCGAGTTCCTTAATGCTTACTACTGGGTCCATTTGCTGCCAGTATAGATGGCTCGGGTCAAAGTTTACACCAATTTGTTTCCCACACGCTTCTCTAAGCTTTAATGCGGTTTCATTGTTGTACACAACAAATCCAGGATGTGGCTCAATAGCAACACGTACATTATGCTTTTCTAAAAATTGATTTTGTTTTTCCCAATATGGAATAACACGTTCTTTCCACTGCCATTCTAAAACTTCTGGATGATCTTCAGGCCATGCAGCCGTAACCCAGACAGGATATTTAGAATGCTCTGATTCACCTGGACAGCCAGAGAAAGTAATAACTGTATCTACTCCTATTTTCTCTGCTAGTAGGACTGTTTTTTCAAATTCTTCATGATGCTTGTCTGCTATTTCCTTATTAGGATGCAATGGATTACCATGACAGCTTAAAGCACTAATTGTAAGATTTCTATCTTTAAACGCTTGTTGGAATCGGTTTAGTTTCTCCTCATCTTGAAGTAATTCTGCAGGATTACAGTGGCTGTTACCAGGATAACCACCTGTGCCGATTTCAACAGCATCCAAGCCTGCGTTTTTCGCCTTATCCAAAGCCTCTTCCAACGATTTGTCTCCAAATAATACAGCAAATACACCTAACTTCATCTTATCACCTCATCATTTATTTTACGTAGATGAACTACGCATTTTCATAGATTTCGAACACCTTCATCAGAGCTTTACGAATCTACTTACCTATAAAAAGAACTTTTCATTCATTCCAACTGGTAATGGTTCTGGTCGAGTGCAACGGGATGATAGTTGGTAATGTCTGTTTTCTTCAGAAGCAATGTGGACACCATGCATAATTTCTAATGCATGATAGGCTAGTGAAGCGTCTGTTCGTGATTTTTCTCCTGCTTCAATCGCTTTGATCATTTCAGCGACCCCTAAACCACGAATATTATCAGGGAAACCATGACTTAATGGAATTTCAGACCATTCTTGATGATCCCATCTTCTCACTTTCACTGGTCCACCAAAGCTGTTAGGGTCTGGTACTGAAATCGTACCTTCTGTTCCATATATTTCAATGAAAGGTAATTGGTTATGCCAGACGTCATAGGTAGTAATAATCGAACCAACTGCACCACTCTCAAAATCTAGTACTCCATTAATCTGTGTTGGTACTTCTACTTTTATTTTTTTACCATAGTTTGGTTGACTCGTAATTGTACGCTCTTCATACGTTTTTTGAGCCGAACCTGTAACTCTAGCGACAGGCCCTAATAAAGCAATAAGTGCAGTTAGATAATAGGGTCCCATATCAAACATTGGTCCGCCACCCTTTTGATAATAAAACGTTGGATCCGGATGCCATCTTTCATGACCTGGACTCAGCATAAAGGCTGTTGCTGAGACTGGTTTACCAATCCAACCATCATTGATCAGCTTTAAACTCGTTTGGATTCCTGCACCTAAGAACGTGTCGGGCGCATTACATAAGTATAGATTCTTCTCTTTTGCAACCTTCATCATTTGCTGCGCTTCGTCTAATTCAACCGCAAGTGGTTTTTCCCCGTAAACATGTTTGCCATTTTGCATAGCTTTAATAGCAATCTCCGCGTGAACGGCAGGTATCGTTAAGTTGATGATGAGATCAATCGAATCATCCGCTAACAATTCATCTGGTAAACACGCTTTAGGTATATCGTATTCTTCAGCACGCTCTTCCGCTTTTTCTAACACAATATCTGCAACAGCTACAATCTCATAATTTGGAAAAAGAGATGCGTTTTTTAAATAAATACTACTTATATTTCCACACCCGATAACCCCTACCTTATATGTCTTCATCATATACCCCCATCTTTACTCAAGTTGGAAAACTAATTCATCTTATCGGCTCGCCCAAACAAAGCCTTTTCTCATCAATTCAATCACTTCTGGCATTCGTACAATGTTAGCAACATGTCCTAGACTGTTGTAATAAACTTTTCCTGCTCCCCAACGCTTTGTCCATATAACTGGCATATCTACTTCTCCGTTTGCTTTATAAGGCCCTTCCGCTACCGGGAACCTTGTTACAGCATGTACGTTAACAACTGGATCTACATGCATGTAATATTGCTCAGATTCGACCGTAAAGTCGTCCATTCCTTCTGTTAGGGGGTGATCTTTATCTAGAATACGGACTTCATATTTGACTCCGTCGTCACCAGGATGTGCTACCCATTGACCACCGACCATGAACTGATAATCGACAGCCATACGAAACGAATCACCCATGCCACCGTGTAAACCTGCAAGGCCAGTCCCTTTTTCTACTGCTTCTAATAGTGGCTTTAATTGGTCGTCTTCAATTTTCCCTTGTGTCCAGTTTGGAACGATTAAATCATAGCTTGTTAAGTCATCTTCTTTTAGCGTATCTAATGTATCTGTAATTTTTACATTAAATCCTTCCTCTTCTAGAATTCCACCTAAAATAGTTGCAACCTCTTCAGGTTCATGGCCATCCCATCCACCTTGGAAAATTAATGCCTTCTTCATGTTAATCCCCTCCATTATTCATCTTTCATAACTTGATAGTTAAAATAGTCAAAGTCAGCATGTAGACGTTGACCACTTAAATCTTGTGCTGCCATTCCGACGAAGGTACCAGTAAAACGAATATATTCCGCATCATCATCGGATAAATGTCCGATATGAATATCTTCGCCAATACGCTCCCAAACTCCTTCTTCAACGGAATAATAGAATTGCAATATATGTCTATGAATCTTTGCTTTCAAATAGACTTCCTTTCCTTGTGGTAAAGAGATATCTTTTGATAGCAATTCATCATATTTTCCATACTTAGATTCAATAATACCAATGCATTTACCCAGTTCTTCTTCCTCTGTAACTCGTAAATAAACGTAGTCATCTGTATCGTAAAAAATCATCAAACCTGCCATTTGCTGAAAGTGTTTTGGTTCAAAATCTAATTTTGTTTCTAGTTCAACATGGAAATCTTGTAGTCGTCTCATAATCATACTTTGGTGGTGAAGAGAGCTCATCGACTCCTCCCCATAAAGCCGTAAATAACCAGCTCGTTCTGTTAAGGAGAACCAATCACCATCAAATGTACGTCTTAATGCATTCCAATAATTCGCTAATTCTGATTCATTAAAATCGTCTTTCTCTGGTAAAGATTTCGCTTGAAATACTGGTAACTCTGGAGCATCAACCACTGCACTAGGAAATGGTCCACCTTCGATTCGAAGCCAATCATCATCTGTCCAGTAACATTTTTGAATAGCTGTTTCTCTTCCTAAAATACAATGGTTATCAACAACTGGTCGTCCACACAAATGAGCCATATACCATTCACCGTCTGGTGTTTCTACTAAACTACCATGACCAGCCTTTTGTAGTGCTTCTTTGTCTTCCTTATTAGACGTTAAGATCGGGTTTGTCGGATCTACTTCATACGGACCATCAATTGATTTAGAGCGTGCCATTGTCGCTGCATGGTCATACTGTGTACCACCTTCAGCTGTTAATAAATAATAATAGCCATTTCTCTTATAAAGGTGCGGTGCCTCTGTTAGACCTAGCTCTGTACCTTTAAAAATATTTTTAATCGGACCAACTAATCTTTGTTCCTCCACGGAATATTCTTGTAGCGCTGTACCAGCGAAGGAATTCTTACCTTTTCGATGGTCCCAAATCATATTAACAAGCCACTTTCTCCCGTCATCATCATGAAATAAGGATGGATCAAATCCGCTACTATTTAAATAGATAGGTTCTGACCAAGGCCCTTCAATATTTTCCGCAGTAACTAAATAGTTATGAGTATCTTTAAATGCACCCTTCCTACTTTTCACATCGGTAAAAATCAGCCAAAATTTGTTATCCGAATACGATAAACATGGTGCCCAAACACCGCCAGAATTAAGATTACCAATCATGTTTAATTGAGATTGTCTTGTAAGTGGTGAACCAGCTAATTCCCAATTCGCCAGATCTTTAGAGTGATAGATTTGAACACCTGGGAACCATTCGAACGTAGATACTGCTATGTAATAATCATCGGCAACCCGAACAATGGATGGATCTGGGTGAAAACCAGTTAAAACTGGATTTTGTATCTTCATAAGCAACTCCCCTTCAGCAAACGCTTTCAATTTTGTTTAAAAATTTAGTCGCTGACAAATCTACATCCAGCAACTTTATTCATTGGTCATACTAAGTGGTGAAAATCTTAGGAATATCTTAACAATATAGTTCAAATTATACTTGCATGGTACAGTTGGTGTCAATTTATCAAACTGGCTACCCAAAATTAATTTTAAATGTTATAAACAGTGCAAAAACGGTTATGATTATAATACTTAGGTAGTGAGCACGATACTTCGCTACACTTGCAATTACTCTAAAAAAAGAAGATAATGGAAGTTGATAGTTTTTCAAGAAAGGATCTGAAGTATGGGATCAACACACATTTTTTCAAAGAAGGAAGAAATAGCGAATTCTATTACACATGGAATCGGTATTTTACTCAGCGTTGCAGCATTGGTTATTTTGATTGTATACTCTTCTCTCTACGGTAACGTTTGGCACGTTGTTAGTTTTACGATATTTGGAGTTAGCATGGTTATGCTTTATACTTCCTCCACTATGCTCCATAGCCTTCCAAAAGGAAAAGCAAAAGATGTTTTTGAGGTACTTGATCATTCCTCTATTTACTTTTTCATTGCCGGTTCATACACACCGTATCTCCTTGTCGTTATTCAAGGAGCGAAAGGATGGACGTTCTTTGGCATCATTTGGGGATTGGCCATTGCTGGTACGGTATTTAAAGCATTTTTCGTGAAAAAATTCTTGTTCTTTTCTACACTATTGTATGTTCTGATGGGATGGCTTATTATTTTCCTTTGGAACCCATTAGTGGAAAGTCTCCATCCAAACGGAATCTTGCTATTAGTAATTGGTGGAATTTGTTACACAGTAGGTGCTGTCTTTTATGTTTGGCGTGCATTTGTGTATCATCACGCTCTATGGCATTTATTCGTACTTGCAGGAACGATTACCCACTTTTTTTCTGTATTGCTATATGTGATACAAGTTTAGTCTTTAAAAAAACTTGGCAAGCGCCAAGTTTTTTATTATTTATCCAACTAATTTCAGACCTATCACTGCGCCGACAATAAGCAGCAAAAAGAATACTCTTTTCCAATTTGCTGATTCTTTATAAAGAACAATCCCTATAAGCGCTCCGCCTGCTGCTCCAATTCCCGTCCAAATCGCATATCCTACACTCATGGAAATATAACTTAGCGCATAGGCAAGACATACAAAGCTCAGTAGAAATGCTAAAATCATAAGAGAAAAGTTAATGTGTGATTTCACTTTGTGCCACTGATTCATCATAACTACTGCTAACATTTCAAAAACTCCTGCTAAAATCAACATTGTCCATGCCATTAGCTTTTCTCTCCTTCTTCATCCGTCGTTAACTTCAAGCCGATTACACCTAATAGCAATAATGCTATTAATCCTAACTTAAGAATGTTGGCCTCTTCCCCGAAGACTAAAATGTCAACAAACACTGTCCCAGCAGCACCTAATCCTACAAATACTGCATACACCGTTCCAACAGGGAGCTTTTCCCCTGCTACGATAAGAAAGTAAAAGCTAATAATAATAGCTACTATCGTTACGGCCCATTCCCAAAAACTGCTCGCATGTGTTAAGCCGACTACCCATACTACTTCAAAACATGCAGCAACAATAATTTTCATCCATTCTTTCCACATTGACAATTCAACCTCTTTCTATATTAATTTCATTTCGGTTTCGCCACATAAATTAAAAAGCCTAAGAGCATCTATAAATAGATCTCCCAGGCTTTTTTCCTTCCGTGTCACAGTTATATGACTGTGCGCCTTCTCTCGGACCAGACCAAGTTAGTTACTTGCGGAACCCTAGAAAGCGTTTTGAAAATATATAATTGTCGATACTTTGTATGATTATCTATCATAATAACAACGCTTAGCCTCAAGTTCAAGTTAAAAATCCAATTAACAAGTTGTTTTACATTTCAGCAGATTATGGACGAAGATTTTTTTCTATTTTTTCAAGTAATGTGATAATTTCGTTGTTTTGTTTTCGAAGTGCGACCATATCAAATAATAACACGATTCCAATAACAAATAAAAAGAACTCTAACATAACTAACTCCCCCGCAATCACGTTTAATACATTTCAATATACGTACTCCTTCTATTCTAGCATTATTTTCCTTAATTTGAAATTATACCACAAAATTCTACTATACAAAACAACCATGGAAGAAATCGGGAGAATTCGTTAAACCTTGATTACACCTTTTACTTGTGTTGGAAGTTTGGTTTCTCCTTTCAAATATTCTTTAAATGACAGCTTCAGTGGCTCACTGTTTTCACCGATACCGATTATTATACTTAACTCATGCGGGGAATAAACGACCGTATGCAATGTTCCGAAGTATTCCTTATAGTTTGAGAAAAATAATGGAGAGTGTTCATTATTAAAATGGTAATAAGCTGATAGAGTAGTAAGCTTTTCCTTTAATAATTGCTGAATATACTTTTTCCGGTTTACGGATCTACTAATATTATTCTGATTTTCTGTTTTCAAACTCTCTTGTTCAAAGTGATTGGTACAAATGAGTGGATTGCTGATTATTTCTATTTGTTGTTGTGGAGAAGCTTCTATTTTTACAGTCCTACCTTCCCTATCCATAATTGAATAGTTATAGCAATAACCATGAGGAATATCTTTAATTAATTTTACTGCTTCTTCTGTTGTCGAGCATTGTTCCAATAACATTCTTACAATTGTAGTTGCTAGGAAGCCTTCTTGCTTTTGTTTGTTGTTCACAAAGTGCAATCCTACTATTAGTCCTTTTTCATTCATTCCATCTAACCTACCAATTAACGACTGACTAAAACCAACACTACCATATCCATTTATCGGATTTGTAAAAACAAGTCTAGCATCATAAAAAGAATGATTAAAATCATAATTACGCACATAATAACCTTCTTGGGCTAGTGTCGTACATCCCATATCTGGAAATTCAATATCGTATCCGCTAAATAATTTGACTGTAGCATCAAGGGACATGTTTAATCCTCTTGATAAGCCCTCTAATTCTGCAAGGAGATTTGGTGATATATCCTGTAAAAATTCTATTGCTTTTTGGAAATTTGAGCTAGTAGTTATCTGATAAAGGATATCCATTGTTTCTCTGAAAGGTGATGTCGTTACTTCTTTACTCTGATCTAAGCCAAATTGATAGTGGCTACCTTCTAATTGAATGATTTTCACAACGAGTTGCTCGGTATTAGTCATGCACCATCCCTCCTGATAATTTCAGTAACAGGCATAATTAAATTAACATCCGTAAAATCATTGCCACGATACCACTCTATTATTGAGTTTGTTGGAATCCATTTATGCTCATTTGCATAGTTGTTTAATTTTTGATAACCAGTTTGTATTTCTGTTATAGGGTCATGGAACGACATTGCTGCGCATATACAGGAAGGTATATACTCTAGAAAGGCATTCTCCGGAAGTTTATTAAATTGACTATCAGTTGGTATTCCAAAACCAATCTGCGCTTTTACAATGTCATCACCAGACACATATTTCAAATAGTAATTTTTTATTGAGATATTTAAGCTTTCGAGTTCCTTATATCTTTCAATGAAATGGTTCTTGAATTTCCCGACTTCGGACTGAGCTAAAAACCAGATTACCTTTTCCTCTTCCTTTTCTATTAAATAAATGTGCTCGGGTAGAGAATCACTTTGTAAAAATTTTAAACTCGTATTCAAGATATCCATTCTGTTTTTTATCATCTGTATCCAATTTTTTTGCCATTGTTTCTTTATACTTTCATTCTCTTCCTTTACATACTGTTGAATATCCTTAATTGATATCTCTGCTAATCGCAAGCTAGAGATTAATTTAACTTCTTCGATTTGCTCTTTCTTATAAGTTCGATAGCCACTTGCATTTCTGCCAACAGGTTGGAGCAAGTTTTTTGATTCATAAAATCTAATCGCACTTTTTGAAATTCCTGTCCTTTCTGAGAATTCTTGTATTGTCATAGATTCATCCAATCTTTAACACCTCCTCACATACTAGTTTACAGCTTCAAGTAACTTTAAGGTCAATATATATTTGATAATAATTTATAAAATGCAAGACTAAAAATTATTATATAAATATAGTGAAAAAAATGGCTTAAGCTCTCCAATAATTCGAGAACTAAAGCCATTGTTTAACTATCAATCCTATCACGTTAGGCATGTGCCATCCTGCGTGCACTCCTATCTTGAGTCGAGGGTACTCTATCTTGAGTAAAACATGTCTATCTGGAGTCGAGCGTGCTCTATCTCGAGTGGATTGCGTCTATCCCGAGTCGAATGTGCTCTATCTCGAGTGAATCATGTCTATCCCGAGTCGAGGGTGCTCTATCTTGAGTGGATTGCGTCTATCCCGAGTCGAATGTGCTCTATCTCGAGTGGATTACGTCTATCCCGAGTCGAGGGTGCTCTATCTCGAGTGAAACATGTCTATCTGAAGTCGAGGGTGCTCTATCTTGAGTGGATTGCGTCTATCCCGAGTCGAATGTGCTCTATCTCGAGTGGATTACGTCTATCCCGAGTCGAGCGTGCTCTATCTCGAGTGAATCAAGTCTATCCCGAGTCGAGCGTGCTCTATCTAGAGTGGGCCTCTTTTATTCAAGTGATACTAGATGGCCCTTATAGTAAGGGGTGAATGTTTTCTACTTGAACTTTCCACTGCCCATTTTTCGGGAATCCCCATTTGGATGCCATCATCGCAACCGCTGTTAATAACCCGCCATTTCCTGGTAGATAGGCGGTTAATGCCGCATGTTGATAATTGTGACCATTTGGTAGATACGTGTTTTTCACTTCTTCCATCATCAAAAAGTCGACTGCGAGCTCCAATTCACCTAATCTAGCAGCTGACATTGCACACATTGGGAAATCCCATCCCCACGCTGTGTTCCATCTCCACGTATCGCGTATTTTATGAAGTGTTTGTAGCATCGTATCTTTATCGATCAATTTACCAGGTAACATACCTAATGCAGCAGCCATTGATGGGTGATCATGATTTTTCTCTGTGTACGTTTGAGGACAATTAGCATGAGCTAAATAAGCGCCATTTTCCACAACAGGTTTAGCTAGTTTATTAGCTACGGTTAACCATTTTTCCGGCACCTCTTCTCCTAATCTTTCTGCCCATTCTTTCGCTGTCATTAAACCTTGATACCAGTATTCCAATTCGTACGGCGGATCAACAGCCTCTTCCATTTTATGATTCTCTTGTGAAGGTATTAAATTTGGTCCTAGATGATAAACGTCCTTCTCTTCATCATAACGGGCAAAGTCGGCCATAAAATGAGCGGTTTCAAATACGATTTCTTTATACGTCTCTAAGAATTGTTTATCTAGCTTCATTTGATAGCAATACTCCAATAATGCAATTGGATGTGGTTGTTGCCAAATTAAGCCTGGTGCGATTGGAGAAGGTGTTTGGTCTCCTTCGAGAGCAGTCATTTTTGGCCATCTCACACCCTCATAGCCTTGAGATTGTGCGAGCTCTTTAGCTTTTGGGAAAATATCTTTATACCACGGCAAACTTTTTTCTAAAATACTCGTACGATTCCACATTGGAAAATGGGCACCATGCCACCAATGCATTTCAAGGTGGAACTTTCCAAACCAGCTATTATACATAAAGCCTGTCTCTTGTGGCGGCACACTTCCTCCACTATGAATGGCTGTTAAATATTGCGACAGGATAACACGTCTCTCTAGTTCCTCTGCGCGTGGGTCTGTACTACCCTCAAAAGAAACAAATCCACCCTCTTGCCAGAATGTTGACCAGTATTTTTCTGAAGCTTCTATAACGTCTTCTACATTTTTTTGTTCTTGTTTAGCTTCTGGTGTAAAGGAAACCGTCATAGACAATTCGTCCATTTCTTGTGGCGATAAAATGAGTTCATGTTTCGATTTTTCGTTTAGTTGAACATTGTTCGCATGGATGGAAACGACATAGTTGCTATCATCTATCTTTCTAGTAATCTCAAACTGTTTCTCCGATATTTTTTTCCAGTTTGTTTCATGGCCATCTTCATTAAACACAAGTTTCGTTGATTTCTCCCATGTTCGATCGACCATATTTGGATTGGGGAAACGTAAAAACACACCGATTCTTTCATTCTTAAGTAGCTCGGACTTAATATGTATCGCGATCGTGTCTTCGTCCGGGTCACTGATCGTTTTTACTGTAATCTCATTATTCTCTACAGAAAACTTGCTCGTTAAGATACCCGTCCATAAGTCATGATGTTGACCAAGCAACGTATAATCTTCCAATCTAGCTTTTTCACCATTTTCCTTCATTATATACAACCCAAGCTGACCTAGCTGAACTCGATGCGGATTTTTTCTTAACCAATGGTAAGCATCTTCTTTATCGTCTGGAAAAAGTGGATAAGGAACTCCATCGTAATCTTGCATTGGTGTATCAGATAAGTTATAGCTATCTTTACCACCTTCCGAATGCCATCCCCAATTGGATTGTGTACTTAATGGGGCGGAATAGGCTTCGGGAAAAGATTGTAACCCTGTAAAATCCACCGAAAATCCAAAGTCACCATTTCCTAAAGACAAAGGTGATTCCGGATAGATTTTGTCAATGCGTGGGGAATGCTTGTCAATAATACGTTTACGATTCATTACTTCTTCCTCCTTATCATTCCATTTCGCTCTTCTAATGGAATAAATATTGGACGCTCATTTGGTGTTTGGTTAGGCGAATGTAACGTTAAAAATAACTCATCGTTTAAATCGTGGAACAACATACCGTGTCCACCGTCATCGACATAAAGTGTCTCGACATCATGCTTCCACTCACCTGTAATTTCTCCTGTTACGGATCGGGAAATTCCTTGTGCATAAATATTATCTACAAAGCTTGCCCATAGCATTAATAGCTCGCCATTTTTAGCTCTGTACATAAACGGACCATCCGTCACATAGTTTTTCATCGATTTTCTTGTACGATGCTCAAAGGAAGTCGGCCAAGGTGCTTGAGAAGCTGAAAAAAGTGTTACTGGCTCGCCAATTGCTTCCTTTAAATCCTCACTAAGCTGAACCGCACATATGGACCCATCACCAATTTCCACCCACTCATGGCAAAATACCATCCATGGTTTGCCTTCTTTATCGATGTATAAAGTTCCATCAAGAGAAAACCAATCTTTCGGAGTAACTGAGGTTTCACTATGAGGTAAAAATGGACCCATAAGTGAATCCGATTTCAAAATTCCCGTACCTCGTTTCCCGTTATCCTTTCTTAGGAATGTCGCAAACATATAATAGGAACCTTTATAGTAATGAACTTCTGGCGCCCAGAAGTTTTCATCAGAATAAAACTCGGTATCCGGACGAAACACTGGATAAGGTCCTTCCCAATTTTCTAGATCTTCTCCAACCCATACATCAAACCCTGTACCTTTTCCCCAAATATTTTTGTCTGTACTACCGAACATGTAATACTTACCTTCTTTACGATCTACATAAATGAACGGATCTCGAATTTGAATATCTTGATTTTTCGCCATTTGAAACACTCCTTTAAAAATATTCAGAAGGACTACTTCCTGTAATCGCTTTAAATACTTGACTAAAATAAGTAGGGTTTTGATAACCTACCATTTCACTCACTTCATAAACCATATATTTCTTTTCCTTTAATAGCTTCTTCGCTTTTGTAATTCGATAATTATTTAAATAGTTAACAAACGACTCACCCGTAACTCTTTTAAATAATTGAGATAAATAATTCTTATTTACGTATAGAGAGTCTGCTATTTCTGCGAGCGTAATATCTTCATCATAATAGTTCTCGACGTATTCTTTGACACTTTCCGTAAGCTTGTTTGTTTTTCGTTTATCTCCTCTGTCTGTAATTTTGGTTACCTTACGCTCTAATTCATCCGACATCCAGTTTAATAATTCTTTTGAATTTCGAAAATCATATACCTTCTTTAACAAGTTAGAGCGGTCATCTTCTTCTATATTCATTGACGAAGCAAACTCATCCTCTATAAACAACGCGCTTAATAAATGAATACAAATCGTTTGGATAACGTAAAACGGAAGTGGAGTACTATTAATAAAGTGATTTTTCTTAAAATCATCCCAAATCGCGAGTAGCTTTTCATAGTTTTTACTGTTTATTGCCTCATTCATAACTTTTAACACATCAAATGGATCCGTAGATTGTTCCTTTGTCTCCATTTGTATATCTTTGAACCTGTAAATCTCATTCCATTCTCCATATTCAGCTATTTCTAAAGCAAAAAGACACTCTTGATACGCCTCTCCTATATGAACAAGACTCTCTTTAGGAGAACTGACTCCCACCATTAAGGATACTTTTAAATAATAAAGTAAATTGTCTAATATACGTTGAGCAAGTTTCAGATGAGTCTCTTCTAGTTGATTTGTCTCTCGGTCACCAAATAAAGCGATCACATACTGCCCGTCTGATATATCGATAACATGTAAAGCAATTTCTTTATCTTCCAATGCCTTCTCTATCGTTTCATGGACAATATTTTCTACGCTAAACTTTAATAGTTGCCAATCCTTTTCATGCCTTTTCGTTAAATAAGGTGGTCGATTTAACTGGAATACAGAAACAATTACTGCGTTAGATGGGTGAATCGAGAAAAATTCTAGTCGTTCTGTCGGTAATTCCTCTTCCTTATAATGGCGTAACAGTAAATCACGTAATAGTTGATCCTTCTCAAAAAGTTGATAGTGAGGTAGCTGTTTTTCAAAAGAAGTTAAAATTGCTTCTTGTTTCTCCTTTGCCTCTAACTCTTGTAACACCTCTTGCATTACTGCCTCAATTTCCGTTACAGGGGATGGCTTCAAGAAAAAATGCTTTACACCATATTGAATCGCCTTTCTAGCATTTTCAAAATGGTTATAGCCACTATGAATAACCGCATTAACATTTGGATGCTGTTTACTAATCTCTTGTATTAATTCCAGGCCGTCCATCTCTGGCATATAAATATCTGTTATAACGATATCCGGTCGATGTGTAGATATTTTCTCCAACGCTTCTTTACCATCTTGTGCTGTATCACAAATCTGTAACCTGAGCTTCTTCCAATCCACGTGTTTACGTAAGCCGTCTCTAACGGATGAATCATCATCGACAATTAAAACAGATTTCATCTTTATTCCCCCAATCTAAACGATGCTACTCATTCTCTGTGTCGGGCGTTTCTTCTTTGTCTTTTCCATGAAACGATGGGTTACTCTCATAAATAGGTAGAGTGATGGTAACTCTTGTACCTCCCTCTTCCTTATTCGAAATGCGGACATCATAATGTTCTCCACAATACAACCAAATTCGCTCACGGACATTCTTGATTCCGATGCCAGTTTTACCCTCCATTGACCAATTCGGCGGAAAACCTACTCCTTGATCTTCAATATGAATAATAACCATTTCTTCATTCTCATCTAGTGTTGCACGAACTTTTAGATCAATTTTCTCTGTTTCCGTAAGTGAATAACCATGCTTTAAACTATTCTCAATAAATGGTTGAATAATGATTTTTGGAACATATAAATCTTTTAGTTTTGCTGGTACACGTACTTGATAATTTATATTCTGAGTTAGGCGTTGTTTTTGTATATCGACAAATGCACGTGCATGCTCTAACTCTTCTCGTAACTGAATGAAGTTTAAACCGCCACTTAGTCCGATTCGTAACATTTTACTTAAATTATTCACCATTTCCTCTACATTTTCCACATCGTGATCCATTGACTTCCATTTAATCATGTCGAGTGTATTGTATAAGAAATGTGGCATAATTTGACTTTGCAATGCTCTTAATTCCGCTTCTCTTCTGTTAGCATGCTCTTTTTCGACTTGCTTTACTAATTTATCTAACTCTTTTGTCATTTGATTAAAATTACCGGTCAAAATATCATATTCTTCTATATAGTGCTCATTTAATTGTACATCAAATTGTCCCTTTTCCACCTTTCTCATAGCACGAACCATGTGTGTAATTGGTTTCGTAATCCAGCGACCAATACTATAAACAATCGGTATCGACAACAAGATTGCTGCTGAACCTATTACTATAATAAATAAACGTAACTGCCGCGTATCCTCGTACAGTTCGTCAATCAAGATAATTTGAGCTAGCCGCCATTGCTCTTGATTCGGTTCAGATAGTAATATCATATAATGCTCATTATCTTCCTGTACTACTTCATGATAATTCGTTCGTTTATCATATTTCGGGATAAGACGCTCAAACATCGTATCAGATGACTTCGTTAACAGCTTATTCATCATCGGGAAATCATACCTTGAATGTGTTTCAGCAATAACCGAGCCACCTGTATTTAGCAGGATAAATGGCTCATTTATTTCTTCATATAAATTCATATCTCTTAAAAACCCTAAAAACTCTGTACTCTTTACATTTACCTTAATATACCCGACAGTTCGATTTCGAGAATCCATTATACGATGAATATAGCTTATAACTTCATGTCCTGAATGCGGATCTAAATGCTCAGGTGCCCAGCCATTGTCGACCGATTCAATAAACGTTCGGAACCATGGAAACAAACCTAATTCTGATTCAGGGTAAAGTGTATTTTTATATAAGTATGGATAATCTTTAAACCAGTCGGTGTAAACTTCAATAGATTGTATCTCTCTTTTTAAGCTTGATACATCTCGCACGATATTTTGTAACTCATCTCTATTTACTAACGCAGTGTATGGATCCTCGTACTCCTGGCTAAATAAGTCAATAACTGAACGATCAATGGCGATAAACTTTCCTGCTTCACTAATATTTCTCGTAAACCCTGACAACTTGTTTGCGCTCTCATTTAAAAGCGACAATCTCGATTCACTTATTTCTTCTGTCGTAAAGGTAAAAAAATACGTATAGGATAAATAACTAACACCTGCCAAAAAAAGAGCATTAACAAGGACAAAGCAAACAACCATAATAGTTTTTAGCCTTCTTACCATGTTAATCCCCTCTTTCTATGCACTTATACTCTTATATAACAACTGATAGAAGGCTCGTGTCTCAAGGACGAGACAAAAGCCTCCTTTTCTACCGTTCTATTCATCACCTTATCTACCATTATAGCCTGAAATAGAAGCTGAACCATACTATTGTGCTTTGGCTCGTTATCCCTTAATCCCTGTTGTTGCAATACCCTCTACAATATATCGTTGGAAAATAAAGAAAACAGTCGTAATTGGAACAAGAGAAATAACGGACATTGCAAACACAGAACCCCATGATGACTGACCTTGTGAGTCTAGGAATAAGCGTAAACCTAATGGAACCGTAAATTGGTCTACAGTGTTTAGATATAGAATTTGACTAAAGAAGTCGTCCCATGTCCATATAAACGTAAAAATAGATGTTGTAATAAGAACTGGTACCGATAGTGGTAAAATAATTTTCGTATAAATTTGGAAAATACCACAACCATCCATGATCGCACTTTCATCAAGCTCTTTTGGTATTCCACGGAAAAATTGTACCATTAAAAAGATAAAGAATGCATCTGTCGCTAATAGCTTTGGAACCGTTAATGGTAATATCGAGTTAATCCAACCTAATTCATGAAAAATTGTATATTGTGGTATTAATGTTGCATGTGCAGGTAACATGATCGTCATTAACATACAAGCAAACCAAAGCTTTTTCAACGGAAAACGCAATCTAGCAAAAGCGTATGCAGCCATTGAACACGTTATTAAGTTCGCTACAACAGCTATTGCACTAATAAGAAACGAGTTCTTAAAAAACAAACCAAACGTGACATCACGAACAACTTGCCATCCATTTTTATAGTTTTCTAGTGTCCATGTGTCCGAAAAGATACTAGGAGTAGAAAATATTAGTGATTCCGGCTTAAAGGAACTAGAAACCATCCAAAGGACAGGATATAGCATAATTAAACCAAACAAGATAATAAAAACATGGGTGAGAGTTCTACTTAGTTTTGTACTTGTGTCCATTACAGTTTCCCCCCATCTTCATAATGAACCCAGAATTTCGATGTCATAAATACGAGTAATGTCATAACCCCAATTACAAAGACAAGTACCCACGCCATTGCGGACGCATATCCCATCTCAAATTGCGTGAAACCTTTTTGGTATAAATATAGCGTATAGAACAATGTAGAGTTAATTGGTCCACCTGTACCTTCACTAATAATGAAAGCAGATGTAAAGACTTGAAAGGACTTAATTAACTCCATGACTAGGTTAAAGAAAATAACTGGTGATAATAATGGCATTGTAATCTTAAAGAAAATCTGTGACTTCTTCGCACCATCCACAGCTGCTGCCTCGTAAAGCTCTTTCGGAATTTGCTTTAATCCTGCTAAGAAAATTACCATGGAAGCACCGAATTGCCATGTTGCTAAAATAATAATCGTACCGAGCGCATAATCCGGGTGTGCGATCCAACCTTGCCCTTGAATACCAAAGAATGCAAGAACTTGGTTAATCAAGCCGTCCATTCCAAATAAGTTTTTCCATAGGATTGCAATGGCCACACTCCCACCTAATAAAGATGGTAGATAATAGGTCGTCCGATAAATACCGATACCGGCCATTTTTTTATTTAATAGAATCGCAACTAATAGCGCTGCAATTAATTGTGTTGGTACAGCTACAACAACGAAGGTTAATGTAACCTTTGCTGCGGCAATCCAACGATCATCCTGGAACATTGTTATAAAGTTATCTAAGCCAACCCATTTTGGAGCACTCAGTAAATCGAACTTTGTAAAGGATAAATATAACGAGCTAATCATCGGTCCTAAAACAAGACCAAAAAAACCGATTAACCATGGAATTAAAAAGGCATATGCAGCTATCGCTTGTTTTCTAGCACTTGATGGTGATTTTTTCTTTGTTAGCTTGACCTCATTTGCGTTTGCCGTTTGTTGCATTTTTCTCCCTCCTTGTTGAAAAACTTCATTTCAAAATATAATAAAAAATATTACCTTCTGAAATGAAGAAGCGCCAGCTCCTAGGTATTTTTACTCACAAACAATAAACAACTCCTCTATTGGATAGGCCTATATCCATTCAATAGAAATATAGAATGAGTGTACATAGACTATCAGTTAAGATAGTCTATGTTGTTTTACTTTTTACTCTTCTTCATTCACATATTTCTCTATATTTTGTAGGAGTTCTTCATAGTAATCCTCAGCAGCCTGATCTACTGTTTTTTGATCATAGTAAATAATTTGAGATGTTTCTGTAAATAGCTGTGTATTCTCGTTATATCCAGGCATATTAGGTATGAATGGTGCATCTGATGTTTCACTTATAAGACTGATATAGTCATAAATTGCAGCATCTGTTTCGTTAGCATTCGCAATTAAGTTATCTCGGACTTCAGAGTTAACTGGTGCACCACGCTCGTTTCCTAATACTTCTGTTGCTTCTGTATTATTCACAAAGAAATCTAAGAATTTAGCTGCTTCTGCTGCATGTGGTGAGTCTTTATAAACTGCAAAGTACTGACTTGGTCGTAACGAGATCCCATTTTTACCTGTTTCGGAGTTGTAAGGGAATGGATATAATTCAAACTCATCCTCTGTCGCTCCTGTATAGGCACTATATTGGTTACTCGCAATCGACTCCATAACTACATCACGTTGAACAATTAGCGACTGCTCTGGTGTCTGAGATGCAGCTACCTGTACTTCTGGAATTGCAGCTCCTCCACTTTCGCGTAAATCCTTCCATAAGTTAAACCAATCTTTTACATCTTCTGGCTCAAACTGAACTTCCCCATCTTTGTACGTAAATTTGTCTCTTTGTGCAAGGAATACTCCAAATCCATCCTCTCGGAAATCCCCGGCTCCATAAGTACCGTCTAAGTTTTCCGTTAACTGTGGCGTCAACTCCTGAAACTCTTCCCAAGTCCATTCTTTACTTGGCATAGCAATTCCAGCTTCTTCAAACAACGTTTTGTTAATTAATACTCCCCAAGCAGTTGTTCCTAAAGTTACACCATAAAAGCTCTCGTCAAAAGTTGCAGAATCTATCATACTTTCATCATGTAAACTAATATCTAATTCGTTTCCAACAAAATCATCTAGCGGTAAAATAACATCACGTAATACGAAATCATTTAAGTTTCCACCAAATTGAATAACGTCAGGTGCATTTCCTGCTGCCAATTGAGTGTTAAGCTTGTCAAAGTATCCATCAAAACCTGAATATTCTGGTTCAATTGTTACGTGAGGGTTTTGTTCCTCGTACATTTCAATAACTTGTAGTGTACGATCGTGTCGTTCCTGTCCACCCCACCAAGCAACTCTTAAGGTAATTTCATCTTCACTACTATCTTGGCTTGCAGTTTCTTTACCACTACTTTCTGAGTTACTATCGCTAGCAGCATCGTCACTATCTGATCCACATGCTACTAGAAAAGCTGTTAATAATAACATAAGTACAAATAATAATGTTTTTCTCATTTTTTTGAACCCCTTTCATATTTGTTAATCTCATTGTAGTTTGTAAGCATTTTCATTGGAATAAAGAAAAGTAAGGGTTTTCATAAAAAAACTAAGCTTACTAATTATATCGTTATTTTTTTTATACTGCTTGTTTAATATCTTACTTTCTTACATAATGGGCTTTAATATAACTAGATTAACAAATCAAGGTGGAGACAAATGTCAAACGAAAAACGATTTTCAAAGAAAAAGATAATTTTCATAATTGCTTTGTTCTTTTTACTATTAACCTGCATTAGGTTTGGCTGGATAATGTATCATCAAGTTCCCAATCATCCACAAGCAAAGGAAGGTGTGGTTGATTTAAGTGAATGGTCATTCAAAGATAATCAGACGATAACATTGGATGGGGAGTGGAGCTTTTATCCGGATCAACTCATTTCTCCGAACGGGATAATAGCAGGAGACGATAATCGAACTATTTCTGTACCTCGTAGTTGGGAAAACGAATTAAATAAGGAAACTCAACATACATACGGAAAAGGAACCTATCATTTAAAGGTTATTCTTCCTAATAAACACCAACAGTTGTATGGAATTCGCATCAAAAATGTGACTACCGCTGCTAATGTTTATATTAATGGAATATTATATAAAGAATTCAATGAGGTTGGTTTGAATAATTCAGGAAAACCGATGGAAAGAGGACCATTTAGTACATTTTTTCAACCAGAAGGTAATGAATTGGATATTGTTATTCAAGTTTCTAATTATGAAATACCGTTCTTTGGAGGAATTACAAATTCGATTCAAATTGGTACGGGGCAAGCGATTCAATCAGAAGAAGGTTTTTCAACGACACTGCAAATCGTAGTTAGCGTTATTTATTTATTACACTTTATGTATGTCATCATTCTGTACTTTATAGGTAATAAAAAATACAAAAAAGAACTTATTTGTTATGGTCTCATGTTACTCCTTGCTTCTTTAACAATATTAATTGATGACAATATTGTCGTCCAATTACCAATTGATGTGGAATCATCCTTTAAACTTCTTTTGTTAATTATGGTAAGTACTTTATACGTCATGCTGTTATTTGTTAAACATCTTTTCCAATTACAAGCACGTTCTTTTAAAGTCTTGACTGCGGGTTTTATTATCATTGTCGCTGGTGAATTACTCGTACCTTTTGAGCATTTTTTATATCTTGGTTTCTTTGTTCTCCTTTATTATGTTATCGCTATTGGTTTCATGTTTAATCATACTATAAGAGCTGTTCAGCAGGGGTACCCGGATGGCATTTTTATTTTACTATTAATCACAAGCTACACGTCAAATGCGATATGGGGAGCAGGGATTAAGTTTGGTTCCTTGGATATTGGATACTATCCGTTTGACTTTATAATTTCAATAGTAGTCGTTGCCATTTTACTCTTTAAGAGGCACTTTCGCCTTGTAAAATTAGCCGATGAACAAAATAAACAATTACAAATAGAAGATCAACGGAAGGATGAATTTTTAGCAAATACCTCGCATGAATTACGAAATCCATTACATGCTATCTTGAATATTACGCAGGTACTTCTAGATAAAAATAAAGATACCCTTTCTGATGAAAATGAAGAGAGGCTTCTATTACAGCTGCGGATAGGGCAGCAAATGACCCATACCTTGAATGACTTAATAGATGCAACTCGACTGAAAGAGCAGAGAATCCAGTTAAAGAAGGAAAGTCATTCATTATTCAATCTGGCATCTGGCACAATGAATATGGTTCACTTTATGATTCAAGAAAAAAACGTACAATTTGAAATGGATATACCATCATCCTTTCCAAATGTTGTAGTAGATGAGATACGATTCGTTCAAATACTATTCAATTTATTGCATAATGCCATTAAATACACAGATGAAGGAACGATTACTATCTCTGCTGAGCAGAAAGGCGATTTAGCATGGATCCATATTAAAGATACTGGTATAGGCATAAGTAGTGATTTGCAACAACGAATCTTCCAACCATACGAGCAAGCTAGCACTAGTAACCATTCAAGTGGAGGAATTGGATTAGGTCTAAGCATTTGTAAGCAATTAGTAGAATTACATGGTGGAGAAATCTACGTTTCTTCTGTAGTAGGGAAAGGTTCTACCTTCTCCTTCAGTCTACCAATTACTAAAGCTGATAGTACCCGTAATATAGAAAAAGTAGAGTTGTTGGAGAATACGAAAGACTTACTAGAAACGACCCAAAAAAATGCGGAATCGTTAAATCCACCTAGTGGCAATATACTAATAGTGGACGATGACCCGATAAATTTAAAACTATTACAAGCACTACTCGAAGATGACTATAACATTCATGCAGTAACAAATGCTAAGGAAGCGTTAGAGAATATTCATCTCCGCCCTTGGGATTTAGTTATCTCGGATGTTATGATGCCAAACATGTCTGGCTACGAATTAACAGAAAAAATACGAGAACAATTCGAGATTTCGGAACTACCTATCCTATTATTGACAGCGCGAAATCAGATAGAAGATATCTCGAGTGGATTTGAATATGGGGCTAATGATTATATTACAAAACCAATTGATTCATTAGAATTAAAAATGCGCGTCAAAGCCTTAGTAAAGCTAAAATTATCAATTCAGGAGCTATTGCGCTTTGAAGCTGCCTGGTTACAAGCACAAATACAGCCACATTTCTTATTTAATACATTAAATACAATTGCATCATTAAGTGAAATTGATACCGAAAGAATGATTAAAGTTCTTGAGCAATTCGGCAATTATCTTAGAAAGAGTTTTCATGTCCATAATACAAAGTCTGTCATTCCACTTAAAGATGAATTAAGTCTCGTACGTTCTTACCTATATATAGAAAAGGAACGTTTTGGAGATCGTTTGCAAGTAGAATGGAAAGTAAGCAACGAGGGCTTAGATAGTATAAAAATTCCTCCGCTCTCAATACAACCACTTGTAGAGAATGCTGTTAGACACGGAGTGTTAAGACAACGAAACGGAGGGAAGATTACAATACAAATCACCAAAAGTGCGGGACGAATACACGTAGCTATTATCGATAATGGGGTAGGAATAAAGAAAGATAATATACAAGAACTTCTTAGTGAACATCAAATAAATATGAATGGAGTCGGCATTCCTAATACAAATCGCCGTTTAATCCAACTATATGGAGAAGGCTTAACGATTGAAAGTGAGCCTGAAATAGGAACGAAAATTAGTTTTCATGTTCCAAGATAAATAAAATTGATGTAGAAAAAAGTTATATATCAATATATCGGTTCCGCCAGCTTTGATAATAAGCTAAATCTGTAACACGTCCTTTATGTTTAAAGATTCCGACTCTCTTTCATTTCTCAAGACGAAAATTCGAATTGTAAACCTATATAGTTGGTCCTATGAAGACATAAAATCGTTTTCCATGTTTATTTTTTACTGAAACGTGTATCATTATAAAAAGTCTGCATTATGAAGGAGCGATTTTATGGAGAATCAATTGCCTGAAGTTACTTTAAATGATGGATTACGAATTCCTGTTCTTGGATTTGGTACTGCTCGACTAAAAGGTATTGAAGCGGTATCTGCAGTAACAAGTGCCATCCACGCAGGTTATCGTATGATTGATACTGCCTATAATTATGAAAACGAAGGTGCAATCGGAGAAGCAATACGGAGAGGTAATGTTTCTAGAGAAAAGCTTCGAATTACGTCTAAGCTCCCAGGTAGGTATCACGCATATAAAGACGCCGTAAAAGCAATCCAAGAGTCTTTATTTCGTGCGAATCTTGATTACTTTGATTTGTATTTAATCCATTGGCCAAATCCAAAAGAGAACAAGTATACAGAAGCTTGGCAAGCGCTAATTGATGCAAAGCGTTGGGGATTAGTTCGCTCAATCGGACTGAGTAACTTTCTTCCTGAACATATTGAAACATTGAAAGAGGAAACAGGAGTTTTACCGAGTATAAATCAAATAGAGCTCCACCCCTTCTTCAATCAAGCAGAACAAAGAGAGTGGCATGAAAAGTATCAAATTAAAACAGAGGCTTGGAGTCCATTACATCGTGCTGAAGATCTTTCTAGTAATGAAACGTTACAATCGATTGCAGAAAATTACAATCGCAGCTTGGCTCAAATTGTTTTACGCTGGCACTATCAAAATGGAGTCATTACAATTCCTAAAGCCAGTTCTCCGCAACACCAATTAGATAATTTATCGATTTTCGATTTTTCGTTACGTGATGAAGACATCGAAGTTATAAACAACTTAACACAACCGGATGGAAGATTGAACGATCAAAACCCTGCAGAATACCAAGAATTTTAATCAAGGACTGGCCTAACATTAGATATGTATATTTAACATCGGATTCTGCACGCTCAATATTAGATAAGTACTTTTAATATCAGATTTAGCACGCTCAACATTAGATTGTCACATTTAACATCAGATTCTGTACACTCAATATTGGATTACACTATCTATTCATTCTAAGTGTAATGGTATGTCAACACTAAACTGAACAATTTTTTAAAGGTAAACAAACTTATTTATAGCGCTCAAAATTTTAGCTCTCAGATGGAAAATAGTGCGTG
>NZ_JACHON010000005.1 GCF_014206945.1 Gracilibacillus halotolerans
TTTCTCTTTTGGCCATAATTAATTCTCTCCCGACTTTTTATGAATCAAGTTTATATGACCTTAACGAATCTGTCCAATCAAGTGTAACCTATCCATAAAGGTGTTCTCTTCTAGTAAAAGAGCACAATCTTAATGTTTTTCAGTTACCTCATATTCATTCGAGTTATCTGATTTTGAGCTCCAGCTATCTAATGTTCGCTCGACTTATCTAATTTTGAATTCCAGTTATCTAATGTTCGCTCAACTTATCTGATTTTGAGCTTCAGTTATCTAATGTTCGCTCGACTTATCCGATTTTCCCCATCATGAATCTAATTTTAAACCCGCTCTAAAAAATAGAAAGCGTGAGTTCTCCATGTAAATAGAGAATCTCACGCTTTTTTAGTTCCTTTTACACAACTTTCTTTCTAAATGCGAATAGGATACCTGCGAAGGCTAGAGATAGACATCCTAATAATAGGAGAAGGAAAGTATTCGTTGCTGTTTTCGGTAATTTGTTTTCTTCCGCGTCCTCCGTTTCTGACTCTTCATTTGACTTTTGATTACTATCTGGTTGACCTTCTTCATTTTGCTCATTTTGATTACTATCTGGTTGATTTTCTTCGTTTTGTTCATTTTTTTCACTGTCTGCTTCATTAGAAGGATTAGATGGAACATCCTCATTTGGTGACGAGTCATTATCTTCTCTATCTGATCCGGTTCCACCATCATCCTTATCCACCTCTTCGTTGCCCGAAACTCGAACCACAACAGAAGATAAGGCAGCTATTTCTATAGATGATGAGGTAAGTGTTACTCCATTAGGTTCATCGATTTTCTCAATACCCGCTTGGTCGCCAGCAACGATAATATCCCCATCATAAATATCATCTGATAATGATAAATTCCTTGCTTTATTATCGGCGTTGACGAATACATAATAGTGATCCTCTGTATCTGGATCGGTAGCCTGATAAGCAACAACCAAATCTTCTTCTTCAATTTCAGGTATGTTTAATCTTTTAACATACTGATCAATTTCTTCTCTCGTATCTAAACTGAAAGCACTCGTAGATCGGCGTAACTCAATCAAACCTTTTGTAAAAGCTCTTGTTGTCGTATGAATTGGATATTGCTCACTGTTTGTTGCTTTCTCCCACTCAAATTTATTAATTGCATCCGTGGAATCATATGAATCATGGATAAAGTAAGGATATTCAAAGGGATTACCATCTGCATCTGTCATATAAGTAGATTTGTAAGGAGCCTCAGCTACTGGTCCCTTATAATCTTCATGGCGGAATTGCTTTGTTCTACCGTACTCTTGGCCCGCATGAATAAAAGGTGTCCCTTGAGCAGTCAACACAATTAGGTTTCCTAATCTAATTCGTTGATGAATCTCTTGCGAATGGTCTTTCGGATCTTTTTTGATCGATTGCGCAATAACATCGTGTAAAGTTAAATTGTCGTGAGCTGCAATATATTGTACAACATCTCCTGGATCGTCCGCTTTAAAATTACCAGGATTCGCAATAATATTTTGATAGATATTTTCTACGTTTCTAGCTCCTCCTGTAAGAAAACGAGGTTGACCTTCACTGCCAAATCCTGATTTTAGTTCGTTTCGAATTTCATCAGAAAATACTCCTACAGTATCTGTATGTTGCATCCAACTTTGATCGGCTGGCTGTACATTCGGGTAATTTTCATCTCCTGCATAGGTTACCCATCCTTCACCGATCATAAGGATGTTCGGATTCAGCTCTTTAGCTTTGTTAAATGCAATTTCAATAGTTTCTGCATCATGATCTCCCATCATATCGAAACGGAAACCATCTACTTTAAATTCTTCTGTCCAATACGTGATTGAATCTACTAAAATACGCTGAGCCATTTTATGTGTTGTACCTAGACGTCCCCCACCAAAGCTTTCTCTAGGAGTACCATCTGCATTCATGAAATGATAATAATTCGGCTCTAAGTCTTCGAAAATATGAACTCTTGCCGTATGATTGTAGACAACATCTAGAATGACACCCATATCACGCTTGTGAATTTCATCAATTAGAAGCTTTAATTCTTCAATCCGTTTTTCCGGATTCATAGGATTTTCTGAATACATACCTGTTATCGAGAAATAACTATGTGGATCATATCCCCAATTATAATTATTACCTGTCGATGAGTAGTCTAACAATCTTTGATCATTCTCAAATTCATTTGAAAAATAGTAACTCATTATCGGTAACAGTTGAATATGTGTAACACCTAAATCTTGAATATAATCCAATCTCTCTACAAAAGCAGCAAACGTTCCGAAGCGAGCAGTTAACTCCTCATCAATCGATGGATCAGAAGTCATATCGCGTACATGCGCTTCATAAATAATCGCGTCTTCTCGTTTTTCAAAGCCATCTATTTTTGCATAATCTAGTTCAGGACCAATCTCACTTGGATTCACGATAGCAGCTTTTCCTACATAACTATCATCTGCTTCACTATTCCATGCAGCCATTGATTTAGCATACGGATCTAGGGCAATAACTTCCTCACCATCACGTTCAATGTTGTAATGATAGAAATAGCCAGTTACATCTGTTAACCCCGTATTATCTTTGTTGAGTTGAACACTCCATACACCTTTATTAGAACGAGACATAGCTATTCCATCTTTTACTATACTTTCTGGATTATCTTTATCATATAAAATTATCGATACTTGATCTGCACTTGGGGACCATACTTTAATATCCGCGGTTCCATCCGCATGCAACATCGCTCCTAGGTCTCCGTCGTAACCGTACATCTCATCTTTTAATCGCCAACCTACCATCGCTGTTGCCTCTCTTCCGTTATGTGTAATTGTATAAGGTGCTTTTGATAGCTCAATGTTTCCTATTATTTCGACAACACCGTTTTCTTCATTAATGACTACATCTTCTATTACGAATCTATCACCATTTTTATCTGTTACGTCCAATTCATTTAGAAGATCTTCTACAACTAAGCCTTCTATAGAATCGTACGTAAGTTCAATTTTGTCAGAAAGTACTTCTGCGAAGAGCAATCCTTCTTCTTTAACAAAATATGGGTTCGTATACACCTGGTCTTCTCCCATTCGTATAAAAATCTGGGAATGTTCGTCTAAATCTTGGAAACTCATATCTGCTGTCTGCCATTCTGTATTTTTATTTAGTACTAAGAAATTAATAGATTGTGCGTCCGATTTTAATTCTAAATCTACATATGAACCTTTCAATCCGATTTGATCATCAGAGAAGAAATGCGCTCCATTCGGCCAGTCTTCTGTAGGATTTAATACATCTCCCCAAGTCCATAGACCAAAATTCTCGTAAGAGTCTTCTTTTTGTAAGAAATTAACTCGAATCTTGTTATCTTCAGATGGAAGTGGCTCATATAAATAAACATTGTAATCTTCTGTTAACCAAATTTCATTCATTTCAGGAGAAACAATGTCGACAAATTTATCTCCTGACAAGTTTGCTCCCTGGCTATCATTGATAAGAAATCCTATTTTCTTCGCGTTTTTGGCCAATTTAATATCGACATAAGGCCCATAATCAGTTCGCTTATCGTTTGTAATAGTTGTGGCACCATTTGGCCATGAGCCATTTTGTTCCGATGGTGTTTCGACATCTTCCCAAATCCATAATCCTAAATCGGTAAAATTGTCGTTATTTCCCGGGAAATGAACTCGTAAATATCCATCTTGAATAGCTGGGGTCTCTTCTTCCTCTACACCACTTTCATTACTGGACTCTCCTAAAATGCTCCCATTAGCAGCCGACAACAATACTGTCCCACCATTATCCATACTTGGTATTTCAACAGTAATTGTTACAGATCCGTCTTCTTGCTTTGTCGTATCGAACTGTCGATTTGCGTACTCATCGGTAACAATTGTTTCTTCATCACTAACCGTTAAAGTGACTATTTTCTCCTTGTTCGATGTATTCAATCCTACATATACCTTTTCGTTATCGAAGCTTCGTTCAAATAGCAGATATTCGTCTTCATTTGAACCTGCAATTTTCGCGCGGTTACCTTTCGCCAAAATATCCGAATGATTATTTCGGAATTGTAATAACTTCTGATAATGCTCCAAGATATCATTATTTTCAACATTATCCCACGCCAAGTCATAACGATTATCGTACTCTGGCCAATTATTTTTCCCTGTTTGACCTAATTCTTCACCATAATAGATGACTGGTTGACCCTTTGCTGTAATTTGTAATGAAGCAGCAAGTTTCAACTTACCTTCATCTCCATTCAAACTATATAAAAATCCGTCTTCGTCATGACTTCCTAAAAACTGTCCTAGTAGTGCTTGATTCGATATTTTCCCATTTCGAGCTATTAATGATTCGTTAGCTTGTTCTAATTGCCCATTCACAAAGTTTCTAGCGATGGTTTTAAATTCAAAGTCTAATAAGGAGTCCATTGTTCCTGTTTCCAAGTAACCTTGATTATTGTTAGCACCTGCTCCCCACGCTTCACCGATTAATTGAAATGCTGGATCCTTTTTCGTTAGTTCATTACGAAAATGCTGCCATGTCGTTCTATCAACATGCTTAACGGTATCTACACGGAAGTATGATATCGAATTCCCATTAGCTGTCGTGGATTTATCTAGCCAAGCAGTTTGCCAATCAACAATTTGATTTCTTACTGCTTCATCCTCAGTTTTAAAATCAGGCAATCCGGATAACTCCATCTTTTCATCCCCAGAACCTGATTTTTCTCGAATCATATCTTTGAATCGTTCTCTCTCTTCATTTGTTGGATAACCCGCTGGAGGTTCACCCTCAATGGAAGCATCTGATTCTTTTAATCCATAGCCTGTATGATTCAATACAACATCCACCATAATATGTATGTCTCTCTTTGCTGCTTCATCAATTAATTGGTGGAACTCTTCTAATGTACCGAAATGAGGATTTAATGCTTCAAAGTTATTTGCCCAATATCCATGATAAGCAAAATAAGCACCCTCTTCAGCGTTATAATTTACATCATATCCTACATTTTCTACAATAGGTGAAATCCATATTGTATTAATTCCTAACTCATCCAGATAATCTAATTTTTTAATAATCCCTTTAAAGTCTCCACCTTGATAGACGCCTCTTTGATTTTCGTAGCTATCATAACCAATACCATAAGGATCATTATTGGCCTGATTTCCATCATAGAATCGATCCGTAAGCATAAAGTATATAATCGACTCATCCCAATCCATATTTTCTGCTGATATATCTCTCGCCTCTACAATAGCAGTAGCTTCTGCATGGTAGGCGCCGTTGTCCGCATCTACTACTGTAATTGGAATTGTCTTTTCTCCTGCTACAATATCATGGGTAACAGACAATGTTACTTGTTGTAATTCAGGGGATATTTCTAATTTACTACTCCCTCCTAAAGAAGAAGTATCTGCGTAAATGGATGTTATTTCTATATCTGAAGGGTTACTTATATTAACTGTGAGCAGAGAATGCTCATTATAGGTGAAGGTATCACTGACTTCTGCAGTTACTTCGATATCATGCTCTCCTTCTCCCACTTCGACAGGCGCTTCTTCCTTTTCCTCTGTTGAAACATAATAAGGATTGGTGAATAATTCATCCGTACCTTCCTTGATAAATAGCTGACGATGAGTGGACAAATCTTCAAAGGTCATATCCCCTGTTTTATTTGCTGCCTCATCTCTTGTTACAAGTAATAAGCCTAATGATTCTGCAGACTCTTTCAACGGAATATCAACATATGCTCCATAAGGTCCCATTTGCTCGTTGGAAAACGGGACAGCATCCATCGACCATGCTTGTGAAGGATTTAGAACATCTCCCCATGTCCACACTCCCCATGGCTCATATTCTTGATTGTCTTTCCAGTAATGAATGCGCACCATATTTTCATCGATTTCAGATGGATTATAATAATAGACATTTCCTTCTTTCGTAATCCATACTTCCTCTATTTGAGATGAGATCATTTCCACCGTAATATCATCTGTTATCTCTTCACCAACTCGATTGTTTATTTTTAAGCCGATATTTTTTGCTTCTTCTTTTAATTCTACGTCAACATATGGACCATAGTTGGTTACCTGTTCATCTGTAAACCAGGTTCCATTTGGCCATTCCCCCTGTTCCTCTGATGGAGCTGCAACATCTCCCCATAACCACACACCTAAATCTGTAACGTTTTCTACATCCGTTTCATAATGGATGCGTAGTGTTTGATTATTCATTTTCTCTTCAGCTTTGATAATAGGCATGTTTGAATGTGAAAATGTACTAATAAGTAAAAGAATTATTAGTGCAATCGACCATGCTTTCTGAAAGTGCTTTTTCCTTCGTTTCATTTTATACCTCCTTTTTATGCAAACGTTTGCATTATTGAGTAAAAAAATAGAAAGAGATCATCATGAGCAAACGCTTTCTTTGGAAATTATACAATATCCGTTTTGAAAACGCAATCATTTTTTATAACTATGAACCTATTTCCCTATAAATTAGTTATAAAAACAGAAAAACACTCCATATTAGTGCAATCGATACCCTATTGAATGAAGTGTTTTAACTTTTTATTTATTTTACTTTTAAAATGATTTTACCTGTATTTTTATTTGCCTCCATATACTGATGAGAAGCATCAGCTTCTTCTATCGGAAACACAGTGTCCACTACAGGTTTTAACATTCCAGATTTAAATAAATCGAATGTTCGTTCAATAAATGCCTTCGAAAGTTGCGACTTGTAAACGTCACTTCTTTGCGTTAGCAATGTACCGGTTAATTGAATACGCTTCTGCATTAGCTTCATTAAGTTTATATTTTCTACCGTCATGCCACCTAATACACCAATGAGCACCCATCTACCATCTATAGCCATACTATCGTAATTCTTTTCCCAGTAGCTTGCACCAACAAAGTCCAAGATGACATTCACACCAGTTTTATTCGTAATTCGATGAACTTCATTTGCAAAGTTTTCGGTTTTATAATTAATCAAATGATCCGCACCCAAGTCTTTACATACAGATAGTTTTTCTTGCGTTCCTGCCGTAACAAAAATTTCCGCATCGCTTAATTGCCTAGCCAATTGAATTGCTGCTGTACCAACACCACTTCCCCCAGCATGAACGAGAACTTTTTCCTTTTGTTGAAGTTCACCAATCCAATAAAGAGTTTGATATGCAGTCAAAAATACTTCTGGTATAGCTGCAGCTTGTTCAAAGGATAAATTTTCAGGTATTTTCATTACTCTGTCCGCAGGCATAGCCACCCTCTCTGCATAACCTCCGCCATTTACAAGACCCATTACACGAGCGCCTTTGTTAAGATGCGGATGTCCATTAGGGTCTTTTATCACACCTGCCACTTCCACTCCTAATACAGGGTTTTCTACATACGAGCTGTGATTCTTCCGTTGAATTAAATCCAGTCGATTCACGGCAGAAGCATATACGTCAATTAACACTTCCTGGTCACTCAGCCTTACATCTTCTACATCTGTATAAATAAGTTCACCACTTTGATTTGTTGTGACACCTTTCAATTACATATCTCCTTTCTTCACTCAAAACGTTTCTACTCCTATTGTATAAGTAAACTATTTTCCTCTAAAGGAATTTGTTTGATAATAGCAAGTGGATGAATGATTTGAAACTTTATTAGAAAAAGTAATTATCTTGACTGTCTTCTTATTAACAGACATAGATTTTAGATTAAAGAGAGACTGTTAGTGATGATCACAGGAACTTCCTCCTATTAATCTATTGACAGTAGTTATATACCATGCTAAAGTAAGAATTATCTAAATAATTAAACACATCTTATCAAGAGTGGTGGAGGGACTGGCCCTATGAAACCCGGCAACCTTTAAGCAACAGCTTAAGTTGGTGCCAATTCCAGCCTGATTGTATCAGGGGAGATAAGAGAGCATAGGAATATCCTCCCTCTCTATCTCAAGATAGAGAGGTTTTTCATTTTAATAAACAATTGAATACATATTTTTTCTTATCTAGAGTGGTGGAGGGACTGGCCCTATGAAACCCGGCAACCTTTAAGTAAATACTTAAGAGGTGCTAATTCCAGCAGGTAACATCCTGACAGATAAGAAGGGCACTATAACTACAGTTCTCTTCTATCCAAGGGAACTGTTTTTTATGTTTCATAGCTAACTAATCTAATAACTACTTATATATAAAATACTTATTTTAATCAGACAGCTAAGGGAGAAATGCAAAATGACGATTGTAATTTTAGACGGGACACGAACACCATTCGCTAAATGGAAAAGCAACTTAGCATCTTACTCTTCTAAGCAGCTTGGTGCTCATGCATTAAAAAGCTTAGTAGAGAAACACCCTGACATAAAACATGCAGATGGAGTCCTATTAGCTCAAGTCATTCAAGGTGGTGCAGGACAAAATGTTGCTAGACAGGTAGCAATCGAGGCCGGTATATCTCCTAGCACTCCTGCTATTACGTTGAACAATGTTTGTCTCGGTGGAATTGCTTCTATTGCCGACGCAACTAGAAGAATTTTACTAGAGGAAGGTGAGCTTTACATCGTTGGTGGAATGGATTCTATGACCAACGCACCATTCACCCTAAATATACGAGCAGGTCATTCGTATGGGAATGCAACACTCGTCGATTCGCTTGAAACGGATGGTTTATCTTGTGCTATAAGCGAACAATCAATGGGAGCCATTACAGATACGTATAATGACAAATTTTCTATTAGTAGACGCGAACAAGATGAGTGGGCTTACGTCTCCCACCAACGTGCGAAGGCTGCACAGGACGCTGGTCGATTACAGAGTGAGATTACTCCAATTCCTGGCGTATTAAATGAAGATAATGGTATTCGTCCAAATACAAGCATCGAAAAATTAGCATCACTAAAAACTGTCTTTCGTCCAGATGGAACGATTACTGCAGGAAACGCTTCTCAAATGACAGATGGAGCAAGTATCGGAATTATCACAACAGCGGAAAAAGCAAAACAGTTGAATGTACAACCTTTAGCAACTGTTATCGATTGGGCTGAAACTGCCGGACCAGATTTAAGCTTACAGACTAAACCGGCTGATGCCATTAAAAAAATCCTTAAAAAACAACAACTGTCAGTAGAAGACATCGACCTCTTCGAAATCAACGAAGCTTTCGCTAGTGTTGTTATCGCTAGTATAAACGATCTTCAACTTGATCCGGAAAAAGTAAATGTGAACGGTGGTGCTATTGCGCTTGGACACCCGCTTGGCGGAACAGGATTTCGTTTAGTTCTTACCTTAGCACATGAATTAAAACGTCGAGGCGGTGGCAAGGGAATCGCTACACTCTGTGGTGGTGGCGGACAAGGAATGGCCATATTAATAGAAGTGCCAAAACAATAAGACAACACAAGCTAATCACCACGGGGTCTAAGTATTAAGCTTTAATGTATCGCCAGGTGCCTTAGACCTCGTTGGAAACAGCTCGAAAACTTGTCAATACATCGATTAAAAATAACACGAAACGAGTATATAGATAAAAATTATCATCGGTACGAATTACGAGAGGGGAAACGACAATAATGAGTATCCAATTACAATCAAATCAATCACCCTATTTATGGGAACCGTCAGACGAGACAATTAAACAATCACATCTTCAAAAATTTTCAGAATTTTCTAATCAAGAACTATTTCCATATGACAGATTGCATCGCTGGTCTATTTCCAATATTGATGAATTTTGGTCAAATGTTTGGGATTATGCCAACATTATTGGAGAAAAAGGCAACATCATTCTCAAGGAAAATAACTCGATGATCGATGCAGAATTTTTCCCAGAAGCTAAGCTAAACTTCACAGAAAATCTACTTAAAGGTTCCAGCGACCGTATTGCTGCTTATGAGGCTGGCGAGAATGGAACAACTCGCAAAATATCTATCGCAGAATTACGTGAGCTTGTCGCTAAATTGCAATATAGCTTAAAGAAGGTTGGAGTTCGCAAAGGCGATCGAGTAGCAGGTGTTACAACCAACTCGATTGAAACGCTGGCCGCTTTACTTGCTACTGCATCTATTGGAGCAGTTTGGACGTCTTGTTCCCCCGACTTTGGAACAAAAGGAATCACGGACAGAATCGGTCAAGTAAAGCCTAAGGTATTATTTACCACGATAAATTATCAATATAAGTTGAAGCAATTCGATATAACTGATAAAATTGTCGAGGTCGTAAATTCTATCCCTAGCATTTCTACCTTAATTACTATCGATGGGGAAATTCCAGGACATTCTACATGGGAGCAATTTATCACGAATAATGAAACAGAACCAGTTTATGAATATGCATCTTTTCGTGATCCGCTCTACATTTTATATACATCAGGAACTACAGGTTTGCCAAAAGCAATCGTTCATTCTGCAGGTGGAACACTTCTGCAACACGTAAAAGAACATCAATTACATGCTGATTTAAAAGAAAATGACGTGTTGTTTTGGTATTCCAATACAGCTTGGATGATGTATCCATGGCTTGTATCTGGTCTCGCTAGTGGCGCAAGTCTACTATTGTACGACGGCGCTCCTTTGTTAGCAGATAATCCAACTCTATTATGGGACATCGCAGAGGAAACAGGCGTTACTCATTTTGGTACAAGTCCAAAATATTTAGATACTCTTATGAAAGAAAAAGTTGTATTAAGCGAGACACACAATCTTTCTAATTTGAGATCGATTCTATCTTGCGGTGCGCCTTTAGTTGCTGAGCAATATGATTGGGTGTATCAAACAATAAAGAAAGACCTTATTCTACAATCTATTTCTGGTGGTACAGAAATCATTGGTTGCTTTGTGATGGGCTCTCCTATCCATCCTGTAAAAAGAGGCGAAATTAGCTGTAAAGCATTAGGTATGGCTGTTGATGTATTTGATGAAAGAGGCGCTTCGACTTATGGAAGAAAAGGAGATCTCGTTTGTACTGCACCTTTCCCAAGTATGCCTATTACTTTTTATGGTGATAACGGCGATCAACGCTATTATGATAATTACTTTAGTGTTCGTTCTGACATTTGGACACATGGTGATTTCGCAGAACAGACGATTGATAATACATTGATTATCTATGGTCGAGCAGATACGGTTTTAAACCCTGGTGGTGTCCGTATAGGTACGGCAGAAATTTATCGTGTTGTCGAACAAATTCAAGAAATAGAAGATTCCATTGTATTTGGTCTTCCTTGTGGGAATGACGAAGAAATTGTTTTATGTGTCGTAACAGAGGATTTAACCGATGAGCTTGCTGCGTCTATACGTAAAGAAATCCGCTCAAAGGCTTCACCAAGACACGTACCAAGAAGAATTTATCAAGTTGATCATATTCCATATACAAATAATGGAAAAAAGGTAGAAGGTGCGGTAAAAACACAAGCAATTGGGGAAGAAGTAAAAAACAAAGCCTCTATCCGCAACCCTGAATGTCTGGGAGAATTTACTAACATCAAGGAAAAGGAGTGCTTTTAAATGGGGAAACGTCCTAAAGGAGCTATCATCGGGATCGGCGAGCTCAAGCCGGTACGTTACTCGGAAGGAAAAACTACGTTATCGCTTATAGCTGAAGCAACACAGCTCGCTTTACTAGATGCCGGTTTAACGAAGAACGACATTGACGGCTTATTAGTTGGCCCCCAAGTTGGAGAAACTCCACAGCATGTGCCAGCAACAATCTCTGAATATCTAGGCTTAGAGCCATCCATGTCTAACACGGTTGATTTAGGTGGTGCAACCGGTGCTGGAATGGTATGGCGTGCCGCTGCAGCTATTGAAGCAGGCATGTGCGAAACAGTACTATGTGTACTTGGAAACAAAAATGAAAAAGGCTCGGTACCGCGTTCACCTAATCGAAACCCGATTCGTGAATTTGATGTTCCATTTGGTGCCTCTGGTGCGAATACATCCTATGCGTTGTTGAAACGTCAACATATGGAGGAATATGGTTCCAAGCAAGAAGATTTTGCTTTACTTGCCTATTGGTCAAGACAAAATGCTTTAAAAAATCCAAATGCGATCTTTTATAATAAACCTGTTTCAGTAGATGACATATTAGCATCTCCAATAATTGCTGATCCTCTCCATCTACTGGAAATTGTCATGCCTTGTGCAGGTGCTAGTGCGGTTATCGTAACTTCAGTAGAAAACGCAAAAAAGACTAAAAACAAACCGGTTTATTTAAGAGGCGCAGGGGAAAAGATTACCCATCGCGCGGTCAGTCAAGCTCCTTCCTTGGAGCAACTACCTTTTCAATACTCGATTCCACATGCACTAAAACAAGCGGGAATAGATGCAGAACAATTAGATTTGTTGTCTCTCTATGACTGCTATACGAGTGTGGTTGCAGTACAAATTGAAAGTACCGGTCTATGTAAACCTGGTGAATTTGGTGATTGGGTAAGAAACCATACGCTTGGCCATGATGGGGATTTTCCTCTTAATACGCATGGTGGTCAGCTAGGATTTGGACAAGCTGATTTAGCTGGTGGAATGTCGCATGTTGTGGAAGCAGTTCTGCAATTACGTGGTGAGGCCCATCAGAGACAAATAAATAACGCAAAATATGCACTTGTGACAGGAAATGGTGCAACACTAAGTGAGACGACCGCATTAGTTTTAGCTAGCGATGAACAGGGAGGAAACTAACAGAATGAAAAATATATCTTTTCCAGAACCTACAGTGAACCCTATAACAAAGCCATTTTGGGATGAGGTTGCAAATCATCGCTTTACTATACAACAGTGTGAAGATTGTAAAGAGTGGATTTTTTATCCGCGTGCTCACTGCCCTCATTGCTTTGGGTCTAATCTCGCTTGGAAGAAAGCTTCCGGCAAAGGGTATTTAAAATCTTGGAGTATCGTTCATCGAGCAGGTCATCCAGCTTGGCAAACGAAGGCACCATATGTCGTTGGCGTTGTAGAGTTAGAAGAAGGTCCTTCTCTCTTATCACACATTCTTGTATCAAGTGAAGAACTAACGTATCGAATGCCGTTACACGTTTCTTATGAACAAATCGGTACGTATACACTGCCATTTTTCAAAAAACAGGAGGCACAATCATGATTGCACTATATGCAGTATTACTTCTTGCATGTACAATTGTAGGATTAATAATTTGGAAATTTTATTACAAAAGCTAGACATAAAGGAGAAATTCATCTATGTTATCAGAATCTAACTCGGTTTTATTTTGGATGGTTGCCATCCTATTAGTCGCTTATTTTTGCCTAGTAGTTTTTATAGGTAAGAAAGGTAATTCACACAGTAATTCCATGTCTGGCTTTGCTACAGCTCGTGGAAAAGTAAGTCCTTGGTTAGTTGGTGCTAGCTTTGCTGCTTCTTATTCAAGTGCCAACCTTTTTATCGGGGTTCCAGGTCTTGCTTATGAATACGGAACATCAGTATTATGGTATACGTTAGGTTGTTTTGGCGTATCTTGGATTGGTTTACTCTTATTTGCAAAGACCTTTTGGCGTTACGGAAAAAAATTTGGTCATGTATCTACTCTTCCAGAATGGCTCGGAAAGAGATACAATTCCAAAGCATTGCAAGTCATTGTGACAATCTTAATTCTATTTAATATCTTTTATATCGTAGGACAAAACGCAGGCTTAGCGACGATTTTTGAAACGATTATTGGGATTCCTTATGAATGGGGAATTGTTATTGGTGTAACAATTACAGTTCTTTATATCGGCCTTGGTGGTGCCTACGCCCAAATGGTGACAGATGGTATTCAAGGATTTTTAATGGCGATAACTTCCATTCTCTTGCTCGTTTCATTGTTTTGGACAATTGGTGGTGGATTTAATGTATTTACAGAGTTAACTAACAAGCTCCATGCAATCGATCCTGTCTTAACGGCAGCCGTGAATGAAGCTGGTCCATATAATAGTGCTCTTGCTATTGCAGCTGTACAATTTATGCTCTTTAGCTTTATTTTGATGCCACATTTATTAAATAAAATTTTATCGATTGAAACGGAAGAAGAGCTAGCGCCATTTACATTTTCCGCTGGTCTCGTATTGTTCTTTATTTCTGCCTTAACCGTACTTGCTGGATTAGGCGCTCGAGTGCTGTTCCCGGCATTAGATAGTGCAGACTCTGCAATTCCAGTTTATATCATCGAATCATTTCCGACAATAATAGCTGCGATCATGATTGTTGGGATTATTTCTGCTATCCTTTCAAGTACAGACAGCTTGTACCTTGGAGTTACAACGAGTATTGGTAATGACTTTTATCGTGTGTTAGCTCCTATATTCAATAAAAATCTGGATAGCGAAACGTTAGACAGAAGATCTGTAAATGTCGCAAAAATCTCTCTTATTTTTGTCGGTTTATTATCACTTTGGATTTCACTAGATCGACCTGATTCTTTATCGATATTAATCCAATTTAGTTTCTCAGCCATCATCTCTGGCTTACTTGCACCGATTACACTAGGATACTTTTGGAACAAAGCAACCAACTATGGAGCTATTGTTGGTGTGATTGCTGGTGCTGGTTTATATGTAGTATTTACCCAATTTAATGTAATAGAAAACATTTATATTGCAATGTTCTTTGCCTCCCTATCGTCCTTTGTTGCGATGGGAATCGTGAGCTTACTAACTGCGAATGAAAGTCACAAAGAATTAGTTTTAAAGAAAACGACTTAATGTAGTTGGTACTATCATTTCTTTTTGTTAAAAACGATCAAATCCTTCCCCCCAATTTGGATTTGGTCGTTTTTTTATTGTATAAATTCTCTCCCCTTCTTTTATAAATCCATAGACGAATCTGGTATGAAGATCTAAGTAAAAGGAAAGCTATACAGACAATTTCTGGGACCAACCAAATGGACTATATAGTTGCCGGGACTGCTACGCCAAACAGTACATTGAACATTCAACTATCTGATGGGAGTACAACGATTAATCGTACAGTCACAACAGATGGCGATGGTCATTTTAGCATCCCAATTAACGTCAGTTCTTTATCAGACGGGACCATTGACTTAAATATACAAGCTATCTCTCCATTCGGAAATAAAGGTCAAATGGATAAACATACGATCCTTAAAGATACTGTAGCACCCCATTTATTAGAAGTGAAAATAGATTCTTACATCAATAAGCATAATATGGAGTCCTTCCTTATTGAAGGGACTACGGAAGATGGACGCGTGCATACTATAATCGAATTTTCGGATGGAGAAAACACTATAACAACCGATACATTGGCTGAAAACGGGAGCTTTCATGTAAATGTAGACTTATCATCCTTGAAAGATGGACCAATAGCAATGACTCTCATTCAAACCGACGAAGCTGGGAATAAACGTACAACAGAAATGAAAACAATTGAAAAAGACACAGCTATCTCTAATCCAGTCGTAAATCGAAGCGGCTATGCATTTTCAAGCGGCGCAATCGTTTATAATCTTGTAGGTACTGGAGAGCCCTTCTCTATCATCACCGTACACTTGGTAGATGAAAATGGAAATGTTATAAAAGAAATAAATCACGAAGTCGGTCTTAATGGGGTCTACCATATCGATATTCCAATGGACGAAGCTTACTCTGTTAGCATTATACAAACCGATCATGCTGGTAATGAGAGTGAAATAATTAGTCCTGTTACTTTATCACATACCGTAGAGTCAGGCGAAAATTTATCACTTATAGCGAAACATTATAATACTACCGTAGAAGCGATAAAACGTCTAAATCGACTAAACGGAGATACCATTTACCCAAATCAGCAATTGTATCTTCCAGTCTCTGCAAGTGCGACGGTCAATTTAGGCTATATGTATTTTGGTGATGTGAAATCTTTTACGAATCAAGTCTTACGTACCGAACGATCTTTTAATATTGTTTCTCCTAGCTATTTTGACTTAAATCAAGATGGATCACTGCGATTAACACATTTAGTTGACGCACAATTTGTAGAAAACATGCATCAACAAGGTATTCGTGTTGTGCCTTTTCTAAGTAATCATTGGGACCGGGAAGTTGGGCGGGCCATGCTTAATAATTACGAAGCAACAGCTCAACAAATCGCAGATGCTGTGATGAAGTATAATCTCGATGGTGTAAATGTCGACATTGAAAATATTACACACGACGACCGAGAACAGTTTACAGCCTTCGTGAAGTTACTCCGCGAATTGCTACCTACTTCAAAGGAAGTGTCTGTCGCAGTTGCCGCTAATCCGAATGGTTAGGATGTCGGATGGCATGGCGCTTATGATTACTACGAGCTTTCTCAGCATGCTGACTACCTAATGATGATGACCTATGATGAAAGCTATTACGGGTCAGATCCAGGGCCAGTTGCAAGTTTACCGTGGGTGGAGAGATCCATTCAGTATGCATTAAATGAAGGAGTAGAAGCTGATAAGATTGTATTTGGATTGGCTCATTACGGCCGTTATTGGTTAGAGGGTCAACAAGTTGGTGGACATGGTCTTTCCAATACACAAGTAAAGGAAATGCTCTCTAAATATGAACATACGATCACTTTTGATGAAGCAAGCCAAAGTGCCAGAGCAGTCATTACTATCCGTGAAGGTGATCCATCCACATACGTAACTGGAAAACCATTAAAAGCAGGGACGTATACAGTATGGTTTGAAAATGAGCAATCGTATCAAGCAAAGCTTTCGCTTGTAAATGAATATGGTATACGTGGGGTTGGGCATTGGAGTATTGGTCAGGAAGATTCATCTATATGGAATGCCTATCCTACTTGGTATGGAACAAAAGATCAGGCTTTAGAAGTCGATGGAAAAAATCAACCGGCCACTGAAGTGAATAAAAACACCGAAGATAATCCGATTGTAGACAATGAACCGGAATACAACCACTATACAGTTGTATCAGGTGATAGTTTATATCGAATAGCACAAAGAAATAATACAACCATTGATCAAATTCGTGAGGCAAACAATATAACAGGAGATATGATTTACGTAGGGCAAGTTTTGAAAATCCCGACTAATTGAAAGTTTAGAATTCAGAATTACCTCAACATATTAATGAATTTATAATATGTTGAGGAATCTTTTGTTTAATTACGTCTCACTTACCTTTTTACCTTCATCCATCATTCTATTTAGTAAGTAGAGTGATAAACAAGAATGAATTGCAAAGTAGGCTAATGACACTGTAAAAATCTGATTATTTACATGAACATCTAATACCTCTTTACCGTAGATAAGTATGAAAAAGAAAAATAGTATGTATGGATAGAGTAGTAAGCTATATAATTTCCGATTATGTCGCTTATAAAACTGCCAAGTTAAAAACATCATAATAGTAGCCAACAGTAACAATAGCAAAATTATAAATGCAAATATCTTTACCCCTCCTCACACCACTATTATACAACAAATAATGGGAAATAACCCATTTATTTATGAATCTAATAGAACACAGCAATAACTAGGGGATAATAATTTCGTTCCTCATAATTTTCCCATGACCAATATAAATAAGGATTAGGCAAAACACATAGTAATCTACAGAATAAGCACAAGTCAAGGGATTACAAGGAGGTATAGGAATCACCATGCAAGTATTCTTTGCACAGAGTTATACCCTATGGGTAAAAGCGAAGTGTTTTAGCGAAGTAATTAAAAAAGCGTAAATACCGAACGAATTCTAACAATTCGTTCGGTATTTACTATGAAATATACTTCTTGTCCTAGGCTTATTTAAACACCACATCTTAATTGTGTATTACAGTTTGTACACGTATTACAGCCACCGATTTCTTCTACTACACCTTTTCGACAGATAGGACAAGTGTCACCTATTTCAGATCCATAAGTCACTGTATCAACTTCTACTTCGACTTCTGTTGCTACTGCAGTAGCTGTCGAACTCGCACTACTATCTTTAAAAATATCCATTTGTTCGCTTCGGTCTTCTTTTGTTAAGGAAAGAACTTGCGTGTCACGGCTTCCATCGACATATACCGTTCCACCCTTCGCTCCACCTTTCCATAATCGTTCGTAAACTGCTTGTACTTCTTCCACGGAATACCCTTTTGGCGCATTAACGGTCTTAGATAATGAACTATCTACCCAACGCTGGATGACACACTGTGTATCTGCATGCGCTTCTGGAGCTAATTCCATCGCACTTACGAAATAATCAGGTAACGAGTCAGACGTATACTCTGGGAAGTTTGCTAGGAATTCATCAACGATATTAGCGTTCACTTCGATAAATTGACCTAGTCGACCACTTCGGTAATATTTGAATGCAAAGTATGGCTCTAATCCCGTACTTACACCTACAAATGTACCTGTACTTCCTGTTGGAGCTACAGTTAGTAAATGACTGTTACGGATACCATGCTCTAGGATACTTTGACGGATTTCCTCATCCATTTCCTTCATATAACCTGTATCAATAAACTTCTGACGGTTTTCAAGCTCTTCTTGTTTATTCGCACCTTTTAAGAATGGGAACGAACCTTTTTCTTTCGCTAACTCGACTGAAGTTTTATATGCTGTTTCAGCAATGATCTGGAACACTTGATCGACTATTTTTTGTCCCTCGTCACTACCATATTTCACACCCATTTTAATTAACAAGTCATGTAGACCCATAACTCCTAGTCCAACACGTCGCTCGCCTAAAGCTTGCTTTGTGTTTTCTTCTAAGAAGAATGGTGTTGCAGAAATAACGTTATCCTGCATTCTAACACCAATCTCAACAGTTTCCACAAGCTTGTCTACATCTAACTCACGGTTTTCAAAAGAAGACATATTTGCTAAGTTAACCGCTGCAAGGTTACATACACTATATGGCGCTAGTGGTTGCTCTCCACATGGGTTCGTAGCAACAACTTTTTGACCATAAGCTTTCGCGTTTGTTTTGTCGTTCGCATTATCGATAAAGAAAATACCTGGCTCTGCAGAATATGTCGCACAAATATTAATTAAATCCCACAGATCTTTTGCCTTAATATTGCGGTATGATTTTACTCGCATGTTGTGTTCTGTTTCCCACTCACGAACGTCGCCACACTCGTCCCAATTCTCATTATAATAAGCCATTTCTTCCTCATTATAAGAAGCTACATCAGGGAAACGAAGTGTGTATTCCCCATCATTTTCTACAGCTTCCATGAATTCATGGGTTAAACATACAGATATATTCGCACCGCTTAAGAAGTCAGGTTGGTGTACCGAATAATGGCCACCCTCGCTTAAGATTTTAACTGCTTCATCATAAGCGTCTTGTTCTTCTGTTAAAATTTCGATATTATTTCTCTGTTTTTCAGCTACTAAATCGCGAACCATCTCTAATTGTTTTCTTTCTAATACAGATAGTGGTTCAAACTTTAACTTTTCTTTCGCTAGTGTTTTAATTTGCTCATCGTTTGTCGTGTCAATAATAAAACGAAGAATATATGGATTTTGCATTTTAGATATAATAAATTCAATAATATCAGGGTGCCAATCAGCAAGCATAATCATTTGTGCACCACGACGGCTTCCACCTTGCTGTACAAGATTCGTCAGCTCAGCTAAATCATTCAACCAAGATACAGCACCAGAACTTTTTCCGTTTACACCACGAGCTAGTTCGTTTCTTGGACGCAATGTACTTCCGTTCGTTCCAACTCCACCACCACGGCTCATTATTTCCATAACTTTACCACGATGTTCTGCAATTCCTTCTCGACTGTCCTTCATATACGGCATAACAAAACAGTTAAAGTACGTTACGTCAATATTTGCTCCTGCTCCATACATAACTCGACCAGCTGGAACAAAGTTCATTGTCGATAATTCGTTATAAAATTTGTTGAACCACTCTTGTTGTTTTTCTTCCGTCTCTTCTACCTCAGCTAATCCCCAAGCATTACGCTTCGCAACTTGCTCGTAATAGACCTCTAACGGTTTCTCAATTTGGCTAAAGAAACGCGTAACGATACCGTTCTCCTCTTCTGTCCCTGCAAGAGGTCCACGCCATTCTTCATCAACTTCAATAACTACTTTTTTCTCATTGTAGTCAATGCTTTTTACAATACCTAAGCCTCTAGCTGGGAATTGTGGGTCTTCCTTTACTGTTAACGTTACTTCATCTCCAACAGATAAAGTCTTTAATTCAATGTCTTTAAACGCATAACGATCTTTCCATACAAGCTTAGATACGCCACTCTGGGTTATGTACATATCCTTCGTTACAGGAAAAACTTGCGGAAATTGTTCGATATCTTTATTTAATTTATCTATATATTTTTCAGTATACATCTTTTCGACTTCCCCTCATGAGCAAATAATCATCTTTAACTATCATAAAACTCTACCCAATAAAAATCAACCTAAAACACCATATATTGATGAAATCATACCTTTTGTCACAACATATTGTGTACTTATAGGGTTTTCACCGTTATATATAGGATGCCTCATTCTTTTAAATTATCGTACCTTTTTTACGATTAAAAATTAACAGGAATATATATAATAACATAGCAATCAAGACAGAAACAGCAGATGCTAAATAAATTTCTTTATATCCAAACATAGAGGCAACTAGTCCAAACAGTAACGCTCCTGCTCCTACCCCTAGATCAAAAAAGGAAAAAAAGGTAGCATTAGCCATTCCCTTACGTTTGATTGACGCTTTGTCAACTGCCCATGCCTGTAATGCAGGCTGAACTGCACCAAAACCTAACCCATACATGCTCGCCGCAATAAACAATACCGTGGCGCTCGGAAGCCACATAAGTAGCAGCATGGCACCAAAAACAAACATAGTTCCTGGTAAAAAGACTGCTATATGGCCGTGCCTATCATAGAGCTTTCCTGCAAAGGCACGAGATATCATCAGAAATAAAGCATAGAGTAAGAAATATCCCTCTATCCCACCTATTTGCTCTTGCTCTGTGTAAACAGGCAAAAATGTCGCAATCCCTCCAAAGGTTATCGTAATAAAAAATAGAAGGATTGATGGCTGAATCGCTGACTTTTCAAATAGGTCCCACTTCTTTTTGGCAGTTGTTTTCACTATCTCTGATTTTTCGACCTCTTTATATGTAATAAAATGAGATAAAATAAAAGCGATAAGCCCTAACGTTGCTGCAATAATAAAGAGCCATGTAAAAGAAATCTTTCCATATAACGCCAGGCCTAATGATGGTCCAAATGCTAGTGCAAAGTTTCCTGACAAACCGAAATAACCGATACCTTCACCTCGACGGCGGGCTGGTATTAAATCTGTAGCAATGGTCCCTGTTGCAGTCGTCGAATATCCCCAACCTACTCCTTGAACCACGCGCATAATAAGTAAGAACACGATACTCGTAATAAAAGCAAACGAGCCAACGGAAAGTACAAAAATAATCAAACCAATTAAGTAAACAAATTTTCTCCCTTTCGTTTCTAGTAGATGACCCGCATTTGGCCGAACGAGAAGGGCTGAAAAAGTAAAAAAACCAACTATTAGACCAATCATTTGGTCACTACCACCTAATTCCTTCACAAAAAGTGGTAGAGTTGGTAATGTCATCTGAAATCCTAAAAAAATAAAAAAGTTTGCAACACAAATAATAGTGAAATCTTTTGTCCAAATCTTGGTGTTCTCAGAGGCTTTACTTACCAAAGACTCTTCCAATGACAAGACTCCTTTTTAGTTAAATTTAATGTTTGCGCATGAACTATTATAATATGATTCAACGATGACAGGAAATTATCTGTCTCATTCTTTCCATAATTGTTCTAGTATAATGACAAGGCCTGTTCCGACAAGCAATCCGTTTCCTAAAACATTTTGCACAATAGAAGGTAATCCAGCAAAAACTTCGGCAGGTAAAAATAAAGATCCCATTCCGATTAAGTAAGCAATACCTACGATTATTATTTTTCTTTGATCCAATTTTTCCATCGTCACATTCTTCAACGCTAAGCCGACTAACTGAATAAAGGACGCCATTAAAGCTGCATTCGCAATTGGTGAAGGAATGCTTGAGATAAAGGAAACTAATGGAGGAAATAGGGAAACAACCATTAATAATAAAGCCGCATATAAAAATGGTGCTTTTCGTTTTTGTCCTGTTAAACCGATGAAACCTGCAGATGTTGATAAAGAGACATTTGCAACAGCTGCAAATAATCCTGCTAAACCATGATTAATACCAGCGACCATCGTACCTTTACTTACTTGCTTCGAGTAATCCTTTGTATCATTACCGAGGGTTTGATCAATGGCAATAATAGATGCAACAAGATTAGAAATTAATATGATTGCTGTAATAAACGCAATAACAACCGCACTCCAGTCAAAAGTAGGTGTTCCAAAAGCAAAGATTTCCGGTAGAGCAAATAAGGAGAACTCTCCTCTATCTTGTCCGCCTATGAAAAGTGTGTAGGCAATCCATCCAATTATAATTCCGATTAGAATCGAATAATTTTTCAACCAACCTTTACCAAACGTAGAGAGCCCTAACACAATGAAAAAGGTTAGAAAAGCTAATCCTGCTTGCTTTAACTGAATCGTACTTCCACTTCCCTGTAAACCGAGCATCCCCTGGAGAAACGTACCACTTAATTGTACCGTCAATAATAAAAAGAAGGTCCCTGTAACAAGTGGTGTAAAAATAAACAACAATTTTTGCGCTAAGCGAAAGAGACCGAATAAAAATAAAAAGATACCTGTCAAAATCATAATCGCTTCTAATAAACGTAACGAATCCGTATATGTATTTCCACCTTGTACACCTGTTACGGCCATTACCGAGAAGATACTAATCCAAATACCTGCGGGTCCTTCCATAATCGGAAGTCGATGGCCTATTAATCCTTGTAACAAAGAGGTCAACCCGACAATAAAAAATGTCCGTTGCATAAGTCCAGACAACTCTACAAAATTCAATTCATATAAGCTAGCGATAATTATTGGGATTGCTACCGTGCTAGCTAGTAGAAATACAAACCACTGAATCGTTTCCATGACCGAATTTGTCCGTAACATCTTCCCATCTCCATCTCTATATAACTAAAAAAATATTCTACCGACTGTCTTTTTATAAATACCCTTTTATAGAAATGTTACGACGAATATAATGTAATGTAAAATAGTACCACTTCAACGGCATATAAAATTCAGAGGTCTTTCATTAAAAATCAGTGATTTTATTGACTTTTCGTCAATCAATATTTAAACTATTCGTTAACTATGTATCCGGGTACATAATGAGAGGAGCTCATCCGCTTCTTAAATTTTTCTAGCCAATTGTAAGCGCTATCAAAATATGAAGGAGTGTTATTTTGAGAAAATCTCTAATTATTTCTCTAATCGTCGTGCTCGTTTTTAGTCTGTTCCCGCCTAACACATCTAATGTTCATGCACAAAGCAACACTTCCTATTTATTTGATTTTGGTTCGCCAACTAGTCCAGTGGCAGACGGCTATACCCAAGTGCACAATCAGCTAGTCTATGACGAGGAAAAGGGATATGGTCTAAGTAAAGAAATTGATAATCGAGATAGGGGTAACCCAGATGATCTAAGAAGAGATTTTGTTATTGGATCTGACTACTCGTTTACACTTGATTTAGAAAATGGCGATTATTTTGTCCGCATTATTGCTGGAGATGATATTGCTTTTAACCGTTCGAGCTTTGTGATTAACGGGGAGGATTATGGCAATATAACATCTGGTGGTGGTGACTATGCAGAATTATTGGCTAATGTCACGATAGCGGATGGAAAGCTTGTCATTGACATTGGCGAAAATGGTCGTATTAATGGTCTTGAAATTATGCCAGCAACAAAGGTAGAAAATCTCATGGTTGATTCTGTAACGATTGATAGCGAAAGTGCTGTTACCCTGTCTTGGGATTCGAATGACTCAGCGGAGTATTATAACATTTACCGCAAACAAGGAGAACAGGATTTCCGAAAAATCGGTCAAGCTGATGAATCTTTATACGAAGATACAGATGTTGCCTTAGGGGAGGAATATACGTATGCCGTTACGCTTGTTCATACATCGGGAATCGAAACCGAAAAAAGTAATGAAGTAACTGCATTATTACGTGATGAAAATCAACAACCACCTCAAGCACCAACAAACGTTCAAGTAGCAGACGCACAACTTAATTCTGTTAGCTTGACGTGGCAAGAAGCAAATGATGCTTTGGCTTATCATGTCTATCGTGCAAAATATAATCCAGCCGATTATCCAGACGGTGCTGTGAAGTTTGAACAAATCGCAACAGTTACTGACACCACATATACAGACGAAGATATTTTGACCCATTACAACCATTATTATCAGGTACGTGCGGTTAATAGCGGTGGTACATCCGAGCCTTCCGCTATAGCAGAATCACCAGTTACTGAAGTGTTATATCGACAAATGGAAAAATTAGATCGCGCTTTAGTAGCTGTACCTTCTGATGGTGGTGTTTACGTAGGGTGGAAAATGCTTGGCACAGATCCGAAAGATGTTAAATTCCACTTATTTAGAGACGGAAAGAAAGTAAACAAACAACCGATTCAAAACAGTACGAACTATTTTGATGAGAATGGTACGGTAGATTCCACTTATCAAGTGAAAGTAATCAAAGGTAGTGGCGATAAAGTAACAAAAGAAGTCGGAGTCTGGTCTCAAGAATATTTAGATATTCCATTAGATAAACCTGAAGGTGGCACTACACCAGATGGCGTGGATTTTACTTATAGCGCTAATGATGCAAGCGTCGGTGATCTAGATGGCGATGGCGAGTATGAAATCATTCTTAAATGGGATCCGTCGAATTCTAAGGATAATTCCCACTCAGGATATACTGGTAATGTATATTTGGACGCCTATAAATTGGACGGAACAAAGCTGTGGAGGCTCGATTTAGGACAAAATATCCGTGCAGGAGCTCATTACACCCAATTCCTCGTCTATGATTTTGACGGTGATGGGAAATCTGAAGTCGTTCTCAAAACTGCAGATGGAACGATTGACGGACAAGGTAATGTGATTGGCGATGCGAACTCAGACTGGCGTAATAGTAATGGATACATTTTAGACGGTCCTGAATTTCTAACTGTTTTTGAAGGAGAAACTGGGAAAGAACTTGCAACAACAGACTATATTCCTCCAAGAGGCAATGTAAACGATTGGGGAGACGGATATGGAAATCGCGTCGATCGTTTCTTAGCAGGTGTGGCTTACCTTGATGGAGAACGACCTAGCATTGTAATGGCACGAGGTTATTATACACGGTCTGTTCTTGCTGCATTTAATTATCGGGATGGCCAGTTAACAGAGGAATGGGTGTTTGACAGTGATGAAGAAGGTAATGAAGCCTACGCTGGACAAGGAAACCACAGTTTATCAGTAGCGGACGTGGACCGTGATGGAAAAGATGAAATCATTTATGGTGCCGCAGTTATTGATCATGACGGTACAGGTCTTCACTCTACTGGATGGGGACATGGCGATGCACAACATGTGAGTGACCTAGATCCAAATCGTCCGGGATTAGAAATTTTCCAAGTACATGAGAATGCCTCCATTCCAATTGGTTATGGTATTCGTGACGCAGAGTCTGGCGAGAAAATATTCGGTGTTGATTTAGCAAGAGACGTTGGACGTGGACTCGCGGCGGATATAGATCCTCGTTATGATGGAGCGGAATTTTGGTCCTCTGTTGCTTGGGATGGAAATAGCGGCAATGGATTACATGCTGTTACAGGCGAATTGATTACTACAAAAACACCTAGATCGGCAAACCACGCAATTTGGTGGGATGGAGATTTAGGCCGTGAATTACTCGATCATACCTTTAACCCTGATACGGATCCACACGGTGTCGGAAAAATTGATAAATGGGATTGGGAAAAAGAAGAGTTAGTGAATCTATTAACTGCAGACGGAACGCGAAGTAACAACTGGACAAAAGGTAACCCTTCCCTACAAGCAGATATTTTAGGTGATTGGCGTGAAGAAGTAATTTGGCCGACAGCAGATAGTGAGGCACTGCGGATATATACAACGACAGATATAACAGAAGAAAAGATCCATACGCTAATGCATGATCCTGTGTACAGATTATCGGTTGCGTGGCAAAATGTTGCTTATAATCAACCACCACATACCGGATTTTTCTTAGGATTTGGTATGGATGAGGTAGAGCGACCAAACATTTATACAGGTGATAAACTATTCGGTCCAGATAAAAAGAGACATAAGTAATCAGAAGAAGAGGCTCTCTGAGTGGAGAGCCTCTTCTAAATGAATATGTAATAATTTAAATAAATACTATTAACGCGGGTTTCTACATAGACCAGGGATTAAGAAAATATCTATGAAAAGCCAAATCCCTACAATAGGAAGGATAAACCAACCGATGATTAGGAATGTCGTTGCCCAACCAAAAAGACTTAATAGTAATTGAACAATTCCAGTTCCAGTTCTTCCCGTATAAAATCGGTGAATTCCTAACATTCCAAAAAAGAACCATAAAATGTAAGCAACAGCTATGCTCTTCTGATTTACCATGATGTTTTGCACCCCCTACTTACAACAATCTTTATTATTATTTCACATAAAAAATATTAAGGAAAGTGCATTAAAGTCATAACAGTTATTACCATTAGGCTAAAATAAACGTTACATTCCTTTTTCTGAGTGAATTAACCTACTTTAGAAACGAATCATGCACGACATTGGACAATAGTGCGTTTCACTCCTGATAGAGCACCCTCCACTCCGGATAGAACTCGAGCACTCGCGATAGAGCATACTTCACTCCGATTAGAACTGAATTACTCGCGATAGAGCACACTTCACTCTAGATAGAATTGAAACACTCATGATAGAGCACTCTCCACTCCGGATAGAACTGAAGCACTCGCGATAGAGTACCCTCCACTCTGGATAGAACTCGAGCACTCGCGATAGAGCATACTTCACTCTGGATAGAACTAAATTACTCGCGATAGAGCACCCTCCACTCCGGATAGAACTGCAACACTCGCGATAGAGCACTCTAGACACATATCTCATAAGGTTTTAGTATTTAATAGTCACGTATTGAGACGCTTGAATCTCATATTAAACTGAGTTATCCGATATTGACACGCTCGAATCTGATATTAAACTGAGTTATCTAATTTTGACACGCTCGAATCTGATATTAAACTGAGTTATCTGATTTTGACATGCTCGAATCTGATATTAAACTGAGTTATCCGATATTGACACCCTCGAAAACTGTATCATTCCTACACAAAAAAATAAACTGGATACCTACCATAATAGATATCCAGATGTATAATACCTTATCTAATTTTTACAAATCGTCTCTTATTAATTTTATAAACTTCTTGTTGTTTCACGCTTTGACCATTTTTCATCAAATGCTAGCTTGAATTCGCTCGTTAATGGCTCATTATCCGTAAATAGTTCTGGATCTACCTCTAGCATTTCAGTAATAACCTCTGTCGTTTTCACCGTATCACATACACGAACCTCTGCATCACCAAACTTACCGATATGCATTGCTCCCAGTTCCACTAAATAATCATCGACCTTCCAGAAATGCTCTGACCAAGGTGTGCTCGTATGTCTTCTGGATGGTACAGAGATTTTTGTTCCGTCCTCTAAAACAGTATATAAAGATTCATGGGTATCCGTAAGTCTTCCCGGTATATCCACCCATTCTTCAATTCCATGGATAAACGTATTTCTACGTAAATCTACTCCTAATAACATAATTTGTGCTTTACGATCTAATAATTTACCCCAAGCAGATCCTCTCGCACATGGTGTATCAAACTTCTCGTCACCCTTCGTAAACTCAGCAGCATCTTTTCCTAACGCTGCTACCGAATGTGTTGGATGCCACGAACGGATAACTCCTTCTCTCTTGCGAAACCGTTCTGTTAAATGACCAACACAGGTTGGAGATTCATCCACATAGAATATTGGGTTTTTATGATTAATATAAGACCAAGTATGTGTTGGTAAAACAAGCAACCCATCTTCCATATATTCTGATAAACTATCTAACACAGTATCAGGTCCGCCATCAACGTCGCCAATACTTTTATACGAAGAGTGCACCAATAAAGTACCATCTTTTTTAATTCCTAATTCTTCTAAATGTTTTTTAAAGTCTGTTTTTGTATACATTCTCTTGTCCCCCTCTAGTTACAGTCCTATATGATTATAGAGTATCCACCCAACTTACGCCAACAAATAGAACGTTTTCAACTAAGTGAACAAAGTCACATAAAATTCATTATTTCATAGGCGAATCACTGCATTATTAGAAAGGATGTCCTTTAAAGGATAGCAAATAAAAAGGCAAGGATACATCATATCCCTACCTTTTGAACTTACTATTTAGGCGAAAATTTCTTCTGATATAATAAAATGTGTTCATCTAATTTTTCACTTAATTGAACCGTCTGGTCTGCAGTTAACCCTTGCTTTTCAGCCGATAAAAGCATCTCGCTCCTAGTTCGTTCAATTTCATTCCTTAGTTGTTCTTTATTCATATGAACAAATCCTTTCACCTAAAACCTATATTCTCTACCTGAATCATCTTTAAGCTGTGATGGTGTTAAACGAATGAGGTAGGTAAATACGTTTCATATTATCTACACCTACGAATAACTTGCAAGAATAATTGTAGTAGATTACTGGATAAACTTCTTTTCTTTGTTTATTATTCCCATATCAAAACAAGCTTAAACGGAATTTTATCTCGTTCATGTCCTTCCTTACATATCGACATATGCTGATATTAGTTGAGTTAATTTCTTAATCCTCTTATTTTTTCCAATCTGTTAAACGTTGCATTACCTCTTGAGAAAAGCCTTTTTGAAAAGATGCATTATGTCGAACTGCTTTTCCAAAATGGTACTCCTCCGATTGGACATGCTCATGTATTTCAGTAATGTTATCTGCTGTTAATCCTGCTCCAGGCATAATAGATGGGCCATCCATTTCTTTCGATAATTGTACTAATTCTCTAAGTTTATCCTTACCCTCTACACAATTCTCAGCACCACCAGAAGTAAGAATACGGCGAATCGGATAATTCATTAATGTCTTATACGCCTCAATCAGATCAAAAGTTTCATCAAAGGCACGATGAAATGTTATATCTATAGAGGGAAATGTCTTCAACAAGTTTTGCAAAATTGTCTCGTCCACCTTATTCTCTTTTGTTAACGCGCCGAAGACAATGCCTTTTCCACCTAAATCTAAAACAGCTTGTATATCCTCCTGAATTACCTTCCATTCCGCATCTGTATATTGATAAAGATAACTATGGGGGCGTATCATCACTTGAACAGGGATAGAGACTTGAGAGAGAACCGTTTTTATCGTTCCATAACTAGGTGTTAATCCACCTTCACTTATCGCTGAGACAAGCTCTAAACGGTCTGCCCCTAATCGTTCCGCTTGCTTTGCTTCTTCTGCATTTTGGACAATCACTTCTATTCTCATATATTGCACTCCTTATATCATAACTATCGTTAGCATACCCTTTTTTGAATTTCAATTTAAAAAATCTCAACTTACATTTTCAAGTCCACTTAGTTTACACAATAAAGCACAGTGATATTATATAAGTAAGTGGATTATTTCCACTCCGTGTACATATTGATTGTATACAAATCGAAAGGCAAGAATATAAACTAGGAGGGCGAATGAATGGGTAAATTAGATGGTAAAGTAGCCATCATTACTGGTGGTGCCCGTGGGATGGGTGCAGCACATGCACGATTATTTATTCAAGAAGGGGCAAAAGTAGTTATTGCAGATATTCTACAAGATGAAGGACAAGCATTAGCGGAAGAGCTAGGAGATAATGCTGCCTTTGCAGGTCTCGATGTTACCGATGCAGAAAATTGGTCAACCGTGATAGAACTAACGGAAAATACATTTGGACCAATTAATATTCTGGTGAACAATGCGGGCATAACAATGGCCAAGTCTATTGAAGAAATGACAGAAGAAGAATATCGTAGAATCGTCGACATCAATCAAGTGTCTGTGTTCTTAGGTATGAAAGCCGTCGTTCCATCTATGAAGAAAACAGACAATGGTTCGATTGTAAACATCTCCTCAATCAACGGACTAGTTGGCGGTGCTATTGGATATACAGATACAAAATTTGCGGTCCGTGGTATGACAAAAGCGGCTGCTCTAAATCTGAGCCATTACGGAATCCGCGTTAATTCCGTGCACCCTGGTGTCATCGATACACCAATGATTCATGGCGATGCGAAAGCACAGATAGAAGAGTTTGCAAAACATATACCTGCTCGTCGTATCGCTCAACCTGAAGAGATTTCAAATCTTGTACTTTATCTTGCTTCCGACGACTCTAGTTATAGTACCGGTTCGGAGTTTGTAGTAGACGGAGGCATCACTGCACAATAAAAGTGAAAGAATCCTTCTGCTTTCAACTGTAAAGAAGAGGAGACTCACTCCTAGATTGAGTGACGTCTCCCAGCTCATTAATCATCCTTTTACCGATCCCATCATACCTGCGACAAAATGTTTCTGCATAAGGAAAAACACAAGCGCTGTTGGTAATGTTGCAATGACGATAGCAGTCATAATAACCCCAAAATCTGGTGAGTATCCTGAGCCAAGATTTGAGATCAATAGCGGAATCGTTTGATTTCTAGGTGATTGTAATACCACTAATGGCCATAGATAATTGTTCCAACTATTCATAAAAGCAATGATAGCCGCAGCAGCATATGTTGTTTTCATTGTAGGGACATAAATTTTGAAAAATATCCCTAATTCACTCAAACCATCCATCCTGCCAGCCTCTACTAAATCACGAGCAAATAACTTCGTATTCTGACGGAAGAAGAAGATAAAGAATGCCGTAATGACAGTAGGCATTATAACAGCTGCCAACGTATCAATACCGAATGCAGGCGCAACACTAGAAACTTGACCAAAGAAGCGATAAAGTGGAATCATAATCGCAGCAAAAGGTATCATCATTGATAAAATAAGAATACTGAAAACAACATCCTTCCTCTTCGTGCGATAAATTTCAAAGCCATAGCCAGCCAGCGATCCAATTAATAATGTCAATATTGTTGTAATAATCGCGACAATAAACGAGTTTGTTAAAGCTGTCCCAATATTTTGGGTTTCAAAAAGGGTCGTTATATTCTCGATAAAATGTGTTCCCGGTAACAATCTTCCTCTCGTGACATCCACCGACTTATTCGTCATGCTTATAACCATCCATATAAACGGAAAGATAGAGATAAAAGCAGCCACACTTAGAAACAAGTACGTTGCAATTCTTTTTATTAGTCTCATTTTTGATCATCACCCGCCACTTTAAATTGTAAAAATGAGAATACAACAACTAATAGTAGCACCATATAAGAAACTGTGGCAGCATATCCGAAGTCAGGCGTATATTCAAACGACAGGTTATAAATATACATTGATATGGTAACCGTCGCATCACCCGGACCCCCACCTGTAATATTCATCACTTCATCGAATAATTGTAGTGTGCCAATGGTTGAGACAATCGATGTAAATAAAATAATTGGCTTTAATAACGGGATTGTAATATAGAAAAATTGTTGAATCGTAGAGGCTCCATCAATTCGAGCAGCTTCATAAATAGCTTTATCTACATTTTGTAACGCAGATAAATAAAAAATCATGTTGTACCCTGTCCATCTCCACGTGATTGCCAAAATTATCGTTATTTTTGCTAATACAGGATCAGATATCCAGTTTAATGGCTGTGTAATAAGATTTAATTGTAACAACAATTCATTTACAAGCCCATCAGGACTGAATAAATATTTAAACACGACCGCATAGGCTACAAGTGAAGTAACCGCTGGTAAAAATATCGCAGTTCTAAAAAATCCTCTAAATTTTAATGTCGGATCATTTAATAGAACAGAAAATACTAATGCCAATAAAATCATGAGAGGAACCTGTACAAGTAAATAGATCATCGTATTACTTAGAGCCGTCAAAAATGCTGGATCATTTAGTAGTCTTACATAATTAGCAAAACCAACGTATTCATGGTTCGCTCCCATCCCTGATTGTAAAGATAGTAGAAAAGCTTGAACCATTGGATAAAAGTAAAATAACCCGATTCCGATTATGGAAAGTATGATAAATAGCCAGCCAATTGTTTGCTTTTTAAACCGAAGAGTGGTCATTGATTGTCTATTCCTAGGTTTAGCCTTATAGCTTGATGATGTATTCATTCCTATCCCTCCTCAAAAGGTGATAATAATGTTGAAATAATCTGCCTCCAGTAACGATAACTAGAGGCAGAATTCTCTCTTTCATTATTTGAATTGATTCTCCGCTTGTGTTTGAGTATCTGCTAATACATCATCTAAACTTTTTCCGTTCAAATAATTTTGAACTTCAGCCGCTAAAATATCCTCAATTCCATAGGTGTTTAAGCCATAATCCACTTCAGGAATATCTTCCATCCATTGTGAGAATTCATAAATGATTTGTTGCCCATTAAAGTACTCGTTTTCGAATGTATAAGCATCTCCTTCTGAAGCCGGCTTGTATGTTCCAATCGCTCCAACTTCCTCAACTAAATCTTGATAAAAATCTACATTCGATCCAAAAGTCTTTCCTAAAAACTCTGCAGCTGCTTCTTTACCATCAATATTTAACACATACCATGAACTTCCACCTAAGTTAGAAGCATTCACAGCTCCAGCCGCTTCTAGCCGAGGAATCGGCGCTAATTTCCATAAACCATTTTGTGAATCTTCCGCAGAAATACTAGGCGCTATCCAATTCCCACTCGGTACAGAAGCAACTTCACCATTATTAAAGGATGCTAAAAACGTGCTCCAATCCGATACAATTTTCACCGAATCGTTATCCAATAACGTTTTGTAATGCTCTAACGCTTCACGTAATGCATCATTGTTGGCAATCGTTATCTCACCCTCTGGATTCGTATACCAGCTTCCAACTGTTTGCATCATAACTCGCAATATCCCTAGATCATTTGGGTCTAACGAAATCATCGCTACTCCTGTTTTATCCGTGACATCCTTCGCGATTTCCGTGAATTCACCCCACGTAATATCTACTAAATCATCATGCGTATAACCCGCTTCTTCAATTAAATCCGTACGATAAAATAAGCCGGTAACACCTGTATCAAATGGAAGTCCATATTGCTTCCCGTCATAGCTCGTTGGTGCTATTTTATAATCTGCAAAATCATCTGTACTAAAATAATCATCGATTGGATAAAAAGCGTCAGGGTACGATTGTAAAAAGCTTTGGGCCCGTTGATCTTCAATCAGTACAATGTTAGGCATTCCTTTCATAGTTCCAGAACTAAGACCAGTATTTAACCTTTGCACAATATCATCTTGCGCGTTTTCGATAATTTCCAAATTAAAGTTCTCATCCTCATAATGCTCCAATGCGACATTTAGTGCTGCAATGTTGAAGTGCTGATCCCATGCCCAAGCAATAATTTCTCCATCACTCGATGCGTTTGTATCATTTTCTTCCTCATTTCCCGCTGCATTTTCTTCACCTGAACAAGCTGCCATAAAAAATAGTAAACCAAACAGCAGAAGGAACAAACTTGTTTTTTTCATTGGAAGAACCCCCTATAATTTTATCCGCATGTATGAATGCGCTTTCAGAAATGTAACAAAATTATAGCAAAAGGTTGGATCCCTGCTCTTGGAGGATTATTAGCTGTTTCTATGACTTTCTTTTGATAGTAGAGAAGAGAAAATCACATTTTGGTATTCTTTTTATATTTGGTACATTCTTTAGGTTTTCTTCTTTTCAATAGGCAAACGTATTTCTACTTTTGTCCCTTTTCCAGGCTCACTCGAAATATCAACACCATAACGCAAACCATATAAAAGTTGGATTCGCTCATGCACGTTCCTCACGCCAATACCACTAAATAATTGATTTTTCTTGCTTGGTGCGTGTTTTTGAGTAGCAGATTGCTTCATCCCATCTCCATCGTCAATCATTTCACATATTAGAAAATTGTCTTTCTCCGCAACTAAAATGTGGATATGTCCCGCTTTTTTATGAGTGAAGGCATGAAAGAATGCATTCTCTATAAATGGCTGTAAAATAAGCTTAGGTACATACAACTCCAAACTTGTAGGCGAAACAAAATAATGAACGTTAATCCTATCGCTATATCGTGTCTGCATAATTTGTACATAGTTTTTTAGATTCTCTATTTCTTGTTCTACTGTAATGATTTCATCGAGATTGCTGATTGTATTTTGAAGCAACACAATAAACGATTCGATTGTTTGGCTTGCTTCCTCCTTCTTCCCTTGGTTCATCATGAATTTAATAGATGTTAGTGTATTGTAGATAAAATGCGGATTGATTTGATGTTGTAGTGCTTTTAACTCTGATTTCCTTTGTTTTTCTTGCGTGCTAATTAGGAGTTTCACATAGTCCTGGAGTTCATTCAGCATATAATTAAACGCCTCTGCTGTTTTTCTCGTTTCATAACCACCTCGCACTTCTAGCGGCTTGTTAAATTGATACCTTGCCATATCGGATATTTGATACACTAAATCAGACATGGAGGATGTCATTTTTCTTACGATAATAAAGGCCAAAATAAGTGCAATAATGGCAACAGTGACACTAATAATGATTGTTTGATTTGTATCGATTAAATTTTGTGCCAATAAATCTTGGTCAATCAAATTCACAATATAAATATGTAAACTCGGAACATATTCAGCTAAAATTGTATAATTTTGTCCAAACACTTGAATGCTCTTATATTCTTGTATATCCTGCTCATAATCTAATACATGCTGAAGTAGCTCATCCGAATCCTCGCCAATTTTATCTCGTAAATTACTAGAGATGATTTTGCCACTTGGAGTGAGTAAAAGAATGTTATTTCCCTCTGACGTATACTCTTGGTAGAAATTCCGTAAATTTCTCTCCCTGATGGCGGTAAAGAAATAACCATATGTAGACTGGGTGGATCGCTCTTTTAACGCTTTACCAACAAGTATCATCGGTTGATTGTTCGTTAGTTCTGAATTTTCATAGAAAAATTGTACCTTATTCTGGCTCTGATCGATTTGTCTTTTTATGTTACTGTTTGCTAGGATTCTAGCATCTACATCCCACACACCAAAATTCGTATTAAATGTTTCATTATTGTTCGTTAATAATACGATGGTCGCTTCATCGTTTATATGTGCTTGTAGCTTATCCATTTCTTGTCCAATCGTATAAAAATATTCATGGTTTTCTAGTGAACTATTATATTCCTCTTGAAGTTGTTGTTTGATAACACCATTATTCTCCATTGCCATCGAAGCAGAAATGATGGAGTTACTAAATGTATAGAAGCGTTCATTTATTTGAGTCATAACTTTCGTATTCGTAATACTGAACGTATCCATAAACAACTGACTCGACATCCGCATACTGCTATAAACAGTCAAAACAGTTACACTCAAAATACTTACTAACAACACAAGGAAAATCTTTAGAACCAAACTATTTTGATAAAGAATAGCACGTATTTTTTTCATTTTGCATCTACCACTTTCCTGCGGTACTGTCTCGGGGAGATACCTTCCATCTTTTTAAATACTTTTGTAAAATAACTTGGATCGGAGTACCCGATTTTTTCACTTATTGACGAGATCGAAATTTCATGTTTTTTTAGTAGATTTTTTGCTTGTTCAATACGTGTCTTATGAAGATATTCATTAAAGCCTTGATTCATTTGCTTACTGAAATAACTAGATAAATACGATGGATTGAAATGAAAATGATTGGCTAAATCCTCAAGAGTGAGTGGCTCTTGATAGTTTTCGTCGATATATTGTAATAATTGCTCAATCATAGGTGGTGAAGCTACGTTTGTTAGTAACAGCTCTTTTACTTCTGCAATCAACTCTTGATATACCGTTACTGCTTCTTGAACATCAAATGCATCATTGACTTTTTTTAAATAGTTGTATTTATTTTCTTCTAATTTTTCAGTATTCAAATCCATATTGTCGACAAGAACTATCATGTTAAAGCAGATGTTCCCCAACCAAGATTGAAACTCATGAACTTCCATTGCATACGTTTCCGTTATATTTTCTATGTATTCGTTAATGTAAGAATAAGCTTGCTCGATTTGGCGATGCTTAACTAAATGTGTAAAGTGATTAAAATCAAATAGGAAAGTGGGGTCTGTTGCGTTAGGTAGATGATTTGTATACAATATTCGTTTGTCAGGCAAAAAGAAATGAAATCGCTTTGTTCTCTCTATTGCTTCATAGATTTCTTTCATTTTACTAGTTTCTGAAAAGGGCTCGCCAATTGTCATTTTGAACGTACCTGATATTTTTTCTATTGCTTTCTGAGCTTCTATCATACTATTTTGTTCTTTTGTATACAGGAGAAATAGTTTACTGTAATTTTCAATAGAAATCTCGTTGACTGAAATTGGGAGGTTCATTCGCTCGAAAAGCGCACACAATTTTCTCTTAGATAAATGCAGCTCTGTGTCAGGTTTCGTAAACACCTCTATAAGTGAAATTGTCTTCTCTTGAAGGACGTCACGAAGATAATTGAATTCTCTAATCGTTTGATATCCGTGTATGAGTTTTCGTACGACATCATCCATAGATATGCTGACTTCTTCTTGTTGGAGATTAGTGCGTTTCGATATTAGCTTATCCAATGTCGTTAGTATTTCTTTCTCATTTAACTTTGGTTTTAATATGTAATCCGCCACTCCTAATTGGAAGGTTTTACGCACATAATCAAATTCCTCATAGCTACTTAAAACGATAATTTCCATGGCGGGATAATGTTTTTTTACAAATTGAATGAGTTCGATCCCATCCATGCTTGGCATAACAATATCTGTGAGTAATATTTGTGGTTCGAGCTGTTCTATTTTTTTAATTGCTTCTTTTCCATTAGCTGCCTCGCCAACTATTTGATAGCCATTAGTCTCCCAATCGACATAATGAATAATTCCCTGACGAATTAACATCTCATCATCAACTACAAGGACGGTATAAAAGTTATTCATCTTCATTCCTCCCTCGTTGTTACTTTGAATAAATTTTCAGATTTAGAGTTAACATTAGATAACTCTGTTTAAAATCGGATTGTGTACGGTTAACATTAGATTCAGTGCGCTCAACATCAGATTCTGACGTTTAACATTAGATTCAGTGCGCTCAACATCAGATTTGGACATTTAACATTAGATAATTCGATTTAATATCGGATTAGGAATAGGTAACATTTGATACAGTATGTCCCATACAAGATTTCACTAAGATATTACTTAGTAGATTCGTTCTATCGCGAGTCGTAGGTGCTCTATCTGGAGTCGATTTGTTCTATCGCGCGTCGTGGCTGCTCTATCTGGAGTCGATTCCTTCTATCGCGCGTCGTGAGTGCTCTATCTGGAGTCGATTTCTTCTATCGCGCGTCGAGGGTGCTCTATCTGGAGTCGATTTCTTCTATCGCGCGTCGAGGGTGCTCTATCTGGAGTCGATTTATTCTATCTACCGTCGCGCACCATCTATGGACCGTGAGACTTGCTCTATGAACCGTCACTTCTCTCTATCTACCGTGGCGCACTCTCTATGAACCGTCACTCTGCTCTATCTACCGTCGCGCACTCTCTATGAACCGTCACTCTGCTCTATCTACCGTCGCGCACTCTCTATGAACCGTCACTCTGCTCTATCTACCGTCACGCATCCTCTGTAGACCGTCGCACATGTTTTCATTACGAAGAAAAAATGCACAAGAACCTCTTTTGGTCTTGTGCAACGTAACGAAACACCATTTAAATATCCATAGGATTCCCGTCTGTATCCATATAGGTGAATTTTGATTGATTTCTATTTTTTTGTAATGTTAAGTCTAATATTTTTTCTGCTGACTCTGCTGGATTGAGTGCAGCAGCCTCGCCTCCCATATCCGTTCTCATCCAGCCTGGGTGAATCGAAAGAATCTGAACGCCATCCTCTTTTAAGTAGGCTTGTAACTTCTCCGAAAACATATTAAGAGCCGCCTTTGAAATGCCATACGGATAATCTCCCGCATAAGCATTCGTTAGGCTACCTGAATCGGAAGATATATTAACAATAGAGGCTGTATCTCGCTTTTCTATTAATGGAAGGAAATGCTTCACAACACGCAACGGACCAAGCACATTAATATCTAAAGCACGTGCACTTTTTTCAATATCTAGCTCCTCAATTGTTTTTTCTCTCTCATTTAAAATTGCCGCGTTATTAACGATTACATCTAGCTTTACGTTCTCCTGCTTGAGTTGTTCTGCAACTTGTTTAATCGCTTCCTCATTTTGAACGTCAAACGTCACGATCGTTAATTGATCACTATATTTCTCTTGAAGCTGAGTCAACTGTCCCTCATCTGAACGTTTCGTCGCGAATACTTGATGGCCTTGTTTTAATGCAGCTTCCGCCAAATAATATCCTAATCCCCGATTCGCACCCGTAATTAAATAGTTCACTTTTCCCCACTCCTTATTTTATGTGTGTACTTACCTGTACGCGATTGATTTTGAAAAAAGAACTGCGTCCATCAATCGTTTTCCAATAATTCCAACATAAGCTTTAGTTCATCGAAGGTATCCATATACGCATATCTACCACCTTCGTATTCACCTTTCTGAACTAACGGCATATTTTTACTCTCCATATCAGCAATAATTTGTTTTAACCCATTTACTACTAACGCTATATGATGGAAGCCTTCTCCATGCGTATCCAAGTGATTTCTCCAGGTACTATTAGGGTTTTCATCAGGTTGAATCAATTCTATTTCTAAGTTGCCAATTTTAAAGAAACAATGTAGCGCTCTAGACTCCACTGGCTCCCCATGGTATTCTGCTTGAGATTGTTCATAAGGTGGTGTCCATTGCGCATCCGGGATACCCACTCCAAAAAATTTGGCATATGCATCGGATGTTTTCTTTATATCCTTTACCACTAGTGCAATATGTACAACGATATCTGTTCCAAGAATTGTGTTACTCATTATTTTTCTCCCCCTACCAACCATTTTAAGTAAACGCTTGCAAGCATACTATTATGATTTTGATTTTTTGTCAAATCATAGTTCTTTCTAATATAAAAAAGGAAGTGCGACAAATACACTCCCTCACTTAACTTATTCTACTTTTTCAAGAGACCAATCTGTATTTCTGTTTCTATCCGAGACAGATACACGGCCTTGCATTTCACCTTGCAAGAAATAGTCCTCATATAAATCATCCTCATCTACACCAAGTGAAATAGGATAAAAATGTATACCATGAAGCTTAAAATCGCGCTCTGGCGCAGGTGTATGATCCATTACCTCAAAATCAATTGTGCCGAATGTATTTCCTAATCCTTTTATATGATTGCCAGAAAGCTCGATATCGACAGTTACAGGATGCCAGCCAGAATAACTGACTGTAGATGGATTCATATACAATTTAGCTGTCGCAGTAAAAGGTGTAACAATTTTTTCTTCACCGTCATCGTTCTTAATTTCTGTTTCACCTAGTTCCGATACGGTCATTTCAAATGCTTGCTGTGGAGCAATCGCAGTTCCTTTCCATGTTCCCAAAATCGCCTGTGCCTCTTCTTTCGCAATAACAAGCTCTTCTTGTTTCGCTTCCTCTATTTCAGCTTCTCTCTCCGCTTCTTCCCTTGCTCTTTCTTCTTCCAAATTAACACCGTCAACAATCAAGAAAATTTCATCAGTACTGAAATCTTCTCCTTCTACAATATAATAATTACCATCAATTTCTTGTACAATCCAAGCGTATATGTACGAGTCTCCTAACTCAACATAAACAAAATTCCAGTTATCCGAAAATGTTGCGTCTAACCCTTCACGAATTTCTCGTTGCATCTCATCCTCTTTTAAAAGGATTGGCTTGATGCTATCTGTTCCGCCTAAATCATATGCTTGATCTTTTAATTCTTCGATAATATACGCTTCATTGCCATCATAATGAGAAAAGTACGTTAGAATCTCATCCAGTTGCTGTTGATTGTTCTCGACAGCTGACTTATACATATTGTGTACCACTATCTCTGGGCTACTACTAACTTTTAAATCACCACAGGCGACTAAAGTTATGATACTTATAACGATTAAAATAAATGCAAATTCTTTTTTCTTCATCTTCATGTTAGTTCCCTTCTTGTTCGTTGGTTTTCAAAAAAAATTGGCCAACACCATGCCATACATCAATGGTGCTAGCCTAGTTTATTTCTCATTATTCAATATTGGACAATTTATAGTTTCCATCATCTTCTACAACTGTATACGTCCAAGTGTAGTCCTTAGTTTCTTCTTTACCACTCTCATAGGTAATTTTTATCGTCTCTGACGTTTTAACTTTCCAAGCGTCGCCGTCTTTTTCTGTGCTCGTCACTTCTTTACTTACGACTTCTTGGGTAGTCCCATTTTCATATAATCGATTGACTAAATCTTGTTGCATTCCTTCTAAAGCACTCCCGCTCTGAATCGTCGAAGACACCTTTGAATAATCACCTGCATTAATCGCTTCTACTAGAGCATCAATGTAGCTTAATGTTGCCTTTTCTACTGCTTCATCAGCATCGTTGCCTGCTGCCTCATCAGATTCTTCTTTGTCCGTTTCAGTGCTTGTTTTCTGACCATGTAAAACCTTTGCTGGTTCCCCTTCATAAGGAAACATTGTATATTCTTTATCATCAGCCCAGTTTCCGAAGTACGCATCTTTCACTAACCATTTGTCGTCTTTATAGAAGAAATATACAGAATTGTAGTTATTTCTATAGTATGGATCATCAATTACCGTGTCGTAAAATTGCGTTTCAATTGCACTTTCTTCTAACATCGAAGTGTATGCATGATACGTTTTATCTTCTTGATTGTAGTAGATCTCTATTGGCTCGTTAGCAAAACCGTATTGTTTCACATCACGGAAATGAATGTAGTCTTCATTTTCTTCAGCATAATCATGAACTCTTCCGATGTCGTAAGAGTAATCATCCAGTAATTGCTCCTCTAGGTAACCAATAGAGTCTAAATTATTCGAACGATATGCTTCAAATAAGTCATCATAAAAAGTAATAATCCCTTGCTTTAAGCCTTCCATTAGTGTCTCACTAATTTCAAACTTTTGTTCAAAATAACGATCAACTTCTCGTTCCCCTGTAGTTAGCTCACCCCATGGAAACGTTGCTTTTATTTCCAATGTATAATCCTGTTCCGGATCGATTGGGCCGATTTCATCTCCCTCTTCACCTGAAAGAATCATTGTCTCGTCTAGCTCTTTACCATTTAACAAGAATGTTCGCTCAATTGGCAGTTCGTTGCCTTCAATTACTATGGATTCAAAATAAAAACCTACTCTCCAAGACTGGTCTGCTTCATATATATAAACAGGTTCTTCCTCATGAAATTGAACAAATTCATTTTCGTAAGTTGCTTCTAAATCATAAGACCCGTATACAAACGGACCTATCTCCTGCTCTTCCTCAGCATTCTCAATAACTGAGACTGTTTCACCATCTAGAATGATTTCCGTATTATTTAAATTAGAGCTAGCATTCAAATAGTATGTAGCTGCTGTAATTTCATAGCAATCGAAAAATAAGAAGCATCCTTCTTTTTGTAGATTAACAACTCCGCCTTTACTTGAAGTAAGCTGCTTATGTTGATCATCAAAATGCGCCATCAATTCTCCGAGTCTATCCTGTTCATCAATCATATCCGCTAATACTTCCGCATGACGTTCACCTATTTTTTCATCTGTTTCATCAAAAACAACTAAGTCCCCTAGTGCTTCATAGTTATCCTCCATCACAGCTGCATGAAACTTTTTAACGATTCTCTCAGAAGACGTCATGTAGTTAACGACTGATGCAAAAATAATAAATAATAATAAAATTCCAGAAATAATAGAAATCGTTAGTTTATGCGCTTTTGGTAGCGATTGAAACTTTGAAACAAGAGACTGTTGCTTCTCTTTGGGTTGCTTTTTCTCTTTTGGTGTCTCACTATTCACGGGCTTTCCGCAGTTTTCACAAAATTGTTCCCCGTCTTTTAGCTCTTTCCCGCACTCCTTACAAAACTTCATTTTCTCTCTCCTCTATGCCTTAAATATTTTGTCCCCTAGTACTATTATAATGAAGCACATTGAAAAAAGGAAGATGATTAGTTATAATTTATTAGTATATAAGACTCACTTAACTATATATAACGGAATAGATTTCTTTTCGTAGATATATATGATTAGTAAATTAGGAATAAATTACTAATAAATGTGACGGTCTTTTGTTATGAATTACATGTTTTATAGGGGATGTCAGGAATTATCTACATAAGCAAACGATGTATAGGGAGCACCAGGCTTATTTAGCCACAACTTAGATGGGGGAGAGTTAGAATGATCGTATGTTCAAATTGCGGGAAGGAACAAGAACCCGGTAATTTTTGTGAAGCTTGTGGACAATCACTAAAAAAAGAGGACGTTCAACAAGCAACTGTCACACCAGTCGAAACGAGTGTCTCTACAGAAGAAACCACTCAGAAAGCTACAACAGAAGAAGAAGGTAGTGCTACATCTACAGGAGAAAATGTCACTTTAGAGAAAGTTAAAGAAGAATCTACAGCTTATTGGAATTACTTTCTCAATCGTGTTAAAAACCCTGATACTGCCTTAAAAAATGATAGCTCTTTAATCAGTTCCATTGTAACAGGAATACTTTTACCATTTGCTATATCGTTATTCTTTTATGGTCTTATTAACACTACATTTAAAGATATGGTTGGAAATATATTCAGCTCAGGGGTAGAGAGCTTACCGTTTTTCACTCTTACGTCTCGAATTTTCATTGTTATTCTTTTATTATATCTATCCGGATTTGTTGCTAATTTAATTACATTAAAGCTAGCAAAAAATCCAATTTCCGCTCAAACGTTACTAGCAAAATATACCGGAATATCGGTACCATTTGTAGCTCTTTTTGTAGTTTTAGCGCTTCTTTCATTATTAGGTGCTTTTACTATTTCTGAAGACAGTTTAGCATTTAGCCTATTATTTAGCATTTTATTTTCAATTATTATTTTAATTAATCCAGTAATAGTCGTTTTCCATGAACTATCGAAGCAAAAACATCGCTTCACCTATTATTTTAGTATCATCGCATTAGTTATAAATGGAATTATTTTAGCAATTATTACAAAATTATTTGTAGAAAGACTTCTAGCTCTATTAGAAGACGCTGCTTATTACTTATTCTAGAAACCATACCCTATAAACATGCGAAAACACAACAACAGGCCTCCTCTATAGGAAGCCTGTTGTTTATTTATATTAATTCACGTATTTCCCATAATCAGGTTTTGCCATATCATCAAACTTATCCGCTAACATTTTCAAATTATTCTGTAATGCTTCCCCAACCATTGGTACGCCATGTCCTGTAATCGCAACAGTCGGATTTAGTTGTTGGAGTGTTTGAACGGATTGCTTTGCTGCTACCCAGTCTGTTGTTAAATATCGTGGTGGGCCACTAATTTCCTGTTCCTGTGTCAATACTTCATACAAGTATTCTTGTCTAACTGTTACAAACGCATCCCCAGCAATTAACGCACCATCTTTTTCCCTAAATAAGGAGACATGCCCTGGTGAATGTCCAGGTGTGTGGATCCAGCGAAACTCAGGTAGATGGGGAACACTGCCATCCTCAGGTAAAGTATGAACATTTTCACCGAGTTGGACGGGCTCATTTGGGAACAGCTTTGACATTTTTGCAACCATTCCACCTTCAACAGTAGTGTCAGGCTCTGGGTAACTCATTTCACCTTTTAAATAAGGGAGTTCTGCTGGATGAGCATAAACCGGTACTTGCCATCTCTCAATCAATTCGATAATAGCACCTACATGATCAAAATGCCCATGCGTTAAAATAATTGCTTTAGGTTTACTTCCTTCGCCAAATCGACTTTCTACAACACCGATAATATCCTCTGCAGACTCCGGCATTCCAGCATCTATTAAGACAAAGTCTCCCGTATTTGGATCCCCAGCCAAAACGATGTTAACAATTTGGACTGTATAACAATAGAGATCTGGCAAAACTTCAATTCCTTGACCACTATTGATTGATGAAGCTGGTATCATTTTATAATCATCGCCATAATTCATATTCTTATCCATTAGTTTCACTCCTTTCAATTACTCGTGATAGTATTCCCTCGATGTCAGAAATTAAGCACAATAAACAGACTATGCTTTCACTACCTGAGTTTTCGTTAGTATATCGTAAATAGACTGTTTTCTTTTCGTGAAAATTGCAGAAAGAATGTACCCAAACATTAGTGCATAAATGAGTATTCCTATCAAATAATAGATAAATGGAACTTCACCCTCACCAATATGAATCAAGCGGAAAGCAAGAAAATGAGATAATTCCCACGGCAAAAATTTAAGCAGCGTTCTAAAAGCCATTCGGAGAATTGAGGTTGCTTCACCATTGTTTGTTACGACTCGGATACCTACTTTCTTTTTACCGATCGACTGTTTACCAACATACGAGTCACTTATTATGAAATACAGGGAGACAGGTAAAGTTACTAATAAGAACCCTGTCAATTGAGCTATTATTACGGATCCATTAAAAAGGTTTTGCATGGATGGGAAAAGAAAACCTGTTAATAATATGAAGATTAAATAGATGAAAATAATGATGTAATCAATAAGAAAAGCATAGAAACGAAGCCAAAATGAAGCATTCAATGATAGAACCTCCCCCGAGAGCGGTGAACAAATTTTATTACAGACTTCTATTTGTTGATTCTCATTTGAAGGACAATCGCAGTAACTATCATCCAAACAAAAATTGATCCGTATAAGATACGCTGCAGTAGACCTCCAGGCAGACTTGTGATAAAGGCTTGTAGACAAAGTAATACTATCGTAGAGGAGTTAACAATGAGGATAAACAATGTCCATTTGTAGAATTTCGGCATAGTAAATTTTATACTTTGAGCGATAAAAAACAGTGCTGGGATTTGTACAACCATCCCTGGTAATGCGCTAATTGTATGAGCGGTAAAACTTATATCAGCCGGGATAATTCCAGATATAGCAAAACTAATTCCATAAATAGCAAATAAGACCGTCGCAATCCTGATACGTCTTAATTTAGGCAATAGGGGCTGTAATAAAATGGCACCGACAAAGATAGCTACACCTATAAGAGTAAAGGTGATGTTCATCAGAGGATGATAAGGAGAACAAATTTCATAAGTAGCAAGTACGTAAGTATCATTTCCACATGCAGTCACACCAAGATCACTCATTGGTTGCTTTAGTATACTATAAGGAGTGATCGTTTCACGAATCACTATATATTCAAAAAGAAAATAGGTACTTAAAAAAATCCAAGCAGCCCTCCCCACAAAAATTCCCAGTCGATTCGTTTTCTTAAGTAGGAAGGTTAAAAAAATCAACAGCAGTGAAAATAGAGTCAGCACAATTGACAGTGTAATAAGCTACACCTCTTTGCATTTATTTTTTACTTTTCTTAATACCGTAGCAGCCATATTTAATATGTTTTTATAGATGGAATTTTTCTTTAATTTTTTGTGCTACTTCCTCCGCACTTAAGGTGGTATTATTTATTTTCAAATAGTTTGGATAGTTAATTTCACCCTCTAAAGAATTCAATCTATATTTTTCCATTGAATTTTTTAAATCTTCTTCAGACCATTTAATATTCCTCTTTGATGGCTTATGTTCGAGTCTGTTAGAACTTTTATTTCGTTCAAGGCGTTCTTCCAAATCCGCTTCAAGCTCTACAAAATATACATAACCTCCTCTGGATTCAAACAAACTAGAAACTTTATTAACATAATCCCAGTCTTCTTGCATATTAAAGGCCCAAACATACGTAAAGATTAATCCGTATAAATCACTCTTTGATACTTCTTCAAATATTTCTTGACGAAACAAATTGACAAGTCTCGTTCCTGTTTTCGAACCGTAGTTAAAGAAGTTAGTTACCAAATCAATCGTCATATGATTATGGAAAAGTTTTAGATCCGTTATTTCTGCCAATTCCTGTCCAACTGTCATTTTACCAACCGCTTGAGGTCCAAATATTAAAATAAATTTCATCAACTCACACCTCTCTATTTAATACCTTTTCGTAAGTTTAACATACACTTGTTTATAATCTTATTATATAGTTGTTAAAATTAATAAAAGACCAAATTCATATAGAATCTGATCTTTAAAAAATAGTGTTAGTGAATTACTTATTTCTCAAGTTTCTCTAGAGCTTCTAAATCCACCGTAAAGGAATTCTCTGGATGCTTTATGATGTTTCCTTCTTCCAATTTATAATAGCTTTGTATTGGGTTGAGTAGCGAGGCAGGCGAATCTTCATATGTCTCTAAAAATAGAATATATTCTTCACCTTTCTCTAAAAAAGTAACATGTTCGTCTGTCATAATTGTATTATCTAATTCTCCTCCGAACTGTTTAATTTCGATCGTTTTCCCCGCTTCTCCCTTATAAATATAATCAATTTTAACCGTATGTACCGTCCATATATCTGTATTAGGTTCTATTTCGCCACCAGGATTAACCTTTTCATCATCTGAATCGTCTGGTTCCATCGCAGTATTCAACCATTTTGGTGTTGACTCTGTAACAGTCCCTTTTATGATTAGATCAGCGGAAGTCGTCAAACTTTCGATATCATCATAAAATTTAAATTGACTAATCGTATTAATAATTTCCTTGTTGGAAGCATTGTTTTCGCCACATGCAGTTATTAAGACGGAAGTGAAAATTAAGAAGACAATGAGCATTACTTTTCTCATTATGATTCCCTCTCTCATTTACAATAAGATAACATCTGTTAATTTCATCTTAACAAATATCCTAGTTTTTCCACTTAAATAACTATATAGAAAACTTTAAAAAGGAAAGGGTTATTTGCTTGGTTATTAATTCTTAACGATCCTCGTATTCTGCTAAACTCGGAAAATAAAACCCATTCTCCGTTGGCAAAACTAAATAATTTGTAGCACTACCATTTTGCACCACATATAGGATTCTGCCATTATGTGTAATCCAATCGATATTCTCTAATGGATTCTCGGCTAAAAACATTTCCTCTACTTCACGTTTCGTGTATCGACTGTCTATCGTATCTGTTTCCCAATCAACGATGATATAATCTTGTTCATTGACGAAATAGACTTGTAAGTAACTATCTTGTCCGTCTCCCTCTCTTCCTTCTATGATGTGATTCACTTTATGATAATCTTTTTCATACAACTGTTTTACAGAAATAAAATTCCCCGTTTGGTTCGCATATTGTGGTAGCCCTATTAATGTTTGGTAATGAGTTTTATTATAATAATCTTGAAGAATATAACCGTATTTTGTGCTTATCCAATTGGAACTTACAAAAAGTAGAATTACTGCTAGAATAGCAACAATTGTCGAAAGCGGCCATTTGAACAGAAACAGTTTCTTTGCATAAATAAAAGATAAAACAAAGGTGATTACTACGATGATGGAAAAAGGAATAGAAGGTAGAAATGGAGTACTCCCAGAATATTTTTCTTGAGAAAAAAAGATGTAATAAATTCCACATAAAAGAATACTTAAAGAAAAGATAATAAGTCCATGGTAAAAATATTTCATACAGATAGTCTCCCTTCAAAGGAATAGATAGACTTAGTATAACATTAGATTGTTATTTAGTTAGTAGTTAGTAGGCAGTGGTTGAAGAAAAACGTAAAATCTTAAAAAATAAGAGCTAGCGACCAACCTTGTTCTGGTTCAATCGCTAGCTAGTAAATTCTTAATTCAAATAATCAATCACTTGATTAATTGCCTCCGTACGTTTCGGAACCTGTCCATGCAAGTGGAAGGCTGCATTTTGTCCAAACATCGTATCAATAATCATAGAATAACCATTAGCTTGGATATGGTTTCCATTACCGAAATCTTTATACGTTACTCCAAGCTGGCTCTGATTATTAACAACATTGTCTCCCCCGCTCTTCGTAAATGTAAAATTCACTGAATCTTCGTAGCCGTATTTTGCATAAAATCCATTTGCGATACTTTGTCTAAACTCTTCAAAGCTATTTGGATTTGGATTCACATCAAATAGGAATGTCCTACCACGTAATTCCTTACTGAGTAAATAAGGCGCAAAATCATCATACGCTCCAATCAAATAATATGCAGTTGTTCCTTTATTACGAGTTAATGAAGGTGTTTGATAACTGCTCACATAATTTGACTTTGCCTCATCCCGAAAATAAGTCATCTTCTTTGTTTCGCCACCGAACTGTAAACTTTTTGGCCTTAAATCAACATCTATAGGTCCTTTATGAAGTATCTTCGTATTAGAGCTAGTTGTTGCTAATCCACTTCCCCAATGAGGTGTGTTCAGTGTAATAAGCTTATCAACATAATGACTACCATCTAAATTTTCTATATAGTAACGTGACACCAATCCACCATTACTATGCCCTACTAGATGGACAGATAAGTCTCTTGCATCAAAGCTTTGATGAGTTGGATATACCTCTTTTGTCTCACCTAGATTTTCTTCAACGAACCATTTTAATAAATCTGCATTCTTCCACGTGAATTCTTCATTTGGATAGTTAACCACAAACAGGTTCTTATTTGTTTCATATCCTTCATCTTCTAATGCTTTCCCTAAATATTTTGGTGTTCTATTCTCTCCTGTATGACTATAGAGATCTGTTATCTCATGTGTTGCAGCATCATAATACAAATAGGAACCATTGAGTGTAACAGATTTTGCTCGATTTACAACACCGTAACTCTCCACGTTCGTCATAATAAAATGGTCGTTATACGTGTTGTTAGCATCACCTAATGGAGTTTCTATACCAAATAATTTAGCACTATTATCGCCTCGTCCATGTAATAAAACGACAGGAATCTTATATTCTACTTGAGGCTCAATGTCTTCTTTATCATTATAGGAATCCCCATCGGTATCCGGATTAGCCGGATTACTACGAGGCCATTCTTTTAATACTACCTTCGTTTTAGCTTCGTTAACTATAAGGTTATCTTGTGCCGCTTCAAATGAGTCTGGATTAGAGATTGGAGCTAGTTCCTCCATATCTGTTAATCCATCACTATCAGTATCTTTTTTCGTGGAATCAGAGATATAACCTGTATTACCTAGTGATCCTTCGACAATATAACCGTTTGTGGCTTCGGATAACTTTTCAACCCAGTCTGGTAAACAGTCACCGTCAGTATCAAGCCCTTGAGCGACATCTCGTGCTTTAGCAAATAAATCAACTAACTCAGCTGCGTCTAACGTCTGATAGAAATCGCCACCTGTTTCATTCGCAATTTGTCTCAATAAGTCAGCATCGATGCTTTCACCTAAACCAACAGTGAAAATTTTTATCCCCGATTCGATTGCTCGGTTGGTAAGTGTTTGCGAATAGGATCCCTGTCCATCCGTTAAAAGCAAGATTGTCTGAATCGAATCTTCCCGACCATTATTATCTAATTCATTTAATGCAACACGAACACCATTACTAATACTTGTCCCACCAAATGAATCAATTTCACTTATTGCATCCTTTAGCGCATCTTTATCTTCTGTTAATTCCTGCAATAGAACAGCCCAGAAATCAAAATCGACCACCGCACCTCTATCCGGACCAATTACACTTAATTGATCACCTGATTGCAAAGAGTCTACGACTTGTTGTGCAGCTGTTAAACGGTAGTCATCTGGATCGTTGTCCACCATACTCCCTGAACTATCAATTACCATAACAAGGTCCAATGGAAGGTTTTGTACTTCCTCCTCGTCATCCATAAGCCTACATGATCGTTCAACCTCTTCCGCTTCCTCAGCTGGAATAAAGGTATTTTCCCATCTAGCTACATCTGCTAAGACATACGTAGAGAAGTGTGGAAGTGTAGCTGTTACCGTATTATTCTGAGTATCAATTTGTTGTTCCTCTACTAACTCCAATTTCCAGCTGTCTGGATTGAAGTAGAAGATACGTAAATCTTCTTCCGCAATATCTCCTAGCTCCTCTTCCTGATAGCTATACGTGATGGTCGCTTCGTCAAATTCTGAATCTGTCGTTATGTCAATAGGATCAATTGCCATTCCATCTTCACCAAGCAATCCAAGAGCAAATTCGTCTACATGTGTAGAAGTTTGCTTACTTGCATCCCCTGTTGCTGCGAATGAAATAGTAAGATTGTGTTCCTCCACTTCAATACGTTGATCATACTTTTCATCGCCATCTAAAATACCATTCCCATTCGTGTCTGGGTTATTTGGATCTGTACCGAATTTAATTTCACTATCATCATCTAAACCATCATCATCGGTATCTTTTTCCGTTGGATCTGTCCCATACGTATGAACCTCGTCTCCATCAGAAAGGTTATCCCCATCGGTATCCTCTGCAAGTGGGTTCGTACTTAATTCAAATTCTTCTAGATTAGTCAAACCATCCTCATCAAAATCTTCATCTGCATCACTTATTCCGTTACCGTCTGTATCAACTTTGTTTGGATCAGTAAAAGTTACAAATACCTCAAATCCATCTGGCAATCCATCACCATCGGTATCAGGATTATTAATGTCTGTACCATAGAAATGTTCCATTGCATCAATAATACCATCGCCGTCGGTATCCGCAGTGACATCTGTCATAATAATATTCGATTTTTCTTCATGTTCACCAACTAAAGCTGAAACATAATAATGTGTTTCTCCATCTTGATGATATTCCAAATCTTCAAAAGTATTGGTTTCTATTTGAGCCACTTGTTCAAATTTTTTCGAATCCTCGACCGTACTACGGTATACGCGATAGGAATTCGCAGTGGAGTTCTCCTCCCATGTTAGGTTCCATGTTAACTGGTCGTCTTCTTCATTGTAATGCCATTCTCCTGACAATTCGAAGGTCGCTTCATTTTTCTCCTCACCCGCATCCTTCTGCTTAATGGATGTTATCCATTCATATTTTTCTCCATCTAATGTGATTGCATGTGATTTCGAAACAAGGATACGGAATTCCTCCGCTTCAACCACTAGCATATTTGTACCGATTAATCCTGTAACAATTAATAGAGCGGCACCTTTTTTCCAATGTGCTTTCAATTTGATCCATGCAAAAACGAAAATACCAAGAGAAACAATAAGAATAATTATGTATGATAAATAGGAAGTGCTATCGCCTGTTTGGGGAGACTTTTCAGCTATTGTCTCAGTAGCTGTTTCGGTTGTTGTTTCAGTACCTGTTTCAGTTGTTGTGCTCTCCTCAATAGGAGTTTCTTTTGATTCTTCTATCCCCGGGGTAATTACTGGAGCGGAATCTTCAATAGCTGTAGAATTAATGGTATATTCAATCGATTCTCCAGCCTCAATTGTTGGTATATTCCAAGTGAGCTGATTATCACTTTGAACAGCATCTCCAATATCCGTTGCCTGTAATCCTTCAGGTATGGTTGTTTCTAAAATAAGATCTGATAATGAGTCATTACTTGTATTTGTAACTGTAATAAAATATTCGATTTCTTCGCCTTGTTCATAACTTTCCTTATCAGTTGTTACTTCTAATTCTAGTGGTTGCTCAGCTTGCAAAAATGGATTAGGTAACAAGATAAAGAACAATAGAGCAATTAAGCCAATAATTGTTCTTTTTTTCAACATTACTTCACACTTCCTTTTCTACTAATTTCGCATGTATAACTACTCTTTCTTCGTCATTTCTGCTTGTACATGTTGCGAGTGTTAATACGTGTGCTTCTTCATTAACTTCTATAGTTGGAGTAATGACCGAAGATTCTTTCGCATCTTCTACATAATGGATAAACTCTTCTGTGTTCTGAAAGTCTATTTGTAACCAATCTGTTCTCGTAGTTTCATATGCAGCAAAGATCTCCCAGGTATATGTCTCTTCTAAATAATCAAGTTGAATAAAAGAATTCTTTTCATAAAATTCAGAGTCCAAAAATTGGCTTAAGTTACCGAACATACTTCCATTTTTCATGTTATGTCCATAAATAATTGTATTTTTATCTAACTGCTTATTACCAGATTGTCGATAATCCATAAATATAGCTCCAGCAAAGTCCTCTTCTCGATAAAAGTTATGTGTTAAATAAAAATCATTATCTTCTCCTAAAACTACCGGATAGTCTACATCTACGCCTTCCATGTGAATCCATCCCACATAATCCTCGTTGATATGTGACAATGAACGATTTTCTTTCTGATAGTGTTCCTCTAATTCTCCATATTTACTTGCAGAAACTTTATACTGATTAGAAGTCTCATAGATTTTTAAACTTGCGAACACTATTCCCATGGCACTAATGAGAAGTAATAAGATTAATAGAAGCCTTTTTACTTTAGCCACCCCCTTTTTAGTTATGAAATATTTTCCAATTGGAATGATACTAATAAACTAGCATATTGTCCATAGGATTTAAGTTTCACAATACAAAACTACTAGTTTTTTCTCATCGTGCTTTGTCCTCACATAATAGAGTATACCTGATAACATCCCTAATAAGTGGAGATTAGTCCCGTTAAAGTTTATGATTATATACTGAGTTAATAAATAGATCTTTCAGTCTAGTGATTATGACTTTTTATAATATTGTTCACTATTTCACAACTTCTTTTTGACAATTTTAAAACATTGATGTCACGGTGATTGACGAATGTTTACTAAAGATATAGATTGAATGAAAAAGATATCGTTTAAAGGAGATGACTTTTTTGAAAAACAGCGTTGCTATTCTAATAAGCATAATTTGTGTAATCTTACTCGGCGCCTGCAGTAATGACTCAGTCCATGAACCAGATGAAATAAAAAAATTGGTTCAAAAATATAGTATCGGTGAATTTGAGAATCTATCTGCTTCTATCACATCAACTGAATTAGTCGTTTCTAGTGAAAATAACAATCAAAAAGTATACAAATTGCCTTCTGATGAATTTTTCGTCTCAATTGCTCCTTTTATCAATACAACACATGAGTGCGCCATTCATAGCCTAACTGGATGTCAAGGTGAGCTAGTTGAACAAGAATTCCACGTATCGATTAAAGATGAAGAAGGAAATACTGTCTTGGATCAAGAGATGAAATCACTCAATAATGGTTTTATTGATTTATGGCTACCCCGTAATCAGACGTTTCTAGTTGAAATAGAGTATAAGGGAAGGATAGCGAAATCGGAAATCTCAACATTTGAGGGAGATAATACCTGTATCACCACGATGCAATTAATTTAATATAGGTAAAGCTGTGCCTTTTAGTTTGGCACAGCTTTTTTCTGATTGGAACATTGCATTTTAGGGGGTCAATGCAGGATATCTCGTTTTAACATTAGATTCTAGTGTGTCAATATCGGATATCTCGGTTAAACATTAGATTCTTCCCTCCGAACATTAGATTGTCACATTTAACATTAGATATAGGCCGTTCAACATTGGATACTCACATTTAAAGCGATGAAAAACAACATGACAGGGTCTTTATTTTATTACATGCCTTATTTTTCTGAAGTCGAATGGTCTCTAGCTCGAGTGAATCCTATCTATCGCGAGTCGCACACCCTCTATCAGCAGTGAAATCATTCTATCACGAGTCGAGCACCTTCTATCAGCAGTGAAATCATTCTATCGCGAGTCGCACACCTCTATCAGCAGTGAATCCATCCTATCACGAGTCAATCACCTTCTATCCGTAGTGGAATCATCCTATCTCGAGTCTAGCACTCTCTATCAGCAGTGAAATCATCCTATCGACCGTGAACCCCTCTATCTACCGTCACTCGTCCTCTATGGACCGTGAAACCAGCCTATGGACCGTCACGCATCCTCTATGAACCGTGAAACCACTCTATCTACCGTCACTCGTCCTCTATGGACCGTGAAACCAGCCTATGGACCGTCACGCATCCTCTATGAACCGTGAAACCAGCCTATGGACCGTCACTCATCCTCTATGGACCGTGAAACCAGCCTATGGACCGTCACGCATCCTCTATGGACCGTGAAACCAGCCTATCTACCGTCACTCACCCTCTATGGACCGTGAATTCAGCCTATCTACCGTCACTCACCCTCTATGAACCGTGAAACCCCTCTATCTACCGTCACTCACCCTCTATGAACCGTCGCATGACCAACCTTATAAATATTTCCTCAATAAATATGTCGGTGTACAGCTCCATGCATGGCAGTAGCTATTGATGATATGATCTCCATATGGTGAAAATTCTTTGTCCTCCGGGTTATATAACTCCCAGAAAGTATCCGCACCGTCACGAACCATGCCACCCCAATACATTTTAATCCAGTCAAGTGCCTCTTTCTTCAGATCTGAAATAAATAAAGCCTCAACGAGATGATGGTGCATGTAAGGTGTATTCATTCCAACCGCTTCTTTATCTTTCAATAAACGTTTTAACAGTTGCTGATTATCTTCCTTTTCCAGTACCCCTGCTAATACCATCCAGACTTGGCTTGCCCAAGAAACCTGACGATCCGAACCACTTATAAAAAACCCTTGCTCTTCATCCCATAAATGCTCAACAGTAGCTTGCGTGATTCTTTCTAATGCTTCTGCTAGCTTTTCCTGCTCTGCTTTCTTTTCTAATGCTTCTGCAAGAGCGATTGCTTTTCTTAAAACAAATAGTAAGATAGCTTGGGATGGAGCTTGTTTATTTAAATCCCCTTGCCAATCAATAAAGGACCACCATGTTTCATCATCTATGACAATATTGTTTTCATCTAATCGTTCTATACCTAATTCAACTTGTCGTAATGCAGTTGGCCATAAATCTACTAACGTTTCCTTATCTCCTGTCGCCTCATAATAATCATGTAAAGTTGAGGTGAATAATAAAGAATAATCATATAAAAATGTATCATCAGGAATTAAGGTTGGTGCGATAAACAAGTTAGCAGATACTTGTCCATGCTGATTTGGCACTGCTGCAAATTGGTAAAGGTTTCGTTTTACTAAGTCATTATTTTGAAAACTAACATAATTCGCTTGTGCTTGTAAATGTAAGTCTCCTAACCAAAGTCTTCTGTCACGTTTCGGACCATCTTCAAACACATCCTGCATACAATCAAGCAATGTTTTATTACTGATGCGCTCAATTTCTGCTAATTCGTTATCTTTATATTCAGCTGGAACAAGCTTCTCTTTATCCGCCGAAGTAACAGTCTCTACGACCGCTTTGGTGAAGGATACTTTGTATTTTGGTGAAGTATCCAGCACTTCTAGCTTTAAGTAACGGAAGCTATAACGACGAGAAAACTCTAATACTTGTGGTAAAACATCGACATGAATGATTTCCTCTTGTAACCAAGAACTGCTTAATCGTCCCTTATAATTGGAAAAAGGTTCTGCAACCTCTACAGGCATTTCACCGAACGTTAGCTTTAAATGGAGAGGTGCATCTGGTGGACTTCCGACAGGCTTCACATCAAGCTTCAAGTAACCAACTAGATGGTCGTTAAAGTCTAAAATGATACTGTCACCTTTTCCAAGCACCTTATCTTCTAACGCCGCACCGCTATCAATTTCCCTTACTCCCCAACCGTGTATTTTCCCCTCATCCTTTTCTACCTCTACTAGACGAGCTACTTCTACATTTTCGCGATGCAAAGTCGGTTTTAATTGATCTGCTACCTTTTCAAATCTTTCATTTCTTACAATCTCATGATCTAAATTTTGTTGAAATTCCATTATCCGGTCACCCCTCTATGTCTATTAAAAGCTCTGTACCGTCAGCCGGGATTTCCTTCTCATAGGAAACATCCCCATTGTAAGAGCGTAAAATCCCCCCAGATTTCGTTGCTTTTACTCGTATCTGTTGTTTATCCATATAAACCTCAACTTCTCCATCTGCAACAGGCATTGTCCCTTCCATCCACTCTAGACCTCCCAGTTGAGGTTCCACAATGAATGTTTCATAGCCTGGCGACAAAGGCTTCACACCGAGAAAATATTTACCTAATAAATAAATCGGACTCGCTCCCCATGCATGGCAAAGACTCTTACCATATGGAATTCCGTACATTTCGTAATGCTCAGCATCCTTTTGCTTCGGATCGTATGCCTCCCAAAACGATGTCGCACCTAGGTCTAGCATTCCACCCCAATAATCTAGTATTTCATCTAAAACTTTTTCTTGCTCGTTCACTTCACATAATGCTGCGAGTTCAAAAAAGCGCATGTATGGCGTAGTAATTTTCTGAACATCATCATTCAATAGGACTTGCTTCTTGACCTTTAGCCTATCAGCATCATCAAGCGTATCGTACAATAGCGCAAACATATTCGGGTATTTCGTTACTTTTTCATCCAGCTGTCCATCTAATCGTCGATGAACGAAACCACCTTTATCTTCTACCCAAAAATACTCTTTAATTCGTAACTGAAGTTCTTCTGCTAATTCCAAATAGTACTCCGACTCTTTTTCCTTACCAATAATCTTTGCTAGTTTACCGAGCGAATCCAAACTCTTGTAAAGTAAGATTTGAATCGTACTAACTTCACCTTTATTGTCTATATCCGCCCAATCTACGAATACCCAGTCCGCTTCTATCCCTTCCATCATGCCTTTTTCATTCCGACGGTCTAGGCAAAATTTCATCAAGCTAACCATATTATCGTATTGCGATTCGATAAATTCCTTATCCGCCGTATGAACATAGTAATCGTACATACTAATAAACCAATATAAACTATAATCTAATATTGTATTAATATGCGCATGAACAGGGTCTTTTCCTCGTAAAGCAATCAACGTACGCTTCACTACATCCTGATCAAAAAAGCTATAGTAGTTCATTAAAAACGATTGATACGAATCCCCTGACCATACCCAGCGATCTCGTTTAATCCCATCAAAAATAAATTCTCTCGTATTAAGATGAAAAGTGTAAACGGATGTATCCCATATTTGATTGAGTTGCTCATTCGAGCTGCGGAATTTACCTCGATAGCTAACAGGCAAATACTCATACAACATCGATACATCACCGATATGGAAATCTTTCTCTTTCGGAACAATCGAAACATAACGAAACGCACGAGATTGTGGGAATGTATAACTTTCCCCAAGAGAACTATCTAACTTCTCATGATCAACCAATATACAATGCTCAAAATCCTCTGCTTCTTCCTTTGATTCCCCGTAATAAACCGCAATTTCACTTTGACCTTTTATCCCAATCAACTGTAAGAAGCCGAATGTTTCCTTTCCAAAATCTACGAAGTAACCATTACCTCTTTTTTCAATCTCGATAGGCTGCTCTAGTTTTGTTTCTAATTGATAACGTGATGGAATCGTTTCTGGCGAATGAAAAACTTCTTTCCAGCTACCTGGTTTCTTCCACTGATTATCGTAGCAAGAGACCTTCCATTCATCATTGGTGAAAATCGTCTTCCCCTTTGCATAAATTGAGGGTACACGTTCATTGTTATACACGGAAACTCTCAATATATGTTTTCCTGCAGGTAGTGTAATCCTTTCGTCATTAAAACGTCCGTTATCTAGATCATCAATATAAACAGAAAAATCTCCATCTGCTTTAAAGAAAACTTCTTCTGGCTCGTCTAATTCATATTCATAGATAAATTGAACCGAAATATAATGATAATCCATTCGCCAATAAGGCGGGAACATTACTTGACGCATCTCTCTCTTTACCGAAACATGCTGATGTAACCAAACCTCCCAATCACCTGGGTACCAAATCCAATATGCCTCTTTTTTCAACTACATCCCTCTCTCTATCAAACATGATGATGTGAGAAATGGCTAGCCAATTCCTCTTAATGAGAAATATAACTAGCCACCATTCTGTTTAATACGTAAATCGATACGTACCTGAACCGATTAATATATCAATACTGTCCCCTGGATCTGCAAAAGATAGAATTCCACTTGCTTGAGATAATGGAGTATTATTCTCTTTTACATTCTCTATTTTAGCGCCCAATAATTTCACTTGAGCTGTCGTATTTACTGGTACAATCACTTCTAATTCCATACCTCCTGCTTCCGTCTTTCTCCATGCACTTTTTATTTCTCCGTACATCGATTCATAAGTTGCTTCTACCCAATCCAATCCTTCACCAATGTGTGGTTGAATTGTAAATTGTTTAAAGGCAGGAACCTCTTCGTCCAATTCAATTCCAGCAACTTTACGATATAACCAATCACCAATCGCACCATATGCATAGTGGTTAAACGAGTTCATATCCGTACTCCAGAAGCTTCCGTCCTCTTTAATTCCATCCCAATGCTCCCAGATAGTCGTTGCGCCTTTCGTAATTTGGTACAACCAAGAAGGGTAATCTTTCTGGAATAATAGTGTGTATGCTGCATCATTTAACCCATTCTCTGTCAGCACATGGTTTAGATAAGGTGTCCCTACAAAGCCTGTCGTTAAATGATAATCCGTTTCTTGTAGAAGCTTATCTAATTCTTTCACAACTCTGCTCTTTGCTTGCGTATCGACTAAATCGAACATGAGAGCAAGTACGTGTGCAGTTTGTGTTGGAACTGCTAAATTTCCACTTGGAGTCACATATTCATCTTGAAATGCGTTGACAATGTTATCTTCTAGCTCCGCATAGTACTGATAATCTTCTTCTTTTCCTAATATTTCTGCCGTCTTTTTCACAATCGATGTAGAATATGCGAAGAAAGCAGTAGCAATATAAGCGCGGTCCGTCGCTCCTACATAGCTGTCTGGTTTGGAATCGAGTGCAAGCCAGTCACCAAAATGGAAGCCTGTATTCCACAGATACGGATTGTCTCCTTGTGCCTTAATATAGGAAACCCATGCTTTCATACTGTCGTATTGCTCTTGTAAAATACGTTTGTCCCCGTAAGCAATATAAAGTGTCCATGGATTAATGACTGCTGCGTCTCCCCAAGCGGCTGACCCGAATGAATTATGGTCATCATCACTTTCCGGATCGTCAATTTGTGAAAGAACATTCGGTACAACAAATGGTACAGAACCATCTTCTCTCTGATCCGCTTCTACATCACGAAGCCACTTCGTAAAGAATGGAGCAACGTTCGCCAAATAACTCGCCGTACGGATAAACATTTGTGCATCACCTGTCCAACCTAAACGCTCATCTCGCTGTGGACAGTCTGTTGGCACATCAAGGAAGTTCCCTTTTAATCCCCAAACGATATTATGCTGTAACTGGTTAATCATATCATCCGAGCTCTTGAAGTCACCTGTCATTTCCATATCCGAGTGCAACACCATACCATGGAAATTGTCTAACTGGAGTTGATCTTCTTCGAATCCGATTAACTGAACATAACGGAAGCCTTGGAAACTGAAACGTGGCGCAAATGTTTCTTTCCCTTCTCCACTTAAAATATACTGGTTTGTCTGTTTTGCTGTTCTCAAGTTAGCTGTATAGAAATTGCCGTCGCCATCTAATATTTCAGCATGCTTGATTTCAACCGTTTGACCAGGTTTACCTTCAATATCAAATTCAACCCAACCAACCATATTTTGTCCAAAGTCAATTACAATTTCGCCGTTCGGTGTGCGAATCAACTCTTTAGCAGAAAGGGAATGGATTTTTCTTACTAGTTCATTTTCCTGCGCCACAAGCTTATACTTCGATTCAGACAGAATGTCGACAGCCTGCCAATTGTCCGATACGAATTGTGCATCTACCGTTTCACCATGATAAAGCTCTGACTCACGAATCGCACTTTCGGTTACTTGCCATGATTCATCTGTCACAATGACTTCTGTCTTACCATCTTCATATTCCACATGTAATTCAGCTAGTAATCCAAGACGATTTCCGTAAATTTCTTTTTGATTTTCCCAGCCGAGATTACCTCGATACCATCCATTTCCTAACAATGCCGTCCATTCGTTATTTCCTTCCACCAATTGTCTCGTCACATCATACGTTTGATACTGTAATCTTGTATGGTAACTCGTCCAACCTGGTGTGAAATAATCCTCTCCAACTCGTTCGCCATTAAGATGTAGCTCATAAAGACCAAGTGCTGTTGCATAAATACGAGCCTTTTTCACTTTACCTTTTGCTTCGAAAGCTACTTTAAATTGTGGACTTGGTTTCTTATCCATACTTTCTGGAGTACTGATCCACTTCGCTTGCCATTCCTTAGGCTGCATCAATCCCATTTCAAAATAGGTCGTTTCTGACCAATCGGTTTCGTTCCCATGCTGATCCGCTACTCGGACACGGACATAATAACGTGTTTTGGAAATTGGATTTAACCCATCCAAGCTAATGTGAAGACTTTCGTCGGAAGAAACTTCACCAGAATCCCAAACAACAGTATCAAAACTGTCTTCCGTTGCAACTTGTAGATGATACATGCCTTGTCGCACGTTTCTTCCTTCTGCTTGAATCTTCCAACTTACTCTTGGCTTTGTTACATCAATTCCGATTGGATTCTTTTGATACTCAATTCGAACGTCATAAACTGAAAGCATTTCTTACCCTCCTGTATTTATCCTTTTACAGCTCCTGCTGCCATACCTGATACAATCTTTTCACTGAAGAATAGGAACAGAATAAATGGTGGTATCGTAATTAACAATACGTTTGCAAATAATAGGTTCCAATCCGTGTTGAACATACTCATAAAGTTATACAGTGTTAATTGTACTGTGGCATTTTCAGAACCTGGAAAGAAGTATAATGGGTGAACGAAGTCGTTGAAAATCGTTACCGCGTTTAAAATAATAACGGTAGAGTGTACCGGTTTTAACATCGGGAAAATGATTTTTGTAAATAGCTGCAATCCACCAGTACCATCGATAATAGCAGCTTCGTCAATTTCTTTAGGTATTGCTGCAATAAACCCTGTGTATAGAAGGATTGTAAATGGTATTTGAATAGCAGCCTCTACAAGGATGATCCCTGTAAAAGATTTAAAGATTCCGAACTGCTCTAATACCCATATAGTCGGAACAACTGCTGGTGGAATCATTAATCCAGCAAGGAATAATCCACTTAGCGTTTTTGATAATTTACTAACACGACGGTGCAATACAAACGCCGCCATTGAACCAACGAAGATTAAGATTACAATAGATACTACCGTAATTACGGTACTGTTGAAAAATGCTGTTAATAGCATATAGTCTCGTGCTTGAATAACTTCAACTATATTTTCCCAAATTCTAAATTCCGTCGGCCACGCAATCGAAAGCTGTGCGGCATCTGCACTATTTTTCATAGCATTCACAATGATGAAATAGAATGGAACTAAGAAAAAGATCGAACAAACAATAACAGCAAAGATTTCAATTATGAGCTGAATTGCGTTCTTCTTTTGCTTTTCTTTGCTATTTACTTGATTAGATTGAGTCATGCTGTGTGTCTGGCTCATAAGTCCACCTCTTTCCTATTCAGGAATCTAAAGATTGGATATACGATGATAGCAACTATCAAGAATAGAAGTACGTTACCAGCAGTAGATAAACCATAGAATCCTGCTTGGTATTGCTTATAAATAATAGATGCGATTAAGTCAGAACTAAATCCAGGTCCTCCACCAGTCATTGCCCAAACGAGGTCAAATGTACGGAGACCACCGATAAGTGCTAACATAACAACCGTATTAATGGCTGGTCTAGAAAGTGGTAAAGTAATATGAACAAATGCATTCCACTTGTTTCCACCGTCAATTTGGATTGCCTCATAATAATCATTTGGAATGGACATCATACCCGCGATAAGGATTACGGTTGCAATACCAAGTCCCTTCCAAACATCTACTAATGCAACCGAATAAATAGCTAGATTAGGATTTCCTAACCAATCCGGTCCATCGATACCAATCATTCCTAATACGACGTTTATTAACCCTTCAGAAGGGTGCATTAGAACACTGAATGTAATACCGACTGCAATCGTACTAACAAGCACCGGGAAGAATATTGTGGAGCGAACGAATCGCTTTGTTTTCAATTTGGATGTTAAAATAACCGCCAAGAATATCCCTACAACTACTTTTAACCCTGCTGTTAAAAAGGCAAAGATAAACGTATTCTTGAATCCAATCATTAAGGAAGGCTCCTCGAAGAACATTCTAAAGTTCTCGAATCCAATCCATTCCCATTCTGTTAATGTCCAACGAGTAAATCCGAAGAAAAAGGACACAACAGTAGGATAAAGGAAAAGTAGCGCGTAAATTAATAAGGCGGGTAACAATAACCAGTAGCTATATATCTTGTTTGACTTCATCTCCCTGTCACCCCTATCAAAATTGTTTGGAAAAGCCCTGTTATGCTACTACGTTATAACAGGGCTTTTTTCTTCTCTATAGATGGTTTACCATCCTTCAATTTGTAACTGCTTCGCTTGACGTTCTACGTCACGATCGTACTTATCTGCACCTTCTTCAGGTGGTACCATTCCTAATCCAACCTCTACAGTAATCTGCTCTAGGTTTGGACCTTTAAGTGGAGACAAGAATTCAAGTGCTGGAGCTGTTTTACCTGCATCTTGATACTCCATCATATCTTTAACTGCTGTATACGCATCATCTGGTAATTCTACGTCATGCAATGCGTATGGACCATATGCTTTCATATTAGCCATATACGTCTCTTGACCTTCCTCAGAAACAAAGTATTCTAACCATTGTTTCGCTGCATCAGCATTTTCGGAATTAGCATTTACTGCAAGAGTAGCTGGAATCCAAATCGTTGCACCATGATTGTCTGGATCATCACTTGGTTGGCCAAAGAAACCAATGTCATTTACTTGATCAGGGAAACGATCATTGATTGCTTGCAATGTCGTCGTTAGCATTGGATAGTGTGCTGCTTCACCAGTTGCTAACATTTCGATTGCGTCCTCATAGCTAGTAGCTGTTTCTTCGTCATTGTAATGACCATGATCTTGTAAATCTTGTAATTTTTCAAATCCTGCTAAAGCAATTGGAGTAGAAGCAAATTTCGCCTCATTGTTTGTAAATTTATCCGCAAATTCTGGATCAACGGAATGTACGTTATAATAGTCACCTAGTAAGATAACTTGTGATGTCCAAGTATCTTTAAAAGAAGCAATTACAGGGACCTTTCCTGCTTCTTTAATTTTGTCATTATTCGCAAGTAGTTCATCCCAAGTAGTCGGAACTTCTAATCCTAATTCTTCATAAACTTTAACGTTATACATCCATCCACCAGCAAAAGTAGATTCACCAGGAACACCATATACTCCTTCACCTACTGTAACAGCTTCTTTAAAGTCATCTGTTACTCGGTCCATGAAAGCTTCACCAGATAAATCTAGGAAATGCTCTTCTGGATTCAATGCTTGGAATAAGGAACCTGAGTTATACCACATGATATCTGTCATTTCGTCGGTAGCCAATCTTGTCTTTACAATATTGTCTCCCTCTGTACCACCTGGTCGTAATTCAAATTCTGTTTGGATATTAAATTTTTCCTCAATATCCTCTGCTACAGCTTCTAAACCATCTGTTACCGTTTGGTTGTCAATCAAGAAGCTAAGTGTAATCGGGTCTTCACTATCACCTGATGTTTCGTTACTATCTGAGTCACTATCACCACTACCACAAGCTGCTAGAAGTAAAAGTAACAATGCTGCAAAAATTGCGATTAGTGCTTTTCTACTAAAAAGTTTCATTTGAATTTACCCCCTTGTTAATAACTTAAGTACACTTATAGTATAAAACGCTTCCACACCCTCGAAATACCTATTTATTTAACAAATAAGGGGGGTGATTTTTACTAATCGAAAAAATCACCCCTCCTCCTTAATTGATTCTTTATATTCAGTCGGTGTTAAACCCGTCATTTTTTTAAATACATTGCGAAAATGCTTCACATCATGATAGCCAACTAACTCCGCTACTACTACTGTTCTGTCTACTCCCTCTTGAAAGAACGCTTTTGCTTGATTGATTCGCACTTTCACTAAATATTCGGAGAAAGTCAAGCCTGTTTGTTCTTTAAATTCTCGTGATAAATAACTAAGACTGACATGATGTTCATCTGCAAACTGTTGAAAAGTAATCGACTGTTGATACGATTCTTCTATCCACTGTTTTACTTTTGGAATTAAATGTTTTGGAGCAACTTGCTGATCAGATTGAGTAGTTTCTGTTAGTTTATAAACTAAACCATGCAACCAATCTTCTAATTCTTCATAGCTAACTAATCGATTTAATTTATCAAAATAGTCGTCCATTTCATCCAATTGCATAACGGGTCGCGTTGATTGCTGTAAATTATACTGAAGCGCATAATACATATCCATTAAGAATCGAAATAATTGTCGTTGTGTAAGTGGATAAGCTATTAATTGCTTGTATAGTTCTCCTATTTGCTCATCCACATTGGCAAATTCTCGGTTTACCAATTTGTGCTCGATGACTCGAACTTTATCCCATAAGTGGCTGATTTCAGGTTCAATTATAGGTGTAAGCTCTGTTACTGCGGTTGGCCGGCCAAACAATTTACCTTTTTCAAGCTGGAGCGTTGCATTTTGAAAGATTTCATTTAATGGAATATTCTCATTTTTAACAAGTGTAAACGTGTGTGCTTGTCCGAATTGTTGGTGGTAGCGATGAATCTCCTGCAAAGGGAAGCTTTCCAGTTTCTCCTTGGGCTTTAATTCGATAAGCAACACTTTTTGCCTCCCGGATATCGGTAGTGACCAGCAGGCTCGATCATCCCCGACAATTTCCTTAATCGTCTGGACCTCTATCTTCTCCATATCAATAATCGGTGCTAGCCAATTTCCAAATAACGTATACATAAATAAAAATCGTTGACTATCTAGCTCTTGAATATCATAATTTTTCTGTTGAATTGAATCAATTAACATTTTATTAATCGACCAATGCTGTCGGTCCTTCTCTTCACGCTTTTTCTTGCGAATCTCTGTTATCATTCGATCAACTGTTTTATATAATTCTTCTTTTTTCACCGGCTTCAATAGATAATCTGCAACACCTAATTGAATACCTCGTTGTGCATAACTAAACGTATCATGTACCGTTAGTAAGATACATTCAACGGACGGATTTACTGCTTTTGTTTTCTTAATAAGCTGAAGTCCATCCATTAATGGCATCGTAATATCCGTAATAAGCAAGTCTGGAGTCACGTTTTTAAAGTATTGGAATGCTTCCTCTCCATTTGGAAAATAATATAGGTTATGCTCGTCCTCATACTTTTTCAAAAGAGCTTTCAATTCTTCTAATGCCCAATATTCATCTTCTGCAATAAAGATATTCATCCGTATTCCTCCCCAGTTAGTCTAATGGTAATGATATTCGAATTAATGAGCCTTTTTCCCATTCACTATCTATCGTCAGCTCATATCGATATCCGTACATGAGTCGTAGCCTTTGCGAAACATTATTTAAACCAATCCCGGTCGTCTCATCAATGATTTTTTTCCGTTTACTTTCTTCTCTCACTCTTTCTAATGTCTGCTCGTCCATTCCTACACCATTGTCTCGAACCTCGATGATTAATTGTTCGTTCTCCGTCCAAGCATGGAGTAGAATCTCTCCGTCGCTATCCATGTTCTTTAATCCATGATTTACTGCGTTTTCTATTAATGGCTGAATAAGAAGCTTCGGTATTTTAGCATCCATTGCTTCATCGGTAATTTGTTTTTTGAATATGAAGCGATCACGGAATCGATGTTGTAGGATGCGAATGTAATTATCAATATGCTCTACTTCAGCTCGAAGACTTACAGGTACATCCAATCCTTTCATACTATATTTAAATAGATCGGATAACGATTCTGATATTTCCGCTACCTCTTCCACACCTTTAATTCTGCTAATAGATTTCATCACATTTAACGTGTTATAAAGAAAGTGTGGGTTTATTTGCGACTGAAGCGCAGAAATTTTAGCATTCTTCTCTGTAATACTCGATTCATAGACTTCCGTAATTAGCTTATTAATACTGTCTAACATACTATTGTAAACTCGTGTTAGTACGTCCATTTCAGGATTGCCACTCGGCTTCATTCTATTCGTAAAATCCCCATCTTCTACTTTTCTCATCTTATCTACAATCGTATTTAGCGGTTTTGTAATCGTAAAGGATACAAAATAAGATATTAATCCAATTATAGCGATTACGATTGCTCCACTAATAACAATAAATAAGAGAACTTGGTTCCGTTCATATTCCAAAAACTGATTATCAATTAACACTAACGCATGCCATCCTGTATACTCCGAATAATTATTAGCATAGAGGTACGTTTGATTGTTCCAAATTAAATTTCCTTCCGTTTTCGGTTCTGAATTTATCTTAGTTAAATTTACATTTGCATCTTGGCCAATTAACTCTCTCTTTTGATCAAAGATTACGGTTTCCTGGTTATCGAGAATTAGAAATCTCACATACTCCTCTAAGCCTTCCATATTCTCCGTTTCTAACAATTGCAAAAAAACGTCGATATTGACATCTATTTTCATTGTTCCAATTTGCTCTCTTCGTGGAATACTATAAATATTCCGAACAAATGAAACGACTTTTAATTGTTCTCCATGTGAATTCGTTTTTTCAGAAGGTGGTAAAAATAAGATGGAATTTTTCTTAAGCTCGTCAAGCTCCTCCATCCATTTATCTTTTGTCGGATTGAACTTCAACTCAAGATTACCATTTCTCGTATAATCAAAAATAGTCCCATCCTTACTATAAATCGTAATTCCTTCTACACTTGACTGTGGATAAATATGATTGAGTAAACGTAGAAACACTTCATTTCGTACCGACATATCATCACGAATCGATTCCTCTCGGGTCAACACATCCTGAATCGTCGAATCCGTAAATATTGCCAATGATAGCCTTTCTATCTCTTCAAAATATAAATCGACCGTTCTAACAAACTGACCTGATAGTACATTTGAAAGTGACTGTGTCTGATTTTTCATCTCGTTAACGTTGTTCCAATATATAAATGTAGCAATTATAGTAATGAATAAAACGAAACCGCTTGCAAATGTAAGGAAAATTTTATTCCTTATCGGTAATGATCGATAATATCTTTTCATCCTTATCCCCACACTTTTTAGGTAATATATTTAAAATAACACATTTTGTCGAATTATGGCTAAATAAAAAATTGGATTGGTCATTATTCTTTGTAGACTTAGGTGGATTTATGTAGGAGTGCTCTAACATTAGATTCTTAGGTGTGAAGATTGGATAACTCGGTGGAACATGGGATATTGGAGGTGGAACATGGGATTTACACATTTAACATGAGATTCTAGAGGGTCAATATCGGATATGGAGGTGTGAAGATTAGATTCTGGTGGTTGATTATGGATTTACACATTTAATGAGATTCTGGCAGATCAATAACGGATATGGGGGTGTGCAGATTAGATGATTTTTCACATTTACTACTTTAAAAAATTCAGGTTGTCGAATTTTAACTAAGGAAAAATTGGAAGGTTTTTTTTGGGGTTTTATGGTTCACATCTAAGACTATTAACGCACGAGTATAGAGGTTGGTATATAAATAACATGGACATTCAAGCAGTTGACTAAAATAATCTTAAAAAATTAATAAGTGGAGAAAAGAAAATACCCCTTCCCCACTCATATACATATTACATCAACTTTTAGAGAATCGATTGAATTTCATTAATTTGATCTCGTGACAATTCTACTATTTCACTATTATCCATACTTGTATCAGAAGCTTCCATTAATACTAGTTTCGTATCTTTCTCGGTGATAGTGTTATGCCATAGTCCTTTTGGGATGTTGTAAAGCTTGTTTTTCACCATTTTAACACGACCAAAGTGAAATTGACCATTTTCTTCCGTTCCATAAACAAGAGTACACTCGCCTTCTAGTAGCACAAACAGTTCATCTGTTTCATTATGTCTTTCTAAATTAGTAAAGCCATTACGGTCATTTTCCGGTTTCCAATTTTTAATACCTAGCATCCATTCATCGTTTACATATACCTTTGACATACCTTCACCGTCATAATGATATTGTTTTATTTGCATGATTAGCCCCCCCTAATGTTGTGCTTATTTTTATGCTATTTTTGAATTACCCTTTCACAGAACCAGCAGTTAATCCTTCTATAAGTTGTTTTTGAGCGAAAAAGAATAGAACACATACAGGGATTATCGTAATTATTCCTCCAGCAGTTAATAAATCCCATTGAACGCCTAACTGACCTATTAAATTATTTAATGTAACAGGGATAGTCCTAGTTGCTTCATTCGTGAATAAAACGGCAAATGTATATTCATTCCACGACTGAATAAATATATACACACCTGTTGCAATTATAGATGGCATTAAAACCGGTAGAACAACATTGAAAAATGCTTTTACTCTATTCGCTCCATCAATCATGGCTGCTTCCTCTAGAGAGTTTGGCAAATCTTTCAAATATCCTGTCAACATCCAAACAGAAAATGGAATAGTGAATGTAGCATATGCAACAACTAATGATAACGGTGTATATAGTAAATTCACACTACGCATAATTGCAAATAAAGGTATAAGCAGTAATACGTTGGGGAACATATTATTCGTTAAGAAAAGACTCATAAAAATTCTTTTTCCCTTAAAATCAAACCTTGTAAAAGCATAAGCTGCTGATGTCGAAACAGTAAGTGTAACAACTGTAGTAATAGTCGCTACAAGTAAACTATTAAACATAGGTAGTAAGAAATTAAATTCGCCAAAAAGCTTTTGATATGACGCAAAAGTTAAATCTTTAGGCCAATACGTAACTGTTGCTCCATATAGTTCATGTTCTGGCTTAATCGACGTAACAAATGTCCAATAGAATGGGAATATTAAAAAAGTCAAAATCAAACCTAATGGAAGATATAATGTAAAACATTTATTAGCAAAGCTTTTCTTGGACATTTCACGCTCCCTCCTTAAAGGATTTTCTAATATAAGGAATCGCTACAGTAGCTAGCATAAACATTAATAATAATGCCATTCCTGAAGAATATCCTAAATCAAGAACTGTTGCCTTATTAAATATATATACACTTAATGTCTGTGTTGAATAAGATGGTCCTCCGCCAGTCATACTGTATATAATATCGACAGAGTTTGATACCCAAATGATTCGTAAAATAATTGTAATAAAAATCACGTTTTTTAAAGAAGGTATTGTAATTCTAAATAACTTTTGTAACTTTGTTGCTCCGTCAATATCTGCAGCTTCATACATTTCGTGGGAAATACTTTGCAAGCCTGCCAATATCATAATTGCAAAGAAAGGAATACCTTGCCAAATGATTGTTACTATCACCGAACTAAAAGCAGTAGATGTTTGTGATAGAAACATGATCGGTTGATCTATGATATTTAATTTCATTAATAGGTCGTTTAAAACACCATAATTTCCATCATAAATCCATTTCCACATTAAACCAATAAGTACCCCTGGTGTTGCCCACGGAATTAAACTAACAGCTCTTACTATTCCTCTACCTTTAAATTGTTGATTTAATAATAATGCAAGAATAAAACCAAAAATGAATTGTAAACCTACCCCGAGAATTACCCAAATCAAAGTATTTTTAACTGCTGTCCAAAATATCTCATCTTGAAACATTTCAATGTAATTCTTTAACCCAATAAAAGATATCTTGTCAGGTCTTCTTAAATCATAATTCTGGAAGCTCATAAAAATGGCCTCTATAATTGGATAAAACACCACAAATGCTACAATTAGAAGTGCTGGTGATATTAATATGTAAGGCCAAATATTGAACTTTTTCTTTTTCATCTGTTTCACCTCTTTTTATACAATGGAGTGGCAGTTATCCAACAACTGCCACCCTGTATTAAAGAATCCTGACAAAATTATTCTTCATGCAATCCTTCGTGTAAAATTTCCATAGCTTCATCTGCTGATCTTTCACCTAAGAGTGCAGAAGCTATAGTATTTGGCCAAATGGTATTAATCCATTCAGTTGTCGTATCTTTAATTGGAACAATGCCAGCATAGGACATTCCATCAATAGAAGCTTTCATAAATTCATTTTCTTGGAAGAAATCAAGTTCCTGAACTGTCTTGCTTACTGGTACGTTTCCAGTTGCTACTGTCCAATCTTCTTGTCCTTTTTCCGCTGCTAAGTATGAAACCCATTCAAAAGCAGCATCTTTATGTTCTGAAGATTCAAAAATAACATTCTCTGTATCCCCCATTGATGTCCATTGACCTTCACCTGCAGGGAATGGGAACGCAGATACATCATCTCCAAAGGTTTCAACCATATCAGCAGAAGAACCTGTGTGATGAATTGTCATTGCTGTGTGTCCTGATTTAAAATTAGCTATAATTTCATTAAATCCGTCTGTTGTAGCTGTTTTCGGTACATAGCCATTTTCGTATATATCTATAAAATCCTGCATTCCTCGAATAGAAGCCTCACTAGTTAAATCATCAAAGCTCCCACCACGGGCATGGATAAAACTCCCCCAAGGTTCTTGCCCACCTGTAGCACCTCTCATTCCAAATCCATAAATATCAGTCTGTCCATCACCATCAGTATCCATTGTTGTCTTTTCGATTGCTGTAAGAAATTCTTCATAAGTGGTTGGAACTTCAACCCCTGCTTCCTCAAAGATGGATGGTCTATAATACACATAGAGCACTTGAGTATTCCAAGGCATCAAATATATACTGTCCGTCCCACTAGCTGTTTTCATAATGTCATAGATATTTGGGTCAATGTCATCCTTTTTATCCCAATTTTCTATATAATCATCTAAATTAGCTAGCAAATCATTGGCTGTGAATAACGGAGTAGACGTGAGTTTAAAAGTTGCAACATCAGGTGCCCCACCACCTACTGAAGCAGTAAATAATGTTTCCATAAATCCACCTCCATCCCATGGATACTCTTCTCCTACTACAGTTATACCTTTGTCGTTTGTCTCATTAAATTCTGTAATAATATTTTGCATTAGATCAGAATAATCAGAGTTATCGGCCCAATACCAATAAGTAAGCGTTGGGCCTTCTCCATCATCACTTTCAGAATTCGTATTTTTATTAGTGGAGCTATCAGTTTCATCTGTCGTGCTTGGAGAATTACTAGCTGCTGTACATCCAAATAAACCAACACTAAATAAAGCTACAAGAGTAATAACTAACAATCTTTTCATCATTTTCTCCCCTTTATACATTCTAAGCACTATAATCCTTTTTTCATTCTTGGTGATGATTACTTTGATGAAACAGCCATTACATTTTTCTTTTCTATTACTTCTTCTACTGCTTCAACAATTTTCTCCGCAGTTAAACCGTACTTAGTTAACAGTTCTTCTGGAGGTCCAGATTCCCCAAAAGTATCTTGAGTTCCTATCCTTTTTAAAGGGATAGGAAATTTCTCGGATAAAACTTCTGCCACAGCACCTCCTAATCCGCCAATTATTGAATGTTCTTCTGCAGTGACAACACACCCCGTTTTTTTCGCTGATTCTAGCACTGCGACTTCATCCAATGGCTTAATGGTGTGTATATTTATAATTTCAGCGTCAACACCCTTTTTTGCTAATATGTCATGAGCTTCAACGGCTCTTTCCACCATTATTCCGCATGCAAAAATCGTGACGTCTTTACCTTCCTTCATTTTGCGCGCTTTACCAATTTTAAATTCCCCTACACCGTTTGTAAGCTCTGAAACTGGCGTTCTACCAAGTCTCAAATATATTGGCCCTTGGTACTCAGCTGCTGCTTTTGTGGCTTCATAAGCTTCAGAAGCATCTGCCGGAACTAAAACTGTCATATTCGGCATAGCTCGCATTGAGGCAATGTCCTCTAAAGCTTGGTGTGTGGCACCATCTTCACCTGTTGTCAAACCCGCATGACTAACTGCTAGTTTTACATTTGAATTGTTATAGCAAACAGCCAATCGAATTTGTTCGTTCGCACGTTGTGCTGCAAATACAGCATAAGTTGTAGTAAATGGAATATATCCTGACAACGCCAACCCTGCTGCCGTTCCTATCATATCTTGTTCTGCAATTCCTATTTGAAAATAACGTTCTGGATAAGCTTCTGCAAAATAGTGCACTTTAACCGATTCAGCTAAATCCGCACCTAAAGCAACTACTTTTTCATTTTCTTCTCCCAATTCCATCATCGCTTGCCCAAATCCATCACGACCTGCTCTTTGTGCTGTCATTTCTTTTCCTCCTCAAGTAATCATTCGTTAGTTATTTAATCAATCAACACTAATTTAAACGCTTTCATTTAATTTAAAATTAAATCACTACCAAAATCAGTTTCTCCTATTTCTTGTAATGCTTGAAATGCCTGTTCTTTAGATGGCGCCTGTCCATGCCATACTGCTTTATTTTCCATATAGGAAATGCCATTTCCAAGTACTGTTTTAGCTATAATCGCAGTAGGAGATCCTTCATTTTTTTCAAATTGATCAAAAGCTTCCTTTACTTCAGATAAATTATGACCGTCTATATTTATAACGTTCCAACCAAATGATTTGAATTTTTCATCGATTGGTTCAATGTTCATAATATCTTTAACATGACCATCTATTTGAATATTATTCCAATTTACTATTAAAGCGACATTATCTAGTTTATGATGTGCGGATGTCATAAGAGCTTCCCATATTTGTCCCTCTTGCAACTCCCCATCTCCTACTAAACAATAAACATTTGCATCGCTCTTTTTTAATTTTTGTGCCATTGCTATTCCATTAGCTATAGAAACTCCTTGTCCTAAAGGCCCAGATGCTGTTTCGATACCTACCAAATCTTCTCTTGACGGATGTCCTTGTAATCTCGAATTAATTTTACGAAAAGTACGTAATTCTTCTACATCAAAGTAACCGGTCCTAGCAAGTGAAGAGTATAGCGCCAAACAAATATGTCCATTACTTAAGATGAATCTATCTCTATCTTCCCAATCTGGATTTTTGGGGTTATGACGGAGTCGACTAAAGTATAATTCCGCAAAAATTTCTGCAGCTCCAATAGCACCTCCTGGATGCCCAGTATTTGCGGCAGTTAGTTGAATAATGTCCCTTTTAATTCTTTTAGCAATTTTTTCGAGAGTCTCGACAGATTGCATTTTGTTTCCTCCTTTAGAGTTTTCTATTTTTATATTTCAAGACATAAAGTCCAATATACGTGACCTTATATCTTTGAAATGTAAATCAAGTAATTCTTCTGCTTTTTCAACATCTTGTATGACGATTGTTTCATACAGCTTTTTATGTAGTTCCGCAGCTTCTAATAATTTGGTGGATCTATGAAATTCACTCATTTCATCAAACAATTCCCAAAAAGCTGTGAGAAGTTGATCTAGTAAAATATTATTTGTCCTAGAGTATAAAGTTCTATGAAATAAATGGTCCTCTTCATTGAAAACCTCATCGTTTTTTGCCTTTTCTGTCATACGATTTACTAGATCTCGCATCATTTGTAAATCTTCTAGTTTTAATGACTGAATAACACTTGGTAAGAATCCTTTTTCTAAAACCCTTCTGACCTCTAATAATTCTAATAATGTATTCGGTCTTGCACGTAATAAGATATTCCATCCATTCATTATGGAACTGCTTACATCCGGAAGTTGCACTGTTCTACCCTTTCCTTGAGCAGCAACAATAATTCCACTTGTTTCAAATTCTGCCAACAATTCACGAAGGGTCGGTCTACTGACATCAAATCTTGCTTTTAATTCATTCTCAGATGGTAATTTCTCTCCGTTGGATAAACATTCAACAATAAGATCGATAATTTGTTTTTTTAGAGCTTTCCTTTTTTCAAGAGCTTCATTCATTAGTTACATCACCTACATTAGTTGTTAAACAGATAGTACAACATGTCTTACAAGTTGTCAACGATTTATTAGAATTCATTTAAAAGTATTTAAATAAGTTTTTTATAATATTACTATTTAGAGTGGTAAATTTAAATATCTAATACAGTTGATAATCACTTAATACATATGGCTTTATCATGCTTTTAAGATAGATATATTAATGTTAAAAATATAAATTAAAATTAATACTGAGTACTAATTACCTTATATTATATATATTAGTAATACCCTAGTTGTATGACAAGTTTAGAATATTTATTTATACTCCTAAAAACAACACTATAAATTTTGAAATAACACCTTCATAGAAGTGCATAGAGATACTTTGATGTCAAATAATTTTATGCAATAGCGCATCATCCTATTTAATGTCATATTATGGTAAATTGAATATGGCGGTGTGAAGATTAGATTCTGGCGGTGGAACATGGGATTCTCACATAATCAGATTTGAAAAAATCTCCAGTTTTTATTTTTCTTCCATCATCTCCCTTCTATCGCGAGTGAAACTGGTCTATCGTGAGTCGTGCACCTTCTAGCGCGAGTGAATCATTCCGATCGAGCGTGGAGTGGTGTCTAACTCGAGTGAAGCAGGTCTATCGCGAGTCGAGTGGTCTCTATCTGGAGTGAAACTGGTCTATCGCGAGTCGAGTGGTCTCTATCTGGAGTGAAACTGGTCTATCTCGAGTCGAGTGGTCTCTATCTGGAGTGACATTGGCCTATCGCGAGTCAGGTGGTCTCTATCTGGAGTGAGATTGGTCTATCTCGAGTGAAGTGGTCCCTATCCGGAGTGAAACTAGTCTATCGAGAGTCAGGTGGTCTCTATCTGGAGTGAAACTGGTATATCCCGTGTCTTGCACCCTCTATCTCGAGTAAACCTGGTATATCTACCGTCGCGCACCTTCTATGGACCGTGAAAATCTCCTATCTACCGTCGCACACCTTCTATGAACCGTGAAAATCCCCTATCTACCGTCACACACCTTCTATGGACCGTGAATCATTCCTATCTACCGTCGCGCACCATCTATGGACCGTGAATCCTCTTTATCCAGCGTCGCGCTTTCCCCAACCTACGTCCTCATCTTCTAATCCTAAAAGGAAAGGTGTCGTTCCCAGTAAGGACGACACCTTTCGTTATTTAGTCAAATAGGTCACTGCTTCATTCACTCTCTTAAATAGTTCCTCATTACCTAGTTCTGTATCGGGATGGGTGAGCCGCAACCACTCTCTTCCGCTCATTTTCAAATCCTTCTTCTCATATTTCTTCCTCGGATCAAGACCTAATAGAAGAAGAGATTTGGCACGGGCATTCACTACATAGGGAGAAAATCGAATTTGTGAAGACTCCAATAAATGAACAAAAAGTGTAGTGCATTTAAGCTGCTTCTCTAGCAGTTCTTGAAATTCTTCTTGTGTTCCTTCTCGTATAATCGTCCGAATACGCTCTACGGTTATTATAGAGATACAGAAGCGAAGGAACGTGTACAGTAAAAACACAGTCTCTTGCTGCTTCCAATAACTCTTTATCGATAGTGAATCTAATAAAGCAATCAAGTCTGCAAAAGTGGCTAGCTTTTCAAACGTAAACTCTTCCCCATCTAGTTGACAGAAGACTTGTTGAATTCTACCTGTGTCAGTAGAGAGTTCTAACCGAATTCTATCGTTACCCACTTTTAAATCCAGCGTAGGACTAATGATTTTATATGAATAAAGGTCGTTCCCTTTTAAAGAAAGCTTTACTAATTTCCCTCTCACTCGCAAACTTCTAAAAATCGGGTTGGTTAAATATTTACGGACTATCTTCATCGATATCCCCTATTCCCCTAAATTCTTACATTCAATACCTAATTCAAATGGTATTTCCCTTTTTGAAAGGTAATAACCCCTGCTTCCATTAACGCACACAAATTCGCTTTCACGTATGGCTTTTTCACCCGCATTGCCTTCGCAAGCTGTCCTAACGTTAACGGTTTTTCCAGTAACTCTATGATTCGATCCCACTTCTTAATCGAGCAATGCTTCGGACTTTGCAAAAATTGAGCTAATAACTCTTTATCTTGCGCCGTCATCTTTTGATAAGAGGGAGATTCACTCACTGCCGACATCATGACAAAGGAACAGTCATCTTGTGTTTTCTGTTTTACCGTATTTTCAAAACTCTCTTCTAATAAGCCATTTAACACGTTTTCTAGATGAATAGACGTCTGTTCTGCTAGCTTACTAATAATTGGAGAAAAATAATTGCCTTCCTTCGAATACAGACTCTCCGCAGTTCCGTCCGACATTAAGAAGAACGCAGAAAACGAAGAAGCATTCTTACTCTTAAATAACTTCAACTGACGCCAGGCATGCTGGGATGTCGTAAATATTGTAGCATTCGCATATTCTCCATTCTCCGAAGAAGAAACACTGATTACCTTACCATCCTTGATTGCACCAATTTCCCCATCGCCTAAATGTAATATAAGTGCTTGATTATTCTTCACTGCCACAGCCAACATTGTCGAGGCAAAAGCTTTAATAGGTTCCTGTTCCGCCTCCGCAAGCTGTTGAAGCTCATTCAAGATAGTATCCATCACCATTTGCTGAGCTTCTGTTACATCCGCCATTTCAAAAATGTCATCAAACGAATCGTCTAACAAAATACATATCGTTTCTACTACTCGTTCTGCACCATAATGAGAATGAGAAGCACTGCCTGCACCATCGGCCAGTGCAATGACAGTCACTTCTCCTTGCTTACTATAAACTTTGTCCTGTACGGGGATATTTTTCTTTTCATGCCCTCGACCTTGGACTGCTGTCCCTATAATACTCCACATTTGTTCCATCCTAGATTTCTCCCCAGCTCTTAATTCCATCAACATCTAGCTTGATTGTTTCTCCTGGCATCGAGTCGGACACCGTACTTACAGACTGACTTAACCATTCGAAGAATTCTTTAAAATTCATTCCTTTAAGACGTAGCGGCGCACGTTTTGGTGAAAACTTCGACAATACATCCATATCTGCTTCTGGTCCAATCCCAATTGGAAAAATGGTAAGCTTACGATTATTAATTAACTCATTCGTACGATTTATCGCGCGACGCAATTCGCTTTCTGCTCCATTTGGTTCCCCGTCTGTCATCAGAACAAGCCACGGCTGATAGTAATCTACACCCGCTTCTCGATATTCATTTTTACGTTCTTCTAACAAATCTAACGCTAGATTTACCCCTTCCCCCATGGAAGTCGTACCATCCGCCTTCAGCTTCGGCGGATCTGGCTGAATATCAATCGTCGAATAATCTACTAAAGTTTTTGCACTACTATCAAACGTAACGACACAAATTTCTGCACCATAGCGAGCAACCTCATCATCCGCAATCGCTTCGTAAAAATGGTTTACCCCGTCCTGTAATTCATTAAGGGCAGTAATCCCTCCCTCTACTATGTTCCATTCCTTTCCATCTTGAAACACAGTACGTCCTGTATTTACCGTCTCACCACCAACAATTCGAAGCATTGATGAGCTCGTATCTAAACAAAGGCAAATCGGAATTCTCGGTGTTGGATTATCTAGTAAATCTTCCATACGCATTAATTGATTTTTTTCCATACTATTATTCCCCCTGAATCGTCTGTTGTTTTAAATCGTTAAACATTTCTATATAGAGATGCTTGCATTGTTCATACTCTTTGTTTTCAATGAACTCAATACAAGGTTGAATATATTGGTGCATCATTGTTTCGCAAATCTCTCCATATCGTTCACTTTGTTTAATAAACGATACGATTGCCGGTGCTTCTTCATAATATTGTTCAATCAACGGCACACCATCTACTTCCGCTCGTAACCAATTGTCTCGGTAAACTCTCAACGTTTCCAGCTCATAGCAATCGTCTGGTAAACCGTAATATTCACAAGCTACCGTTGATAAGAAACACCAACGGCTACTTTTCTCCTTACGAGGAGGTGTTTCCGTATGCGTGTAATCACGCGTACGTTGTGTTGTTGTATGTGTTGTCTGTTTATTGGAACGGCGACAATCCAAGCAACGTTTCGGATAATTATAGCCACGCTTATCATAAAACTCCTTGTCACGATATGTAAGCGAAAAATGCGTACCACAATCGTTACAGTGAATATGTTTAAACGTACTATTGTAATGAGCGTTACAATCTTTACAATGCTCAAAACCTTTCTTCATGTTTTTCACATGCTTTTCAAAGTTTGTAAAGATCATTTCCTTTCCACATCGGGTACACCCATATTCCTCACCTTTATAAAGACAACTGCGACAAATCCCCTTCGTTAACTGCCACTTTTGGTGACTTTGCCCACAAATAGAACAGTCTTGCAAACTCTTTTTCGACTCACCAATCATCTTAAACCGGCTCGGAAAAATATCATTCGCTATCTCATCTTGTTTAATCAATCGCCCAGAATCAAGATCTCGATAATAACGATTCATTACCTGTATCCAATCCGCTGTACTTAGACGTTTCGCTTCGGTAGCATGTGGTTGTCCTTTTTGGAATGTCTGATAAAAGGCTTCCTTCACTTTATAAGGTAAATTACTCCAAATATAACGCCATTGTCCCTTCGGTGTGTTTTCTGCTCGTTCTTCCTGACCATATGTATACGGAAAATCCATCGACTTAATATTATCTGCATTCGTTTCTCCACCTGTTTGACTGTAAGGTGACTTACCAAGGAAGAGAATACTGAACAGCAACGTCGCCACCGCAAAATATTCGTTACCAAACGTTCGTAGAAATTGCGGAAAATTTTTTCCTTGTATTTCCGGAGCCGTGTAGTTATCCGTTCCAACTGGGCAAGGAAACCCTTCTACCTGATAACTATCCACGTCTACTAAATAGACCTCTTCTGGAGAAACTACTAATATATTAAATGGATTGATATCCCCTAGAATAATATTTCTCTTATGTAAGTAATCAACCTTGTCCAAAATAGTTAAACTCAGCTTAACAAGGTCTTTCCTCGTCCAATTCGGATGTCGATTTTCAAAGACTTTTTTCGGAATAAATAAAAAGTGCTTCAGTTCTTTCCCAGCAGCTTTCGGCATTGTGTAGCCAATAAACTCATCATTTTCATTATAAAGAATGTCAATTGGGTAACAAATTCCTTCTTTTCGAATTGGTTTGCTAACCATCAATTTCAATTTTTCATATTTCTCTACCGTTACTTTTTCTTTTTTATAAATTTTCGCGACTACTTGTTGATCATCTGTCGCATAAACATTTCCTTCTCCGCCACTGCCTAGCTCTTTCCGAAGATGTACCCTCTCGTTGCTGCCTGTTCGAACATAGTTTCCCTCTTCGGCTACCTTTGTTACACGCATCGACTGATTCGACACCGCAGTGATTTCTGTTGCTAACTTAAATTTATCTACTTTATATGTATCTTTCTTTTCGTGATGTTGAGGTGGCTGTTGATTTGGAACGGTTTCTCCTTCCGCTCTCACTCTTTGAAAAAATCCAAAGCGATCAACTTTTTGAACGAATGCTCTTTTGCCTCGTACCGACTTAGATTCATTCAATTGTAAAATATCCTGTCCAAGATTTATATCATTTGTAATCAGAAGGACTGCATGTGTCACTCTTAATCTGGTAATTTGCATCGTAAACACATTATCTGCAAAATTATCTAATGATTTATCACCAAAAATATCAAGATAACTATTTCTCTGTAATTTGACTAAATACTTTAGCGCCTTCTCTGCCAGCTTCGCTAAATCTGGATTTTTCTTATTGTTATAATGCTTATTCAACTCTTCATACACACGATACGGTAAAATGAGTTTCTTAGTATGTTTCTCTAAATAAAAGTTAAGACGTTTTAAAAACGCTTCACTACTTGGTTGAAGTAATGCACTAGTATCAATAAAAATTACTTCACTTTGACGGATAACAAAATCCATATATTCGAGTGACTTTTTATCTTTTTCGTTCAATTCTTCTTCGTATTGCTCTTTTTTAACGTGCTCTTCTTTCGGTGTTGTCGCTTTCTTTGTTTGCATCGCATGCTGAAACTGCGTTAACTCCTCTTCCGACAATTCCGTATCAGACTTCCATTCTTTCTGGATACCGGCACGGTTTAGTTGATGTATTAACTGATCCAAGGGAAGGTTAAGCTGTTCCGCAAGATATTGTACCGTAAGACTCATTCAAGCATCCCCTTATTTACTGATTGAAATAACCCTGTTTGGTTTGTATATAGGTATAAGAAACCAAGCATTAAGACTTAATACCTTTTATAATACCATAATCCATCCGTTATGTAGGGAGAAAAATACGTTTTTCGACATAAAAGCACAATCTCTCACTCTATTGATTTCCTAATATTCTCATTAGTAATATTTCGATTAGGTACTTTACACTAGGTTCAATCGAGGATATAGTTATAGTAATGAATCAAAAGTATTAGTATCACAAATTACATCTACTCCAATAGGAAAGCGGAAGTGAAAACATTGTATCTAGAAGGAAGTTATAATTATTATATTGTAGCACTCTCTTTTGTTATCGCCGTCTTGGCCTCATATATCGCATTAAATATGGCATCCAGGATTTCTTTTACATATGGAAACAATAAATACTTCTGGATACTTGCTGGTTCTGTTGTAATGGGAAGTGGAGTTTGGTCGATGCATTTTATCGGAATGCTCGCGTTTCATATCGATGCACCGATGGATTATAATGCGTGGCTTACCTTCGCGTCTCTACTTGCTAGTATTGGCGCATCCTTTATTGCATTTTTGGTAACGTTACCTAGAAAAACGAATAGGTATTCCATTATCGTTGGCGGATTTTTCATGGCGAGTGGGATTATTGCGATGCATTACATCGGTATGGAAGCAATGATTATGCCCGTAGAAGTGAGTTACGATAAATTTTTACTCATCCTATCTATCGTCATTGCATTCATCGCTTCTTATGCCGCTTTAATTTTATTTCTATATTTTCGTAATAAGACTACCTCTTCTTGGACCAAATGGTTGTCGGCTCTGTTGATGGGGTTAGCAGTTTGTGGTATGCATTACACTGGAATGAATGCCGCTAAATTTCGGTTAACGTCTGAAATTACCGACCAAAGCTTTCCCGTAGATTCCTTTCTATTATATGGCGTTACTATTTCCACCTTTATTATATTTTTTATCACTTGGATTGCCGTAAACTATGACCGGCAAATCCTCGAGAGAATGGCTTATGAAGATATTTTGACTGGATTACAGAACCGGAATGAAATGAATCGTTTCTTTAAAAAACAACCGAAACATTCAGAAATAGCAGTATTATATATTGACCTTGATCAATTCAAAGCGATTAATGATACATTAGGGCATCATGTAGGTGATAAACTCGTACAAGAAGTTGCACATCGCCTACGACCATTCATAAAGAAATCTCAGAAAGTTTATCGTATCGGTGGAGATGAGTTTCTCGTAATACAGGAACATGGTAAAGAAGAGGATGCTATTCAACTAGCTGAACAAATTCTTAAACAAATGAGGAAGCCTTTTTACATAGACGAGAATGAATTTTTTATTACAGCTAGTATAGGAATAAGTAACAACGAGGCAAATCAACAGCACTTCGCTCCTCTTAAGGCAGCCGATACAGCGATGTACAAAGCAAAAAACAAAGGAAAAAATCGTTACTGTGTGTACAATGAAGAAATGGACAAAGAAGAAATGCGTAAAATGGAATTAGAAAAAGATATACAGACCGCTCTTTATAAGGACGAACTATATCTTTTCTATCAACCAAAATGGTGTATGAAATCAAACAGCCTGTATGGATTGGAAGCATTACTTCGCTGGAAGCATCCTAAGCTAGGCAACATTCCACCAAGTGAATTTATACCGCTTGCAGAGGAAACAGGAGCAATTATCCCAATCACTCGCTGGGTAATGGAGCAAGCGTGTCTACTGTCAAAATCATGGCAGGCAAAAGGTAGAATTTACCCTACTTCTATTAATCTGTCGAAGCAGCTTTTCCATCTAGATAATCTTCCAGAACGTATAGAGCAGATGTTAGAAAGACTCGATTTCGATTCCAGTCTACTTGAGTTAGAAATTACGGAGTCAATGGTTTTACATGACGTTGATGATGTAATTGCTCAACTGGAAGACATACGTAAACTAGGTGTGAAAGTATCCATGGACGACTTTGGAACAGGATATTCCTCAATTGGATTACTTGATCTTATTCCGATTGATACATTGAAATTAGACAGGCTTTTCACAAATGATCTAGAAAAACCAACGAAACAAGCAATCATTAAATCAATTATTTTATTATCCGAAAGCCTAGAATTAGATGTGATTGCCGAAGGAATTGAGAGCCAGGAACAAGCAGACTTACTCGATAACTTAGGTTGTCATTTAATGCAGGGCTATTATTATGGTAAACCTATGAGCGAAGAACAACTAGAAGAATGGTATCAGCTTCACTGCAAACAACTAACAGAAATAAATGAGGCAACCCTTTAATAACGTTGGGTTGCCTTTTTATTATCTATGATTCAATTCTTCTGTGATGTTCCAATTCTTTTTCAGTTTCTTCCGTGCATCTCTTCCCCAGCATTTCACCGCATTCTCACTAACACCATACTTTTCCGCTATCTCTCGCGCACTGTAACCGCCTATTAAAAATTCATTCACCCATATCCATTGTTTCTCTGTTAACATTTTTCGAATCGTATGTAACCATTCATTTTCCACAGCATAATCATCATTCCTGACAAAATCTTCACGCTTTACTGTTTCTAAAAAGGCTTGCTGTTGAGCGATTCTTCTACTATTTGAGTCTAGTAAGCGTAGCATTTCACGTCGTACACATAAATAAGCATAGCTAGAAAAAGAAGCACGATCCTCATCCCAATTTTCCCAAGCTTGCCATAAACCAATCATCCCTAATTGAAAAAATTCACCCTCCAAATCTCGTATACCATATCTACGTATAAAGTAATAAATGTATGGCTTGTACTGATCAACAACTTCTTCAAATGTCTCCATGTTCGTCTCCTGGTGAGAAGACGTCTTCCCTTTGAATTCCGCGGTACTGTTATCGTATATAGAAAGAAAATAAATGTCATTTGCCTGAAGTTGTTTAGGGGGGTGTGATTTTTAACTATTTACACATGAAAACTCAAAATTCTGACGGGAAAAATTAACTTTCTTACCTTTCTTGAGAGTTTGATAAACTTTTTTCAATCTAATTGGGACAATATTGGATTGTGCTGGTCTAACATTAGATTCTAGTACCTGAATATCTGATTTTTTCATTTAACATTAGATTCTCACACCTCAACAACTGATTTTCTCATTTAACATTAGATTCTGACACCCCAACATTAGATTTACTCCCTTATATAAAAAAAGGATTACATTCTTATCAATCAAGAACGTAATCCCGTTATATTTTTATGATTTGCTATTTTTCATTCTAGTTCTCGTAAAAATAATTAACCCTATTAATAGTGACGCAAGCCCGATAAATAGGAGACTTCTTGCATCAATAAATGACCCTGTATTCGGTAGTATCTTGTCGCCAGATGCCACTACTTCATCGTCTGTTGTATCCTTATTTTCTGCCGAATTTTTACCTTCTGCCGGGTCTTCGCCTTCTGCTGGGTCTTCTCCTTCTACTGGGTCTTCACCTTCTGCTGGGTCTTCACCTTCTGCTGGATCCTCGCCTTCTGCTGGACCTTCGCCTTCTGCTGGGTTCTCGCCTTCTGCTGGACCTTCACCTTCTGCTGGACCTTCACCTTCTGCTGGGTCTTCACCTTCTGCTGGGTCTTCTCCTTCTGCTGGATCTTCACCTTCTGCTAGGTCTTCGCCTTCTGCTGGGTCTTCTCCCTCTATAGGATTTTCATCTTCTACAGGTTCCTCGTCATCAATTGGCTCTTCACTTTCCATTCCTTCCGGCCAATTTACGAGAAGTTCATCCGGCTCACCGTTCGCTCCAACTTTCTCTACCTTAATCCAATTAATTGAGAAGGCATTACCACCTCCACCCCCACGGATTGCAATATTACCAATAAGCCCGTCTGCAGGTTCGGAACCATCTAATGTAATTTCACTAGTTAACGTATAACTCCCCATATTCACCATACCACTGTTAAAATAAGCAGGAATTTGCGTAGCGACTTCATCAGCAGCATACGGGAAATCATTCACCAATGCTCCATCCGCACACGTATAACCACCATTAGAATTATCATGAATCCAACGGACACGAATAGAAGTTGTACCTTTTGCTGTGTAGTTAAAACTTAGACGGTATGTCGCATCTTTTTCAGGAATAAATGCTACCGTATCCTCTTCACCTGCTGTCGACCATGGCCATTCTGTGGCATCATTACCTAAAATTATATTTGCTCCAGACCAGCTATCGCCTTTACTTGTATCATAAACATAAACTCCATCGATTGGCGCTATTTCTTCCTCATCATCAGGATTCATATAATCATGTTCAGCTAAAAACTCTTCTGGATATAAAATACCTATTAACGCTTTTTTAGCATTTCCATCATAATCATAAGGCATGGCAAATTCGCCACCCTTCCAACCTGTCTCTACATCTCTCACGCCCGCCAGTTTAACAGCTTCAATTACCTTTGGATTATCCGTAGTATTCGCAGGACCGGCTGCATAATTTCGATAAACTTGGAACAATTCAGCATATTTCATACCTTGATTGTTTTCATTTTCCACGGTCAATTCACCTGGTGGTAATGCAATATCCATTTCTGTTATATGAATCTTCACCCCAGGCAAAGTTGCAAATAACTTTATATTTTCCTCCACATTTTTTACATCAGTGGCCAAATTGTAATGCCCTTGCATGCCAATTACTTCAATCAGAGGCTTGCCATTTGGACGAACACCTGCATAACGCTCATTAATATCTTTTACCATTTCATAGACAACTTGTGCCTTGCTAGGTGAATCGAGGCCAAAATCATTGTAAATAAGTTGAACATCCCATCCGTTACTGTCAACGACCTCGGCAGCTTTCAAGAAGGCTTGTTCCACCCATTCCCAACCAAGTGCCATATACCAACCTTCGCCTTTCGCTAAAGAAGCTCTCCAATCATTAGGATCAGCATTGCCTATTGCCTCATTAACCACATCAACACCTTGAATCTGGCTCCCATAATAGCCAAGCACATTTTCAATATGTGTATGAAGATTCTCGAGTGCAACTTCTCTATCGAATTCACCAGGCTGACCATATCTTGCTGGAGGAGCGTCCCACATCCAAGTTGGTGTTTGTGAATGCCATGCTAAAGTATGTCCATAAAAAAGGATATCTGGATTTCTATCTGAATATGTCTTCATAGCCTGGTCTGCACTGTCAAAAGTAAATATACCTTTTTCTCTTTGCGTATTCTCCGGTTTCATCTCGTTTCCTGGAGTGTAGGAAGCATAATTATAAATTAAACCGTCTATCTCCCCTCTTCCAAAAATACCGAAAGAAAAGTAATCTTTATAGACATCTTTTAATGCTGGATAATGTTCGTATGTTAGTCCTGTTGGAGGTAATTCATTGGAGGTAGCTTCGTCTGCTAGTATGATTGGATGATTAAATGTAGGTAAGAATAATAGAAGAACTATGGTAAACAATAAAGTAGCTTTTTTAAACTCAACTTGTATTTTATACATTAAAATTTTTCCTCCAAATTATTTATTTGATTATGAGCTGCTTACATCTTTTACCTAAGCGTCATTCATCTTACAAAAAATCACCTCCTACAATTAAGTGAAACGCTTACATTTTTTATTCTTATATAACTAGTATGTTAGTAATGGTGTGACTAGCAATCATTATATCTTTCGATTCTTTCCTAGTCAACGGGCCAAAATGCTCGAATTCCGTCTACTTTTAATTAATACTGTCTAAAAAAGGAGAAGCCACTATTTCAGCTTCTCCCTTCTAATCATTCCTCTACTTCAATTAATATCTCTACCCGACGGTTTCGTTCTCTTCCTTCATCCGTTTCATTCGTAGCAATTGGCTCACGTTTACCAAAGCCTTCTATTTCAAATTCATACAATGATTCGTCTGAAAAATGAGAACTCAGTGAGTTATAAACATTATTCGCTCGATCCTCTGATAATCCCTGGTTAAATTCATCTCCACCAACATTATCGGTATGTCCATATATTTTTATCATACCTTTATACTCTTTGCTTTCTAGCCATTCCGCTATCTCTTTAATAGAACTCTTCCCAGCACTTGTTAGCTCACTCTCACCGAATTCAAATAAAATATCATCCGGCATAATAAGCTTTACTTCATCCCCATCTCGAGTAATATCTACATTTTCTGGAGTATCTTCATATTCAGGATTCAGTGGAATTGTTAATTTTATCATCTGTTCTGTCTGATCTTCATAGCGTCTTTCCACAACATCCCCAGCAATATTTTCAAATTCTTCTCCATATGTATCAAGAATAGGTTTTCCCCGACGATGATTCCCACCAGCAATGGAATAGATCTCTAAGTACCCCTCATCTGTTAAGGATGTATATTCAACTGGCATTATGAATGTACCATCTTTCTCGATTTCAGAACAATATAAAAATGTATTTTGACCAAACCACGATTCCTCATCACTATATATATTCCCGAATAATAGTAAGCCTTCCATTAGGTTTGTTTTACCTTCTACATAAACGTAGCGATGATCGATTTCTGCTATTTCAGCTTCCATCCATACATCTGTTGCACCTTGATCAGTAGGAGGTTCCCCATACGTTTTCTCTTGGATGACGAACTCCTGACCAACTCTAGCTGGTTGTACGTCCTCTGCTAGTATTCGATATTGTGGCTCATCTCGGTATGCCATAAATTCTTCTATAACAAAAGGACCTTCCAAATGTTCTCCATACTCACCGAAAGTAGATCTTATTTCATCTCTTTTCTCATGAAGTGCTGTCACGCTTTCTGGTCGAAATAATAACTGCATTTGAACAGGCTCGTTCTGATCGGACTCAAAAAAGGTAGGATCAAATGGTACCGATTCTTGAATCACACCATTTTCACCAACTTTTACATTTTCACTTTCGATTGATTGACTAACAATATAACCACCATAAGGATGGGAATAGGCTGCAACCCTTACCTCTACTCCTTCTGGTAGATTGGTTTGAACGTCTACATCTATAGAATCTTCTTGCAATGTAATAATACCTTCCATTGTTATGTAAGGAGAAATTTCTTCTTCCGCTTCATTCTTCTCTTCTTCCTCTTGTTGTTCGTCTTGTTGCTCATTTTCAACTACATTTTCTTCTTGCTCAGTTTCTACAGCTTGCTGTTCTGTTTCCTTATTGCAAGCGGTTAAAAAAATCAATAATAAACAAAAAGTGTATAAGAACATACGGTTTCTCAAAGTACTTTCACTACCCTTCGTTGCCTGATTAAATCCTTAATTATCGTAGCATGTACAGCGAATAATACAATGGGGAATTGGAAAAATAGACCTTTTCACTCTATAGATTATGGTACTAACTTCCTTGTAATAGGATAAGAGACCTGTCGACATACCAAACGGAAAATGAACTTTTGGTAGCTATATTTCAATATTCATAGGGTGATAAGATTCATTTCTGCCAAACTTCCTTCTATCTCTTTATTTTCCTAACATATCCATTTATACTCAAGAGTTGTATGTAATTGAGAAGTTTTTGGAGGCTAAAAATATGAAACCTGGAATTGCACTTATATTGATGCTTCTGATTACCATGTTGAGTGGTTGCCAAATAGGGAAAGATGTTAAACCGTCGGAAATGGATCCTAAGGATTTACCTGACGAACGGGCATTTCAAGATGAGTTTACGAGAGAGTTTTTACAATCAGTAGAAGAAACTAAGCCAGGTTATTATCCGTTTTTATCAAAGACCGGAAAATATAAGATGGATTTTCCTGCTGGAGGCCTAATTGACAAGTTTGGTTATACAATTAATAAAACTTATTTTGAATTTCTAGATGTCGGTATCAAATATCCCGATCAAACAGGTGCTAATCTTACTATTTCTTATAATAGAGAAAATAAAATGGATAATATTGAGAATCATTTAAGATGGTTCCAAGGAAGGTTAGGTGAACCCTACGATTTAGAAAAATACGAGGAAAAGACATATAATTTTTATTACACAGGTTTTGAACGTAGTGGCTTTAGTTATCAAGTAGCATACATTCAAAATAAAAAAGTAGCTGGAGGCATTGAGTTAATTTATTTTACTGAGTGTCAGAAGAATAATTGTCAAGGTCAAAGTTTACTGAACAAACAAGACTTTTTTGATTGGATAAAAACAATACAATTTATTGATGATTGAAATGCATTTTTCTATCCTGTTGTTTTCATAGAACATAAACATTTACTCAAAATAATAAATAAAAACACTCTAAAATTCGATATAATAGACGTATATAATTGAAATTATAATTGCTTTCTACTCTCACAATCATCAACTAATAATTTCATATAAAAATAAAATGTAAGGTTGATGACATTGAAAAAACTCCAATCTAAAAACATGAAATGGACATTAATCATTCTTATTTTTCTCATTAGTGTAACAGCTATTCGGCTAACATGGATGAATTTCCTAACTACATTTGAATATCAAGAAAATCCGGAAGCACAACAAGGAATTCTTGACCTCCGAGGAATGAGTTTCTCGGATAAACAATCATTTCTATTAGATGGTGAATGGGAGTTTTATCCCTCTGCACTTATACCACCCGAAGAAATCAACGGAAATACATACGATAAAATAAATCTAGCTATACAAAAATCTTGGCAGGATGCTTTTACAGATGACAATAGTGATTCTACATTTCGCTATGGTACATATCGATTAAAAATACTACTAGATTCTAACATTGACAGTGACTTTCAACTGCGTATCAACGAAATTCGAAACGCCTCTGCGATTTATGCGAATGGTGAACTGGTTGCCAGTTCGGGACAAGTTGCTACAAATATAGAAGAACATGATGCGCGCTACGTTCCCTACTCTGCTACTGTTACACCAGTTAGTAATGAAATAGATTTGGTGATACACGTTTCAAGTCATGACAAAAAAGGTGGTATAACAGGGTCGGTTCGATTCGGGACGGAAAAAGCTGTAGAGAAACGAACAAACCTTATTATTGGATTACAATTATTACTTGCAGGTGTGCTATTATTTCACAGTATTTACGCCATCATTTTATATTTCCTAGGCGCAAAATCGAAGGTCTTGTATTTTTTCTCTTTATTAATTCTCAGTGCAATCGTGAGTGTATTAGTAACAGACGATAAAGTATTATATTCTTGGTTAACGGTTGAGCATGAATGGTCAGTAAAAATTCTGTACTTCTCTTATATAGGCGTAGCAGCTTTTTTACCGCACGTTATGAACAGCCTATTTCCGACCTATATTAGAAAAAGACGAATGCAAATTTTTTCAATTGGTTGTGCACTTTATGCTCTGTTCGTACTAGTATCACCATTTCAATACATCATAAATACAAGTCCTGTATTACTATCTACTGTGCTCATATTGTCTATTACTCTATCCCTTTACATTCTAGGTAAAGCAATTTTAGAAAAGGAAGACGTCATTTTTCTATTGCTTGCTTGTTTAGGTGTGATGGTGAATGTTTTATGGTCATTCATTCAACGACGACTTTCTATTGAAATTACTCATTACCCATTTGACCTAATTTTTGCAATACTCGCTTTTGCTGCCTTTTGGTTCCGTCGTTTCTTCCGTGCAACAGACGAGACAAAACGACTTGCTGAAAAATTGCTACTTGAAGATAAGCGGAAAGATACGTTTCTCGTTAACACATCTCATGAATTAAGGAATCCTTTGTATGGGATAAACAATTTGACCCAATCGATTCTTGATGATAAGTCAAACCCAATTAGTAACGAGCATAGAAGTCGATTACAAATTCTCATTCAAATTAGTAACCATATGTCTTTCATGTTGGATGATTTACTTGATCTATCCAGACTAAAAGAAAATAGGATTCGGTTACAACTAACGAGTGTAAATATCCAATCTGTAACATACGGTATATCCGATATTATTAAACTAATGCTGGATGGTAAGCCTATCAAATTGAATATCGACTTACCAGATTCGTTACCAGCTGTGTATGCAGACGAAAATAGATTGATGCAAATTTTATTCAATTTATTGCACAATGCTGCCAAATATACAGATGAAGGCACCATCACTGTACGCGCCGAAGCTCGAAACGGCATAATGTGCATTCATATAGAAGATACAGGAGTTGGAATTGAAGAAGACGTTTTGCAAACAATTATTCATCCCTACGAACAAGCTCACACCAATGATGTAAGAGCAAGTGGGGGATTTGGTTTAGGTCTGAGCATTTGCAAACAATTAGTTGAACTACACGGTGGAAAAATTAAAGTGCAGTCCAGAATTGGAATAGGTAGTCGTTTTACATTTTCTCTGCCTCTAGCAAAAAAGAGTTCGATACAAGCTGGGGAGACGTATCCAGTACTACAGGAATCTAAAAAAGTAATGGATGTTACACCAAATATAAGCAAACCTAATACAGAAGAAGAAACCGTGGCATGGAACATTAAACCGGAGATATTAGTTGTAGATGATGATAGTATAAATTTAAAAGCGATTCTGCATCTTTTGGAAGTGGAGAACTATAAAATAACAACAGTCACCAATGCGACTGAGGCTCTTTCACTACTTGAAAAGGACCGATTCGATCTCGTTATTTCAGATGTGATGATGCCTCATATTTCCGGTTATGAATTAACTAAACTTATACGAAAAAATTATACGATTTCTGAACTCCCTGTATTGCTCTTAACTGCACGTAGTCGTTCGGTTGATATTTTGGCTGGATTCCAGTCAGGTGCCAATGATTACGTAAAAAAACCAGTCGATGGAAAAGAGCTTAAAGCGAAAGTTCGGGCATTAATCGATTTAAAATTATCTATTGAAGAACGTATACGCATGGAAGGTGCCTGGCTACAATCTCAAATTCAGCCACATTTCTTATATAATACGTTGAATTCCATCGCCGCTCTTGGCGTAGAAGATCCAGCAAAAATGCAGGATTTACTAGAGGAATTCAGTAATTATTTACGGTTGAGTTTTGACTTTAGAAATGCGGATCCAGTTATTCCTCTCGATCAAGAACTAGCTCTTGTTCGCTCTTATTTACATATAGAATCGGTTAGATTTGGCGAACGTCTGGATATACATTGGGATATCGATTACGATGATCAGTTTTATTTACCACCCCTTTCTATACAACCACTTGTCGAAAATGCGATAAGACATGGGGTGATGCAGCAAACAGAAGGTGGAATGGTTTGCATTCGAATAAAGCAGCAAAATAATGATATAGAAATTGCTATCATCGACGATGGAAATGGTATGACGGAGCTAGAGGTTGAGAATATTTTCAAACGAGAAGCTTCTTCCAACAAACGACAAGGAATTGGTTTACCAAATATTGATCGTCGATTAAAACAACTTTATAGTAATGGATTATCGGTACAAAGCAGATTAGGGGAAGGAACCACTGTTTCTTTTCAAATCCCGATTAAAAAAGCAACCTATCCACTCTCAAAGGTTCAACAATAGAATGCAACATTCGATTTTCTGATTAAACATTGGATAACAGCGCTCAACATTGGATTTTCATACTTAACATCAGATTCACAGTGCCGAACATCAGATTCTGCACCCGTAACATCTGATTCCCAACACCGAACATCAGATTCCGCCATCGTAATATCCGATTCTATCAGAAATGTAAAAGGAATGGTCATTATGTCGACCATTCCTTATTTTTCTTCTTCCAGTCTTCATACCAACACGTAATCTCTGGTTGTGGCTCCTCTTGCAATTCTTTTTGCAACAGTTCCGTGATCTGTGCATAGGTTTGTTCAACCATCACTTTTTGATTTCTTCTAGCATAGGCCTTCATTAAAAATAAATACGCTTTCTCTTCTAATGGGAACCGTTGAATAATCTCTGTCGCTAGCTCAATTATTTTATCAGATTGTTTTTGCGTGTAGTAATAATTTAGTATCCAATAGACCGTTCTCATCCATAGCTGTTCTAAACGTTGTCTTTCACTTTCTATCCAAAAGTAATCATAGCCTTGCAAATAGTCGCCTTTATATAGGCTAATCGCATACTCAAATTCTTCAATAGTATCTTTTGAAATAGCTTGATCTTTCCGTACGATATTCTCAAACTCTTCAACATCTAGGGATACATCTTCTAGCGTAAGCATATAACCTATTGAAGTATTTGATAGGAGAAAATGCCCATCATAGTCCTCTATTGTTTTTCTAATATGATAAATGGAGGTATATAATTGAGAAAAAGCTTTTTTAAGATCGAAATCTGGCCACAACAGTTCAATTAATTCCGTTTTATCAACAACTTGTCCGCGCCGATGTAATAAGTAATAGAATAATTGTTCAACCTTAGATGTTCGCCAGTTTGGACTTCTTAATTGATTATTTGAATCGAGGATAGCTACTCTTTGAAATAAAGTCATTTTTAGTTGTTTCGCTAGCGGTTTTTTCTGGCTGAGAGTATCATACGCAACTTTCTCAGTAATCCTCTCTATTGTGTTGGATAACCTTTTAGCTGACACTGGCTTCATTACATAATCTAGCGCATTCAGTTCAAACGCTTGAATAGCATAATCATCATGTCCTGTAACAAAGACAATATGTAATCGTGGATTCCTTTCTAATATCTTTTCTGCTAATTCGATTCCATTTATTTCTGGAATGTGAATATCCAAAAAAACAACCTCTACGTTTTTCTCATCTATGTAGTCGAATGCTTTCCACGGATTACTGAACTTACCAACAACTTCAATTGAAGAAATTCGATTAATTTGATGCTCTAAAAAATCTAACGCTAGCTTCTCATCATCAATCAGTATAGCTTTCAAAGACATCCCCATGTTCCTTTCCTGAAATTATTAATAAAAGTAGTAGATAAGAATTTCCCCTTGACTATATATCTATTATTTATATATTCCATTATACCTTTAATCACAGGGGATTTCATCCATTATTCATACTTTATGCGTTTTTTATTTCCAATAATTTTCAGTTAAGGTAGAACCGTGGTACATCTACTCATAAAAATGTATGCGTCGCTTCTAATTAAAAAACGAATTCACTACAATAATAAAAGAAGAGACTATCCTCTCAAATCGAGAGAATAGCCGTCTATTTATTAGTTAAGTTTTCGTCGATATAAGAAGATTCCAACAAGTAATATCGCAATACCCGCCACTAAATAGTTAAATATACTTGTTGCTGTGTTAGGTAATGTACCTGTATCTTCTTGTTTCGATGCATTTACTGGTTGTGTTGGTTGATGTCCACTGCTAGTTTCTTGCTGTTCCTCAGTCGGTTCCTCTTGTTCCACTGTTTCCTCTAGCAATTGATTCTCTGCTGTTAACTGGATAGCGTCCGCTTGTCCTTTTACAATTTCAAAGAAAATTGGCGTATCATCTAACTGATATCCTTCTGGTGCGCCCGTTTCCACGAACTGATACGTACCAGGCTTCAAGTCATCTACAATCAACATGCCTGCACGATCCGTAGTCAATCCAGTCAATACTACATTTCCTTCATCATCACGGAGCTCAAACTCTGCACCTTCAAGCACAAGCTCATGATTATCACTGTCAACTTTCACCAATTCTACGGATCCTCTAATTAATTCATTCATAGCTGTTACGGTGAAAATCATTTCTTGGCCTTTTTCAATTGTAAAGGCAATCGGTGTTGCATCTAACTGATAATATTCTGGAGCTTGTGTTTCGACAAAATAATAGCTACCTGGCTTTAAGCCTTCGACTACTAATCTACCATTTTCGTCTGTAACTAAATCTGCTTGGAGGATTTCTCCGTCAGCATCTAGTAAATTAAAGACGGCTCCTTCTAATGGAATATCTTGTTGGTCTCTATCTACTTTTCTTAGTTCAACAGATCCAGTAGATAATTCATTCCCAACCTGCTTAATGACCGTTTCTACTTGTCCAATCTCAATGGTAAATTCGATTGGTGTTGTATCTAAGTCATAACCAAATGCTGCTTCTGTTTCAACGAATTGATAATTACCTGGCTTCAAATCAGAAACAACAATTCGGCCTTCTTCATCTGTAATTAAATCCGATTGAAGTACATTACCGTCCAGATCTTGAAGCTCAAATGTAACACCTTCAAGTGGAGCATTGTCATTGTCTACATCTACTTTAATCAGTTCTACGGATCCTGTTGATAATTCATTTTCAACTTCTAGCACAACTGTGGTCATGTCCGCTTCTGTTTTCGAGCGTTCGATGGCAAATCCTATTGGCGTAGCGTCTAAATCGTAACCAAATGCTGCTTCTGTCTCTACAAATTGATAGTTGCCTGGTTTTAAGTCAGAAACAACAATTCGACCTTCTTCATCAGTAGTCAAACCTGCTTGAAGCACGTTCCCGTCTCCATCTTGAAGCTCAAACATAACATCTGCAAGTGGTGCACGTTCATTATCACTGTCAACCTTCACCAATTCTACTGAGCCTGTAATTAGTTCATTCATAGCTCTTACGGTGAAAATCATTTCTTGACCTTTTTCAATTGTAAAGGCAATCGGTGTTGCATCTAACTGATAATATTCCGGAGCTTGTGTTTCGACAAAATAATAGCTACCTGGCTTTAAGCCATCCACTACTAATCTACCATTTTCGTCTGTTACTAAATCTGCTTGGAGGACTTCCCCGTCAGCATCTAGCAAGTTAAAGACGGCTCCTTCTAATGGAATATCTTGTTGGTCTCTATCTACTTTTCTAAGTTCAACAGATCCAGTAGATAGTTCATTTCCAACTTGTTTAATGACAGTTTCTACTTGACCAATCTCAATGGTAAATTCGATTGGTGTTGGATCTAAGTCATAACCAAACGCTGCCTCTGTCTCCACAAATTGATAGTTGCCTGGTTTTAAGTCAGAAACAACAATTCGACCTTCTTCATCAGTAGTCAAACCTGCTTGAAGCACGTTCCCATCTTCATCTTGAAGCTCAAATGTAACACTCTCAAGTGGAGCATTGTCATTGTCTACATCTACTTTAATCAGTTCTACGGATCCAGTAGATAATTCATTTTCTACCGATAGGGTTAAAATTTCTGCCTGCCCTTTTTCAATCGTAAATGTAACTGGTGTAGTATCTAAATCGTAACCAAACGCGGCTTCTGTCTCAACAAATTGATAATTACCAGGTTTCAGATTAGAAACGACAATTCGCCCATCTGCATCAGTTGTCAAGCCTGCCTGAAGTACGTTACCTGAACGATCTTGTAGCTCAAACGTAACACCTTCAAGTGGTGCGCGTTCATTATCTATGTCTACTTTCACTAATTCAACAGACCCTGTAGATAATTCATTCTCCGCTTCTACTTCAACCGTATAGACATCTGAAGTAGTTCTTGCTCGTTCAATCGTAAAAGGTATTGGTGTAGCATCTAAATCATAGCCAAATGGTGCTACCACTTCGATAAATTGATAGTTGCCCGGCTTTAACTCAGACACGTTAATTTTACCTTCTTCATCGGTAACTAACTCACTTTGAATCACGTTACCTTCTCCATCTTGCAATTCAAAAACTGCGTCGGAAAGTGGTGTATGATTGTTATCTATATCCATTTTCAGCAGTTCCACAGACCCTGCAATTAACTCATTCATTGCCTGTACTGTATGGATTGTCTCTTGTCCTTTTTCAATCGCAAACGGAATTCGTGTCTCATCTAGCTGATAAAAATCTGGAGCTTGGGTCTCGACAAAATAATAGTTTCCTGGTTTTAAATCACCTATTACCAATCTACCATCTTCGTCTGTTTCAAGACCTGCTTGAAGGATTTCCCCTTCTTCGTCAAGTAAATCAAAGACAGCTCCCTCTAATCGAATCTCTTGCTGATCACGATCTACTTTTATCAATTCTACAGATCCTGTAGAAAGTTCATTCCCAACTTGCTGAATGACTGTTCCTACTTGACCGATTTCAATCGTGAATAGAATCGGCGTCGTATCTAAGTCATAACCAAACGCGGCTTCTGTCTCCACAAATTGGTAGTTGCCTGGTTTCAAATCAGAAACAACAATTTTTCCTTCTTCATCTGTTGTTAAATCTGATTGAAGCACATTTCCATCTTGATCTTGAAGTTCAAACGTGACACCTTCAAGTGGAGCATTATTATTGTCTATATCGACTTTAATTAGTTCCACAGACTCTGTCGATAATTCATTTTCTGCTGTAATCGTTAATGTTTCTACTTGGCTTTTATCGATCGTAAATTCGATTGGAGTCGGATTTAAGTCATAACCGAAAGCAGCCTCTGTTTCCACTAACTGATAATTACCTGGTCGTAATTCAAGCTCAATTTTACCTTCTTCATCAGTAGTTAAGCCCGATTGGAGTACATCGCCTTCTTGATTCTGTAATTCAAAAACTACTCCTTCAAGTGGAGCATTCCCATTATCTATGTCCACTTTCAATAGCTCTACCGAACCAGGAATTAACGTATTCTCTACTCTAACAGGTGTCGGCTGTATATCCTCTAAAGTTGCTATTCTATCGATTGTAAATTCAACTGGTTGATTATTCGTTTGATAGTGCTCAGGAGCTGAGATTTCCACAAATGAATAATTTCCTGGCTTCAAGTCTGTTACGTGAATTTCACCAGTGTCATTTGTCACTAAATTGTCTGCAATTATTTCGCCTGCTTCATCAAGGAGCTGGAATGTTGCGCCTTCTAATCTAGTGGAATCATCTCCATCCACTTTCGTTAATAAAACTTCGCCTCTTATTAATTCATTTGTAGCCTCAACCTCAACTAACTGAGTAGCAGCTTCACCCGCTTCTATTTCAAATGGAATCGGTGTATCATCCAATTCAAAATATGTCGGTGCTACTTTCTCAATAAATTGATAGCTACCAGGATGAAGATTACCAACGAAAAGTTTCCCATCTTCATCTGTTTCTAGGCCGCTCCGAACGATGTCACCATCTTCTGTTAGTAAATCAAATTCAGCACCCGCTAAAACTTCGCTATGATTAGCTTGATTGAATTTCGTCAGTTCTACGGAACCTAGCTTCCAATTTGTAGCTGTTACTTGCTTTATTTCTGTTTGCTTTTCATCGATAGTAAATGTTATCGGCTCTGAGCCTTTCTGGTATCCATCAAGTGGTTCCTGCTCAACAAATCGATAGTCTCCAGGCTCTAGCTCATCTCGATAAATTTTACCCTGATTATTAGTTGTTAATTCCTCTATCGTGTTGTATTCGCCTTCCTCATTTCTATGTTGTAGTTCAAATACAACACCTTCAAGAGGATCGCCTGTACTTCCATCAACTTTTGTTAACTCAATCGCATGGATGATTTTCTTATTTTCAATCGTATATTCTGTAGGATCGTCGTTAACCTCCACAGCCATTACATTCTCTATTCCAGTAACATATCCTTCTGGAACTCCTGTTTCTTTTAATAAATAGTTTCCATACAGTAAATTCTTAAACGTGACGATGCCGTCTTCTCCAGTTGTATACGTACGTAAAGCCGTTTCTCCAGACTCATCATATAACGTAAACTCTGCACCAGCTAATGGCTCCTGACTTGCAGCATCGACTTTCAGCACTTGTAAGCTTCCAACTTCACCATCGATACCCCCACCGACACCTGCAAGCTCTACATATTGCGTCATGCTAGTATCTGTATCTATACCTTCTGTTTCGTCACCATTAAAGGTCGCATTGTTTCTTACATGACTATCGCCTTTATATAAAATGTACGTATCGTAATTCAGTATATAGGCGCGACTAATTTGCTCGTCGGTAAATTCTAGGATAAAGGTTTCGACCCCATCTTCATCCTCTATAAACTCGAGAGTATAATCCTCGCCTTCTTCCAATAGCTCTCCTTTTTCAATGGAGTTAGGAGAAACCTCTGTCGCAAACAATTGGAATGTATCTTTTAAAAACGTTTGATTTTCACTCGGTGTATCCGTAATCGTCACATTCGATACCGTTGATTGTGTTCGGTTGATATTAATACCCCAGTGAACAATCCTTGGGTTTGCGTTATCCTGACTTGCATTTTTATTCGTATATTCTCCACCATGTGTTGGTTCAACAGTATGAGTTAGCTCTATCTCATCCGCATGCTCGGTCTTTACGATTGCCGTATTCTCATACATATCTTCAATTAGCTTATTATTCAAGTCCGTTTCATACGTTATGAGATAAGGTGTTGTCACATCTGGGATTAAAACACGAAAACCTGCTTCACCATCATCGCTAGTGATTTCCTCTATCTCATATTCTCCATCTTCTAGCGAAAGCTGATCGCCACGCTGATAACCATCGCTACTACCTGTTAACTCCATATGATGTACTTGTACGGATTCGATATCAAATGCTTGATTCCCTAGAATAATGTCTTCAACCTCAATATCTCCCAATGTTGCTTTATTGTAATTAACCCCAATGCTCCATGTAATAATTTTATTAGCTAGGTTATACTCACCATGCTTAAAACCATTATTTTGCGTATACGTATCTGGGGCGAAGGTTGCTGTTCCCACTTTCGTTCCAGAACCGTTTTGCCCATTTACAATCCATGTGAGCCTCGCATGGTTAGTAAAGCTACCATTTGCAGCAGGTTCTGTTTCATCAAAATTGATGTCCGTATGATAAGTAATGACAACTTCTTTTGTTATCTCTTGATGAAACTCTATCGTTAATTCATTATTACTAAACGTAGTTGTAAATTCTGTCCCATTCGTCCAATCTTCATTACCATGACGAACCACTACATCTCGTGGCGTAAATCCTTTCGGAAGGGTGTCGAGAATCTCTACACCGTCCATCGTCTTTTCATCTGAGTTTAATCGCATTGTCCAGCTAGCGGATTTTTTGTCATAATTCATATCGTTATTAAACGATTTACGAAAAACTCCTTGATTAATCCACTGTGAGCTTGTTTTATTATTACCGAATTCATCTTCGATTCGATTAGAGATTGTTGCTCCCTCTTCTACCCGCTCATCAGCCGTTGTTTGATAGGTAATCTTGTAGGCATGTTCGATTTGCTCGTTAAAAGAGAGTTCGAAGCCATTCTCTGTTTCAATAACATCAAAGTTATCTACTTCTGTACTACTTATCTCATTACCAGTCTCTGGATTAATCTCTACCTGTTCTACGATAAATCCTTCTTTTGGTAAACGATCAAAAACTAGCAATTGATTGTCACCAAATGTATCTGTTAGTTTAGCTCTTCCAGCCTCTATTACCTTTTCATCATAGTTGTATTTTACTTCCCACGTAATCGTTTGGCTCTTAGAATCATAGTCTCCAGCTGATTTTTCTAATGGAGAACCACGTTTAACTGAAACAGTGGGTTCGGAAGAGACTGGTCCATAATCATCACCTGTTAACATTGCCTTATTTTTGTATGTTTCTCCTTCGGTATCATGAATTTCAGTTTCATACACAATACGGTAGGCAGAATTAATGTCTCCAAATAGGATAGAAAAATCATCCTCGAATTCGTAACCTGACAATTCCTCTGACTGTTCAGCTATACTTCCATCGGCATTCATCGTTAATTCATACACTTTCAAACTTTCAGGTATAATCGAATGGTCGCCTACTGTTAAATCATCTAGCAAAACTGCATTTTCAATAGACTGTAAATTTTTATTAATATCAACTGTCCATTGAATTCGTGTTGTATTATACGCCCGATCAGCTGGTACCCCTTTTTTATCTATAGCGGAAGCATTCGGTACGAACTTCACTGGGTATTCAACCGTCTGTTCACCTGAAATAGGAAATGTAATAACATTTTCTGCTGTCCCATTATAGTTCTCGTTAAATTCTGACCATAACTCAATATATCCACTAATGTCGGAATTTTTTTCAATTTCCTCATTAAATGTTATGACGATTTCCCGATTTCCCGTTACGATATACGTACCAAACAAGGTACCATCTGGTCTTCGTAATTCTTGTTCCTCCGGATTTGGTAGTACTTTGAAAAATTCTGGAACCTCAATCGTATACGTAGAACCAGCCCCATAGGAATGTCCATTTGGAAGTGCAAATGAATATTTAATATCCACTTTAAACTGATTATATGGTCTAGGTAGTTCGATTGGTTCGCCCGGCTCCAATAGTTTAGAATCTGATTCTCCATCCTCAAATCGTTGTGATAACTCTACCTTAGTAATAAGATTTTCCTCAATCTCTGCTGCTTGAGTTATTATTTTTTGACTAGAGGCTTCTAACTCTTGTACTACCTCCTCGTTTTGAGGAAGATTTTTGGGTTCACCTTCCAAAGACACCTTGGCAACGTTCTCTGAATCTATTTTTTCATCCGTTTCTCCATTTACCTCTTGTTTAACATTAGCTTCTACGTTTTCTTCTTGTAAGAAATAGACTGGGATAACCTTTATTCCTTCAATTAAATCAAACGGAATGCTTACAGAACTCTGGTCCCCTACTACTTCTTCATCAAAAGCTGCTTCTATTGATAGCTGCCCTCTCGCTTGCTCTCCAGCTACAAAGCGAAGAGTTACGCTACCATCTACCCCAACATGAAATGTTCCGACTTCTTTCCCCCCATTACTGAAGAGTGCGCCTTGCTGTTCTTCTTGAATCAACAATGGCGATGACAATACTTTTACATACGTCGATTCCTCTTCAGTAGTCTCTCCAGCTATCTGCCAATCATAAATAATCTGAACACCTGAATCTTTATGGATTGGGCTATCAGGATTACCTTCTACGTCGAAAAGGTTGCCTTCTTCATCCGACAATGTTACGTCTAATTCGATGTTGTTTTTTTCGACTGTATCAATAGCCGTAACGTGTAATCCCATACTAGCAGAGATAGTATGGAGAAGTATGACAAAAATAAATGTCATAATACTAAATTTTCTCACTCTCTCGTATTCCTCCCTTAATTATTTTAGTTCCCCAAAGAAAAAGACAACGAATTTTCATCATAATGCCTGAAAAAATCTAGCTGTCTACTTTTGGATGACGGTCTATTCTTTGACAAGAACGCTATGGGGTACATTACTATACAGACCTCTACAAATTCTATACAAAAATAACGTGTAAACCCTTACAAGGAAAGGGATAGAGACGATTTTGATTACTGAAATTATCGAGGGTTTTTAATTTAAAATACAAGCTTTTACTTATCTTCAGGTTTCTATTGTTTTTTTTGGAAGGTTTCAAATGGGAAAGGATAAAAACCAGCAGGAAAAATCCAGCTTATTTATCGAATGATCGAGCAATTCGGGAGGAATTTTATACAATGATAATGATCGAGAGACTGGGGAAAAAGAGAGCATTTTGCAGTGGATAAGGGGGTGTTAGATTTTTCGTAGGACAGTTATAACTCATCACAAAACTTAGGAACTCAATTGATAATACTTATTACATAACAAAAAATGATGTTGTTCATGTATTCCTAGTAGATCGATACTTTGAATTAAATTAGGGTGATTCGCTAACGGATCAACAAAACGGATATGACCTGCTATATCATCATCGATATTTTCAACTATCAATTTTAATAGTTTCGTTTCTTTATCCAATTCTGCCAACATAAACGGAGCTTTCATTGGCTTTTTATTTTTATCTTGATATGCTTCGTAAACATTTGCACTTCCGGTCAAATATGTCTTGTTCCTCTGTAACGCAGCAACTGGCTTGGTGATAAGTACATAAATCTTACTTAATCGACGAAACCATTTCATCATTAAATAAATATAGGTGGTAATATGTTTCACCCCATGACCACTTATTTTCTTTAGGACGCCCCCATTCTTGGCCTGAATATTTACCAAGCTCTTCTTCCTTTTCCTCTCGCTGTCTATATATCTTCTCAAAGTGTTCTTTCATATGGATACTTTTCAAAAATACATCTCTCCTTCTCTACTTCTATCACATTTTAAAATGAGACCTATACTCATTTTGTTATGGTTGCTTATAATAGTTCAAGCCATTCAATGCTTATTTCTATATTATATAAGGTTTTTTGTATCCTTTCTCCCCTATTCGGAACTAACCTTTTATGTCACGATTATATTTAGTTAGATGGACAGGTGATTTTTGTATTGTATAGTTTTTGTATAGGTATTTAGTTTATAATAAATAAGTTAATCAAATGAAAAATAAGGCAAATGGTATAGACATTATTAGCTTGACAGGGCGTTTCGTCCGGGTTACTTTGTCTTACCAGTAGAATACGCAGATAAAAGAATGTATATACAAAAGGTTGAGTTAGCAAACACCTAATAACTAGATGTAATAATTCCTGGTAAGAATATCACCCTTCATTAGACTTATCAGACAATCATGGAGTTGATAACTTGAAAAAGAAATTATTCATTTTTGTAGCTTTTATAATTATTTTAAGCATTATCTTTGCCATCATCTTAAAATCAAAGACCAATTCACCTGTAAAGAAAGGCGAATTAATGGCGGAACACTTTATTAAAAATCACCTAACCGAAGAAAATGGACTAATAAAAAACGATTTGCTAGAGGAATCCCACGTCTATTTATCTGAATCCATTGGTTTATGGATGACATATTTAGTAGAAAAGAAAGATAAAGCTGAGTTTGATCTTCAAGCTAATCTACTACAAGATTACTTTATGGAAGATAATTATTTAATTAGTTGGAGATTAATTAATACAGAAAAGGCTAGTTCTAACGCTCTAATAGATGATTTAAGGATTATATCGTCCTTAATAAAAGCATCTGAAACTTGGGGGGATTCCAAATATCACAAGCTAGCTATGTCAATCGCGAAAGATGTCTCTCAGTATAACATGGTTAATGATAATTTTATTAATCATGTAGATATTGAAACGAAATATCAAGGCGACTTTTTAACATTAAGCTATTTAGATCCAGAAGCAATTCGATTTTTACACGAAGAAAAATTAATTACAGAAGAACAATATCTAAAAAATCGCGAGATATTAATTCAGGCGCCGATATCTGAACATGGTTTCTTCCCATTAACTTATTATCCGGATAACGACGAGTATGAATTTGCTACAGAAGTTAATTTAATTGATCAATATTATGTTGGTTATTATCGAGCATTATGGGATGGAGATGTCTCATCTCTAGTACGTTTTACAGAAGAAACTTTAGAAAAGTACGACAATATCTTGTTCGGGAGATTTTCTGCTGATCATAAAAAGCCTACCGTGGACTATGAAGGTGCTTCGGTTTATGCTTTAGCTATTCTGATGTGTTTAGAAGTGGAAGAGTATGATTTGGTACATACCCTCATGGAGAGTATGAAAGGTTTACAAATCTCAGATTCGTACGATGAATACTATGGAGGCTATATAGACGTAATTAGTTTGGATACACACGCTTTCGATAATTTATTACCATTACTTGCTGAGAGGAAGGCACTAGATGAAGGAATTAATAAGTGAAGATAAAGTTTTCCTATCTAAAATGTTATTATTCATCCTTATTTATCTCTTCATGTTTTCCTCTCTATGGTCACATGATGAGGTTGGAAAATTATTATTTATTATGTTTGTTATTATTTCTAGTATTTCAATAATGTTTGGTATTTTACCTAGTTTGATTATTAGTTTACTTTTTCTATTTGTCATTGGTTCTGCACTCTTATATCTAACTTTACAATCAACAAACACAACCTTGCTGTCAACTAGTTTTATATCAATGCAAAACTTTGTTATTTATGGGATTGGATTACTTATTACAAATCTACTAGGTGGAACCATTCAACAACAAATAACAAAAATCATACTTGAAAGAAATCAGTTAAAACAAGAAGTGGAACAGTTCGTTGCTATTGACCCTGATACTTTTTTTGATAATGCAAAAAGGTTGGAAATGGAAGTACAGACTGAGATGAAACGTATCAACCGACATAATGGGCTTTTTTCTATATTATTTTTAGAGTTAGATTACTATAAAGAATTTCTTAAAGCATATGGTCATAAAGAAATGGAACATCTGCTTCGAACGATTGGAGAGAAGTCGAGTAATATTCTTCGTTTTTCCGATAAAAAGTTCAGATATACAGATAACAAATTCGCCTTCTTATTAATTGAAACGAGTGAAGATAAAGTGGAAATTGTTGCAGAAAAGCTAGCTAATAGTCTTCAAACACACACCTTACTAAATGGTAAAAAGGTAACATTAGAATTCCATATAAGTTATGAAGAATATAATAGCGAGATGAAAAACATCGATTACTTAGATTTTATTCAAAGTGTAGAAAGAGAGACTGTTTTTTATGATTTATAGAAAGCATCTTTGGTTACTCGTTATCATCATCTTTTTTCTACAACCGACAACTATTCTAAGTCTCGAATCAAATTTTTCAGACCAGCGAGACGAAAGAAAAGTTAGCCTTATTTATTACGGATTAGATCAGGAGACCGCAGCAAATGTTCATTTTCTAGATAGTATATTAAGCGGATTGTTTGAAGAGGTAGAGGTAATAGAATTGAAACAATTCGAATTGGGGCATTTAGATCATCAAGACATTGTTATCTATTACTCTGTGCATCAATTATCTCAACAGGCTGATATCCAAAAAATCCAAAACCTCCGTACATTCACGGGATTCGTTCTTGGTATTGGTCCGGGAGCAACTGATTTACCTCAATATGAACAATGGTCTTTTTTAAGTGAAAATAAGGTCCACAAAATAGAAGAAAAATACTTAGACTTTCCAGTTACTGTCTTAAACATAGACATTCCTAACGAGGCAGAGGTCATTGCATACGGGGAAAGTTTAGATATACAAGTTCCAATCATTATTAAGGATGGTAGGACAAGCTTTATTAACTTAGATAGCGTGCGAACAGAAGTGAAGTTTAGTGTTACGCGAAGTTTATATCAAATTTTCGACTTACCTACACCAGCTTTTCATCCTGCTTATTTACGATTGGAGGATATCTCACCAGTAGCCGATCCAGATTTAGTGTTAGAAACAGGCATGTTTTTAATTGAAAAAGGCATTCCTGTATATCTTGCAGTCATTCCAGTCTACTTGAATCCGGAAACAGGCGAAGAAATTACTATAGAGGATACACCAGAATTGAAGAAGGTGCTTGAGCATCTTGTAAATAATGGCGCTTATATTATTTCCCATGGATATACACACACGTACCGCTACTCTGAAACAGGGGAAGGTTTTGAGTTTTGGGATTCGGTTGCTAACCAGCCAATTACAACTTTAAATCAATACGATCCAGTAGAAGAGATTAAACAACCTAGTGAATTCGCTAACCTTCAAGAATATGAAACTTATATTCATTCATTAAAACAAGTAGAAACAGAATATACACAATTGAAATTAACAAATTCTATACACTCGCTTACCAAATGGGGATTCCCGCCGGTTGCTTTTGAAGCTCCACATTATACGATGAGCTCTAACGGTTATAAAATTACTTCCGAATACTTTTCTGCGTTATTTGGACAGCTACAAGTATCAGACCAAGATTGGCGTGTTATGATAAGTCCCTTGTTCATAAGTCAGCCTTCCATTTTGGATGGAATGACGTTATACCCTGAAACAATTGGTTTTGTAGATTTAGAATCTTCGAACCCAATCGAGGACATAGAGAACGCTATTCAAGATGTAACTAGTGTGCCTGGAGCAGTCATCGGAGGATTTTATCACCCATATTTAGGATTAGAGTATTTAGAGGAATTAGTCCATCTATTAGAACAGATTCCGAATTTACAATGGATAGAATTAAATCAAACTAAACAACACGTAGAAACTGAATTTGTTCAAATTTCATTACCTGGTGATGGTCAAATCCAAGTAATCGAAAATATACCTTGGCAAATTCAATGGAAAAATACTTGGAAGAATAACTCGTTTGAAGTCGTGCTTTGGGGAGTCGTAATACTTACTACTTTATTTGTACTGTTATTCACTCTCTATATCTTTACCATGCGATTTCATTATCGGAAACGGCTATTTAAGGAGAGACTATGATGGCTAATTATCTATTTTATACCTCACTCATCGTAATTTGGATTATGCTCTTATACCATATGTTTTTAGCACAAGGTGGATATCGACATTTCAGAAACTTCGACAAAGTAATCCCCTCATGGGAACGAGAAATGGCAAAAATTGATTTACCTACTGTCAATGTGTTTATCCCTGCACACAATGAAGAAGTTGTCATTAGACAAACATTGAAAGCGATGGCTAGATTACATTATCCAAAAGACAAATTACAAATCATTTTAATTTGTGATAACTGTAGTGACCGTACGAAAGAAATTGGCGATGAATTTGCTGCGAACTATCCTTTTATTCGTGTTATCGAAACTAAAGGAGTATATAAAGGTAAAGGTAAATCCAGTGCTTTAAACTATGCTTTAAAACAATCGAATGGTGAAGTTATTGCCGTTTATGATGCGGATAACACTCCTGAACGAAAAGCTGTCTGGCATTTAGTGATGGGCTTAGTCAATGATCAAAAGGCTGGAGCAATTGTAGGTAAATTTAGGGTCATCAATGCAGCAAGAACATGGTTAACAAAATTTATTAATATCGAGACTATTACTTTCCAATGGATGGCCCAAGCCGGGAGATTTCGTTGGTTTCGAATTACTACCATTCCCGGCACTAACTTCGCTATTAGAAGAAAGATTATGGAAAAGCTCGGTGGTTGGGATACCTCCGCTTTAACGGAAGATACAGAATTAACGATTCGTGTATATAGCCTCGGATATCATATCCGCTTCTTCCCTGCTGCTATTACATGGGAGCAAGAACCGGAGACTTTACATGTATGGTGGAGACAACGAACGAGATGGGCCCGCGGTAATCAATATGTGGTACTTAAATTTCTAGGAAGAATGTTTAGTCTAAGAAGTAAGAAAATGATGTTCGATATCATTTATTTCTTTTTTACTTACTTTCTCTTTTTCTTCGGTGTCATATTATCTAACATTCTCTTTATTGTTAATTTATTTTATGATTTAAATTTATCAATTGGTAATGTCGCCTTAATATTGTGGGCTATGGCATTCTTACTGTTCTTAACGGAGATTATGATTACTCTAAGTATTGAGAAGAACCAATTAACGATAAAAAATATGTTATACGTAGTGCTCATGTATTTTACTTATTCCCAAATGTGGATAGCTTTAGTCATTTATGCATTGATTCTAGAAACGAAAAGAATGATTAAAAAAGAAGAAAATGTGTGGTACAAAACGGAGCGTTTTTCAGTAAAAGAAAAAGGAGACAAAGTGTCTTGAAAAGAATCCATCTCTATTTTATCTCATTCATATTTATCATATTTGCTTTACCTAGCTTTATTTTATCAGCAGAAACAATCGAGTTAGAAGAAATCACCATCGAAACTACGAATACTAACAAACAACCCTTAACGACAACACCAATTGAAATGTATGGACCTACTGCAGAAGCTAATTTTTATTATGAGATTACTTCTGATATTTCAGACGGAGAATATTTTGTTGAATTCAGTATTACTAAGTCTTCTCTATTAATTGAGCCATCTTCCCTTACGATTGAAATCGATGGTATACCAGTAAGAACAGTCTCGTTAACTAATGATTCTGCCGAAAAAATTCGAGTTGATTTAAAAAACTCAGCTCTAGATATTGGTATTCATACCATAACAGCTAATTTTTCTGGATATGTGGTAGCCGGAGTTTGTACTCCTCAAAATACATCAGGAAATTGGATAACGATACAACCAAGTTCTTATATTCAGCTAGCAACTGCAACAGCTGAAGAATATAGTTTGGCAGATTATCCACAAGGCTTTACCGGTTCCGACATGAACGTTACAACTATCATTATTCCAAGCAATAGTACAACGTCTACGTTACAAAGTGCCCATATGGTAGCTAACTATTTATCTGCTCTATCTAGTGAAAATAGTATTCAAGTCTTGAACGAAGATGAAGTTAAGGCATTAAAAGGTAATGTAATAATCGTAGGTGCAATCGACGAATTTGATACGACTTGGACAAATGAAATACTTGCTCACACTAATCAAGAGAACTGGCAAGAAGGAACTTTAGATATTTCTCAACATACACTTACTCAAAACAAAAAGAATGTACGAGCTTTACTAGTAACGTCTCAAGAAGCAAATGCCATCTTAGATAAAATTAAAATTTTAACTCACCAAGCATTGATCGAACAACTATCTGGTGAATCCCTTCAAATCATAGAATTACCTGTATTACCTGATGGACAGGCGACTAATGAAATAAGTTTTCAAGATTTTGGTTTAGAAGATACTTTGTTAGATGGACAACAAGCAAAAACACAAACATATTATAGTTATTTACCCATCGACAAAAATAGATTAAGTCAACCGTCGATAGAGCTTTTATTAAAGCGTTCAGATCGAATCAAAAATGCTAGTCAAGATGATTTATCTGCCCTATCTGCCAATGTAGAATTTATTGTATATATTAACGAAGTTCCCCATGCAGTAGATATGCATGCAGTAGAAGAAGATACTGACGGAAATATAAGTGTTAAGATCCCATTGGATAAAGATACTCTGCAAGAAAATCGACTTGTTTCTATGCGACTAGAAACAAGCGGATTACGTACAGAAAACCCTTGTATTGCGACAGATCAAAACAATTGGATTTACGTGTATCAGGACAGTAAACTCGTATTACCCGCTAATCAAGAAGATGGAGAAATGGATTTTAATCACTTCCCTTTCCCATTCTCTGATGGAAATAACAATTTAATTATTGCGGTTCCAGAGGAAGGTATATCTAACCAAAACATACAAGAGTTATTTAATATATTTACGATAAATAATCAAATCCCTCCTATTCAATTACTCTCTTCCTCTGACTTAACTGAAGAGCATATGAAAAAAGGAAATATCGTTTTTATCGGATCGATTAAAGATCATGCAATTCTACGTGATGTAGAAAATGACTTAATCGTACGTTACGATGAATATAAGCCACTATTAGGAGAACATGGATTTATAGATAGCGAAGTAGATTATTATAGTTTTATACAAACTAACCCTTGGAATGAAGATTATATGATGGTAGTATTTGATTATTTGAAAGAATCCCAGAATTATGTCACTTCTGAATTTATGAATTTCTTGTTCAATACATCTACTCCAGCTTCCATTGCAGTACAAACAGGACCTAGCTCTTTCTATACGAATAGCTTACAGTTGGAATCAGTACAAGAAACTAATGATATCCAAGAAGAGGTCACTGCCAATAATGAATGGGTGATATGGGGAGTAGGATTTTTGCTTTTACTAGCTACGATAGCTATTTTAATTTTTGTAGTGGTGAGAAGGAAGAGAATTAATTAAACAATCCAATACCTCGATATATGGTGGATGAGATGGGTACCGTTGTTTAATTTCAAAAGGAGAAATGATTGTTTAGCCTATCATTTCTCTTTTTCATATTTATTTTGAATCTTTTCATAACTTTTTGATTTAAATATCCACAATAATCATTGTAGAGATTTTGTATAGTTTTGTGATGTATTGTTGTTTAGGTTGAGCTTTTTTATTTACCTTGCGCCTTTATTAGGTATTTAGTCCCGTTCTTAGAACCACTGAGGATAAGGAGAGATTTTTATGTATAAGATATATGACTTTACATATGAAGAACTACTCAAAATGGCTTTTACAGATGAATTAACACAACTTGCCAATTATCGTAAATTCAAATATTGTTTACAAGAGCACATTCATAGTTTTTATGAAACCCAAAAACCATTCGCCATTTTATTTATGGATATTAACCACTTTAAGCAAGTCAATGACAAACATGGTCACTCTACTGGCGATAAGCTATTAATAGAATGTTCTTCCATCCTAAAACGAATAGCAAATAGATATGATGAGCAGATATTCCGAAAATCAGGAGATGAGTTCTTACTTTTAGTACAGAACATCGAACATCTTTTTCACATGATTCATGATATCCAACATAAATTACAGAATCCTCTCCATATAAACGAGAAAATGATTCGTTGTCAAATGAGCATAGGTTATAGTATATACCCGATTCACGGCCAAACTGAAGAAGAGTTATTTGATTATGCGGATAAGAAGATGTATTTAAATAAGGAACAGTTGGAGACTATAAAATAGCAGTAGGATGAACTGAGTTCCTAAGAATCCATTATAAATTCTATGCTCTCACTTAAAAAGGAGAATTGATTGGTACATTTATCATTTCTCCTTATCATATACCTCCTTAATCTTTTCATAGCTTTCTAAGGTTCCAATATCATAACTCTTCCCATCAAATTTATATGCCTGTACTTGCCGATGTTTTATGAGCCATGGGATAAAATTACCCGGTGCATCAGGATTATTACCTTCTAGTAAATAATCATGAATGAGCGGTAACGTTTCTTGTTTATAAAGATAACAAGGTGGTACAGCTAAATTAGATTTCGGTTTCTCAGGCTTTTCCTCAAAGGACTGAATATTATTTTCTGCATCTACTGTTACCACACCAGTTTGTTGTAACTCCTCATAATCCTCAAGTTCAAATACTGCTATGCAATCCTTCTTCACTTGATCGAAAAAATCCACAAAGTCTGTTAATTCAAAATCAAAAAGATTATCCCCTGCAAGAACTAAAAGGTCATCTCTTATATCTGCATGTTTAATAACATATTGGATATCAGCAATGGCTCCAAGTCGGTTATCGTTAGTTGTTGTTTCATCATTAATAACAACCAGCTCTTTACTGCCAAAATAAGTAGATTTCCATTCGATAAAATGCGGATAAAATTTATCATTTGTGACAATGTAGATGCCATCTATCACTTGTACTTTCTCTATCTTTTCGATTAAATAATCTAATATTGTTGTGTCGCCAATAGACAGTAATGGCTTTGGTTTATTTTTCGTTAGTGGATATAATCTAGTGGCATAGCCTGCTGCTAAGATAATGGCTTTCATGATTTCACCTCAATGTTCTTTATAAGTAGAATTTAATTATCTACAGTATAGATAAAATTATAGCGCTAATGAAAGAATTATTAAAGAACAAGCAACAAGCTTCTATCCCGGCATCTAGTTTCGATAACTATGATGAACCTGTCACTATTGATATTAATGAAGTACCTAGCGAGACTGTAAAAGTATCAGAGGATAATTCACAAACAGATCAAAATGATACTGATCAACAAACTGCGACAAACAACGAGACACATACTAAAGATTCGAATGAACTACCGAATACGGCAACGAGCCTATATAACATTTTAACAATCGGTATTCTATTGATTGCAGCTGCGCTCACTCTATACATTTACAATAGAAGAAAAGTTAATAACCAATAAAACCTTTTATGATGAGAAGTCGTTCTTTAGCAATTTCTCCTTTTCCATTATTAATAACTACTTTAATCTCTGACTTCTTGCTCAGAACTTCACAAATTGATTGGCCGCTGAAGAAAGATACTCCATAATCAGAGTATCCCTCCTTCACTAATCCCTACTAAATATATCTCTCGTGTAGACTTTATCTTTTACATCTTTTAAATCATTAGAAAGCCTATTCGCAATAATAACATCAGACATCTCCTTAAACTCTTTGAATCCTTTAATTACTCTAGAGTTATAGAACAATTCCTCTTCTAATGCTGGCTCATAAATTACAACCTCAATACCTTTTGCTTTTATACGTTTCATAACACCTTGAATCGCTGATTGACGGAAGTTATCGGAATTAGTTTTCATTGTGAGACGATAAATCCCAACTACCTTAGGATTTTCCTTAATAATTTGATCTGCTACATGGTCTTTCCTCGTGCTATTCGCATCGACAATTGCTTTAATAATATTGTTCGGTACATCCTCATAATTCGCTAATAGCTGCTTTGTATCTTTTGGTAAGCAGTAACCACCATAACCAAATGATGGATTATTATAATGTGTCCCGATGCGTGGATCTAAGCCGACACCTTCGATAATCTGTTTTGTGTCTAATCCTCTGATTTCTGCATAGGAATCCAATTCATTGAAAAATGACACACGCATTGCTAAATATGTATTTGCAAATAGCTTAATAGCTTCCGCCTCTGTAGAATCAGTGAATAGAATTGGAATATCCTCTTTTACTGCTCCCTGCGCTAATAGACTAGCAAATACTTCCGCACGTTCTGATTTTTCACCAACAACAATACGAGATGGATATAAGTTATCATATAACGCTTGGCCCTCACGTAAAAATTCTGGAGAGAATATGACATTATCAGTATTATATTTTTCCCGTACTTCTTTTGTAAATCCAACAGGTATCGTAGATTTAATTACCATTACAGCATCTGGATTAAACTCTAAAACTTTCTTGATTACAGATTCTACAGAAGATGTATCGAAATAATTACGCTCTGAATCATAGTTTGTTGGAGTTGCTATTATAACATATTCTGCATATCTAAATGCCTTTTCGTTATCAGTTGTAGCCATTAAATTTAATTCTTTCGTTTCAAGAAATTGCTGAATTTCTTCATCTACTATTGGCGATTTTTTTGCGTTAATTAAATCTACTTTTTCTTGCAATATATCTAAGGCAGTTACATCATTATGTTGAGCAAGTAGAACTGCATTAGATAAGCCAACGTAACCAGTACCTGCTACGGTTATTTTCATTACTTTCACCCCTAGTCTCATTCTATTTATCTTTTAATTTATAATATCGTACATACCAATCCGCAAATTTCTGTAAGCCTACGTCTATCGGTGTTTTCGGTTTAAATCCTACTGCTTCTTGCAATAGTTTGGTAGATGCGTATGTTGCAGGAACATCTCCAGGCTTGATTGGCTCAAATTCCTTTTTGAATTCGACTTTCTTCCCTAGAGCATTGCTAAATGCCTTTTCCAATGTTTCTATAAACACCATTAGCTTTTCTGGATTGCTGTTTCCAATATTATAAACCTTGTGTTGGACATCTTCAGAATGAGGTGGGTTACTTAAAAGACGGACAATCCCCTCGACAATATCATCAATATAAGTGAAATCACGGTACAAATCATTTTCAAAATCACCATTATTAAATATCTTAATCGATTCATCATTAAAGTATTTGTTCGCAAATCCAAAATAAGCCATATCCGGCCTACCTATTGGTCCGTAAACCGTAAAGAAACGCAATCCTGTAGCAGGTATCTTATACAGATGACTATATGTATGAGCCATTAACTCATTGGATTTCTTCGTCGAAGCATATAAGGAAACTGGCGTATCAACAAAGTCAGATTCTTCAAATGGTACTTTTTTATTAGCTCCATATACCGAACTAGAGGAAGCATATACTAAATGGTCTACAGGAAAAGAGCGACACGCTTCCAAGATATTATAGAAGCCGATTATATTACTTTGAATGTACACATCTGGATTTTCGATTGAGTAACGAACCCCAGCTTGCGCAGCTAGATTAACAACATAGTTAGGTTTATGTTCTTCGAAGATTTTTTGAATAGCTTCTTTGTTCGCTATGTCATCTTTGATAAAAGTAAAATTTTCAAAAGGTTCAAGCATTTCTAAGCGCTTTTCTTTTAAGTTGATATCGTAATAGTCATTGATATTATCTAACCCGATAACTTGGCATCCTTCTTCAAGTAGTCGCTTAGATAAGAAACTACCGATAAAGCCAGCTGCACCGGTAATAAGGTAGGTTTTATTTTTTTCTAAAGGTTGGTAAGCCATTTGAGACACTCCTGAAATACAAAATTAACTAAAATAAAATTTTTTTAATGGTTAATGAAATCTGGCATATAAAAACATATTAATTTTTATTAACTATTGCTTGGTATTGTTTCGAAAAATAATCACGATAATCTCCAGAAATAATGTTATTCCACCAATCTTCATTTTCTATATACCATTTAATAGTCTGTTGAATACCAGTATCAAAATTATAAGCGGGTTTCCAACCTAATTGTTCAAGTTTTGTTGGGTTAATAGCATACCGTTTATCGTGACCTAAGCGGTCTTCAACAAATTCTATTAGATCTTCTGATTTATCTAACGATTTTATAATTGTTTTAACTACATCTAAATTTGTTTTTTCATTATGACCGCCAACATTGTAAACTTCGCCATTTAAGCCCTTATGTAGTACTAAATCTATTGCTGTGCAGTGATCATAGACATGTAACCAATCGCGAATGTTCTTACCATCACCATATACTGGTACCTTTTCATTATTTAACACTCTAGATATAGTTAAAGGAATTAATTTTTCAGGGAAATGATAAGGCCCATAATTATTTGAACACCGAGTAATATTTATCGGTAAATCGTATGTCTCATGATAAGCACGTACTAGAAAGTCTGATGAGGCCTTGCTAGCGCTATAAGGACTATTGGGTTGCAATGGAGTTTCCTCAGTGAAAAAAGTATTTGGGTCAAAGTCTAATTCACCATATACTTCATCTGTTGATACATGGACAAATTTTGAAACCGCAAATTCTTTTGAGGCATCCAATAATACTTGTGTACCGATAATATTCGTTTTTGTAAATATTTCTGGATCTGTTATGGAACGATCTACGTGACTTTCCGCAGCAAAATGAACAACATAGTCAAAGTTCTCTCTTTCAAAATGTGTAAAGATAGATTTTCTATCCGCTATATCACACTGAATGAAATGATAGTTTTGTTTATTTTCTATATCTTTATGTTTTGTTAAATCACCAGCATATGTTAGTAAATCTAAATTGTAAATGTCGTAATTCGGATAATTATTCACCAAGTAATGAACAAAGTTTCCGCCAATAAATCCAGCCCCGCCAGTAATTAGGATTTTCTTTTTTGTCATCTTATCCACCTCTATTGAATTCAATAATATATCTTTTAAGAGCACTTTCCCAATCGGGTAAAGGAGCAAAACCAGATTTAATTAATTTTGACTTTGATAATCTTGAGTTTTTGGGACGTAAAGCACGAGTAGGATACTCTTCTGTCGAAACAAGGTTAACTTTTACTTCTTTTTTTAACATTTTAAATGTTTCTAATGCTAATTCTGCCCAACTGCAATACCCCTCATTGGAAGCATGATAAGTTCCGTATTTTTCTGTATCAATCATATCAATTATTAGGTGTGCCAAATCATATGTATAAGTCGGTGATCCTATTTGATCATTTACAATATTTAATTCATTTTTCGTTTCTGAAAGACGAATCATAGTTTTAACGAAATTATTACCATTTATACCGAACACCCAGGAAATGCGTATTATAAAATGTTTTTCTATTAAACCTTTAACTATTTGCTCGCCCTCATATTTTGTTTCTCCATAATAATTTATTGGGTTAGGAACAGATGTCTCTGTAAATGGTAGATTTCCTTCTCCATTGAATACATAATCAGTACTAATATAAACGAATTTAGCGTTAATAGTTTTAGCAATTTCAGCAAGATATTTGGTCCCATTAACATTAACATTATAACAATCACTCTTATTATCTTCGGCATTGTCTACAGCCGTATAAGCTGCACAATGTATAATAACATCGGGCTTTAATTTTCTAATAAAGTCTTCAACATGACTTTTATTAGTAATATTTAAATCCTTTGAAGATATTCCAACTATTTCATGATTACTATTCAATCCTACTCTTACAACATCATAACCCAATTGACCACTGTATCCAGTTACAAGTACTTTCATATTTAATAATCACCATACTTAAAATTAATATCTGCATCTTTTATCTTTGGCGCATTAATATCCTTATCAGAGAGAATAGGTTCTATATTCGTGGGCCAATCAACACCGATTTCAGGATCATTCCATAAAATACTTCTATCATCTTCTGGAGAATAAAACTCGTCTACTTTATATTGAACCTCAACATTGTCTGTTAATGTTAAAAATCCATGTGCAAATCCTTTTGGAATCAATATTTGCTTTTTATTTTCTGCACTCAACTCAATTCCATACCAACTACCATACGTCTTACTTCCTTTGCGTATATCCACTGCAACGTCATAAATTGCTCCTTTTGTACACCTGACTAACTTTGTTTGAGCTTTGGGATTCTTTTGATAATGTAAACCTCTCAAAGTTCCCTTTACAGCAGAAAAAGAATGGTTATCTTGAAGAAAGTTTATGTTTAGTGATTCTTCTCTAAAACTAGATTCATTATAAGTTTCCATAAACCATCCACGATGATCACCATATACTTTTGGTTCTATTATAAAAACGCCTTCTAGATAGGTTTCTAGTATGCTCAAGATAGAACCTCCTTGTTCTTAATATAATTATTAATAGCTTCTTGTTTGGCTAGTCTAATTAAATATTGGCCATATTCATTCTTTTTTAATGGCTCCGCTAATTTTAATAATTCCTCTTTGCCAATATAACCTTTTCGATATGCAATTTCTTCTAAACAAGCAACCTTCAAACTTTGACGTTTTTCTACAGTCTCAATAAATGTTGATGCTTCTAGTAGTGATTCATGTGTTCCTGTATCCAACCAAGCAAAACCTCTACCTAGTAGTTCTACATGTAATTCATCCAATTCGAGATACGCTTTATTTACATCTGTTATCTCTAGTTCTCCTCGATTTGAGGGTGTAATATTTTTAGCAATATCTACAACTCGATTATCATAAAAATATAAACCTGTTACAGCATAAGTAGATTTTGGTTCTAATGGCTTTTCTTCTATTGATATTGCTCTTCCATCCTGATTAAACTCCACTACACCAAAGCGCTCTGGATCTTTAACATTATATCCAAACACAGTAGCTCCACTCTTTCTTACTACTGCCTTCTCTAATAATTCTGTAAAGTTATGACCATAAAAAATATTGTCTCCTAGGATTAAAGCAACATTATCATCACCTATGAAATCTTCACCAATAATAAAAGCTTGTGCTAAACCGTCCGGTGATTCCTGTATCTTATACTGTAAGCTTATGCCTAATTCTAATCCATCACCAAGTAATTGTTCGAAACGCGGGGTATCCTTTGGGGTAGAAATTATTAGTATCTCTTTAATCCCTGCAAGCATTAATACTGACAGCGGATAATAAATCATAGGCTTATCATAGATTGGTAATAATTGCTTAGAAAGAGACTTAGTAAGAGGGTAAAGCCTCGTACCGCTACCCCCTGCTAATATTATTCCTTTCAATTCTGTTCACAACCCTTCTGTATATACTAAAATGAGTTTGTACAAAAGTACTACCTTCTAACATTATTCTCTAGAAAATCTAATAATAAATCAAAATTCTCATTTGCCTTATATAATAAATTTTGAGATAGATTGACTTTACTATCTATGTAACTAAGAATCATTTCTTTTGATTCTTCTTTACTCACGTCAAACAAAGATTTACATCTTTCAGGATATCCAATTTGTTGATAATATCTTATAGTTTTTCCAGGATGCAGTGGAAACGATATAACAGACTTATGGAAAGTGGTTGCAATGATACCTACATGCAGTTTAGGTGTAATTACAGCATCTACATTTGAAATGACTTCAACAAACTCAAGTGGATTGTTAAAATCATAAATTACGGTTTGTTCAGAAGGAAATAACTTATATACTTCTCTCAACTCATCTCCTTTTGTAACATAATCTGTAGTAATTATAAAACCAATATCTTTCCGTGATCCTAGACTATCTAGGATTGCACCTATAACTATATCGTTATATAAATCACTGTTTTTACTGGCTAAATGAATCAAGACCTTCTGTCTATTCTTTAACTTTTCTTGAGAAGAAATCCATGTGTTCTCTTTCTTTATATTAAAGATTGCGTCATTAATAACCTGCGCGGAATCAGACGTTACCCTGATTTCAGATTGAACCCCATAGTTTCTCATATAATCTCTAGATTCTTTATCTCTTACAGAAACAATTTTTGCCTTATTAAAAATATACTTTGCAGTTTTTCTTAAAAACTTTCTTTCTAATGGGCCTGCTCCCACACCTATAATCGCAATTGGTTTTCTTCTCAAAATCATAAAAAGTCCATATGCAAAATAAGTTAAAAATCTATAAATTGATCCTTTTAAATTTTCATTATGCGATTGACCGAAATAACCACCTGAGATATACACCATTCCATCCATAGAAAATAATTCTTTCAACCCTGCTACTTTTATGTTTAAAGCCTCTTTTGAATATTCAGATGCTTTTGTAAAATAAACATCAACATCGTCGAATTTTTTTTCTATTTTTTTATTGAACATGATTGCGAAAAGAGAATCTCCAAAATTAGATCCATGTGTAGCACCACACAATAAAACTTTTTTCATAATCTAACTACCCCTCTTATTTTTTTATTCTATTTAACATATAATTAACTACAATTTTAACTTGTGTTTTTGTGAATTCTGACCAAAACATAAAATATATTATTATAAATGATAAGAAAGCCCAAGCACTAAAAATTATTATTATAAGTAAAACTACCATTAAGTTATTTGTCAAAGTCATATTCAAAATATTTTTCAAATAGATTAAGAACGGAATTACAGAGAACATAAATAAGATAACTGGAATTAAACTCCGTAAAAAATCTTTAATATTAAAGTTTATTAGTTTATAGGTGATAATAACCATTATTGTATAATTACATACCAAAGATAAAGCAACACCTAAACTAATACCGATTAGTCCCCATTGGGATCCTATATAAGAGAAGATAACGACCATCATTGCATAAATAATCTGTATAACTGCTCTGTTATAGACAAACCCCTTAGCTCTAAAAATTGGATCACAAATTTTATAACCCACTCTAAAAAACAGGAATAGCGCTAAGTATTTCAAAGGAACCGAGGCTTCAATCCATTGTTCTCCAAGTAAAGCTATAATTAATTCTTCAGAAAGTAAAAATATTAATACACTCATCGGTAAGTATATTGTTGCGAATACCGTCGTTAATAGAATGAAAATATTACTTAATCGATTATTCTGATTTTGTATTTTGGACATTACAGGGAAAAACACCTGATCTATTACTTGACCCATTAAATGGGCAGGTATCGCCATTAATTGATATGCTCTATTGTACAATCCCAACGAATGTGCTCCCAATGTTCTGGCTATAACGAAATAATCACCTTGATTCGCTGTTACACTAAAGAATCGTGAAATAGTGTAACCACCTCCAAAATGAATTAGTTTCTTAAAGCTTGATTTTGAAAATCCTAACGGATTTTCAATAGGTTGCATAAACCAAGCTATTCCGGTTGCGACAAAGTATTTTATCAACAAGGCAATTACTAATCCCCATACACCGAAACCTAATATTCCTAGAAATATCGCAAAAAAACCATAACTTAATGTACTTATAATATCTTTCACAACAATTATTTTGAATCGTAGATTCCTTTGAAGTAATGATAATGAGACAACTCCAAAACTGTTTAAGATAAAAGACAGTGCGATAATCCTTAGAATCATAACTTCTTCTATTTTAAGTAATTGGGTTAAATAAGGAGCTAAGAGATATACCAATACAAAGCAAATAATACCAAATATAAATGATACAGTAAAACCAGTTTTAATATCGGTATTATCTAATTTTTTCTTTTGAACAATTGCAGGACCAATTCCCATCATCCAAAAGATATCGGTATAGCTTATAATTATAGTTACAGCACTTACTATACCAAACTCTTCTGGGCTGAATATTCTAGCAAGAATAAGGGTTGTTAATAATTGCAAAGTAAAGACAACAATAGATGAAGTTGACATTGTTGCTAATCCCTTAGCTGTTTTACTTTTAAGGTTGTTTTTAGTCAATCTTGTACACCCTTCCAGTCAATTAGAGCTTAAATTAGATCACTATAACACTTACGTGTAAATAAGTTGCTTAACTTTTGTTTTTTTGTTTAGTCTGTCGGTATTTAAGAATCATAATTATCAATATTGGTATAAAGTAAACCATAAAAGATGCTCTGAATATTTCAAAAAAACTGGATCTCACTAGGTTTATTAAAATATAGAATAGCGAATAATATCTAACGATATAAAAATTTTTATTTTTCCCTTCTTTAAATACAAAAAGTTTCGATAACAACTTTCCAATTATTATTGCAATTAGAACAGCATACCAGCCAAAATTAGCATATAAATCTCCTGCTAAAGTCGCTCCAACAGGATAACCTTCTAACTTGTTAATAGTGTTCGAGGAGGGTGAAATCAAGCTATGGAAATCACTAAATAAAAAACCTGCAGGAACTAGAGACGTAAATGAACCTACGAATGTTAAACCATATAAATAAGACTCACTACTAGGCATATGTTTTAGGATAGCAACTACTGAAAAGAATGATAGACCAAACTCAGCAAGTGTTTCATATATTACATCCATCGAAAATAACTCCTCTTTAAAAATACCAAAAAAGGAAAAAAGTGAAGTTAAACTATCAGTTCTAACTTTTCTAATAACTGCTAATAAGTTAAGTAATATCATTGCGACTAGTATGGTTAAAAGTGATTTTCTTAGCGATAATTTTATTCTGTAAATAGCTCCATAGCATAAGAGAATTGCTAAGATACCAGTCACAGGATATCTTCGATCTCCTGTAAGAATCATAATAATTATAAAATAACTGACAGTCGCTATTAAAACTATGAAACCTAATCTTTTATTTTTGGGTAGCCCAGCTAAAATTAAGAGGATACTTGGAACAACCAATATAGCAAAATCATCAGCTAATCCTACATGTTGCTGTATTGCCATATAACTTGAACTAGATTGTGCTTGAATTATACTGTTTAAATCAATGTATAGTCTAAAAGGTACTGAAAAAAACAGAAGTATTATCCCAGAATTATAAAGTAGTTTAGAATCCCCTTGGTCATCATTCTCATCTGACAGTTCTCTGCGCTCTCGTAAATGAAAGTTAGAACTTAACATTAGTCCAGTGTATATGGCTTGTATAAATAGCAAGATATAAAAACTTGTTTCAAACAGCAATTTTTCTGGGTATCTACTCATTAAATCCCAAAAAACGTCAGAGTCTAAATTAAAAGCATGCAAAAAAACTCTTCCAAACATAAATAAGTAAAGTAGAATTATAAACCAGACTCTAAAATCCATATACCTTATTCTTCGATAATACATTTGTAAAATTTGAAAAAACATTAAAATTATGGCCGTTATAGAAATTATAAACGACCAATTCTCAACATTTTCAAAGTTACTGGAAGTTATAACAAATAGAAAATAAATAATTATTAAAAGAAAAAAATTTACTAGTGTGAAAAAGAAATATTTAAATGTTTTTTTATACATATTTACTAATCCTTTATTATAAAATAAAAATAATCTTTCCATTTTTCAGCTATTTTTTGAGGGTCTAGAACATCTAAAATCTCAGTTGCACGGTCACTCAACTTTTTTGACAAATTCTCGTCTTGTATTATTTCTGCGATTCCATTAGCCATTCCCTCTATATCATCTACATCCACAAGAATGCCCCTTCTACCATTGTCAGTTAGATAAGCTGGACCTCCTGGCGGACAATTTGTAGCTAATACTGGTACTCCAACTCCCATTACTTCTATTAAGACATTTGGTATACCTTCATTTCTAGATGGTAAGACAAAAACTGATGAGTTATACACCTCTTTAGAAACATTTTTTACCGTGCCAGGAAATACAACATATTTTTCTATGTTTAAGGTTTTTATTAATTTTTTATACTCATTTAACAAAGGTCCTTCCCCATAAATTACCAGTAAGTAATCCGGATATTTTTCATTAATTTTTGCAAATGCTTTAATTAATACATCGATTCCTTTTCTGTATTCAAAACTAGCTGCAGCAGTAGTAATCAGTTTTTCTCTTTTTCCATCAAATGGTTTTTGATATTCATTAACATCTAAGTAAGGATTAGGTATCACTGTTGATTTATCCAATATCTTCTTACCATAAAATCTCATAGCCTGATTAGTTTGAAAGACTAAACCATGACAAAAGCTAAAGTTTATTTTATTAATTATCTTCCAAATTTTCGAATAACTTTCTGGTGCGTTCCTTTCAGAACCAACTAATTTTATTTTTTTAAAAATAGTTGCAAGTCTGCTTATAAATAAAGCATCTGCACCAAATGCACATACTAATACGGGTTCAATATGCTCTATTTCTTCTCTTAATTTTTTTATAACTTCGATCTTATAATTTAATTTTTCCCTTACCGATCTTCCAGTTCTATAGTTTAATTTTCTAATTGAAATCTGCTTATTGACTTCTATTAATGTTTCCTGAGGCGAAAGTGAAATTAAATAAACTTTGTCAAATAACGTGGTACACGATTTTGCCACAAATGCTATCATCTTCTGTGCACCACCATAGCCTAGGTTATTTACTACAAATACTATACTTCTATTAATCCTCATATTCTCTTCCTTTTTTATAAAATACTATACTATTTTATATGTATGTTCATTTTTTCCTCTAACATATCATGACTAATTTTTATACTTTTAAGGAATTCACTTCTTGATTTTGATATTGTTCTAATATCTAATGAATGATACCATTCATACAATTCATTACCCACATTATAGTAATTGTCTTTCTCAATAATGAAACCTATCCCTAATCGATGTGATATTTTTTCCATATATGTGTTTTTAAAAACTATAATGGGGATGTTTAAATAGATTGCATAATATAATTTTATAGATATTGCTGTATCAACAAATTTATTGCCAACATCATATAAAGCATAAATAATATCCACATCTTTTAAAATATTAGGAGTTTCAGAGGGATCGAACCTACCTCTTTGCACTACGTTTTGAATTTTCTTATCTTTAATATATTCACCTATCATTTCTGTTCCTGCTCCTATAAAATGCAATATATATCTATTATCGTTTGCCAATTCATCAATAAGCTTTATTGCATGTTGTGGAAAGTTCATATATCCTAAATATAAAATCTTGATTGGTTTATCCTTTGGTTTTAAATTAGTATGAGGTGACAATTCTCTTAAAAATCTATTATTTAGACTGTGAATCATTAAATAGTCTTTTTTTGGTAAAAAAGGAATAAATGCATCTGATGCAACCGTTGTAAATGCAGAAGGTTCAATTGCTTTTTTTAATCTGTTAAAAACAAAAAAAAGGTTAAAATGATGATAATCTCTTATGTTAAGACAATATTTACCCGCGAAATTCCTTTTTAGAACATCTGCAAACATAAATGCTGTAAATTCATTCCACACTATTATAAAATCATAATTATTCTCTATGAGTATTTTTGTTGCGAATCTTTTAAAACCCCAATAATGTATCCACTTTCTTATAAAACTCCATTCCTTTTTTATATTTAATTCATATTTATACGCATTACTAGCATTATGACTCTCATCAATTTGATATTTATCTATATAAATAATATCATAATCAATATTATGCTTATCCATATAATCTGTATATAGGGCTGATAATGTCATATGTTTTAAGTTACTAGTACTTAATAAACAAATTTTTTTTGCCATGATTATACACCCACTTTAAGATTTAAAAATATTATTATTACTAAGACTTTATGACTTTTTCCAGTATACTTTTAGATTTTGCGTTAAATGCTGTTATTGAAAAAAGCTCTTTAAAGACACTCATAGTATTCTTCTTCATTTGACTGAGTTCATTTAAGTCATATCCTGCTACCAATTCTGCCACCTCTTTAAATCGTTCTTCCGAAACATTAATTCCTATTTTATATTTTTCTACAAGTTCAAAGGTGTCAGCTTTAATATTATTTATAATTGGTAGTCCCGATGCAAAATAGTCTATTGACTTCATAGTTAATCCAACACAGACAGTTTTCTTCATTATATTTATTCCAAAATTACATTTTCCTAAAATTTCACTCTTTATTTTTTCATCGTATATTTTTCCGTGAAATTGCACTGTAACACCAAATTTACTAACTTCTTTTATGAAATCCTCTCTCTTTTCACCATCCCCAATAATGTGTAAAGTAACTGGTTTTAACTTATGGATCTCAGCCAAGGTTTTAGCTATTAGTGGAATATCTATAATATTATTAATAGAACCTAAATAACAAATATTCATCTTATTAGCGCTAATTTCATTTATAATATTGTGAGTTTTCGTTTCCTTTGTAAGATATAGTACATCTGTTTCTTTTTCGTTTAGTATACCTTGAAGATTCCGTTGATATAATTTACACTCTGTAATTACAAAATCTGCTTTCCTCAAGTTTTTATTTCTTAAATTTCTCCATAATAGAAAAGGAATTGTTAAAGTTTTTTTTGCTGCTAGTGATGGAAATGTTTCTGGCCATAAATCATATACATCGAATATTAATTTTATATCATTCTTTTTGCGAAGGGTAGCAGCAATTTTCCCAAGATAATTTGGTGGTAACATTACGTATAGAATATCCGGTTTAATTTCCTTTATTTTCTTATATACTTTTTTAGAAAAAGTGTAATGAGAATAAATTCTTTTAATCGATAAATTATTCTTGTATCTAGGGACACGTACTTGAATTGTACCTTTCCTGTCAAGATTATATCTTTCCTTATTAATGTGATCATAATCAGATGTAATATATGTTACATCATATCCCATGTTTTCTAAATGCAATTGTATGAATTTTAATCTGTTATCATAATAATTAAAACAACTGACAAGAACAGCCTTCATTTATTCTCGCTCCTAGCTTGTGTTTCTGAAATATAAATAGATTCATTAAAGTCTCTAACATGATATTCATAGAACAAATTACACTTATCATTTTTATAAGTTAGATTCCCGAAAAGTTTATTAATAATAGGAATTTTATTTTTTGATAGCTTTATTAATGGATTCATCCACTTTACTAACTTTATATTTTTATTTTTTGCTCTCGCAATCTGCCTTACCATTTCACTAGTGCTAACATATTCTTTATTTTGAGGTAGAAACACACCTGCCATTTGATTATCTATAAGTATTTTAATTAATTCCGATAAATTATCAATGTGTATCATACTTCGGTTATTATTTATGTCTGGAAAAAATGGTGATTTTTCAACTAATTTTGATAATTTCTTATAATTACCCTTACACCCTTTCCCATAGATCATAGGTGGACGAATAATTGAGCACTTAAATTTATCGTTACTTATAGAATTAATTAGCAACTCTGCTTCTAGTTTTGATTTACCATAATTTTTTTGGGGTTTAGGAACAGTATCTTTACTAATTGTCCCATTATCTAGTCCATAAACACTCATAGAACTCAAAAATATAAAATGTTTTACCCCTTCTTTTTTTGCCTTTTTGGAAATCTCGAAAGATAAGTCTCTATTAACTTTAAAGTAAAGTTCTTTATTTTCTTTCGTTTCCTTTTGGTGTGCAATACCGGCTACATGTAAAATAGCATCATAAGGAGAAAAATTGTGTGTTTTCCAAGAATCATCTCGAACACTAATTTTATTTATTTCATACTCTCCAGGATAGTTATTTAACCACTTCTCCAAGGAATTACCTACATAACTATTTTTACCAGTGATTAATACTTTCTTCATTTAGAAACCGTCTCCTTATCACTAGCTAGTCTATCTTCATGGCTTCTAACAACTTCTCCTTCTATTACACCGTCACTCTTCATGACACTAACAATTGTGCCAAAGAAGCATTTTACGTCCATGCTTAAACTCATTTTTTTTACATATTCCCCATCTAAGCTTGCTTTTACATCAATAGGTAATTCATCTCTTCCATTTATTTGTGCCCAACCAGTCAAGCCAGGCATTACATCATTTGCACCATACTTTTCTCTCTCTGCAATTAAATCGTATTGATTCCATAATGCGGGTCTTGGTCCTATAATACTCATATCTCCTCTAAATATATTCCATATTTGTGGTAGTTCGTCTAGTGATGTTTTCCTTAGGAATCTACCTACTCTAGTAATATAGTTTTCGGGATTACTAAGTAAATGTGTCGGTGTATCTTTAGGTGTATCTATTTTCATTGTCCGGAATTTTAGTATATTAAAATGCGTTTTATTAATCCCTACACGTTTTTGTTTGAATAGAACAGGACCTCTAGAGTCTAATTTAATAGCTAAAATAAGTATTATGAAAACAGGTGATAATAGAATCATACCTATTAAAGATAGCAGAATATCAGACAATCTCTTCACTCTTATGTACATAAGTTTCACCTCAATGTAGTAAACTTTAATTCTTTTTTAACAAATAAAAAATTAAATGCATAAAGCGTAAATATTATAGAATAATATAAGTGCTTATGTGAATGAATTTCATAATTCTTATAACACGTCTCCCAACGGTTCTGAGAGTTAAAAAAAGAAGCACCTCCCCAAATCTTGTATAATGGTAATATCTACAAAACCATAAAAAGACTGAAGGAGTGCTTCTTATGACCATTATACGACAAACTAGCTTATTTGGCATTCAAGAACTATACGACATGGAACCTACCCAAAAATATGAGGCTATTATATCAGCGATAAATTTGGATAAAATTTATTACAAAATAACGAAGAAATCACGAAAAGGTGCGCCAGAAGAATTAAATTATGCAGCGATGATTATTTCTACTTTTGTAAGGTATGTCGAACGCATCCCAACG
>NZ_JACHON010000006.1 GCF_014206945.1 Gracilibacillus halotolerans
TTGATAGGTTCGAGGTGGAAGCATGGTGACATGTGAAGCTGACGAATACTAATCGATCGAGGACTTATCTATACTACAATGATTGTACGTTTTGATACTTGTCAAAAATATCTTATCCAGTTTTCAGGGTATAGAAATCCTGAAAAAATATATACTGTCTGGTGGCGATAGCGAAGAGGTCACACCTGTTCCCATACCGAACACAGAAGTTAAGCTCTTCAGCGCCCATGGTAGTTGGGGTTTTACCCCTGCGAGAGTAGGACGTCGCCAGGCAACTGAAAAAACTCTTAAGCATTAGTGCTTAAGAGTTTTTTGTATGTTTAAAACTGCTTAATTGCTTGTAAGTTCTTTAATAATTGTGTCTGTGTTATAATACTTAGTCAAAAGTTATTGTATAACGTAGAGAGGGTGGACAACTAAAATGCCTGATATTCGAAAAATTGATACACATATAAATGAAGAGATTTTACGTATGTCGGAATACGCTTTTCAGTATCGTCTAACTGAAGCCGAATTTAAGAGAAAGAAAAAGGATATTCAAAATCATAGTGTTTTTGGTTCCTTTGAGGAAGGAAACCTAGCAGCAAAAGTACATATTATTCCATTAGAAGTTTTTATTAATCGTCAAACTTATAAAATGGGTGGAGTAGCTGGTGTAGCAACATGGCCAGAATATCGAAGAAGTGGACATGTGAAGGGGTTATTAAAGCAATCCCTACAAGATATGAAAGAAAAAGGTCAGGTATTATCATTCTTACATCCATTCTCAATTCCTTTTTATCGAAAATATGGTTGGGAATTAATATTTGAGCAAAAGAAATTAAAAATTCCAATCAATGATTTACGGAAAAAGTGGAATATAGATGGAAAGGTTAGAAGAACGCCATTTAATGAGGATGCGATATCTGTCATTCAGCCAGTATATGAGAGTTTTGCGAAAAATTACAATGGTCCATTGACTCGTGATATTAACTGGTGGATGAATAGAATTTGGAATGAAGATTTAGTCGTTGCAATCGGTTATAACGAGAAGGATGAGGCGGATAGCTATATTATCTACAAAGTGAAAAATCGTATATTTCAAGTAGAGGACTATGCTTATCATTCTTTATTTGGTCTAAAGAGAATATTAGAATTTATGTCGAATCACGATTCTATGGTAGATTATATCGAAATTAAAGTACCTGCAAATGAGAAGATGGATTTACTATTTCAAGATCGACAATTAGAACAACAGGTCAAGGCTTATTTTATGGGGCGTATAGTAAATGTCGAGAAGTTTTTACAACAATTCCCTTATAAAGCATCAGAGGGTTTTAAGCCATTTCAATTACGTGTAGAGGATGCCTTTATGCCTGAAAACTCAGGGACCTATGTATTTGAACAAGATCAACACACTATAACAATAAAGAAGCAAGATAATACAGATTACCCTGTTATTGAGTGTTCTGTTCAACAATTAACAGCAATCATGTTAAGTTATCAAACTGCTCAAGAGCTCGCAGCAATGGGACTAATTACAGGAGACGAGCAATCTATCGAACAATTAAATAGTCTTGTTCCAGTGCAACAAACCTATATGCCAGATTTCTTTTAAACGTATTTCTGTTAAGTCTCTAACTATTAGAGGCTTAACAGATTTTTTATATTTTGACCAAAGCGTGAGGTATATCAATCTCTCTACAATAACGCTTGAAAGCAATATTTTAAAGTAAGGATAAATATATTTAAAAAGTAGTGAATATTTTGTATAATAGAAACCCTTCAACACATGGAACTTTATGGGAATGCCTTTACTTGAAATTAAATAAAACTGTATGCTTCGTTCTACTCGGGTTTACTACGAATAAAAATGGGATATTACATGGAGGAAGGAGTGGAATTAAAGAGTGATAGAAGAGATTTTTGACCCACAATTTACTGAATCAATTGTAAAAATTTTAATTGCTTTAGCCTTATCTGGGGTTATTGGTTTTGAGAGAGAGATTAATAAGCATTTCGCAGGATTTCGTACCCATATATTAGTTGGTGTGAGTGCATGCTTGATGATGTTATTATCGATTAATGGTTTTGAATATTTTATTGAAAAATATGATAATGTACGTTTTGACCCTGCACGTATCCCTTCCTATGTCATAAGTGGAATTGGTTTTCTAGGTGCAGGTACCATTATGGTCAATCGAGGTACGATTCGAGGATTAACTACAGCAGCCTCTATTTGGGCAGTGGCTGGATTAGGTTTAATTGTAGGGATAGGGATGTACAAAGAAGCAGTATTTACTACCATCATCATTCTTATAAGCTTAATTGTACTAAATAAGTTTGAAATTATATTACATCGTAAGGAACATCAAATATCCTTTGAAGTAAGAATCTCCAATCAACAAGAACCATCTGCTTTTATGGAAAAAATCCAAAGTTTTTCTATAGATATTAAAGAAGTAAACATTTCTCAAGAAGATGAAAATACGACAAAAATCAAAATGTTTATAAATGCGAAGCATCGAAAAAACAAAGATAATTTGTATGTATGGCTAATGCAGCAAAAAGAAGTCGAAAGAATCATGATTAAATTTCATGGCGAGTAGGTTTATTGATAGTTGATAAGGTAATAATATGAAGAGATGATATTGTTGGCAATGACTTCTGATTTGAGTATAATAGACGTATAGTCAAATATAGTCAAAGTCAGATTGGAGGCGGGAAGCATGCGCAATATTTCCGATGTTATAGAAGAATACTTGAAGGAAATCATACAGCGTAATGACAAACAAATCATTGAAATAAAGCGAAGCGAAATTGCGGATCAATTTGAGTGTGTGCCCTCGCAAATTAATTATGTCATCAATACAAGATTTACCTTGGAAAAAGGTTACTTAGTAGAGAGTAAGCGCGGTGGCGGAGGGTTTATTCGAATTAGTAAAGTAACCAATGAAGATAAAGCAAAGCTTATTGACGAAATCCTCCTCATGGTCCAACCAAAAATCTCTCAACAAAAAGCAACGAACATTTTAGAGCGATTATTAGAAGAAGAGCTAATCACCAGTAGAGAGGCAAGGATTATGCTCCATGCGATAGAACGGGAGACATTACCATTCCAATTGCCGATTCGTGATGAACTTAGGGCAAGGATATTATCAGCAATGCTACAGGCTTTGAAATATCATTTCTAGGAGGTGAGTTGATGGAATGTCAAGAATGCCATCAAAATCCCGCAACGATTCACTTTACCCAAGTGATTAATGGTGATAAGAATGAAATACATGTATGTGAAAAATGTGCTGTTGAGAAAGGTTATATTCATCATAAAGAAGAGCCTTACTCATTGCATCACTTACTCTCAGGGTTATTTCACTTCGATACAGACTTAATGCAGCAGAGTCAACAAAATAAAAAAGCAACGCTGACTTGTAATAATTGTGGAATGACGTACCGACAGTTTGCGAAAATAGGTAAATTTGGTTGTAGTCAATGTTATTTAACATTTAACGAACATTTAAACCCTCTATTACGTCGTGTACATGGTGGAAATACAATGCACGAAGGGAAAATACCTAAACGACAGGGAACAAGCATTTATCAACGGAAGCAATTACGTGATATGAGGGAAAAATTAAGAAATTTGATAGAAGAGGAAGCTTTTGAAAAAGCTGCAGAGGTTCGTGACCAAATTAAAGAATTAGAGCGAACGATAGGTCAGTCGGAAGAAGGTGAACATGATGGGTCTTGAGCACTTTATGAATGAAGCGATTAGCCCATGGCTTAAAGAAGAAGGACCAGATAGTGACATTGTAATGAGTAGTCGAATTCGTTTGGCTCGGAATCTAGATGGGGTTTCTTTTCCGCTTATTGCAAATGAAAAACAATTAGAAGAGATTCTGTACTTTGTAGAAAAGGAATTCAATCAACGGTCTTACGCATCTTATTCAGATTTTGAATTCCTCCGATTATCAGAGTTAAAACAAATTCAAAAGCAAGCACTAGTTGAAAAACACTTAATAAGTCCTCATTTAATTGAAAGATCCGATAATGCGGCAGTATTAATCTCTAAAAATGAGCAAGTCTCCATCATGGTAAATGAAGAGGATCATATACGAGCGCAATTATATTTTCCAGGATTCCAGCTAGAACGGGCATTAAAGGAATCTTTTCAAATAGATGATTGGTTAGAAGAAAAATTAGACTTTGCTTTTGATGAAAAATTTGGTTATTTAACGACTTGTCCCACAAATGTCGGTACAGGCATGAGAGCCTCTGTTATGATGCATCTACCCGCACTTGCCATTACAAGCAGGCTAAACCGAATGGTACCAGCTATCAACCAAATTGGCTTGGTGGTGCGAGGGTTGTACGGAGAGGGAAGTGAAGCACGAGGTAATATCTTTCAAATTTCGAATCAAGTAACACTAGGGAGATCAGAAGAAGATATTATTGAGGACTTGAATGGAATTGTGCAGAAATTAATTGAACAAGAAAGAGAAGTGAGACAAAATTTAGTTCAAGAAACTCCAATAGAATTAGAAAATAAAATTTATCGTTCATTGGGGACTCTAAAGTACAGCCGAATCATAGAATCAAAAGAAGCTGCGCAATGCTTGTCGGATGTGCGACTAGGGATTGACCTCGGTTTTATCCATAATATACCGAGATCTATCTTGAATGAATTAGTTGTATTAACACAGCCAGCATTTTTACAGCAATATGCGAAAAAAAGGCTATCTGCAAGTGAAAGAGATATATTTAGAGCTTCGCTTATCCGCGAACGACTTACATTAGAAGAGAAGGAGGAATGATGAGATGATGTTTGGACGATTTACCGAAAGAGCACAGAAGGTACTAGCATTATCACAGGAAGAGGCAGTGAGATTAGGCCATAACAATATAGGAACAGAGCATATTTTACTCGGTCTAGTGAATGAAGGAGAGGGTATTGCAGCTAAAGCACTCCATGCAATTGGGCTAGGTGCAGACAAAATACGAGAAGAGGTAGAATCTCTCATCGGAAAAGGGAATCATGTATCTCAATCCATTCACTATACACCTCGTGCAAAGAAAGTCATCGAATTGTCCATGGATGAAGCACGTAAACTGGGTCATTCTTATGTGGGGACAGAACATATCCTTCTCGGTTTAATACGTGAGGGAGAGGGAGTTGCAGCTAGAGTTCTTAATAACCTAGGTGTAAGCCTAAATAAAGCTCGTCAGCAGGTTCTGCAGCTATTAGGCAATACAGAGTCAAATGGGTCTCAAAACGGCCGTAATAGCCAATCTAATAGTGCAAGCACTCCAACCCTTGATTCCTTAGCACGTGATCTGACGGCAATTGCCAAGGAAGGTAAAATTGATCCTGTTATCGGTAGGGAAAAAGAAATCGAACGTGTTATTCAAGTATTGAGTAGAAGAACGAAGAATAACCCTGTACTAATTGGTGAGCCAGGTGTCGGTAAAACTGCGGTAGCAGAAGGGTTAGCGCAACAAATTATTAATAACGAAGTGCCGGAAACATTACGTGATAAACGTGTCATGACGTTAGATATGGGGACCGTTGTCGCAGGCACTAAATACCGCGGTGAATTTGAAGACCGTTTAAAGAAAGTAATGGAAGAAATACGACAAGCTAACAACGTCATTTTATTCATTGATGAGCTTCATACATTGATTGGTGCTGGTGGAGCAGAAGGAGCGATAGATGCTTCTAACATATTAAAACCATCTCTTGCGCGTGGAGAGCTTCAATGTATTGGTGCTACTACGCTAGATGAATATCGTAAATATATCGAGAAGGACGCAGCATTAGAGCGCCGTTTCCAGCCAATTCAAGTGGATCAACCATCTGTAGAGGAATCCATTCAAATCTTAAAAGGTCTACGTGATCGCTATGAGGCACATCACCGCGTTACGATAACAGACGATGCGATTGAAGCGGCAGCGAAACTATCAGATCGATATATTACGGATCGCTTTTTACCAGACAAGGCGATTGATTTAATCGACGAAGCAGCTTCTAAAGTCCGTTTACGCTCTTACATCACACCACCTAACTTAAAAGAATTAGAGCAACAGCTTGAGGAAGTTAGAAAAGAAAAAGATGCCGCTGTACAAAGTCAGGAATTTGAAAAAGCTGCTTCTCTCCGTGATAGCGAACAAAAGTTACGCCAAGAATTAAAAGAGACCGAAGCGAAGTGGAAAGAAAAGCAAGGACAAGAGAACAGTGAGGTAGTAATTGAGGATATAGCTAGCGTTGTTTCTCTATGGACTGGAGTGCCTGTAGCTGCTCTAACAAAGGATGAGAGCGAGCGACTGCTCAACTTAGAATCAATCCTTCATGATCGTGTAGTAGGCCAGGATGAGGCTGTTAAAGCTGTTTCTCAGGCTATTCGCCGAGCAAGAGCCGGGTTAAAAGACCCGAAACGTCCGATTGGTTCCTTTATCTTTTTAGGTCCAACTGGGGTTGGAAAAACCGAATTGGCTCGTGCATTAGCGGAAGCAATGTTTGGCGAAGAGGATGCGATGATCCGAGTCGATATGTCCGAATACATGGAAAAGCATACGACTTCTCGTTTAGTAGGATCTCCTCCAGGTTATGTTGGCTATGAAGAAGGCGGACAATTAACAGAGAAAGTAAGACGTAAACCTTATTCTGTTGTCCTCCTAGATGAGATCGAAAAGGCACATCCTGAAGTATTTAATGTTCTATTACAAGTATTAGAAGATGGCCGATTAACGGATGGGAAGGGTCGTACGGTAGACTTCCGTAATACTGTACTCATTATGACCTCCAATGTAGGTGCTTCTGAACTAAGGAGAAATAAATATGTAGGCTTTAGTCTTGGAGATGAGCAACAAAACTATAAAGACATGAAAGATAAAGTTACAGATGAACTTAAAAAAGCCTTTCGTCCAGAATTTTTAAACCGTATTGATGAGACGATTGTCTTCCACTCTCTAGAGAAGAAGCATATGCGCTATATCGTCGATTTAATGGTAAATCAACTACAAGACCGTTTGAAAGAACAAGAGATTAACTTTACTCTCACAGAAAAGGCACTTAATCATATTGCTGAGGAAGGATTTGAACCAGAATATGGAGCAAGGCCTTTACGCCGGTCTATTCAGAAAAATGTAGAGGACTTACTTTCAGAAGAATTGCTAAAAGAAAACATTAAAAAAGGTGAACAAATCACGATAGATATCAATGACAGTGGTAAATTCACTATTCAGTAGAATTCCATAAAATGAATGCTATTGGAAAAGGACACTAGTGCCAATTAACAGTATTGGCGCTAGTGTCTATCCCTCTTTTTACATAATGTTTACACGTAGTAATTAGGCTAAAAACTGGCTTCATTAGCTGACCAGCTTTCTCCAAATGCTTTATCCCTCGAGTCAATGTAGTAATCTTCTATTTTTCCATGAGTAAATCTGTTTATATGAAGATATTTTTTTACACTTTTTCCATACAACCTTAAAGAAATTGATAGATGTTTGTAACTTCATAGATATGTTTATCGTATATAATAGTAGAGGAGAGTTATAAATTGGTGAAACGAAAAACGAAGTTTGTATGTCAGTCATGTGGATACGAATCGCCGAAATGGATGGGGAAATGTCCTGGGTGCCAAGAATGGAATACATTAGTGGAAGAAGAGACTGTAACCTCTTCTAGAGGAAATTGGGCGATGCGTTCGACGACCACACCCCAAAAGCCGATGACAATTAGCTCAATTTCATCGGAGAAAGAGCCGAGAATTACGACGAGTATGCAAGAACTAAATCGCGTATTAGGTGGAGGAATCGTACCAGGATCGTTAGTTTTAATTGGGGGGGATCCGGGTATTGGAAAGTCGACGCTTCTTTTGCAGGTCTCTAACCAACTAGCTGAAAAGCCATTGGATGTTCTTTATATTTCGGGAGAAGAGTCGGCGAAGCAAACGAAACTAAGAGCTGAAAGACTAGGGATTACTAGTGGGAACTTATATGTATTATCTGAAACTAATTTAAGAGATATAGCTAGTCAAATTAATGAATTACAGCCAAAATTTGTCGTCATCGACTCGATTCAAACGATCTATAAAGAAGAAGTTACGAGTGCACCAGGTAGTGTTTCGCAAGTTCGCGAATCTACAAGCGAATTAATGAAAATCGCTAAACAGCAACATATACCTATTTTCATTGTAGGTCATGTGACAAAGGAAGGCTCCATCGCGGGACCGCGTCTTTTAGAGCATATGGTGGATGCTGTGCTGTACTTTGAAGGAGAGCGACACCATACGTATCGAATTTTGCGTAGTGTAAAGAACCGATTCGGTAGCACGAATGAGATGGGTATATTCGAAATGAAAGAAGAAGGTTTGACGGAAGTGCTCAACCCATCCGAGATGTTCTTAGAGGAGCGTTCACAGGGTGCTGCAGGCTCTACGATTGTTGCTTCGATGGAAGGGACAAGGCCTGTTCTTGTAGAAATACAATCGCTCATTTCACCTACGAGCTTTGGTAATCCGCGGAGAATGGCGACAGGTATCGATTATAACCGTGTCCCGTTATTAATGGCTGTCTTAGAAAAAAGGGTCGGATTAATGCTCCAAAACCAGGACGCCTATGTAAAAGTGGCGGGTGGCGTTAAATTGGACGAGCCTGCTATTGACTTGGCTGTCGCAGTATCTATTGCATCCAGCTTTAGGGATCTTCCTTCACAGAAAGACGATGTCCTCGTCGGAGAAGTTGGTTTGACTGGAGAAGTTAGAAGAGTGTCACGAATAGAACAACGAGTCCAAGAGGCTGCGAAGCTTGGATTTAGCCGAGCAATTATACCAGCTAGAAATCTAGATGGCTGGAACCCTCCGAAATCAATCGAAGTGATCGGTGTTCATTCTGTCCAAGAAGCCATTCAAAAAACTTTAGGGAATGGTTAAGTAGTTGAAAAAGCAACGTTTAAAATATGAGAAACAGGAGAGAATGGAAATAGGAGGTGAAAAAGTGGTGTTAAAGCGATTTGTGCAATTATTTTTTATTATAGCTGGAGGAACGGCAGGATATTTATATATTCCGAGATTGATGGAGTTACTAGGTTTCTCTGGAGATACGTGGATTGTGTCAACACCAACCGGTCCATATGTAGGTCTAGTAATCGGCGCAATTATTCTATTTGTCTTATCTCTGTGGCTTGCTGATTACATTGTTAACTTTTTTACGTGGATTGAAGAATCACTAATAAAGCTACCAGTGGCAGACCTATTGTTCGGAAGCTTAGGGATTATTATCGGTCTAATCATTGCTTATTTTCTTACCAGTCCTATCCAAGCAATTGAGTTAAAAATAGTCTCGCAAGTTTTCCCTATTTTTCTAAGTATTTTGTTAGCTTATTTTGGCTTTCAAGTCGGGTTTAAACGAAGAGATGAATTCTTAAGTTTATTTGCCTTACCTAGAAGGGAAAAAAGAAGACCGGTTCAGGAAGAAGCGGAAAAAGGTGTACCTAAACCAAAAATTTTGGATACGAGTGTCATTATTGACGGAAGAATAGCAGATATCTGTCAAACTGCCTTTTTAGAAGGTTCTATTTTAATACCTCAGTTTGTATTGGAAGAGCTTCAACATATAGCGGACTCATCCGATACGTTAAAACGTAATCGAGGAAGAAGAGGACTTGATATACTGAATCGTATGCAGAAGGATCTCCCGGTTAGTGTGGAAATCTATGAAGGTGATTTTGAAGATATTCAAGAGGTAGATAGTAAGCTAGTAAAACTCGCTAAAGTATTGAACGGTATAGTTGTAACGAATGACTTTAATTTGAATAAGGTTTGCGAATTTCAACATGTACAAGTTCTAAACATTAACGATTTGGCTAATGCCGTTAAACCGGTAGTCCTTCCTGGAGAAGAGCTCCACGTACAAGTTATTAAAGACGGTAAAGAGCAAAATCAAGGTGTTGCTTATTTAGATGATGGAACAATGATTGTAGTAGAAGAAGGCAAGACATATATGGGTAAAACAATCGAGGTAATTATTACGAGCGTTCTCCAGACTTCTGCTGGAAGGATGATCTTTGCAAAGCCGAAATTGCTTGAAAAAGCATTGTAAAAAAGGTATAACATAGTAAGGATAGAAAGTGATAACGTATGGTTATCACTTTTCTGTTTTGTTCTGGAATGGGGCTGAGACAGAAGTATTTTTATAATTCTAGAACCAAATATTATAACAACGCCTTGTCAAAAAACTTCGCTTTCCGCAGGCAACGCCTCAACTAATTACAAAAGCTTTCAAAGAACTTTTGTAATGGATTTTCGGCTGTTGCTTTTCCTGCAGGAGTCTTGTATTTTGACTCGGCTTCTAGTATGCTCCTATATCATGCTTTTGTGTTATCTATTTTGGTTTTGACTTAATCACTTTTCTGTTTTATAAAGAAGTCCCCTTTAATTTGGATAGCAGTGGGTGATTTTGTTCATTTATCCTACATAGAAAATAATGTTATCCGGCTATCTTAGAGCAATTTATATAAAAAGCAATGGGTCGGTAATATAGAAGAGGTGACCAAATGGTACCATATGTTGCTATTGTTTTAGCGGCAGGTCAGGGAAAACGCATGAAGGCCGGCAAAAATAAGCAATTTATTGAGTTGGACGGAAAGCCGCTCATCATTCATACGTTATCTCGATTTTTGGATGATGAATGGTGTACGAATATTAGACTTGTAATCCAGCCGTTTGATTTAGAAGAAATAGAAGCTTTACTCAGAACCTATCAAATTCGAGAGCGAATTGAGTTAGTGCACGGTGGGGAAGAACGGCAACATAGCAGTTACTTAGGCTTGAAGTCACTCCAAGCAGAAAGTGACCAAGTCGTAATGATTCATGATGGTGCTAGACCGTTTGTTAGACAAAAATATCTCCATGAGCTCGCAAAAAAAGCAAAAGACACAGGTGCTGCACTTCTGGCTGTTCGAGTTACAGACACAATTAAGCAACGAAATAACCAGCAGTTACAAACGCTGAACCGTGAGACTCTATGGGCTGCTCAAACCCCACAGGCATTCACGTATAACAAAATCATGGAAGCACACGAGCGAGCAAAAGATGAAGAATTTTTAGGGACGGATGACATCTCTCTTTTAGAGCGTATGTCACACCCGATTGATATTGTGGAAGGTAGTATTGAAAATATGAAATTAACCACACCGGACGACATTTTAAGAGCGAAGTGGTTACTGCAAGAGTGGAGGGAAGAGGAATGATTCGAATAGGTCAAGGATTTGATGTACATGAATGGGCGGATAATCGACCGTGTATCATTGGTGGAATAGAAATTCCGTTTGAACGGGGATTAATCGGACATTCAGATGCTGATGTATTATTACATACGATAACCGATGCTTGTTTAGGTGCAATTGGTGAAGGAGATATCGGACGACATTTCCCAGATACAGATCCAGCATACAAAGATGCCGATTCACAAGTTTTATTAAAAGAAGTATGGAAAATGGTCAAGGCTAGAGGGTATGAGTTAGGAAATGTGGACTGTACAATTATTGCTCAAGCACCGAAGATGGCGCCTTATATCGAGGATATTCGTAATAATGTAGCTCGATTATTAGAGAGTTCTGTAGAAGACGTGAATGTAAAAGCTACAACGACGGAAAGACTAGGTTTTACGGGAAGAGAAGAAGGTATTGCTGCATTAGCGGTAATATTGTTACGTAAAACTGAAGGATAGTGGTAAAATAATGCCATGACAACAATCATTGTTTAAAAGCGGAGGGATGAAAATGAGCAATCGAGTACGTGTTAGATATGCACCTAGCCCAACAGGTCATTTACATATTGGGAATGCTCGTACAGCTTTATTTAATTATTTATATGCAAAGCATTTTGATGGAGATTTTATTATTCGAATTGAAGATACAGATGAAAAGCGAAATGTAGAAGGTGGGGAAGAAAGCCAACTAAAGTTCCTTAAATGGTTAGGTATCGAATGGGATGAAGGTGCGGATATTGGTGGTGAGTACGGTCCTTACCGTCAGACAGAACGATTAGATATTTATAAAAAATATGTAGACGAGCTTTTAGAAAGAGGCCTTGCCTACAAATGTTATATGACGGAAGAAGAACTAGAGCAAGAACGTGAAGAACAGAAAAGTCGTGGTGAAGTCCCGAAATATTCAGGGAAGCATCGTGATTTGACAGAGGAACAAGTACAACAATTTGAAGCAGAAGGTAGACAACCGAGTATTCGCTTCCGAGTTCCTGAGAATAAAACATATACGTTTAACGACATTGTTCGGCAAAATATTACATTCGAATCTAGCGATTTTGGAGATTGGGTAATCGTTAAGAAAAATGGTGTCCCTACGTATAATTTCGCTGTAGCGATAGACGATCATTTAATGGGTATTACACATGTTATGCGTGGTGAAGAACATATATCGAATACACCGAAGCAGCAAATGATCTATGAGTCATTCGGTTGGGAAGCACCAAAATTTGGCCACATGACGCTTATTCTGAATGAAAACCGTAAAAAGTTAAGTAAACGTGATGAACACATCTTGCAGTTTATCGAGCAATATAAGAATCTTGGATTTGTTCCGGAAGCTCTGTTTAACTTCATTACACTCTTAGGATGGTCACCAGTTGGAGAAGAAGAATTATTTACAAAAGAGCAGTTTATCGAGATGTTTGACCCTGACCGACTCTCTACATCTCCAGCAATTTTTGATCCGACAAAATTAAAATGGATGAATAACCAATACTTAAAGCAAGCGCCTCTAGAAAAAGTTGTAGAGCTAAGTCTTCCACATTTAATTGAAGCTGGCAAGCTACCTGAGAGTATGGACGAAAACCAAAAAGAATGGGCAATTAATCTAATTGGCTTATACCATGAACAACTATCTTACGGTGCAGAAATTGTCGAATTAACAGAGCTCTTCTTTAAGAAAGAAGTAGATTATGATGAGACGTCTTTAGACGTACTTAGAGAAGAACAAGTACCTGAAGTGTTAGAAGTATTTATGGCGAAATTAAACGAAATAGAAGAATTTTCACCAGAAGCAATCAAGACTGCAATCAAGGCTACACAAAAAGAAACGAAACAAAAAGGTAAAAAGCTATTCATGCCAATCCGTGTTGCTTCTACGGCAGAAGTACATGGACCTGAATTGCCAAACGCTATTTATTTATTAGGCAAAGAGACAGCTGTGGCTCGCGTTGAAAATGCTCTTCAAATAATTAAATAATGCTATTTTATTTCGTAAAACAAAATAGTAGCAATTCTACATGTAGTAACTATAATAATATATAAGAAATAGTGAACGTTGATGAGGAAAAGTAAAATGATTTGGATCCTTACAGAGAAAACCATCTAGGCTGCGAATGGTTAGGGTCGTTTCTTTTGAAATGCACCTCGGAGTTTTGTCCAGAACCAATAGTTAGTATGGGCAAACGGAATGCCACCGTTATTGGCGTAAGAGGGGGAATACTGTCTGATCTTGCAGTATTTGATTGTATGTTTCCTATATCCCCAAACAGAGTGGAACCGCGCTAAGGCGTCTCTGAGTGTATCTCAGAGGCGTCTTTTTCTGTTGTCTTATTCTTTTGTGGCCTTAAGTAATGCTTTTCTGTGGCAAAGAATGCCACGCAACGCCTTGCTTAAGCGTATGAAAATCAGATCACATGGGGTTGCAACATGTAAGCGATGCAATAATTTCTAAAAATATCAGTTAATTTTTAAGATAGAAAACCTTTAAAAGTTAACAAAGGAGGGGATGGTCAGTGGGCTTTTTTAAAATGCTAAAAGAAGACATGGACGTTGTCTTTGACCAGGATCCAGCAGCAAGGTCTTATATAGAAGTCTGCCTTACGTATTCTGGGCTCCATGCGATATGGAGTCATCGAATTGCACATGGTTTTTATCGAAAAAAGTTTTTCTTTATAGCACGTCTAATCTCACAAATAAGTCGTTTCTTTACCGGGGTGGAAATCCATCCAGGAGCAAAAATTGGCCATCGCTTTTTCATCGATCATGGGATGGGTGTCGTCATTGGTGAGACGTGTGAAATAGGCGATAATGTGACCATCTATCAAGGTGTAACCTTAGGGGGAACAGGTAAAGAAAAAGGCAAAAGACACCCGACGATTAAAGATAATGTATTGATTGCTACAGGTGCTAAAGTATTAGGATCGATAACAATTGGAGAAAATTCTAAAGTTGGTGCAGGATCGGTTGTTTTAAAGGACGTTCCAGATCATGCTACGGTAGTAGGCATACCAGGTAGGGTGGTTGTGCAAAATGGAGAAAAAGTAAAAGACCTCGATCATCACAAACTACCAGATCCAATGTATGAATTATTAAATCGAATGGATACTGAAATAAAAGAGCTACAAAAGGAAATAGCTGCTTTGAAAGGAGCAAAACACAATGACGATCAAAGTATTTAACACGTTAACTCGTCAAAAAGAAACATTTGAACCAATAGAGGAAAACAAAATAAAAATGTACGTGTGTGGGCCTACAGTTTATAACTATATTCATATAGGTAATGCACGTCCTGCTATAGTGTTTGATACAGTAAGGAGATATTTCGAATATAAAGGTTATGATGTGGATTACGTTTTAAACTTTACGGATGTAGACGATAAATTAATTCGAGCGGCAAAAGAGCTTGGTGAGGAAGTGCCTGTAATTGCCGACCGTTTTATTCAAGCTTATAAAGAAGATGTTGGAGCATTAGGGGTGAAGGAAGCCGTTCATCACCCTCGTGTGACAGATACGATGGACGACATTGTTGCCTTTATTCAAACACTTATCGATAAAGGTCACGCTTATGAATCAGAAGGTGACGTATATTTTAAGACACGTTCTTTCGACTCTTACGGGAAGTTGTCGCAACAATCTATTGATGAACTAAGAGCAGGAGCAAGGATCCGTGTTGGAGAGAAAAAACATGATCCATTAGACTTTGCTTTGTGGAAAAACACAAAAGATGGGGAAATTAGTTGGGAAGCGCCATGGGGAGTAGGCCGACCAGGCTGGCATATTGAATGCTCCGCAATGGCTAAGAAGTATCTTGGAGATACGATTGATATTCATGCTGGTGGCCAAGATTTAACCTTCCCTCATCATGAGAATGAGATAGCGCAATCGGAAGCTGCGAACGGGAAATCTTTCGCTAACTATTGGATGCATAATGGGTACATTAATATAAACAACGAAAAAATGTCAAAATCACTTGGGAATTTTGTGTTAGCACATGACTTAATCCAAGAACACGACCCAAGAGTTCTACGCTTCTTTATGTTAAGTGTGCACTATCGCCATCCAATTAACTTCAGCGAAGAATTGTTAGAGAGCGCTCAGAATAGCTTTGCTAGAATCGAAAACGCCATCCAAAACCTGGAACATCGTAAAAATAGTAGTATGAATTTGACCGAGGACAAGGACGTATGGTTAAAAAAGATAGATGCATTAAAACAACAATTTGAGCAAGAAATGGATGATGACTTTAACACAGCTAATGCAATTGCTGTAATGTTTGATTTAGTAAAAGAAGCAAATATTTATGTGAATTCGAGCCACACTCATACAGAGGTGATTGAACATTTCTTGGAGACTTTTGACCTGTGGTTAGGCATATTAGGTATACCGGACAAAGCTACAGAACTTCTAGATGAAGAAATAGAAAGTCTTATCCAACAGCGTGAAGATGCAAGAAAAAATCGTGAATTTCAACTTGCAGATCAAATCCGAGATGATCTAGTAGAAAAAGGAATTATTCTTGAAGATACACCGCAAGGAACGAGATGGAAGCGGGGCTAATGATGACACGAGTAAAAGCCAATGAATTAAAAAGCTTAGCACTTGCTTATATGGGTGATGCTGTATATGAGAAGTATGTTCGAGAGCATCTAATTGAACAAGGGAAAGTAAAAGTACAAGAATTGCACTCTTTAGCTATTACGTATGTAAAAGCTGATGCGCAAGCCAATGTTTTGAAAGAATGGCTTGCGCAAGAGAAATTAACGACAGAGGAAACACAAATTGCAAAGCGAGGCCGCAATGCAAAGTCAGGTTCGACTCCTAAAAGTACTACTGTCCAAACATATCGATACAGCACAGCTTTTGAAGCATTGATAGGCTTTTTATATTTAGACGGACAAATAGATCGCTTAGAAGAACTCATTCAACTTGCTATTGAAAAGGTAGAGGAAGGAGTGGAAATGGAATGAATGGTGAATGGATCTATGGAAAAAACACAGTAATAGAGGCATTGCAATCGCCTCGAGCAATGGAGCAGCTTCTTTTAGCAGAAAACTTAAATCCACAGTTAGCAAACAAGCTTCGAGCTTTAGCGAAACAAAAAGACACATTGATTAAATCCGTACCGAAAAAGAAGCTCGACCAAATGGTAGAAGGAAATCACCAAGGGATTGTTGCGCTAGTAGCTGCTTACGAATATGCGACGTTAGATGATTTATATGATCGAGCTAACAGCAAGGGAGAGTCACCTTTCTTTTTAATATTGGACGAGATAGAAGACCCACACAATCTAGGTTCTATCCTTAGAACAGCCGATGCCACAGGAGTTCACGGATTAATTATACCAAAGAGAAGATCAGTAGGCTTAACGGAGACAGTAGCGAAAACTTCCGTTGGTGCGATTGAGCATATTCCTGTTGCTAGAGTGACCAACATCGTTCAAACTATTAAGGAGTTAAAGGAACAAAATATATGGGTAGTTGGCACAGAAATGAAGGCAACGGAGGATTATCGAAAGTTGGACGGAAGTCTACCAATAGCTCTTGTTATTGGTAATGAAGGAAAAGGAATCAGTAGACTAGTGAAGGAGAATTGTGATTGGACGGTAAGCCTTCCGATGAAAGGTCATGTGTCATCATTAAACGCCTCTGTTGCGGCTAGTCTTCTCATGTATGAAGTGGTAAGAAAAAGGGACGCTAACGACGGTGAACAATAATGGATGTATTACTAGTAGATGGCTATAACATTATTGGTGCGTGGGATGAGCTAAAGAGATTACGTGATGAGGATTTAGATCAAGCTAGAAATTTACTCGTGGAAAAGATGGCGGAATATGGTTCTTATAGAAAGAGGCGGGTCATCGTTGTATTTGACGCCTATGAAGTGAAGGGAATTGAAAATAAACAAAAACACTTTAATGTGGAAATTATTTTCACGAAAGAGCAAGAAACAGCAGATGAATGTATCGAACGCCTTATAAAAGAGTTAAAAAATGTTAAAACAAAAGTGTTTGTTGCTACATCTGATTTTGCAGAACAAAGAACTATATTTGGCCAGGGTGCTTACCGAATTTCTGCACGAGAGCTAGCAATCGAGGTTCAAAATATTGAACATGAGATCGAGCAGGATATTAAATTCCATCAACATCAAACAGTACGTAGCACAATACCATTGGAAGAAGATATAAGAAAATTGTTTGAAGACTGGAGACGAGGTAAGAAATAAGATGCGGTTGACGGTTGTAAAGCGCTTACTGTATAATAATGTTATTACTAGTATCTAATACCTATATTATATGGTACATAACCAGAAGGAGTTCTAGTGACCGTCATGCGTACGAAAAATAGAGAGGTTCAATTTAAGAAATTAGACGATAATGAATTGGTGCTTCTTGCTCGGGAAGCAGATTCAGATGCCTTAGACTATTTAATAAATAAATATAAACCTTTCGTGCGCGCCAAAGCGAAATCTTATTTTCTCGTAGGAGCAGATCAAGAAGATATTGCGCAAGAGGGTATGATTGGATTATTTAAAGCGATTCGTGACTTTCAATTTGATAAGCTCTCTTCCTTTAGAGCCTTCGCTGAGCTCTGCATTACTCGCCAAATCATCACAGCGATTAAAACAGCGACAAGGCAGAAGCATATACCATTAAACTCGTATGTTTCGTTGGACAGGCCTATTTACGAGGAAGATTCAGAGAGAACTTTAATTGACGTTATAGAAGCTTCGGTTACGATAGATCCTCAAGAAATGCTTGTAACACAAGAGGAATATGGAGATATGGAGACGCGACTTGCTGAGATTTTGAGTAAGCTAGAACGGGAAGTTCTCAACCTTTATTTAGAAGGGAAAAGCTATCAAGAAATATCTGTGCAATTAAAGCGCCATCCAAAATCCATTGATAATGCTCTACAAAGAGTAAAACGGAAATTAGAGAAATATTTAGAGGAAAGCGACCTACAAATCATTTAACCTATCGTTGACAGTGTAGTTTCGTCATGCTACATTTAAATAAAATAAATTCTATTAACAGGTCTGGATGAGGTGGACAAACATTGGCAAAAAAGGTTACGTTAGCCTGTGAATTCTGCGATAGCAGAAATTATAGCACAGATAAAAATGATGCCAATTCCAAAAGAATGGAAGTAAAGAAATTTTGCAAAAGATGCAATCGACATACCATCCATCGTGAAACAAAATAGCTGGACCAGGAGCAGAAGACAGTTTGGAGGAATCTTTTGTGAAGCCATTTAGTTTTTTGAAAAATGTAAATCGAGAAATGAAGAAAGTGTCTTGGCCTAGAGGTCCAGAACTTACTCGATATACAATTATCGTAATTTTTACTGTATTGTTTCTTACAGTGTTCTTTGCAGTCATTGATCTTGGAATTACGCAATTATTAAACTTATTATTTGAATAATTTCTGCTTTCCTATGTTATACTGATACTGACGAAGACGTTTGGTGTGAAATGGAAAAGAAATTGTTTTTTCTTTAAAGAATTTCTTTAAAGAATGTAATAGATAAATAATTATATACGACTATATCGAATAGAGAACCCGGTTAACGGGTTTTTTTATACGAAGAAATAGACATCTTTTTCATTAGAAATGCAGTTACATATTTCAAATTATGTACTTGTATGGTTTCATAAAGCGGAAGTTTTCACGAGAATGAACGAAAAATCTTTAACGTTAAAGCGTATAAGGGAGGGACGGGCGTAAGGTAGCCCTCAATCAATGGAGAAAAAATGGTATGTCGTCCATACGTATTCAGGTTATGAGAATAAGGTAAAAACGAATCTAGAGAAACGTTTAGAATCAATGGGAATGGAAGATAGAATCTTTCGTGTTTTGGTCCCAGAAGATGAAGAGACCGAAATGAAGGACGGGAAAAAGAAAGTTACAAAGAAAAAAGTATTCCCTGGTTATGTGTTAGCAGAAATGATTATGACAGATGATTCTTGGTATGTTGTAAGAAACACACCTGGTGTAACAGGATTTGTAGGTTCAGCTGGAGCTGGATCTAAACCAACTCCTCTATTAGAAGAAGAGGTAGAAACAATCCTAAAACGAATGGGCTTTGAGAAGACGGTAGTAGATGTGGACTTTGAAGAAGGCGAGACTGTTGAAGTTGCAGACGGACCGTTTGATGGATTCTCTGGGAAAGTGGAAAGCATTGACTTAGACAAACAGAAAGTAAAAGTACATGTTAATATGTTTGGTAGAGAAACTCCGGTAGAACTAGATTTTGCCCAAGTTAAAAAGCTATCTTAATTAGTGATAAACGAGTTTCTTATCATAAGCACTTGCAATAACTGAAAAAAAATGCTAAAATTCTTATGTTCTTTATGCCTCGAGTGTAAGGTGTATTTACATGAAAAGAGTGGGAGGGTATAAACCCTATTACCACATCACGGACTTAAGGAGGTGTGTCTCGTGGCTAAAAAAGTAGAAACAGTTGTTAAACTACAAATTCCGGCAGGAAAAGCAAACCCAGCACCGCCAGTTGGACCGGCTTTAGGTCAAGCAGGTATTAATATTATGGGATTCTGTAAAGAGTTTAACGCTAAAACACAGGATCAAGCTGGTATGATTATTCCAGTAGAAATTACGGTGTTCGAAGACCGTTCATTTACATTTATTACAAAAACTCCACCAGCGGCAGTATTGCTTAAGAAAGCAGCTGGTATTGAATCAGCTTCAGGTGAGCCTAACCGTAACAAGGTAGCAACACTTAAGCGCGATAAAGTAAAAGAAATCGCAGAACTGAAGATGCCTGATTTAAACGCTGCTGATGTAGAAGCTGCAATGCGTATGGTTGAAGGTACAGCACGCAGCATGGGAATTACGATTGAAGACTAAATCTCACGTGCGTGAAGCTTAATGGGAAGGCTGCGGAAGTGGAGAACAAATTCATCAACCGCAGCTTTTTTCTGTTAAGTTGCTTATTAAGTGGGAGGTATAACCGCTAAAACCACAGAGGAGGAAGAAAATTGGCAAAGAAAACTAAAAAACAACAAGAAGCATTAAAACTTGTTGATCGTACAAATGAATATGATGTAAAAGAAGCTCTTGAGTTAGTGAAAAAAGCAGCAACAGCAAACTTTGATGAAACAGTAGAGGCTGCTTTCCGTTTAGGTCTAGATCCTAAAAAAGCAGACCAGCAAATCCGTGGAGCAATGGTGCTTCCACATGGTACTGGTAAAACACAAACTGTTCTTGTATTTGCTAAAGGTGATAAAGCGAAGGAAGCAGAAGCTGCTGGAGCTGATTATGTAGGAGATCAAGAACTAATTGAAAAAATCAACCAAGGTTGGTTCGGTTTCGATGTAGTTGTTGCTACACCAGATATGATGGCTGAAGTAGGGAAATTAGGTCGAGTTCTTGGACCAAAAGGATTGATGCCTAACCCGAAAACAGGTACAGTAACATTTGAAGTAGAAAAAGCAGTGAAAGAAATTAAAGCAGGTAAAGTAGAATACCGCTTAGATAAGCAAGCGAATGTTCATGTTCCAATTGGAAAAGTTTCATTCGATATCGACAAGCTTGTTGAAAACTATACTGCACTAATCGAAACAATTGTTAAAGTAAAGCCTAACGCTGCAAAAGGAACGTACATCCGTAACGCGGCGGTTTCATCTACGATGGGACCTGGTGTGAAAATTAATACTTCTGAATTCGTGAAATAATTTTCCGCTTGACTTCAAGGCCTACTTTTAATATAATTCACAAGGGTACGATACGTAACCATTAAAGTTAAATACATTATACCGTAGACAGCAGGTGCTATTGCTTAATATCCTGCCGAGGTGTTTCTGGATAAAAGGTGCAGTTCTCTGTGCCTAACTAGAACCTCCCATGTCTACGGGAGGTTCTTTTTCTTTAACGGTATAATGAAGTTGCAGGAGGTGGAACAATGTCAAAAGTAATTGAAGCAAAAAAACAAGTTGTTACTGAAATCGCAGATAAATTACGCGAAAGCCAAACTACTATTTTAGTTGACTACCGTGGGTTGACTGTATCAGAAGTAACAGAATTGCGTTCTCAACTTCGCGAAGCAGGTGTTGAATTTAAAGTTTACAAAAACTCTATGACGCGCCGTGCTGTAGAAGAGGTAGAACTAACAGACTTAAATGATATTCTTACAGGACCAACAGCAATTGCGTTCAGTAAGGATGACATTATTGCCCCAGCCAAGATTCTTAGCAATTTCGCTAAAGACCATGAGGCTTTAGAAATTAAAGGGGGAGTAGTAGAAGGTTCAGTTGCTACGCTTGATCAAATCAAAGAGCTTGCTGATCTTCCAAACTACGAAGGTATGGTATCTATGCTTCTTAGTGTACTTCAAGCTCCAATCAGAAACTTCGCATACGCTACGAAGGCTGTTGCAGAGCAAAAAGAAGAGCAAGGCGCATAAAAAAACGAATTATCTTATGACAGGTTAATATAAAAATTAGGAGGAAAAAATTATGTCTAAAGATCAAATTATTGAAGCAATTAAAGAAATGTCTGTTCTTGAATTAAACGACTTAGTAAAAGCAATCGAAGAAGAATTTGGTGTAACAGCAGCAGCTCCAGTAGCGGTTGCAGGTGCAGCTGGTGGAGAAGCAGCAGAAGAAAAGAGCGATTTTGATGTTGTTCTTGAAAATGCTGGTGCTTCTAAAATTAAAGTTGTTAAAGCGGTTCGCGAAATTACAGGTCTTGGCCTAAAAGACGCAAAAGAATTAGTTGACAACGCTCCAGGAGCAATTAAAGAAGGCGTAGCTAAAGAAGAAGCTGAAGAAATGAAAGCTAAACTTGAAGAAGCAGGCGCTACTGTAGAATTAAAATAATCAACGTTAATAATTAGAAAAAGCTCGCTGTTTTAAGCGGGCTTTTCTTTACATCAACTTATAAGAGCTATGAAACAACGACTGAAAAAAGGCTGTGAGTTTATGTCAGAGCAATATTTTTCTTCTAATCCAAATAAGGAAAGTAAACCTCAACATTGGACGTTTACGTTGCGAGGATTTCCATTCACTTTTTATACCGATGCTGGAGTGTTTTCAAAAAAAGAGGTTGACTATGGATCGAGAGTATTAATAGAGACATTCGAAGCACCTAATGTAGATGGTGGAATATTAGATATTGGATGTGGCTATGGTCCAATCAGTCTAGCACTCGCCAAATCATTTCAAGAGCGAGAAGTGGTAGGAGTGGATGTGAATCGTCGTGCTTTAGCCTTAGCACAGAAAAATGCTGCGGAAAATAAAATTTCAAATGCAAGCTTTTTAGAAAGTGATATAACAGAGGCTGTGAAGGAATCTAGATTTGCATCAGTGGTAACAAATCCACCCATTAGAGCTGGTAAGAAAATAGTGCATGCTATTTTCAGAGAAGCGAAAAATGTACTGAAAGCAAACGGTGAGCTATGGGTTGTAATTCAGAAAAAACAAGGTGCTCCCTCAGCGAAGAAAGAATTAGAATCTATTTTTGATGAAGTGGAAACGGTGAAGAAAGATAAAGGATATTATATATTGCGCGCCAAAACATTTGACGCTACTAGTTCGTTGTGATAATATTATAAAATGCCAACATTCCGAATGCTTTGTCAAGAGTTTTTTAGGAAAAATGAATATTTTTTTCCGGTTTGGCAATACTAGGTATTATGGGAAACTTTCATTGGGAGGAAATTCCACATTGAGATGGTTGAAATATTGGATAAGAGAATTCCACTATAACACTTAATTTCCTTATTTTATTTTCCACAACATTTTTTAATTGAATACCATTTGCTTTTGCAAATGTCTTAATATATAACTTGTGAACAGTCTTGCCACAAGTTTGTTCGGTATGGATGAACCGAACTTTTTAACACTTACTAAATTTATACGATACATAGCAAAATGTCAAATTTGCTAAAATATCAAAATAGTAAGTGGTTATTGCATGCATGCAATTACTTTTTATTACGGATCAAGGGGTGAAGCAGTTGACAGGTCAACTTGTTCAGTATGGACGACACCGCCAGAGAAGAAGCTATGCGCGTATTAGTGAGGTATTGGAGCTGCCGAATTTAATCGAGATTCAGACGGCGTCTTATCAGTGGTTTTTAGAAGAAGGTCTACGAGAAATGTTTCGAGATATCTCTCCTATCGAAGATTTTGCAGGAAATCTCTCGTTAGAATTCGTAGATTATAGTCTGGAAGAACCGAAATACCCTGTTGAAGAAGCGAAAGAAAGAGACGTAACCTATAATGCGCCATTACGCGTAAAAGTGCGTCTGATTAACAATGAAACTGGGGAATTGAAAGAGCAAGAAGTATTTATGGGTGACTTCCCATTAATGACAGACACAGGAACGTTTATTATAAATGGTGCAGAGCGTGTAATCGTATCTCAGCTAGTACGTTCGCCTAGTGTCTATTACAGTAAGAAAATAGACAAGAATGGAAAGCGAGGCTTTGCAGCTACGGTAATTCCGAACCGAGGTGCTTGGTTGGAGTTTGAAACAGATGCGAAAGACGTAGTACATGTTCGTATTGACCGAACTCGTAAACTTCCAATTACGGTATTGCTTCGAGCGTTAGGTTTCGCAAACAATCAGGAAATCCTAGATGTATTAGGAGAGAACGAATTCCTTAGAAACACGCTAGAAAAAGACAATACGGAAACTAGTGAAAAAGCTTTACTTGAGATATATGAAAGATTACGTCCGGGTGAGCCGCCAACCGTCGAAAACGCAAAAAACTTGTTAGTATCACGCTTTTTTGATCCTAAAAGATATGATTTAGCACATGTAGGACGTTATAAAATCAATAAAAAACTACATCTAAAAAATCGTTTATTCAACCAAGTACTCGCGGAACCTATTGTTGACCCAGAAACTGGTGAAGTAATAGCTGAACGCGGAGATAAGCTTGATAGACGTTTATTAGATAAAGTACTAGAAGTGTTAGATGCAGAAGAGAACCGTTTTGGTGAGTCAATCATAGAACCTCATGAAGGTGTTCTAGATGAACCAATTCGAATTCAATCTGTAAAAGTAATGGATCCGACTGATCCAGAAGGTGAAAGAACGCTAAACATTATTGGAAATAATAATGTAGAAGATGACACGAAAAACATTACACCTGCAGATATTTTAGCTGCAATCAGCTATTTCTTTAACATCTTGCATGGTGTCGGAGATACAGATGACATTGATCATTTAGGGAACCGTCGTTTGCGTTCTGTAGGCGAATTGTTGCAAAACCAATTCCGTATCGGTTTATCCCGTATGGAGCGTGTAGTACGTGAGAGAATGTCGATTCAAGACACATCTTCCATCACGCCACAACAATTAATTAACATTCGACCAGTTATTGCGTCGATAAAAGAGTTTTTTGGTAGCTCGCAGTTGTCTCAGTTCATGGACCAGACGAACCCACTTGCTGAGTTAACGCATAAGCGTCGTTTGTCCGCCTTAGGACCTGGTGGTTTAACGAGAGAACGTGCAGGTTTTGAGGTTCGAGATGTTCACTATTCCCATTATGGGCGTATGTGTCCAATCGAAACTCCAGAGGGGCCGAACATTGGACTAATTAACTCACTTTCAAGCTATGCTAAAGTAAATAAATTCGGCTTTATTGAAACGCCATATCGTCGTGTAGACCCAGAAACACACAAAGTAACTACAACGATGGATTACTTAACGGCTGACGAGGAAGATAATTATGTTGTTGCTCAGGCGAACGCTTTGTTAAATGAGGATGGATCGTTCGTTGAGGAAGAAGTTATCGCTCGTTTCCGTGGAGAAAACATTATGGTGAAGAGAGAACAAATTGACTATATGGATGTTTCTCCAAAACAAGTTGTTTCGGCTGCAACGGCATGTATTCCGTTCTTAGAAAACGATGACTCCAACCGTGCGCTTATGGGTGCTAACATGCAACGTCAGGCAGTGCCGTTGATGAAGCCGGTAGCTCCTATTGTAGGTACTGGTATGGAATATGTATCTGGTAAAGACTCAGGTGCTGCAGTTATCTGTCGTCATGACGGGATTGTAGAACGTGTAGAAGCAAAAGAAATTCTTGTACGTCGAGTTACAGAAATGGACGGCAAAGAAATAGAGGGAGACCTTGATCGCTATCGATTACAAAAGTTTATCCGTTCCAACCAAGGAACATGCTATAACCAACGTCCAATTGTTAGTAGAGGAGACCGTGTTACAAAAGGTGAAATACTAGCAGATGGTCCATCGATGGAAGATGGAGAGCTGGCATTAGGCCAGAACGTCCTCGTAGCATTTATGACTTGGGAAGGTTATAACTACGAAGATGCTATCATTATGAGTGAACGTCTTGTTAAAGATGATGTGTACACTTCTATTCATATTGAAGAATATGAATCAGAAGCTCGTGATACGAAACTTGGACCAGAAGAAATCACTCGTGATATTCCTAACGTAGGGGAAGACGCACTTCGTGACTTGGATGAACGAGGAATTATACGTGTAGGAGCAGAAGTAAAGGATGGGGATCTGCTAGTTGGTAAGGTAACGCCTAAGGGAGTTACGGAACTATCTGCAGAAGAAAGACTATTGCATGCTATTTTCGGTGAAAAAGCACGTGAAGTCCGTGACACATCTCTACGTGTTCCTCATGGTGCTGGCGGTATTGTTTTAGATGTGAAAATCTTTAACCGTGCTGACGGTGATGAGTTACCACCAGGTGTTAATCAGCTTGTTCGTGTATATATCGTTCAAAAACGTAAAATTCACGAAGGAGATAAAATGGCAGGACGCCACGGTAATAAAGGGGTTATTTCGAAAATTTTACCGGAAGAAGATATGCCATTTCTACCTGACGGAACGCCAGTTGATATCATGTTAAACCCACTTGGGGTTCCATCTCGTATGAACATCGGTCAGGTTTTAGAATTACACTTAGGTATGGCCGCGAGAAAATTAGGTATCCACGTTGCGTCACCAGTATTTGATGGTGCGACAGAAGAAGATGTTTGGGATACATTAGAAGAAGCAGGATTACCTAGAGATGCAAAAACAGTATTATATGATGGACGCACCGGAGAAGCTTTTGATAATAGAGTTTCTGTAGGTGTTATGTATATGATTAAGCTTGCACACATGGTAGACGATAAGTTACACGCCCGTTCTACTGGTCCGTACTCTCTTGTTACGCAACAACCATTAGGTGGTAAGGCGCAATTTGGCGGCCAGCGTTTTGGTGAGATGGAAGTATGGGCGCTGGAAGCATACGGTGCTGCTTATACATTGCAGGAAATTTTAACTGTAAAGTCAGATGATACAGTTGGTCGAGTGAAAACGTATGAAGCTATCGTGAAAGGTGAGAACGTACCTGAACCTGGTATACCAGAATCATTTAAAGTATTGATTAAGGAGCTTCAAAGTTTAGGTATGGATGTTAAGATGTTGTCTGGAGACGAAGAAGAAATCGAACTCCGTGATGATGACGATGATTTGCAATCAGCAGATAGTTTTAATCTAGAAATAGAAGAACCTACTAAATAATAGTAGCTAACCCAAACATTTAAAGGGAGGTAAACCCTTTGTTGGATGTCAATAATTTTGAATATATGAAAATCGGTCTTGCTTCACCCAACAAAATCCGTTCATGGTCTTACGGTGAGGTAAAAAAGCCAGAAACAATTAACTATCGTACGTTAAAACCAGAAAAAGATGGTTTATTCTGCGAGCGCATTTTCGGTCCTCAAAAGGACTGGGAATGCCATTGCGGAAAGTACAAACGAGTTCGCTACAAAGGCGTAGTTTGTGATCGATGTGGTGTAGAAGTTACAAAAGCTAAAGTGCGTCGTGAAAGAATGGGGCACATAGAATTAGCAGCACCTGTTTCCCACATTTGGTATTTCAAAGGAATTCCGAGTCGTATGGGTCTAGTGTTAGATATGTCTCCTCGTGCTTTGGAAGAAGTCATTTATTTTGCGGCATATATTGTCATTGATCCGGGTGAAACCCCATTAGAGAAAAAGCAACTTCTCTCTGAAAAAGAATATCGTGTTTATCGTGATAAATATGGTAGTTCTTTTAAGGCAGAGATGGGTGCCGAAGCAATGAAGAAAATCTTGCAAGATATTGATTTAGAGAAAGAAGTAGAACTTCTACGTGAAGAGCTAAAAACTGCACAGGGGCAGAGAAGAACTAGAGCGATTAAGCGCCTAGAAGTAATGGAAGCATTCCGTCACTCAGGAAATGATCCTAGTTGGATGATTCTTGATGTTCTTCCGATCATTCCACCTGAATTACGTCCAATGGTACAGTTAGACGGTGGACGTTTCGCTACTTCTGACCTTAATGACTTGTACCGCCGTGTAATTAACCGTAACAACCGCCTGAAGCGTTTGTTAGATTTAGGTGCACCAAGCATTATTGTTCAGAATGAAAAGAGAATGTTACAAGAAGCAGTAGATGCTTTGATTGATAATGGCCGTAGAGGACGACCTGTAACAGGGCCTGGTAACCGCCCATTAAAATCTCTATCCCATATGTTGAAAGGGAAACAAGGTCGATTCCGTCAGAACTTACTTGGTAAACGTGTAGACTACTCTGGTCGTTCGGTAATCGTAGTTGGACCACAATTAAAAATGTACCAATGTGGCTTACCAAAGGAAATGGCAGTAGAGCTTTTTAAACCGTTTATCATGAAAGAATTAGTAGAGCGTGGACTAGCACATAATATTAAGTCCGCTAAACGCAAGATTGAACGATTGCACGAAGAGATATGGGATGTGCTTGAAGATGTTATTAAAGAACATCCAGTACTATTGAACCGTGCACCAACTTTACACAGATTAGGTATTCAAGCTTTTGAGCCAACTCTAGTAGAAGGACGCGCAATCCGACTTCACCCACTTGTTTGTACAGCATATAACGCTGACTTCGATGGTGACCAGATGGCGGTTCACGTACCACTATCAGCAGAGGCTCAAGCAGAAGCGCGTATTCTTATGCTCGCTGCTCAAAACATCTTGAACCCTAAAGATGGAAAACCAGTTGTTACTCCTTCTCAGGATATGGTTTTAGGTAACTATTACTTAACGATGGAGCGCGAAGGTGCTATCGGAGAAGGAATGATATTTAAAGATTATAATGAAGCGTTGATTGCTTATCAAAACGGATATGTACATTTACACTCTCGAGTTGCAGTTCAACCATCGTCCTTAAATAAAGGTTCGTTTACGGAAGAACAAAATTCGAAATTAATGGTAACAACCGTAGGTAAGTTAATATTCAATAATATGCTTCCGGACTCATTCCCTTATATGAATGAACCGACACAATATAACCTACAAGTAGCAACACCTGATCAGTACTTTATCGAAAGAGGATCAGATGTTAAAGAGGAAATTGCAAAGCGAGAAATTATTTCTCCGTTCAAAAAGGGTATCCTTGGTGATATCATTGCAGAAGTATTTAAGAAGTTTAAGATTAGCGAAACATCCAAAATGCTTGACCGCATGAAGGACTTAGGTTTCTCTTATTCTACAAAAGCGGGAATTACAGTAGGGGTTTCTGATATCGTCGTTTTAGCCGAAAAAGAAACAATCCTTCAAGAAGCCCAAGAAAAAGTTGATCGAGTATTAAAACAATTCCGTAGAGGTCTAATTACGGAAGAAGAGCGATACGATCGCGTCATTTCTATATGGTCAGAAGCAAAAGATGTTATTCAAGAAAAATTAATGAAATCACTAGACCAAAGAAACCCAATCTTTATGATGAGTGATTCAGGAGCTCGTGGTAACGCATCGAACTTTACTCAGCTTGCGGGAATGCGTGGTCTAATGGCTAACCCGGCTGGTAGAATTATCGAATTACCGATTAAATCTAGCTTCCGTGAAGGGTTAACAGTACTAGAGTACTTTATCTCTACACACGGTGCTCGTAAAGGTCTTGCGGATACGGCACTGAAAACAGCCGACTCAGGTTATTTAACTAGACGTTTAGTGGATGTTGCACAAGATGTAATTATCCGTGAAGATGATTGTGGTACTGACCAAGGGTTAACGGTTAGCGCAATTCAAGAAGGTTCCGAATTAATCGAACCATTAATTGACCGTCTGATTGGGCGTACTTCCTTCCAAATAGTGAAGCATCCTGAAACGGAAGCTGTATTAGTTGGGAAGAATGAAGTGATTAATGAAGATACAGCTAAACAAATTGTCGATGCTGGTATCGAAGAAGTAATCATTCGATCTGTCTTTACATGTAATACGAAACATGGTGCATGTAAGAAGTGTTACGGACGTAACCTTGCGACTGGCGAAGAGGTAGAAGTAGGCGAAGCGGTTGGTATCATCGCGGCGCAATCTATCGGTGAGCCAGGTACACAGCTTACGATGCGTACATTCCACACTGGTGGGGTTGCCGGAAGTGATATTACACAGGGTCTTCCACGTATTCAAGAAATATTCGAGGCGAGAAACCCTAAAGGTCAAGCGGTAATTTCTGAATTGCATGGTGTTGTAAAAGATATTACAGAAGTAAAAGATAAGCAAGAAATCGTCGTACAAGGTGCGGTGGAATCAAGAACGTATACAGCTTTATACGGTGCTCGTTTAATCGTAAACATTGGTGATGAGGTTGAAGCAGGTCAACCATTAACAGAAGGTTCTATCGATCCGAAAGAATTGTTAAAGGTAAAAGGTGTTCAAGGAGTACAATCCTACTTGCTTAAAGAAGTACAGAAAGTTTACCGTATGCAAGGGGTAGAAATCGGCGATAAGCACGTTGAAGTTATGGTTCGCCAGATGCTTCGTAAAGTACGTGTAGTTGATTCAGGAGACACAGATGTTTTACCTGGTTCTTTACTCGAAATCCACCAGTTTAAAGACCAAAACAAGGATGCTATTATATCCGGTGGGCAGCCGGCTGTAGCACGACCTGTATTGTTAGGAATTACAAAAGCGTCTCTAGAGACAGATTCGTTCTTGTCAGCTGCATCCTTCCAAGAAACAACGAGAGTTCTTACGGACGCAGCTATTAAAGGAAAACGCGACGAGTTACTAGGATTGAAAGAGAATGTCATTATTGGTAAGCTCGTTCCTGCAGGTACAGGTATGCAACGATATCGTAAAATTAAAGAAAAATTAGATGTGCCAGTACAACAAGAAGCAACGGATGAAGAAGAGATAACACAGTAAGCAATACTACTGTAGGTTCATTCCTCACCAACTCAGAGGAATGAACCACATGTTATCTTGTTTCAATTAAAAGAGAGATAAAAAATGTTTATAATAACAGGGAAAAAGGATTAGCACCTAGCAAAAAAGATATATTAAATTTTATTAATATAAGTTGACATGAAAAACTGGTGATGATAGTATATTTAAGGTGCTTCCGATTCTCTTGTTGCTTTGGAGGATGTTTTCATGTCTTATGATAAAGTAGCACAAGCAGATGCTGAAAAAATTATCGGAACGAAGCAAGTGATCAAAGCCATTAAAAATGGTGAAGCAAAAGAAGTGATTATCGCTACAGATGCTGATTCACATATAAGGAATAAAGTATTAGAAGCAGTTGAAGGCACGGATATTCCTATTTCCTATGTAGATTCAATGAAAAAACTAGGGAAAACGTGTGGAATAGAAGTCGGAGCTGCGACAGTAGCGATTAAGTAATCAAGTTTTGGTAGGCGTATGTTTACGAAGACTTTGTTTTTTGCTTAATTATGAACCACCTGGATGTGTGGGATTACAATTAAAGAAAAGAAGGGAGGATAAAAATAATGCCAACAATTAACCAGTTAGTAAGAAAAGGTCGTGTTTCTAAGCCGAAAAAATCTGACTCACCTGCATTAGGTAAAGGATATAACAGCCGTAAGAAAATGGCGACTGACTTAGCATCTCCACAAAAACGTGGTGTTTGTACACGTGTTGGTACACTAACACCTAAGAAGCCAAACTCTGCGTTGCGTAAATATGCTCGTGTTCGTTTGTCTAACCAAATCGAAGTAACAGCGTATATTCCTGGAATTGGTCACAACCTACAGGAGCACAGTGTTGTACTTCTTCGTGGAGGACGTGTAAAAGACTTACCGGGTGTTCGTTATCATATCGTACGTGGTGCGCTTGATACAGCAGGAGTAGAAGGTCGTATGCAAAGCCGTTCTAAATATGGAGCGAAAAAGCCTAAAAAATAATAAAATAGCTTAAAGAATGTTGGAAAGGAGGGGAAGATATGCCACGTAAAGGACCAGTACCAAAGCGTGATGTCTTGCCGGATCCGTTATATAACTCTAAATTGGTTACTCGTTTAATTAACCAAATCATGGTGGACGGAAAAAGAGGTAAAGCACAAAAAATTCTATATAGTGCTTTTCAATTAGTTGAAGAGCGTAGTGGGCAACCAGCAATGGAAGTCTTCGAACAAGCAATGAAAAATGTTATGCCAGTACTTGAGGTGCGTGCACGTCGTGTTGGTGGATCAAACTACCAAGTACCGATGGAAGTACGTCCTGAGCGTCGTCAAGCATTAGGATTACGTTATATCGTAAACTATTCTAGACTACGCGGTGAAAAGACAATGGAAGAACGTCTTGCGAATGAAATTCTTGATGCATCGAACAATACAGGTGCAGCAGTTAAGAAACGCGAAGACATTCATAAAATGGCAGAAGCGAACAGAGCATTTGCTCATTATCGCTGGTAAGCACAAACTTTTCATATAGGAAGGAGAAAGAATCATGGCTAGAGAGTTCTCCTTGGAGAATACACGTAATATCGGTATCATGGCACACATTGATGCTGGTAAGACAACAACAACTGAACGTATTCTGTTTTATACTGGTCGTATCCACAAACTTGGTGAAACGCACGAAGGTGCATCCCAAATGGACTGGATGGAGCAGGAGCAGGAACGTGGTATTACGATTACTTCCGCAGCAACGACTGCACAATGGAAAGGTCACCGAATTAACATCATCGACACACCTGGGCACGTAGACTTCACAGTAGAAGTAGAACGTTCCCTACGTGTACTTGATGGTGCGGTAACGGTTCTTGATGCTCAATCTGGTGTTGAGCCTCAAACAGAAACTGTTTGGCGACAAGCAACAACTTACGGAGTACCTCGTATCGTTTTCGTAAACAAAATGGATAAAACAGGTGCAGACTTCTTATACTCATTAGGAACACTTAATGATCGTTTAGGAGCGAATGCACACCCTGTACAACTTCCTATTGGTGCGGAAGATCAGTTCGAAGGAATTATCGACCTTATCGAAATGGAAGCATTCTATTATGAAGATGATTTAGGTACACGTACAGAAGCTAAGCCGATTCCAGACGATTTAAAAGACAAAGCAGAAGAATTACGTACGAACCTTATTGAAGCAGTAGCAGAACTTGATGAAGATTTAATGGAACGTTATTTAGAGGGAGAAGAAATCTCCAATGACGAATTACGTAAAGCGGTGCGTTCTGCAACGTTGTCTGTTGAATTCTTCCCAGTATTCTGTGGATCAGCATTCAAAAACAAAGGGGTTCAATTGTTAATCGATGGTGTTGTAGATTATCTACCATCACCACTTGATATTCCGCCAATCGAAGGTACTGTTCCTCAAACAGAAGAAGCAGTAGTTCGTAAAGCAGATGACAACGAACCATTCTCTGCATTAGCGTTTAAAGTAATGACAGATCCATTCGTCGGGAAATTAACTTTCTTCCGAGTGTATTCTGGAACATTAAAATCAGGTTCATACGTTCAAAACTCCAGTAAAGGAAAAAGAGAACGTATTGGACGAATTCTACAGATGCACGCGAATTCTCGTGAAGAGATTGATGAAGTTCACGCTGGAGACATCGCAAGTGCCGTTGGTTTAAAAGATACAGCAACAGGGGATACTCTATGTGCTGAAAAAGATCTTGTAATCCTTGAGTCTATGGAATTCCCTGAGCCTGTTATCTCTGTTGCGATTGAGCCTAAGTCTAAAGCTGACCAAGATAAAATGGGTATGGCATTAGCTAAATTGGCTGAAGAAGATCCAACATTCAAAACAGAAACAAACCAAGAGACTGGCCAAACAATTATCTCTGGTATGGGTGAACTTCACCTAGACGTAATTGTTGACCGCCTCAAGAGAGAATTCAAAGTAGAAGCAAATGTTGGTGCTCCACAAGTATCTTACCGTGAGACATTCCGTCAGGCTGCTGAAGTTGAAGGTAAATTCGTTCGTCAGTCAGGTGGTCGTGGTCAATACGGACACGTTTGGGTTAAATTCGAACCAAACGAAGAAGGAGCAGGCTTCGAATTTGTTAACAACATTGTTGGTGGGGTAGTACCTCGTGAATATATTCCTGCCGTTGAAGCTGGTATTAAAGAATCAATGGAAAATGGTGTACTTGCAGGTTATCCACTAATCGATGTTAAAGCAACACTATATGATGGAAGCTATCATGATGTTGACTCTAACGAGACTGCATTTAAAGTAGCAGCATCTATGGCACTTAAAGGTGCTAAAAACAAATGTAATCCAGTACTATTAGAACCAATGATGAAAGTGGAAATCGTTATGCCAGAAGAATACATGGGTGATATCATGGGTGACGTAACTTCCCGTCGTGGACGTGTAGAAGGTATGGAAGCTCGTGGAAATGCTCAAGTAGTTAATGCATTCGTTCCACTATCTGAAATGTTTGGTTATGCAACAGCATTACGTTCTAATACACAAGGACGCGGTACGTATACAATGTACTTCGATCACTACGAAGAAGTACCGAAGAGTGTAGCAGAAGAAATTATTAAGAAAAATGCTGGTGAATAATTGATTTTTTTCTAAAACTCACGTATAACATGTATTATAGGCACGGATTAGTCTGCTGCTGAAATACTTGTAAATAAAATTATACTTATTCATTTAAAGGAGGAACTATAAATGGCTAAAGAAAAATTTGACCGTTCGAAACAACACGTTAACGTTGGAACTTTAGGACACGTTGACCACGGTAAAACAACTTTAACTGCTGCTATCACAACTGTAATGGCAAAAGTAAATGGTGACGGAGACGCGAGAGGTTACGACCAAATCGATAACGCACCAGAAGAAAAAGAGCGTGGAATCACAATCTCAACTTCCCACGTAGAGTATGAAACAGAAACTCGTCACTATGCACACGTAGACTGCCCAGGACACGCTGACTATGTTAAAAACATGATCACAGGTGCTGCGCAAATGGATGGAGCGATTCTAGTAGTATCTGCTGCTGACGGTCCAATGCCACAAACTCGTGAGCACATTCTTTTATCTCGTCAAGTAGGGGTACCTGCATTCGTAGTATTCCTAAACAAAGTTGACATGGTTGATGACGAAGAGCTTCTTGAATTAGTTGAAATGGAAGTTCGTGACCTATTAACTGAGTATGACTTCCCTGGTGACGATGTTCCAGTAATCGCTGGTTCTGCACTAAAAGCACTTGAAGGTGACGCAGCATACGAAGAAAAAATCGTTGAGCTTATGGCAGCAGTTGATGAGTATATCCCAAGCCCTGAGCGTGACACTGATAAACCGTTCATGATGCCAGTAGAGGACGTATTCTCTATCACTGGTCGTGGTACTGTTGCAACTGGACGTGTTGAGCGTGGAGTTGTAAAAGTTGGAGACGAAATCGAAATTATCGGTCTTGCAGAAGAGCCTGGTAAAACAACTGTAACTGGTGTTGAAATGTTCCGTAAGCTTCTTGATTACGCAGAAGCTGGAGATAACATTGGTGCACTTCTTCGTGGGGTTGCTCGTGAAGATATTCAACGTGGTCAAGTACTTGCTAAGCCAGGTACGATTACTCCACATACTAAATTTAAAGCAGAAGTTTACGTATTATCAAAAGACGAAGGTGGACGTCATACTCCATTCTTCTCCAACTACCGTCCTCAGTTCTACTTCCGTACAACTGACGTAACTGGTATTTGTGAATTACCTGAAGGTGTAGAAATGGTTATGCCTGGAGATAACGTTGAAATGACTGTTGAACTTATCTCTCCAATCGCGATTGAAGAAGGAACTAAATTCTCAATCCGTGAAGGTGGACGTACAGTAGGCGCTGGCGTTGTAGCTGCGATTTCTCAGTAATTATAACGACATATAAAAAAGCAGGTGGTGCATTCCGCCTGCTTTTTGCTTCTTACCAAGCTAGAGGGTGTTAGGAGAAATAAGATCGCTATCTTCAATGAGCACTTTTATAAAGTAGTTCGAGGATGAAAAAACACTCAAAAACTAACTATAAGGCTCTCATTTTTTTGTACTTTTATAGTAAAGATTGAGATTTACAAATAATCTAGAGAAATATGCAAAAAAATCATGATAAACCTTGCATTCTCTCTACTTTTTTTATATAATGTTTAATGTTGGTCACAAACAGGCGATGATGCGGAAGGTTGTTGGCACACCCGGCCCCTTTGCCATGGGTGGTGTGAAAAGAAATTTTCGCGGAGAATGTCTATAATGATATGGGCAAAAAGGAGGGAAAATAATGGCAAAAGAGAAAATTAGAATTCGTTTAAAAGCTTACGATCATAGAATTCTTGATCAATCTGCAGACAAAATTGTAGATACTGCAAAAAGATCTGGTGCGGGTGTTTCTGGTCCGATTCCATTACCTACGGAAAAGACAGTTTACACTATTTTACGTGCTGTTCATAAATACAAAGATTCTCGTGAGCAATTTGAGATGCGTACACATAAACGTCTAATTGACATTGTTAGTCCTACACCTAAAACGGTTGATGCGCTAATGCGTCTTGATCTACCATCTGGTGTGGATATCGAAATTAAATTATAAAATTGATAATTAATAGGAGGTGTGACGGATGACGAAAGGAATCTTAGGTCGCAAAATCGGCATGACTCAATTATTCTCTGAAACAGGAGAAGTCGTACCAGTAACTGTTATTGAAGCAGAACCTAACGTAGTATTACAAAAGCGTACTGAAGAGAACGATGGTTATGAAGCGATTCAAATTGGCTTTGCTGATCAAAAGAAAAATCGTACTAATAAACCTGAAGTAGGTCATGCTGAAAAAGCAAATACTACTCCTAAGCGCTTCGTTCGTGAAATCCGTGACGTAAATCTTGACGAGTATGAATTAGGTCAAGAAATTAACGTAGAGATTTTCCAAACTGGAGACAAAATTGATGTAACAGGTACTTCTAAAGGGAAAGGATTCCAAGGCTCTATCAAGCGTCATAATCAAGCACGCGGACCGATGTCTCACGGATCTCGTTACCATAGAAGACCAGGTACAATGGGTGCAGTAGACCCAATGCGCGTATTCAAAGGTAAAAACTTACCTGGACAAATGGGTGGAGAGCAAATCACTATCCAAAACCTAGAAGTAGTTAAAGTAGATGCTGAACGCAACCTACTATTAGTAAAAGGTAACGTACCAGGTGCAAAAAAATCATTCGTTAAAATTACGAGTGCAATTAAGGCTAACTAATTAATAACCGAAGGGAGGATACGTCATGCCTAAAGTAGCACTATACAATCAAACTGGTTCTCATGTTGGAGATGTTGAGATCAATGACGATGTTTTCGGCATTGAGCCTAACGAGCATGTACTATATGAAGCAATCGTTATGCAGCAAGCTTCATTACGTCAAGGTACACATAAAGTAAAAAACCGTTCGGAAGTAAGAGGTGGAGGACGCAAACCATGGCGCCAAAAAGGTACTGGTAGAGCACGTCAAGGTTCTATACGTTCACCACAGTGGGTAGGCGGTGGAACAGTATTCGGTCCTACACCAAGAAGCTACAGCTACAAATTACCAAAAAAAGTTCGTAAATTAGCGCTTAAGTCTGCTCTTTCTTCTAAAGTGAAAGATGACAGTTTAATTGTTTTAGAAGGTCTTGCGATCGATACACCAAAAACAAAAGAAGTTGTCTCTATGCTTCAAGCATTAAACGCAAATGAAAAAGCATTAATCGTTACTGCTGATAGAGATGAAGTATTAGAAAAGTCTGCAAACAACCTTCAAGGAGTTAAAGTTATCTCAGTAGGTGAAGTAAACGTACTGGATTTAGTTGCTCATAACAAACTAATCATTACGAAGGAAGCAGCTGAAAAAGCAGGGGAGGTGCTTGGATAAGATGGAAGCTCGTGATATCGTTAAGCGCCCTGTAATTACAGAAAACTCTGCTGATCTAATGGCAGAAAAGAAATACACATTTGAAGTAAATAAAAAAGCAAACAAACACCAAATCAAAGATGCAGTTGAAGAAATTTTTGGTGTAAAAGTAGTTCAAGTAAACACTATGAACTTAAAAGGTAAGTTTAAACGTATGGGAAGATACGGAGGATATCGTCCGGACCGTAAAAAAGCCATCGTTCAACTATCTGAAGATAGTAAAGAACTAGATTTCTTTGAAAGTCTATAAATTGAATTAAAAGGAGGGAAAAAAGATGGCGATTAAAAAGTATAAACCGACATCTAACGGTCGTAGAAATATGTCCGTACTTGATTTCGCGGAGATTACAACAGATACTCCTGAAAAATCACTATTAGCACCTTTAAGCAAACGTGCTGGTCGTAACAACCAAGGTAAATTAACTGTTCGTCATCATGGCGGTGGTCATAAGCGTAAGTACCGTATCATCGATTTCAAACGTAACAAAGATGGAATACCAGGTACCGTTGCTACAATCGAATATGATCCTAACCGTTCTGCAAACATTGCACTTATCCATTATGCTGATGGTGAGAAGCGTTATATTCTTGCACCTAAAGGCATTAAAGTAGGTGACAAAATAGAGTCTGGTCCAAACGCAGACATTAAAGTAGGTAATGCATTACCTTTAGAAGATATTCCAGAAGGTACGGTTATCCACAACATCGAGCTTAAGCCAGGTCGTGGAGGACAATTAGCTAGATCTGCTGGAGCTGAAGCACAATTACTAGGTCGTGAAGGTAAATACGTATTAGTACGTTTAGCTTCTGGTGAAGTAAGATTGATTCTAGCTACTTGTCGCGCAACAGTAGGCCAAGTTGGAAACATTGAGCATGAATTAATACGCGTTGGTAAAGCAGGTCGTTCTCGTTGGTTAGGCAAGCGTCCAACAGTTCGTGGATCTGTAATGAACCCTAACGATCACCCACACGGTGGTGGTGAAGGACGTACACCAATCGGACGTAAATCACCTATGTCTCCATGGGGTAAACCAACTCTTGGATTGAAAACACGTAATAAGAATAAAGCATCTAACAAATATATCGTTAGAGGCCGTAAAAAATAACGGGGTTGTAAGACGGGAGTTAATACCCGTCCAGCAATCACGAAGGGAGGCTTATACATGGGTCGTAGTTTGAAAAAGGGACCTTTCGCAGATGAACATCTTTTGAATAAGGTTGAAAAATTAAATGAAGATGATAAAAAACAAGTAGTAAAAACGTGGTCTAGACGTTCTACTATTTTCCCTAACTTTGTCGGTCACACAATCGCAGTTTATGATGGCCGCAAACATGTACCGGTTTATATCACGGAAGATATGGTTGGACACAAATTAGGAGAATTTGCACCAACGCGTTCTTTCAGAGGGCATTCCGGTGATGACAAGAAAACAAAACGCTAAATGAGAGGAGGTACTCCCTATGCAAGCTAAAGCAGTTGCAAAATCTGTTCGTATTGCTCCTCGTAAAGTCCGTCTCGTTATCGACTTAGTCCGCGGAAAAGAAGTAGGAGAAGCAATCGCAATTTTAAAACACACTCAGCGCGGTGCATCACCAGTAGTTGAGAAATTAATTAACTCTGCTATCGCAAATGCAGAGCATAACTATGAAATGGATCCAAACAATCTATATATTTCTGAAGCGTTCGTGAACGAAGGTATGACATTGAAACGTTTCCGTCCAAGAGCACAAGGACGTGCATCACAAATTAACAAAAGAACTAGCCATATTACAGTAGTTCTATCAGAAAAAAAGGAGGGATAATCTGTGGGACAGAAAGTAAATCCTAACGGTCTTCGTGTAGGTGTTATCCGTGACTGGGAATCAAAATGGTACGCAGGAAAAGATTATGCTGATTTATTACATGAAGACATCAAAATTCGTGAATATATTGAAGAACGTTTAAAAGATGGAGCAGTATCCAAAGTTGAAATTGAGAGAGCTGCAAATCGTATCAATATTTCTATCTCTACAGCTAAACCAGGTATGGTAATCGGTAAAGGTGGATCTGAGGTAGAAGCACTTCGTAAATCTCTTAACCAACTAACAGGTAAAAGAGTTCACATTAATATTGTAGAAGTTAAAAGAGCAGATTTAGATGCGAAATTAGTAGCTGAAAATATCGCTCGTCAATTAGAAAATCGTGTTTCATTCCGTCGTGTACAAAAACAAGCTATCCAACGTGCTATGCGTGCAGGAGCTCAAGGAGTTCGTACACAAGTATCTGGTCGATTAGGCGGAGCAGACATGGCTAGAGCAGAACATTACAGTGAAGGTACAGTTCCACTTCATACTTTACGTGCTGATATCGATTATGGTACTGCAGAAGCAGATACTACTTATGGAAAATTAGGTGTAAAAGTATGGATTTATCGTGGAGAGGTCCTTCCAACAAAAAGCAGTAAATAAGGAAGGGGGCAATATAATATGTTAATGCCAAAACGTGTTAAATATCGTAAACAACATCGTGGTCGTATGAAAGGTAACGCAAAAGGCGGTACAGAAGTTACATTTGGCGAGTTCGGTCTTCAAGCTGTTGAAGCTTCATGGATTACTGCACGTCAGATCGAGGCTGCTCGTATTGCAATGACTCGTTATATGAAACGTGGTGGGAAAGTTTGGATTAAAATCTTCCCAGACAAACCATATACTGCAAAACCCCTAGAAGTACGAATGGGTTCAGGTAAAGGTGCTCCAGAAGGTTGGGTATCTGTAGTAAAACCAGGTAAAATCATGTTTGAAATTGGTGGTGTATCTGAAGAGGTTGCTCGCGAAGCGTTGCGATTAGCATCTCATAAATTGCCAATTAGAACGAAATTCGTAAAACGACAAGATATTGGTGGTGAAATGAATGAAGGTTAAAGAAATTAGAGAATTAACCACTGCCGAAATAGAACAACAGGTAAAGACATTAAAAGAAGAACTCTTTAACTTACGATTCCAACTTGCAACTGGCCAATTGGAAAACACAGCACGTCTTCGTGAAGTACGCAAGTCTATTGCACGCATGAAGACGGTAGCGCGTGAAAGAGAGCTCAACGTAAATAATGGATAATAAAGGAGGTCAGCCTCAATGAGTGAGCGTAATAATCGTAAAGTTTATACTGGACGCGTAGTTTCAGATAAAATGGAAAAGACAATCACAGTCTTAGTTGAAACATATAAATTTCACCCTTTATACGGCAAGCGAGTGAAATATTCTAAAAAGTTTAAAACACATGATGAAAACAATACAGCTAAAATTGGCGACGTTGTTCGCATTATGGAAACTAAACCACAATCTAAAACGAAAAGATTTCGTTTGATTGAAGTTGTAGAAGAATCAGTAATTATTTAACAGTCGGTAAAGTCCGAAGGGAGGTACACACAGATGATTCAACAGGAATCTCGATTAAAAGTTGCTGACAACTCTGGTGCTCGTGAAGTACTTACTATTAAAGTACTTGGAGGAACTGGACGCAAAACAGCAAACATTGGTGATGTAATTGTTTGTACGGTGAAAGAAGCAACACCTGGAGGCGTTGTTAAAAAAGGTGAAGTCGTGAGAGCTGTTATTGTACGATCAAAGAGTGGTGTAAGAAGAAAAGACGGTTCTTATATCCGATTCGATGAAAATGCAGCTGTTATCATCCGTGAGGATAAAAGTCCAAGAGGTACACGTATATTTGGACCTGTTGCACGTGAACTGCGCGATGCACAATTTATGAAAATCGTATCATTAGCTCCAGAGGTAATCTAGGAAGCACGAGCGTTAAAAACGTGTGAGGAGGTGCGCATAGCATGCATGTTAAAAAAGGTGACAAAGTCCAAGTAATAGCTGGTAAAGATAAAGGAAAACAAGGAAATATCCTTGCAGTTTTCCCTAAAAAAGATCGAGTTCTTGTAGAAGGAATTAACATGGTTAAGAAACACGCAAAACCTTCACAAGAAAACCCGCAAGGCGGTATTTTAAATCAAGAAGCATCTATTCATGTTTCGAATGTAATGCCAATTGATCCTAAATCAGGTGAGCCAACACGAGTTGGTTATGAAGTGCGAGATGGTAAGAAAGTTCGAATCGCTAAAAAATCTGGTGAAGCTCTAGATAAATAATATAGCGATGAAAGGAGGTTTACATGATGAACACTTTAAAGGAAAAGTACAATAATGAAGTAGTTTCTTCTCTAATGGAGAAATTTAATTATAAATCTGTAATGGAAGTCCCAAAAGTAGAAAAAATCGTAGTAAACATGGGTGTCGGAGATGCGGTACAAAACTCTAAAGCTCTTGATATGGCAGTAGAAGAATTATCGCAAATCACTGGACAACGCCCAGTAATTACAAAAGCGAAGAAATCAATCGCAGGTTTCCGTTTACGTGAGGGAATGCCAATAGGTGCTAAAGTAACTTTACGTGGCGAAAGAATGTATGATTTCCTTCAAAAGCTTGTTGATGTATCTTTACCACGTGTACGTGACTTCCGTGGTATCTCAAAAAAAGCATTTGATGGCCGTGGTAACTATACTTTAGGTGTTAAAGAGCAATTAATCTTCCCGGAAATTAATTACGATCAAGTAAGCAAAGTGAGAGGTATGGATGTTGTGATCGTAACAACAGCTAATACGGACGAAGAAGCTGCTGAACTTCTAACACAACTTGGCATGCCTTTCCAAAAATAATCGAATAAAGGAGGGAAAAGCATGGCTAAAAAATCAATGATCGCTAAACAAAAACGCCCTGCAAAATTCAAAGTTCAAGAATATACTCGTTGTGAACGTTGTGGACGCCCACATTCAGTAATTCGCAAATTTAAACTTTGCCGAATTTGTTTCCGCGAATTGGCATACAAAGGTCAAATTCCAGGTGTTAAGAAAGCAAGCTGGTAAAACCCCAGATTGGGAAGGAGGTATTTTTAATGGTTATGACAGATCCAATTTCAGATATGCTGACACGAATCCGTAACGCTAACATGGTACGCCATGAGAAATTAGAGTTACCAGCATCGAATCTTAAAAAAGAAGTTGCAGAAATTTTAAAGCGCGAAGGATTCATTCGCGATTACGAATACATTGAAGACAATAAACAAGGTGCTCTTCGAATCTTTTTGAAGTACGGTCCAAACAATGAACGAATCATAACTGGCCTGAAACGTATTAGTAAACCCGGTTTACGTGTTTATGCAAAAGCAGACGAACTTCCTAAAGTACTAAACGGCTTAGGAATTGCAATTGTTTCTACTTCAAAAGGAGTTTTAACTGACAAAGAAGCACGCCAACAAGCAGTCGGCGGAGAAGTATTAGCTTATATCTGGTAATTATTCTTTATGACAGGAGGTGTACTGCATGTCACGTATCGGTTTAAAACCAATCGAAATTCCACAAGGTGTGGAAGTTAAAATAAATGATAACAATGTAACTGTAAAAGGTCCTAAAGGTGAGCTTAGTCGTTCTATTCATTCTGAGATGATCGTTAAAGTTGAAGATAATCAAGTAACGGTTAGCCGCCCAAATGATAGCAAGCTTGCAAAGTCTCTACATGGTACAACTCGTAGCATCATTTTCAACATGGTTGAAGGTGTGAAAAATGGCTTTGAGAAAGCTTTAGAAATCCAAGGTGTAGGTTACCGAGCTCAATTACAAGGGAAAAAACTTGTAGTAAACGCTGGTTACTCTCATCCAGTAGAAATCGTTCCTGAAGAAGGAATCGAAGTTGAAGTACCAACAAACACACGTATCGTTATTAAAGGGTACGACAAAGAAAAAGTTGGCGCACTAGCAGCTAATATCCGTGCTATTCGTCCGCCTGAGCCATATAAAGGTAAAGGTATTCGTTATGAAGGCGAATATGTACGTCGTAAAGAAGGTAAGACTGCTAAGTAAGATTAGCTAGGACAGAAAGGAGTGACCCAGATGATCACAAAACCTGATCGTAATGATGTTAGAAAAAGAAGACATCAAAGAATCCGTAAATCACTTTTTGGAACAGCTGAACGTCCTCGTTTGAATGTTTACCGTTCCAACAAGCATATTTATGCACAGTTAATCGATGACGAAAATAGTGTAACTCTAGCAAGTGCTTCTACTGTTGATAAAGAGGTAAGCCTAGAATCTACTAGTAATACAGCTGCAGCAGAAAAAGTTGGCGAGCTTATTGCGAAACGTGCATTAGATAAAGGACATAAGAACGTAGTATTTGATCGTGGAGGATATTTATATCACGGTCGTATCAAGACATTAGCAGACGCTGCTCGTGAAGCAGGTCTTGAATTTTAATAGAAGGAGGGACATAATTTGCAAAATACTATCGATCCGAACAAACTAGATCTTGAAGAACGTGTTGTTACAATTAATCGTGTAGCAAAGGTTGTTAAAGGTGGACGTCGTTTCCGTTTTGCTGCATTGGTTGTTGTTGGAGATAAAAATGGTCATGTAGGCTTTGGAACTGGTAAAGCTCAAGAAGTGCCAGAAGCAATTAGAAAAGCATTTGATAATGCAAAGAAAAACTTAATTACAGTACCAATCGTAGGAACTTCTATTCCACACGAAATCCATGGTCAATTCGGAGCAGGAAATGTACTATTAAAACCTGCTGTTGAAGGTACAGGGGTTATCGCAGGTGGACCTGTTCGTGCGGTATTAGAATTAGCAGGTATTGGTGATATCCTTTCTAAATCATTAGGTTCGAATACGCCGATTAACGTGATTCGTGCAACATTAAACGGTTTAGAGAACTTAAAACCTGCAGAAGAAGTTGCAAAACTTCGTGGAAAAACTGTAGAAGAATTGTTAGGATAAGGAGGGAAACATTATGTCTAATAAATTAGAAATTACCCTCAAACGCAGTGTGATTGGTCGTCCTGGAGATCAAAAAGAAACTGTTAAAACTCTAGGCCTTAAAAAAATTCGCCAATCAGTAGTACGTGAAGATACTCCAGCTGTCCGAGGCATGATTAATAAGGTATCTCACTTAGTAGAAGTGAAAGAAATATAATAATGTCCGAAATGATATAACAATGAGGAGGTGCTCGAATGAAACTTCATGAATTGAAACCAGCTCAAAAGAGAAAAAGCCCTAATCGTGTAGGACGTGGTATGTCCTCAGGAAATGGAAAAACTTCTGGTCGAGGACATAAAGGTCAAAAAGCTCGTTCTGGCGGTGGTGTTCGTCCAGGATTTGAAGGTGGACAAATGCCTTTATTCCAACGACTTCCTAAGCGTGGATTCACAAATATTCACCGTAAAGAGTTTTCTATTGTCAACCTAGAAGCATTAAACCAATTCGATGAAGGTACGGAAGTTACACCTGAGCTTTTACTTGAAACTGGTACGTTAAGCAAAGTAAAGGCCGGAGTTAAGATTCTTGGTAACGGTAAGTTAGAAAAGAAATTAACAGTAAAAGCTCATAAGTTCTCTGCTTCAGCTAAAGAAGCAATCGAAGCGGCAGGCGGCCAAGTTGAGGTGATTTAATGTTTCAGACAATCTCCAATTTTGTGCGTGTGGCAGATATTAGACAAAAGATCGTATTTACGTTACTGATGTTAATTGTTTTCCGTCTTGGAACATTCATTCCAGTTCCTTTTACAGATAGAACAGCGATTGATTTCATGAATGAACAGAACGTTTTCGGTCTTTTAAATACGTTCGGTGGAGGAGCCTTACAAAATTTCTCCATCTTTGCAATGGGTATTATGCCATACATTACCGCATCCATTATTATGCAGTTGCTACAAATGGATGTTGTTCCGAAATTCACTGAGTGGAAAAAGCAAGGTGACGTAGGACGTAAAAAACTGGCACAAGTTACTCGTTACGGTACAATTGTTATTGCTTTTATCCAAGCAAGTGCAATGTCCGTAGGTTTTAACGCAATGTCAGGTGGAATGTTGATCAGCAATCCTAGTATTGGAAAGTTCGCTGTTATTGCCATCGTATTAACTGGTGGTACTGCCTTTCTTATGTGGGTTGGTGAGCAAATTACCGCGAATGGAGTTGGCAATGGTATATCCATTCTAATCTTCGCTGGTATTGTTGCTGCTGTCCCTAATGGTATTAACCAGATTTATGCACAATACTTTGGTTCTGCAACAAATGATGAACTTTTCTTAAATAGTGTGATTGTACTATTAATTGTGTTAGCAATTATCGCAGTCACAGTAGGTGTTATCTTCATCCAGCAAGCATTACGTAAAATTCCAGTACAATATGCAAAAAGATTAGTAAACCGTTCACCAGTGGGTGGTCAATCCACACATTTACCTTTAAAAGTGAATGCTGCAGGTGTTATCCCTGTTATCTTTGCGATTGCATTCATTATTGCTCCGAGAACCATTGCAGGTTTCTTTGAGAACAATGATTTCGCGAATATGATTGCCAATATTTTTGACTATACACAACCAATTGGAATGGTTATCTACGTTGCTTTGATTATCGCATTTACGTATTTCTATACGTTTGTTCAAGTTAACCCTGAACAAATGGCAGATAATTTAAAGAAACAAGGTGGCTATATTCCGGGAATCCGACCAGGAAAAAATACAGAGACATATCTAACTAGGGTAATTAATCGTTTGACTTTCGTCGGTTCGTTATTCTTAGCTGCTGTATCTGTATTACCTTTGATCCTTGGAAGTGTTGCTGGACTGCCACAAGCAGTTCAAGTTGGTGGTACAGGATTATTGATTGTCGTAGGGGTAGCATTGCAAACAATGAAACAACTAGAAGGACAATTAGTAAAACGTAATTATAAAGGATTCATCAAATAAATCCTTCGTAATTTGCACTTGAAAGAGAGCGAGGGGAAAGTCATTGAACTTAATCCTAATGGGTCTTCCTGGTGCTGGTAAAGGTACGCAGGCAGACAAAATTGTTGAGAACTATAACATCCCTCATATTTCTACAGGAGATATGTTCCGATTAGCTATCAAAGAAGGTACTGAACTTGGACAAAAAGCAAAATCATTTATGGATGAAGGAGCACTAGTTCCTGATGAAGTAACCATTGGTATTGTTAGAGAAAGATTGTCCAAAGAAGACTGTAATAATGGTTTCTTGCTTGACGGTTTTCCAAGAACACTTGCTCAAGCAGAAGCATTAGATAGCCTGTTAACAAGTATGGGAAGAAAAATCGACTATGTACTACACATCGATGTAGACCAAAACGTTTTAGTTGAAAGACTGTCTGGTAGACGCATTTGTCCTAAGTGTGGAACAGCATATCACGTACTGTTTAATCCTCCCCAAGAGGAAGGCATATGTGATAAAGATGGCGAAGCACTTATCCAACGTGAGGATGACAAAGCAGAAACAGTTAAAAAACGACTAGAAGTAAATGTAGAACAAACACAACCAATGTTAGATTTTTATGGTCAAAAGGGAGATCTTGTAACCATCAATGGAGAGCAAGATATTCAAAACGTGTTTGAGGACATTAACAAGAAACTGACAGAAATCTCTTAAATGATAAACTGTTAGATAGGGAAGCAGATACTAGAAGTAGTAGAACTTGATACCTAAGTGAAGGTGATGATGGTTGAGCGAAACGGACAGTATTCCCGAATTTGGCCAAGTTGTTCAAATCCTACAAGGACGGGACACTGGAAAATATGCTATTGTTATCGGAATGATTGACAGTCGTTATGTATTATTGGCGGATGGAGATAAACGTAAATATGATCGTCCAAAGAAGAAAAACATTCAACATGTCTCATGTATGAATTATGTATCTCCTGAAGTGAAGAATAGCCTACTCGAAACAGGGCGCGTAACTAATGGTAAATTGCGCTACGCAATTTCCAAGTTTGTCGATGAAATGATGGCAGATTTGCAGAAGGGAGACCAGCTCGATGGCGAAAGATGATGCAATTGAAGTAGAAGGTACAGTAATGGAAACATTACCGAACGCAATGTTTAAAGTCGAACTAGAGAATGGTCATACCGTACTGGCACACGTATCCGGTAAGATTCGTATGAATTTTATCCGTATATTGCCAGGCGACAAAGTAACGGTTGAACTTTCTCCATATGATTTAACTAGAGGGCGCATTACGTACCGTTATAAATAAAATACTCCGATACCAGAGGAGGTAATGGAAGATGAAGGTAAGACCATCTGTAAAACCGATTTGCGAGAAATGTAAAGTTATTCGTCGTAAAGGAAAAGTAATGGTAATTTGCGAGAATCCGAAACATAAACAAAAACAAGGATAAAAAAGGAGGTGCATCACGTCCATGGCACGTATTTCAGGTGTTGATATCCCGCGTGATAAACGCGTAGTTATCTCTTTAACATATATTTATGGCATTGGTAAAACCACTGCACAAAAAGTTCTAGCAGAAGCTGGAGTAAACCAAGATACCCGTGTTCGCGATTTAACAGAGGAAGAACTAGGTAAAATCCGCCAAGCAATTGATGGAGTTACTGTAGAAGGTGATCTTCGTAGAGAAGTATCTCTAAACATTAAACGTCTAATTGAGATTGGATCTTATCGTGGAATTCGCCACCGTAGAGGTTTACCTGTACGCGGTCAGAATACGAAAAACAACTCAAGAACACGTAAAGGTCCACGTAAAACAATGGCTAACAAGAAGAAATAAAGGAGGTTATGAATAATGGCACGTAAACAAACAACTCGTAAGCGTAGAGTGAAAAAGAATGTCGAGGTTGGAATCGCCCATATCCGTTCAACATTCAATAACACAATCGTTACTATTACGGATGTTCAAGGGAATGTAATCAGCTGGAGCAGTGCTGGTGCATTAGGTTTTAAAGGTTCTCGTAAGTCTACTCCTTTTGCGGCACAAATGGCAGCAGAAGCAGCTGGTAAAACAGCTCAAGACAACGGAATGAAAACTCTTGAAGTTACAGTTAAAGGTCCAGGAGCTGGACGTGAAGCTGCAATCCGTTCTCTTCAAGCAGCAGGTCTAGAAGTAACAGCTATTCGTGATGTAACACCAGTTCCTCATAATGGCTGTCGCCCACCAAAACGTCGTCGAGTATAAGCAATTGGTATATAATTTGTTAATCTGTCTATAATGGTTTATGATAGCTTCATATAGCAATGTAGACCGTGAAAAACATGGATTCGACAGTGCATAGTGCAGAACGGGAACTGCCTGCCTGGGGAATTTCGGTTAGACCGGTGTCTAACCGGGGTTTCGACGTTTTTAAGGAGGGGTTAATGGATGATCGAAATTGAAAAACCAAAAATTGAAACAGTAGAAATCAGTGATGATGCCACATATGGCAAATTCATCGTAGAGCCACTAGAGCGTGGATATGGTACTACACTAGGAAACTCCTTGCGTCGTATACTATTATCCTCACTTCCAGGTGCTGCTGTAACATCTGTACAAATTGAAGGAGCTTTACACGAATTCTCAACGATAGATGGTGTCGTGGAAGACGTAACGACGATCATTCTTAATTTAAAGAAACTTGCACTAAGAATATATTCGGATGATGAAAAAGTTCTTGAAGTAGATGTTCAGGGAGAAGGGAAAGTTACGGCCGCAGATATTATCTTTGATAGTGATGTCGAAATTTTAAACCCAGAACTCCATATTGCAACTCTCGATACAAATGGACATTTAAAGATGCGTATAACAGCACAACGAGGTAGAGGGTATCGACCAGCTGATGTGAATAATCATGAAGACCGTCCAATTGGTGTCATCCCGGTTGACTCTATCTTCACACCTGTATCAAAGGTAACCTATCAAGTAGAAAGTACACGCATTGGGCAGGACGCTAACTTTGATAAGCTTACTTTTGATGTGGAAACAGATGGTAGTATACGACCTGAAGAGGCTGTATCATTAGGAGCCAAGATCTATACAGAGCATTTAGATATCTTTGTTAGTTTAACAGAGGAAGCTAAAAATGCTGAAATAATGATCGAAAAAGAAGAAGATCAAAAAGAAAAAGTTCTCGAAATGACAATCGAAGAACTTGACTTGTCTGTCCGATCTTATAACTGTCTGAAGCGTGCAGGTATTAACACGGTTCAGGAGTTAAGTCAGAAGTCTGAAGAAGACATGATGAAAGTTCGAAACCTGGGACGTAAATCTCTAGAAGAAGTAAAACATAAACTGGATGATCTTGGTTTGGGTTTACGAAACGATGATTAAGACCGGCATCAAGAGTGAAGGAGGGAATAAACGTGGCTAGAAAATTAGGACGTACGACAGATCAACGTAAAGCTTTGCTTCGTGGTTTAGCAACAGACTTAATTATCCATGAACGTTTAGAAACAACGGAAGCAAAAGCAAAAGAATTAAAATCCGTAGTAGAAAAAATGATTACTCTCGGTAAACGCGGTGATCTTCATGCTCGCCGTCAAGCAGCAGCTTTCCTGTATAAAGCAGAAGCGAATGAAAACGAAGATGCTGTGCAGAAATTATTTAACGACATCGCTGCTCGGTATGAAGACCGCCAAGGTGGCTATACTAGAGTGCTTAAATTAGGCCCACGCCGTGGTGATGGTGCTGAAATGGCGATTATCGAGCTTGTATAATCCTATAAAACGCAAACGAAGGGCGGGAAGCTGATCTCAAATTGAGGTGCATCCAAGCCCTTTTTTTGCATCCAAGTATTGCTGTTGACGTATAATTTTTTTCAATAATATTAGATACCAGTTTTTATTACCCGGGAAATACATACTAAGGGGAAATCCTGTATTTATGATAAAATTTCAAGATGTTTCTTTCCGATATCGTGATACCGATGCATGGGTCATTGATTCTTTGAATTTAACTATAAAGGAAAATCAAAAAGTAGCTATTATAGGGAAAAATGGTTCAGGAAAATCAACAATAGCGAAATTAATTAGTGGCCTGTTATTACATGAGTTAGGGCATATTTATGTAGAAAACGACCAGTTAACACCAGAGAATCTTTTAGACATCAGAAAGAAGATAGGCATGGTATTTCAAAATCCTGAAAACCAATTTGTCGGCATGACAGTTAAAGAAGATATTGCGTTTGGACTCGAAAATCGAGGCGTTAAGAGAGAAGTAATGCTTGAAAAAATCGTCGATATCTTAGAGCAGGTTAGTATGCTTGAGTATATTGACAGGGAGCCACAACATCTTTCTGGTGGCCAAAAACAACGGATTGCTATCGCTAGCGCTATGGTATTAGAGCCGAAGATACTCATCTTGGATGAAGCAACTTCTATGTTGGACCCAGTGGGGAGAAAAGAAATGATGTCGCTAGTCGAAACTCTACATAACCGCAAACCGTTTACGTTATTAATGATTACCCATGAGCTAAATGAAGCGATACTTGCCGATCGAATTATTGTAATCGAAAAAGGAAAGGTTGTACTGGATGGCACTCCTCGAGAGCTTTTCACTCATCATAACCATGCACTTGATGAGCTAGGATTTCCAGCACCTTATACGATTCAGCTTGCAAAGGGACTTGAGAAAAACGGTTTTTCTTTAGAACCTTTTCCTTTGGATCAAGAGGAGTTGATTTCAGCATTATGGAAATTACATTTAAAGAGGTAAGCTATACCTATTATCCGAATACTCCATATGAGAAAAAAGCGTTACACAATGTTAGTTTCCATATTCCATCTGGAGCATTTGTTGTTATTGTAGGAGCTACAGGTTCTGGAAAATCAACCTTGCTCCAACATATGAATGGTTTGTTACAGCCAAGTAGTGGGAAGGTCTCTATTGGTGACTATCAGCTACCCATCACTTCAAAGAAGGTTTCATTAAAGGAGCTAAGAAAAAGGGTTGGTATTGCTTTCCAATTTCCTGAGCATCAACTTTTTGACGAAACCGTGAGAGAAGATATCCTATTTGGACCAAAAAACTTCGGCATACCAGAAAAGGACATGGAGCACCGTCTACAAGAGGTAATTCATCTTGTTGGTCTAGATGAAGAGCTAATCGAAAGATCCCCGTTTGAGCTAAGTGGTGGCCAAATGAGAAAGGTTGCGATTGCGGGTGTACTAGCGTCTAAACCTGACGTTCTCGTTTTAGATGAGCCAACAGCAGGCTTAGATCCTATTTCTCGCGTTGAGATGATGGAACTTTTTTCATCTCTTCATCGATTAGAGAATATCACGACAATCTTAGTTACACATCATATGGAGGACGCATTAAAGTACGCAGACTATATGATTGTCTTATCCAACGGGAGAATACATTCTAAAGGTAAACCAGTAGATATTTTTAATAACCAAGATGCTCTAAAAGAGGTCCAACTATTGTTGCCAGAAAGTATTGACATGTTTCATAAACTAAATCAAACATTTGATTTAAATCTTTCTTATCGCGGTCAATCCCCATTTGATTTAGCGAAAGAAATTATATCTAGTTTAGGGGAAGATTCATCATGAAGTCGTGGTTAGTAATAGGACAATACTTACCAGGAAATTCATTCATTCACCGATTAGATCCACGAACAAAATTAATTATTATATTTAGCTTTGTTTGTGTACTTTTTTTTGCTAATCACTGGACAGGCTATCTATTATTTACCACATTCACGATAGTATCGATTGTCTTGTCGAAAGTAAGCGTGCCTTTTCTACTTAAAGGGATTACACCTGTTTGGTTTTTCATCGTATTAACTTTTTTCCTGCATATCCTCATTACAAAAGAAGGTGAGATACTGTGGGAGCTTGGATGGTTTCAAGTTTACGAAGCAGGTCTTCAAAGAAGTATCGAAATATCATGGCGTTTGTTGATATTAGTTGTCTTCACTTCACTTTTGACTTTAACAACAGCACCGATGGAGATAACGGATGCTTTAGAGTCATTGCTCGGCCCACTAAAAAGATGGAACCTTCCGATTCATGAGCTAGCTTTAATGATGTCTATATCATTACGCTTTATCCCTACATTAATGGATGAAACAGAGAGAATCTCCAAAGCTCAAGCGTCTCGAGGGGTTGACTTAAAGTCTGGTACTTTAAAAGATAGAATGTATGCTTTTATTCCTTTATTAATTCCACTTTTTATTGGAGCATTTAAACGGGCAGAAGACCTCGCAACTGCAATGGAAGTTAGGGGATATCAGGGCGGCGAAGGTAGAACAAAATTACGAGCATTGCAGTTCTCTAATTTAGACATCATAGCTGCAATCGGGTATGTAATCGTACTTATTCTTTTTATTTATATAAGACAGTGAGGGAAGCTTCATGCGTATGAAAATGGTCATTAGCTATGACGGTACGAATTTCTCTGGTTATCAAATACAACCAGGAAAAAGAACGATACAAGGAGAAATTGAAAAAGCTCTTGGGAAAATGCATAAAATAGATAAGGTACCTGTCATTGCCTCAGGACGGACGGATAGTGGTGTCCATGCAATCGGTCAGGTAATTCATTTTGATACGCAGCTACAAATTGAGCCTAGCAATTGGTTACGAGCACTAACATCCTTACTCCCCTCAGATATTCAGATTATCGACATAGGAAAGGTCGATGATCATTTTCATGCGAGATATGATGCAAAATCGAAAGAATACCGTTATGTTATCTTTCATAGAGAGCAACCAGATATATTTAAACGACATTATGCCTATTGGGTAGCAGAAAGCCTGGATATTGATAAGATGAAGCAGGCGTTAACATATATAGAGGGTAAACACGACTTTACATCGTTTTGTGCAGCAAATAGCGGTGTTAAAGGCGATAAAATTCGGACGGTTTTACAAGCAGCTCTTGAGGAACAAGGTGATGAAATAATCTTTACGATCAGAGGCGATGGTTTTTTATATAATATGGTTCGTATCATCGTAGGTACTGTTGTGGAAGTGGGTAAAGGGAAAAGAGACCCGGAAGAAATACTTAATATTTTGAGAGCGAAAAACCGGAAAGTAGCTGGAAAAACAGCTCCAGCTCATGGCCTGTTTTTATGGAATGTTCAATATTGAACTGCTAACGAAAAACAACTGAAAAACACTGTCAAACTATTGACTTCGTAGGCTAAATAGTATATTATGAACTATGGCATTTTATTTTCTATACCACGACTAGCCCCGGAAAGTTACTCGTGTTTAGAATATAAATTCGAAAAAAACGTGAATCATTAGAGATTTAGGAGGTTAGCTAACATGCGCACAACTTTCATGGCGAATGAAAATAATATTGAACGCAAATGGTATGTTGTAGATGCAGAAGGACAAACGTTAGGTCGCCTAGCAAGTGAAGTGGCTTCTATCCTTCGCGGAAAACATAAACCAACATATACACCACATGTTGACACTGGTGACAATGTCATCATTATCAATGCGGAAAAAATAGAATTAACAGGTAATAAATTGGCTGATAAAATGTATCACCGTCACTCTAATCACCCAGGTGGATTGAAATCCCGTACTGCAGGTGAAATGCGTGAAAAGTATCCTGAGCAAATGCTTGAACTTACAGTTAAAGGCATGCTACCAAAAGGAAGCCTAGGACGTAAAATGGGCAAAAAACTTCATGTGTATCGTGGAGCAGAACATAAACATGAAGCACAAAAACCAGAAGTATACGAACTTCGCGGTTAATTAAAAGGAGGTAAACTATAGTGGCACAAGTACAATATTACGGTACAGGACGTCGTAAGAAATCTACTGCACGTGTACGTTTAGTCCCTGGTACTGGAAAAATTGTTGTAAACAATCGTGATGGAGAAGATTATTTCCCATATGAAACATTACGTGCGATCATCAAACAACCATTAGCAGCTACAGAAACAGAAGGTAGCTATGATGTATTGGTGAATGTACATGGTGGTGGATTTACAGGACAGGCAGGCGCTATCCGCCATGGTGTAGCTCGTGCATTGTTAGAAGTTGATCCAGAATACCGCACAACACTAAAACGTGCTGGATTCTTAACACGTGACGCAAGAATGAAGGAACGTAAAAAATACGGTCTTAAAGGCGCTCGTCGTGCACCACAGTTCTCAAAACGTTAATCGAAACATTGATATATCAATGTTTACAGAGCTTTTTTGGTTCAAGTTGGTTCAAATTAACTTGAACCTTATAAAGCACTTAACAGATTTAAAGCATCGGCATCTTGCTGGTGCTTTTTTTCTGGCATTAATTCCAGATAATAATTCTGTGTGGTTTGAATATTAATGTGACCTAATCGTTTGGATACATATGCAATATCTATATCTTGAGAAAATAGAAATGATGCATGAGTGTCTCTTAAACCGTGAAACGTTGTCTTTTTAATATCTAATTTCTTCAATAACTCCGCTAATTGTCCCGACTGTTTAAAACCGCCAAAGCTAAAAATATAACCATTCTCTTTAACAGGAATTTTACGAATGAGTTCATATACTTCTTTGTTAATAGAAACATCACGTTTTGCATTTTGTGTCTTTAATGAAGTATCGCCAGAAGTAGGACTAATCGAATGTCTAACTTTGATACCATATTCATAAAGGCTCTCTGGTCTAATCGCTAGTAGTTCTCCACGCCGCATGCCTGTTTCTAATGCAAGTAATACAAGCAAGTTAAACTCGTCCTCTGGATGCTGTATAACGTAATTACGAAGCTTTCTAAAATCGGTGATAGATAATGCTTTATTCCGTTTAGGTGGATTCTCTCCACGTGTTTTTACTAAACGAGCAAAATCATTTGCAATATAGCCACGAGCATATGCATCACGTAAAGATGTTTTTATTTTAAGAAGTACCTCATGTGTTGTCTTTCGAGAATGTGTCTTGGCGTACTCATCAATCTTCTTCTGAACAACAATATCATTTAAATCTTTTAATTGGATATCTTGAAGTAAGTTTCTAATAACCCCCAATGTTCGAACGTAATTTTGAAATGTTGTTTCCTTAACATCATTCCTCTTTACTAGATAAATCCAATTCTCAAAGAAATCTGCAAAAGTTGTAGTTCTATGTGCGAGCTCTTTACCTTCCCCTTTAGCTAATTCCATTTCTAAAGCCCAAAGTTTAGCTTCTTTCTTAGTCGGAAATGTTTTAGTTAGTTTTCTATGCTTTCCATGTCTGTACAAAGAAACCTGTGCTCTATAGGAATTTCATTCGTTAAAGGAGACGAATTAGTATGACTAGAAAGAGTAACACAACTGCTATAATTCAACTTTCAAAAGAGAAGTCTGAGAAAACAAGAATTAGGGTTGAAAAGACAATTTCAGAAATGGCATTGAAAAAAGAGAAGATCAATTTTAATTCCATAGCACAAAAAGCAAATGTCTCAAAGTCATGGCTTTACAAACAAAAAGATATTAGAACTAGGGTGGAGACATTAAGAGGGATGCAGATAAGCGAGTTAACCCCCCGTAAACCTAGTAAAAGCCCTCATTCAGAGGATGTACTAATAAAGACCTTAAAAAACCGTATAAAGACATTAGAAGAAGAGAACAAACAACTAAAAGATCAAGTTCAAAAATTACATGGCAAGTTGTTTTAGCGGAATTGTGGCTCTTAAGATTTGTAACTAAATTCAATAGAAAGTAAAAAACACATGTTAATAGATCAAAAAAAGAACACAAATGAACTATGTCATTTGTGTTCTTGAAATTAACATTCAGACTTAAATTTATCCTAAACGGTCACCTTTTTTAACCTTTTGTTGAGGTTCTATGAGAACAACACCTTGCTCTGAATAAACACCCATAACTAAAACCTCTGAACTAAAATCAGCAACTCTTATCGGAGGAAAGTTGACTACTCCTAATACTTGTTTACCAACTAGTTCATTTAAATCATAACAATCTGTTATTTGAGCACTACTTTGTTTAATTCCTATCTCTTCTCCAAAGTCCACCCATAATTTATAGGCTGGTTTTTTGGCTTTAGAAAAAGCTTCTGCTCTTGTAATTTCTCCAACACGCATATCTAATTTTTGAAAATCGTCGAAAGTTGCCATAGTAATGCCTCCTAAAATTTGTTTTCGCATTATTTATTGAGATAAAGAAAGGTTAGAGTGTTTTTGTTCTTCTTGTCTATCTTTAATAACTAGTAAGACCCCTAAGAGAATTAAAATAGAACCTATCCAAAAGGTAATACTAATCGTTTCACCTAGTATTAACCACCCTAATAATGTTCCAACAATGGGTTGAAAGAAAAAGAAAACTCCCCCACTGGAGGCACTTAGCATTTGTAATCCACGATTCCATAATAGAAATGCAATAGATGTCGATATTACGCCCAAATAAATTAATCCTCCCCAAATGGTTGGATTCGTTAAATCGTTACTGTCAATTTGCGATAATTTCGGTATTACAAAAGGAGTTAAAACGACAAAAGCGATTAAAGTAGCATAGGTCGTAATGACAATTTGCGAATAATCGCTAGGTATACGTTTAATGAGTACAGACATTAATGCCCATGTTAAAGCTGCTATAATAAGTGATATTCCACCAAGCATGCTGGACATATCAATATCATCAATTCCAACGATGGTAATTACACCAATAGTGGCTAAACTAACTGAAATAGCCTTCTTTAAAGTTAAACGTTCTTTAAGGATTAAACTAGCAAACAAAACCATAAAGGCTGGCGTTGTAGATGTTATAATAGCACCCATTTGTGCAGTAGAAAGCATTGTACCTGTTTCTTGCGTAACAATGGAAATGACGTACCCTATAATTGCAATAGCAATTATAATGCCTAAGTGACGCCTTTTAATTCTCCAATTTTGTCTAGTCACCAGCCCAATTATGACTAATGCAACTAGTGCTATTAAATAACGTATCCATACAAGTTCTAAAGGTGGTATGACTGCCACTACTATTTTAACGACAACATACATACCTCCCCAGATACTCGAAGCTAATATTAAATATAAAGAACCAATAAGTGTATTTTTCATTTTTATACCCTCCGTTTTAATTTAGGCTTTATATGCCCTAACGGAGAGAAGTAGCTATCTCTCCATTAAGAACGGGAGAGTACTACTGGTACATCATTTTCGAATAAAGGTGCGTAAAACATAATTGTTCACCCTTTTTTATTATTAAGTAACAGCTTTATATTATCAAGATAGCTAACTACTATCAATAAAAACTCCTTGGATTGTATCAGCAAAATTTCGTATATTTATTATAAGGCTTTATTGTAATAAGAAATGGTCAAACTTTATTTTAAAGCAACACCTGCCTTATTTTTTTGATTTGAATGCGTTAAACACATGTAGTTAAAGTGAGAGGTATGATTTTCTTACGTTTTTAACACATTACTATTGATATGATCCAACACCATCGAAGGAAGATATTAACGTTACAAAGAGATTAGTCGAAGCCGGAAAGTTACTAGGCATTGAAGTACTAGATCACCTAGTGGTAAATAGTGATAACAGTTTTACTAGCCTGAAAGAAAGAGGTTATATTTAAAAGGGAGAAACAACTCCCTTTTTTTCTTCAAGTTTTTTTAAGTACAATTGTATCAAACGAATTTAGCAAAGTACTTTATGATAGAATAGAACTAGATAGAAATGAATAGATAATCGAAAGTACTGACACGAAAGGAGGTACTATGTTTGAAAGAGGAAATTATTAAATCTAAGCTTCGTGTTCAAAAACATGGGGAAGTATTTACCCCTAAAAGAATAGTAAATAAAATGCTGGATATACCGGAGGTAAAAGACGCTTGTGAAAATTTAACAGCAACGTTTTTAGAGCCGGCTGCTGGTGAAGGTGCTTTTTTAGTTGCAATACTAGAGCGAAAGTTAAACATGGTATCTGAGAAATACAATAGAGATTTAACACAATATGAAAATTATTCTTTGCTAGCTCTAACAACACTGTACGGAATTGAATTATTAGAAGATAATGCCCAAACATGTGTGATGAACATGTTTCAACAATATTATGATAAATACAAAGAACAAGTTGAACATCATAATGGAGAATTAAAGGAAAAAGTATTAGATAGTGCAAAGAAAATCATTTCATTAAATGTTGATAATGGTAATTTTTTAACGAGAAAATCGAGAGATGGAAGTCCTTTAGTATTCAGCGAATGGCAACCTATTAATCTGAGGAAAACAACTAAAAATATAAAGATTCAAAGAACTGAATATACATTGGATGAAATATACGGAAGTGTAAAAAAAGAAAATGGTCGAGCGATTAACAGATTAATACAAGAGCCAGTACAACTAGATTTGTTTGACTTTTTGGAAGATGAATCTGAAGAGATAAGTGAAGTTCAAAAAGAAATGCGGTATATACCTGTCAAAATAATCGATGTTTATAAAGAGGAGATGGAGGAAGCCAATGGATAAGACAGTAATTAAGCCTTTTCAGGAAATTAAATATAAAGTGTATGGTTATACCTTACCTGAGGTTCCAAACCACGATGGTTATGTGAAGATAGGTGATACGACACGTGACGCTGTTACGAGAATTTTTGAACAAGTAGGTACAGCTGGTTTAAATCCTAAAATATTGTTTGAAAAACTAGCTCGTAAATCTGATGGAAAATGGTTTCGTGATAAAGATTTACATAAATTTCTTATTCTAAATGGAATAGAGAAACAGAATTTTAATAGTCGTGCTGATGAGTGGTTTTATTTTAATGGAACGCTGGAAAAGGCTGAAGAGTTAACGAATAAGTATATAAATCGTGATTATGATGAAATACAAATTGATGATAAACGTTCTGATTACGTATTAAGAAATGAACAGCAACAAGCAGTAGAAAAAACGTATGAATATTATCAAGGTAAGCAGGAACTCAGAGAGTTTTTGTGGAATGCAAAACCACGTTTTGGGAAAACATTAACAACATATGACTTTATTAGAAACCTTAATGCAAAGAATGTTTTAATTGTAACAAATAGACCAGCGATTGCTAACTCATGGTTTAATGATTTCCAAAAGTTTATTGCCTGGCAAGAGCCACAAATGAAGTTCGTATCGGAAACAGATGCACTAAATGGAAAAGCGATGACTAGAGATCAGTATCTTGAGTTTATTGATACAACTTCTCATGCTAATCCTACGCAAATAGCATTTATTTCATTGCAAGATTTAAAGGGTGCAGAGTTTGCAGGAGGTATGTATAAGAAATTAGAATGGGTAGCAGGATTAAAGTGGGACTTGCTCGTAATTGATGAAGCTCATGAAGGGATAGATACTAGAAGAACTGATATAGCATTTAGCCAATTAAAAAGAGACTTTACTCTACATTTATCAGGTACACCGTTTAAAGCCTTAGCTAAAGGTGATTTTTCTGAAGAACAAATATTTAATTGGTCATATGTAGATGAACAAGAAGCTAAAGAAAATTGGGATTTAACGATTGGTAGCAATCCTTATGAAAGCCTACCTACATTAAATTTGTTTACGTATCAAATGAGTAAAATGGTAGAAGATGAAGTATCGGCAGGGTTAACATTAGAGGAAGAAAATAACGTTGATTATGCATTTGATTTAAATGAATTTTTTAGAGTTAAAGAAAATGGTCGATTTGAATACGAGGAAAGCGTTGTTCGTTTTTTAGATAATCTATCCTCGGGGAAGTTTCCATTTTCTAAAAACCAACATCGTAATGAACTAAACCATACATTTTGGCTACTTCCAAGGGTGAATTCCGCTAAAGCACTAGAAAAATTATTAAACTCTCATCCAATATTCAAAGACTATAAAGTAGTACTTGCAGCAGGAGATGGTGTTAGTTTACATGACGGCGTAGAATCGGAAGCACTTGATTTAAAAGAAAATACAAAAAGCTTTGATAAAGTTAGAAATGCAATTGAGCAAAATGATAAGACGATAACGCTTTCTGTAGGGCAACTGACAACTGGTGTGACGATTCCAGAATGGACAGCTGTATTTATGCTAAATAATATTGAATCACCTAGTTTATACTTTCAAGCTGCATTTAGGTCACAAAATCCTTATGAATATGAAGAAGGTGGTAAACTTTTTAGGAAAGAAAATGCGTATATCTTTGATTTTTCACCAGATCGAACATTAATGCTTTATGATGATTTTGCTAACAATCTATCTAGTGGTAGTTCAAAAACAAGCGAAGAAAGAAAGCGCAAAATAAAGAAGTTATTAAACTTCTTTCCAGTAATTGCTGAAGATGAAGATGGTACAATGCATGAAATAGATGCAAACGAAGTACTGACGATACCTACACGAATTACTTCACGAGAAGTAGTTAAAAGAGGTTTTATGAGTAACTTACTGTTCGCTAATATATCCGGTATTTTTTCAGGTGATTCACCATTTAAAGAAATTCTAGATAAAATACCACCTGAGAAAAATAAAAGATTAGAAAAACCTCGTGAGGTTTCTATTACTGATCCGCATTTAAATGATGAAGGGGAAGTAGAGATACCAAAAGAAGTAGTGTTAGGTAAATCAAAAGAACTTTTTGGAGAAAAAATTTATTCATCAATTGAAGTGGTTGATGAAGTTGTATCATCCTTCGAAGAAGCTGAGGAAAAACAAAAAGAATCCATTAAAAAACTTGCGAAAGATATAACAGCATCATTTTCAGATGGCTTTAATAACTTAAAGGATTCCTTCAAACTGAACAAAGGACAAACCGATAAGCTAAAAGAGTCAGTAAATAATTCAATTGAGGATATTATAACTGAGAAAAGTTTAACACTAAGCAATCAAGTTAAAGAAATAGAGGAAGAATATGCAAAGAAAAAGCAAGAAGCAGAAAAGAAAAATGATGAAACAGAATTAATAGCAGCGACTCAGCAATATGAAGAAGAAAAACAAAAGATAGAAGAGTCTTTTGCCGATGATATTAATAAAGAAGTAGAAAACACAATCAACACTGTTGTCGAAGAACAAATAGAAAAAGTAGAAGAAAAGAAAAAGAAAACAACAGAAGATGATGTTCGAGATCATTTACGAGGATTTGCACGTACAATACCTGCATTCCTAATGGCATACGGGGATGACCAGACTAGATTAGAAAACTTTGAAGAGAATATTGATGAAGCGACCTTTGAAGATATTACGAGTATCACAATTGAAGAGTTCAAGAAGCTTCGCGATGGTTTTGAATATGAGGACGATAATGGCAATAGAAAAGTCATTCATGGTTTATTCAATGAGGTAGTTTTTAATGCCAGTATACGAGAGTTTTTAGATACTAAAAAGCGTTTAGCCAATTATTTTGATGATAGTTTAGAAGAGGATATTTTTGATTATATTCCTCCACAAAAAACGAATCAAATCTTTACACCAAAAAAAGTAGTAAAAGAAATGGTCAATATATTAGAAAAAGAAAATCCAGGAATTTTTTCTGATAAAACAAAGAAATTTGCTGATTTATACGTAAAAAGTGGGTTATTTATTACGGAGATAGTCAAGAAACTAAACGATGGGTTGAAAGAACAAATTCCGGATCAACAAGAACGTATTAAATGGATATTAGAGAATCAAGTATACGCTTGTGCACCAAGTAACATTATATATAATATTGCTAAGAATTTCATTTATAGTGATGTAGTAGATGTTTCAACAAAAAATTTAATAGAAATTGATACAATGAATTTAACTAGTAAGGGAAAATTAAGTACAGATATTTATAAGGCATTTGGAGATGATAATTTGAAATTTGATGTAATTATAGGTAACCCACCTTACCAAGATGAAACAATAGGTGACAATAAAACTTATGCCCCACCAATTTATCATGATTTTTTGGAAGAGTCTTATAAACTGGCCGATAAAGTAATAATGATTCACCCTGCTCGATTTTTGTTTAATGCAGGAAGCACACCGAAATCATGGAATAAGAAAATGTTATCGGATGAACACCTCAGAGTTGTTAATTATTACGATGATAGCTCTAAGGTATTTCCAAATACTGATATAAAAGGCGGAATTGCTATAACGTATAGAGACAAAGAAAAAGTCTTTGGAGCGATCGGAACTTTTACAGTTTATGAGGAATTAAATTCAATTCTAAATAAAGTAACACCTAATACTTCTGAAACTTTTGATAGTCTCATTTCTGGACGAGGAGTTTATAAATTAGCAAAAGCGGCTCATGTGGATTATCCTGAAATTGAAGATATTCAGTCAAAGGGACATAAGAATGATATTGGTTCAGGAGCATTTAGGCTTTTAAAAGATATTATTTTTTACAAAGATAAACCTAAACACGAAGGGGAGTATGTAAAAATTTTAGGTCTTGAAAATAGTAAGCGAACATACTATTGGATGGATAAAAAGTATTTGAATGCCCCAAGCAGTTTTGAAGAGTATAAAGTGATTATACCCCAAGCCAATGGAAATGGAACATTTGGTGAAGTGATAAGCTCGCCATTAGTTTTAGAATCAAATGTTGGTGCTACAGAAACATTTCTTTCAATTGGTGGATTTTCAACTAAATATGAAGCAGAAGCAGCTTTAAAATATATTAAAAGTAAATTTGCAAGAGCAATGTTAGGTGTGTTAAAAATAACTCAAGCTAATACGCGAGATAAGTGGTCGAAAGTTCCTGTGCAAGATTTTACCAATCAATCAGATATTGATTGGTCAAAATCAATATCTCAAATTGATAAACAGCTATATAAAAAGTATAATTTGAGTGAGAAAGAGATTCAATTCATTGAAAGTAAAGTAAAGCCAATGGAATAGGTAGTAAGCTGAACATCGATTCGATTTTTGTGTATTCAACTAGCATCTAAGTGTTTTGGTTCAAATTGGTTCAAGTAATGTCATTTTTAATCCCTATTCATACATTTTTATCCATATAACATTTCCCAAAACGTTGATATAAATGGATTATGATGGATTCAATACACTTATAATTTATCTGTATATTTCTCAAAACGTTAATTTTAAATATAACGAACGCAGACATCAGCATATTGCTGGTGTCTTTTTTTACTGTGATATATATTTAATGAGTTGCCAGAGTATCACGTAAATATGCATCAAGATATTTATTAGAAAATGATAATAAAACTTGTTCAACTAGCGGGACTGAACGGTATTTATCGTTTTTCTAAAAGGGGGAATATTTTAATGGAGAGTAGATTAAGAAAGTTTGGAATATATGGATTATTGTTTGGGTTGGCTATCTCTATTTTGCTTGTCGATTACAAAGAGGTTATTCCTCAAGGAAATGAAGCTTATGAAATTACCTATAAGCCTGTCATTGACTACATTGTACCCATCTTGCGTTTTGGTATCATAGGAATGTTTTTTGGTTTATTTATTGGTTGGAAGAGTTATGAAAGAAGGCATAAAACACAAAAGGAAAAGTCATATTACCTTCCATTCTTCTTTGTAGTTTTTCTTATTTCCATAATTTTAATAATGATCTTTAATTGGTGAGTAAATGTATTGTTTACTAATGGTTAATAATATGAATATCTCGCCAATTCTTATATAACGGGCAAGGATAGTGAAAACAGATTCTACTTATTTATCGATTACTGCATCATTTTTGGTGCGGTTTTTTGTTTAAAAAGAAGGGACTTCTATAAATGAATTATCTAAATACGATGTAAAGGAAGCGTGACTAAAGTAAACTTTACAATATAATGTAATAGAATAGGGGGTGGTGATGAACTTGAAAAATAGATTAAGTGAACATAGAAAGAAGTATGGTTTATCACAGAATAAATTAGCCTAGAAATTAGGTGTTTCAAGGCGGACAATTATTTCGATTGAAAAAGGTAGATACAATCCATCACTTCCGTTGGCGATGATTATTGCTGAGATGTTTCAAACAAATGTAGAAAGTATTTTTATTTTAGAGAGAGAGGATTATAAATAAGTGCTAGATTTTAGGAGGTTATAAAATGATATGAACTCTTAAATTGGTCATCTCTTGCTTATATGGCATTTGCATTTGATCATCTTTATCCGCAATTTAACCAAAAGGATGAACGAGTTGATGCAATTAGACAAAAAGGTATGTATCAATCTATATTTATAGTGTTGGCTATTTTGATTGTATTAATGGTACTGATTCAATTCAATCTACTAATGATAACAACATTAGAACTCATAAGGATTATAATCTCGGTAATAATTGTTACTATTTGGACAAATTGGATTATTTTATCGAATAAAATGTAAAGCCTCTAAATTGCTAATGAGAGCTTTAAATGAATAAACTCCTACAAGACTTTTAATCCACTCTATTTTATACAAAACTGTGAACGAAATGAGCTTGATGTATTCAACTAACGTCCATCATGTAGGTGTAAAATAGATCAAGTCAAATCAATTCTATAATATACATTTGTAAAAGCCTTCTTCTATATCTTCAGAAAATAGAAAAGAGTAGATATTTGACAAAAAAATCATTTTATGCTATAATTTACAATTGAATTTTTGTTGTGTATAATAAGATTCTCCTGGCCAGGAGAATCTTATTTTTTTAGGAGGAAAACGATATGAAACAGGACGAATCCAGTTTAACTTCCTTGGTATCTGCTTTTGGTAGGGCATATCATAGCAAATACGACACACCTAAAATTTTTGATGATTTTATCGCAAAAGATTTAATTTCAAAAGAAGAATTTTCTGCTATAAGTAAAAATATGATTGAAGGCATAGAGTTTTTAAACAAAGAAATTGGAGAGAGATATAAGGGTAAAGAAGAAGAAATTTTGAAATGGATTACACAAGTTCAACTTTCACCGACACCATTAGCACGATCAGCTTATTGCGAAAAGGTGTTACTAAATGAAGTTAATTTAGGAGTAGAACAATATGTTATACTCGGTGCTGGACTAGATACTTTTGCATTTCGATACCCAGAGTTGAAAGCCCAATTAAATATATTTGAAATTGATCATCCGGAAACACAAGAATTTAAAAAGAAAAAGATAATGGATGCTAAACTTAACTTCCCAGAAAACCTCCACTTTGTTCCCATGGATTTTACGACTGGTTTTGGTAAACAAAAATTACGAAATAAAGGCTTTGAGAATAAAAGAACATTCTGTTGTTTTTTAGGAGTGTCCTATTATTTAACTAAAGAGGAAAACGAAAGGCTGATTAAAAACTTATTTGATATGATTCCGTCAGGTAGTTCAATAGTTTTTGACTACGCTGACGAAAATCTATTTAAAGAAGATGGACGATTTAATAGAGTTAAAAATATGGTGAAAATGGCCTCAGCAAGTGGGGAGCCAATGAAATCAAGTTTTACTTATAATGAAATGGAAAGTATGCTAGAGAAATCGGGTTTGCTAATTTATGAACATTTATCTCCAGCATTAATCAATGAGACGTTTTTCAAAAACAGAAAAGATTATTTATCTGCTTTTGAAACCATTCATTTTATACACGCTGTAAAAAAGTAAATATACGTTTGAACAGGATTGTTAGCACTCCTAATGAATTAGTAAGAGTTGAAAAATTTAAAGAGTAGCTGAGTCTTTCATTGATAGTTGTACTGCAGAAGTATATTCCTTCCCGTAAAAAATAAGTTTATAAATGATAAACGAAAGGTGTGATGTCTTATGGCGAATAAAATAAATCACGGTATTGGTTTTGTATTCAGTCAAAAGGATAATATGAGGAGATGTTGCATTGAAAGGGAAAGAGGAAAAATTTGATTTAGTTTCTGAGACGAAACGATTGATAATAAGACCACTACAAGAGGCAGATTATGAAAATTGGTTAAATGAATTCAAAAATCGATATCCATCCAAATACCGCCACGACCAAGGTCAATTAGATATGAGTGAATGTACAGCGGAGTGGTTTGAGAATTTAGTGTATAAGCATCAAGAGTTAGCGGTGAGAGATATTGCTTACGTGTTTGGTGTGTTTAGAAAGTCAGATGGCATACATTTAGGTACGGTAGATTTATCAACATTAGCAAGAGATAATTTTTGTTGGGGTAGGATAGGGTACTCCATTCATAACCAATATTGGAGAAAGGGTTACGGTAAAGAGGCTGTAAAAGAAGTATTATATATCGCATTTAACCAATTGAAATTTCACCGTATAGAAGCTCATATCAATGTAGATAATTCTGCATCCATTAAATTAGCAGAGAGTGTTGGGATGGAGTTTGAAGTAATAAGAAAAGGTTTTATTTTTGAGTTTGGAGAATGGACAGATAATATCATTTATTATAAAAATTCTGCTATCTCGTAATGACGGATGAAGAATTTAGAGAGCAGCTATGAAGTGCTAATAGCAAAGAAGAAGCTTTTGAGTTGTTAGATACGATAAGGTAACATGGATTATAATAGGGACAGAAGAGGACGAATGGGTTTTCTTCTGTTTCCTATACATAAATAACGAAGATATAATGGAGGTAGCAATGTACAACGAACCTATTTTACTACAGCCTGTTTTCCAAGAGAGAATTTGGGGTGGACAAAAATTAAAGACACAATTTAATTATGATTTACCATTTGAGCAAACTGGTGAGGCATGGGTAATTTCTGCTCATCCAAATGGGCCAAGCGTCATCAAAAATGGTCCCTTAGCAGGTAAAACGTTATTAGATGCTTGGGAGAATCATGGATCGTTATTTAACAAAAGTAAAGAGAATGAAAATGCTTATCCGTTATTAGTGAAGATCTTAGATGCTGCAGACGACCTATCAGTCCAAGTCCATCCAGATGATCAATTTGCGCGAGAAGTAGAAAAAGTTCCTTATGGAAAGACTGAATGCTGGTATGTCCTCCATGCTGAAGAGGGCGCTGAGCTGATTTTAGGTCATCATGCGGAGACGCAAGAAGAGTTAGATGAAATGATAAATAATGGAGAATGGGATCAACTATTAAGACGTGTTCCGGTAATAGCAGGAGATTTCGTTTACGTTCCGAGTGGTACAGTTCATGCGATTGGTAAGGGAATTGTTATATTAGAAATCCAACAGAGTTCTGATATTACGTATCGTGTGTATGATTATGAACGTACAGATGCAGCAGGAAATAAACGCGAATTACATTTAGACCGAGCAAAACAAGTGACGACGATTCCCCATCAGGATATAACGCTAGACCAAACACAACAAACTAAGAATGGTATGGAGATAAAGAAACTAGTAGAAGAGACGTATTTTTCTGTATATCACTGGACTTTAAATGGTGAAGTTTTTCTAACAAGAGACGGGGACTTTTTACAAGCTAGTGTCATTGGAGGAGCAGCGAAGATAACGATAGATGGGAACCATTTTGAAGTAGAGAAGGGAAGTCATTTTATCATCCCAGCTACGGTGGAAGAATTTATTATATCAGGTAATGCCGAAATAGTAGTCTCTCATAGTTAGAGTGTGATTCTTTAACTGATGCTCTATAAGATAGAATTAAAATCTATCGTATAGAGTATTTTTTTATGTGATTACTCCCCATTAAATGAATGGTGATTTAATGATAAATATCAAAAAAAGTTATAAAAACATCAGATTTTGCAATATGATTATACGTTATTTCATTATACTATAGAGATAAAATGGAGGTATTCAAATGAGAATTGACGCACATCAGCACTATTGGAAAATTAATCGTGGAGACTACGGGTGGATAACTCCAGAAATAACTGAGCTTTATAGAGATTTTCAACCTAACGATCTTAGCCCACATTTACAAGAGCATCATATTAGCCAAACTGTTCTTGTCCAGGCTGCCCCTACTATTGAGGAGACGGAGTATCTTTTAAACCTTACTAATGAAAACGGAACCATTGCAGGTGTTGTTGGATGGATTGATGTAGAGAAGTCAGATTATCAGTATCAGTATTCTCAATTTGAAAAACACCCCAAATTTCTCGGATTTCGTTTGATGATTCAAGATATGCCTGACGAAACAGTTATATTAAAAGAGCAATACATAGAGGCCATTCGTTATTTTGCTGAAAAAGATGTTCCCATAGATTTGCTTTTTACTCATGATCAATTTCCAGCGGTTCTTCAACTACTAGAAAAAGTACCAAATATAAGAGGAGTAATCGATCATATTGCAAAGCCAGCCATCGCTCAACAAGAATTAGAGCCTTGGAAGACTCACATAAGTAAAATTGCAGCTTATCAAAATATATATTGTAAATTATCTGGAATGGTGACAGAAGCGGATCATCTTTATTGGAAGCAAGAGGACTTTACCCCTTACATTCAACATGTTTTAGCAGAGTTTGGCATGGAACGAGTGATGTTTGGTAGTGATTGGCCGGTATGTCTTCTAGCAGGAAGCTATGATGACGTGATAAACATTTTGGAGCAGGCACTCCCGAATCAATTATCGGAAGCGGATAAAAAGAAGCTTTTTGGAGAGAATGCAAAAAAGTTTTATAAGATTTAGAAGATAAAAAAGCGTTACTAACAGGAGGGGTAAAATGCGAAGAGTGAAAGTAAGTAAAACCTTTCGGAATTTTTTGATTTCCTATGTTATTATACTTTCCATCCCTCTTATTACTGCTTTTATTAGCTATCATACATCGATTAAAATTGCAGAAACAAAATCAATTGAAAGTAGTCTTTTAGTATTGAACCAGAGCAAGACACATTTAGAACAAAGATTATCTGAGGTTGAAAAATTCACAAGACAATTAGCGCGGAATAGCTATATTAGTCTTATCATGAGCGAACAGAAACCCGAGAATGGAGGAAGTGCCTACCAATATGTGCAAATATCTAAAGAATTATTAAATAATATACAGGCTAATGAGTTTTTAGAAGATGCTTATCTTTATTTAAATAAGGATGACGTTATTATCCAACCTAATTCTGTATATGTTAGAATTAATGATTTTTATAAACTGTATCAATACAAAGATATTTCGTCTAACGATTGGAAAACAGATATTTTAGAACCCGTTTATCATAGAGAAATACTTCCTCTTCAAAAGTATGAAAAAAGAGATAAGGAAACATCGGTAATTACTTATCTACAATCCATTCCATTAACTTCTTTTGATTCTTCATTCGGAATGATTGTAATTCCGATAGAGCAAAGCAAAATCAACCATCTATTTAGCGGCATTTCTGAACGGTATGGTGGATGGGGTTATATAACAAATGAAGAAGGGGAACCGTTAGCTTATATTGGAACAGATAAAGAATTTATAGAAGGCTTAGATATTAAAGAGGATGAAACGCAAACGCATTATTATATAGACGATACGTTAATCATTACTACGCAGTCGGAAAATGGTTGGATGTATTATGCGGGTATACCAAAAAAAGTATTAATGAAAGAAGCTAATTCCATCAAAAGAATTGCTTTCATGGTTACAGCATTAAATTTGCTCGTTGGTCTTATTGTTAGTTTGTTTTTAGCTAATCGTCATCATCGACCGTTATTAACAATAATCGGTATATTAAGAGAAGAGTCTAAAGAGAGTAATTTAACGTATAACAATGAGTATGATTTTCTAAAAGGAAATATTGCTTCTTTAATCTCTAATAATCAGTCCTTACAATCAGAATTAAATGAACAATTACCAATGTTGAGAGAAGCTTATATTAAACAACTAATTAGAGGGGATTTCCATTCAGAGCAGGAAATTAAAACGGCGGCCTTGCAGGTCAACCTCCAAATCCATGAAAAAACTGGATATGTAGGAATCATAGGTGTTAAAGGATATGGGGACATGGAAGGCGATCAAGTCTATGAAGAGATTAACGCAGCTAGGATGATTATCAAGAAAGCATTAACGAATATTGAGCCGAATATCCTACTATGCTATCAGGGAAGGGATAAAATCATCGTCATTTTTCCACCGAATAAAGATGCAAATGGAATGGACTCTATTATAGAGATGTTACAAGAAGATATCGGTAAAAATTATCGAATTTCATTAAATATGTTTATTGGAGATTCTTTTAATTCTTATTTAGAAATAAATCGTTCCTTCAACGAGGCATTACAGACGATGGAATATGCGGAATTAATGAACTTGGATGGGATACAACGGTTTGCGGATATAGAGAAAGAAGGGGAATTATATGAATACCCAATCGAAATGGAGCTGAGTCTCTCCAATTATTTGAAAAAGGGCGAATATTCAGGTGCAAAACAAGTACTTAATCAAATATTCGCACTGAATTTTGAAGAAAAAAACTTACCACTCGATATGGGATACTTATTAATCGGAGAATTAAAATCTACTCTTATTAAGTCACTTGAACCGAAAATTGTCAGAGACCAAGAAGGATTAGAAAGGTTAAGAAATAAAGTTCTTGAAATTCAACTGAGAGATAGTTATCAAAACGTAAAGGAAGATATGTTGTATATAGCGAAGACGTACTGTGCATTCGTTGAAGAAAGACAAGCAGAAACAGATCATGAAGTTATCAATCAAATCACTCAATTTTTAGAAGAAAATTATAATGATTCGAGCTTAACTTTGTATGTACTTGCAGAGAAAATTGGGCGACCAGAAAATTTTATCTCTCATTTCTTCAAAGAAAAGACTGGGGAATCGATTATGGTATACTTAGAAAATTTACGAATGCAAAAAGCGACAGAGCTTTTAATTAGCACGGATGAAACGATAGATACAATATCTGAAAAAGTAGGTTATAATAGCTCACACTCTTTTAGAAGAGCATTTAAAAGAGTGATGAATATGACTCCTAATATGTATCGGAAGGTTAACAAATAAAGAAATAATTATGATAGAAAAACTTTGGCATTTCAAAGTGATGCCAAGGTTTTTCTTTATTTTTCCTTAGATTATAGCTAATGGAAGAACCAGCTACGAAAATAGAAATTGTACCTTCTAATTTTAATTGTACGTTCTATGAAGCACGTCTATAAAAAGCAGTAAATGAAAGCTTTATATAACAACGGATGTACAAGCATTACTAAAGATAACGTACTTTCCAACAAAAACTGTACCTTACTTTCGCCATTTTGGCATGCTATCTTTATTTTGTAAGCGCAACCATAACGGTAACGATGTGCGATTGTGCTGAGGAATAAAAATGTATAGGGAGGAGGTATTTCTATGAAGTTGGAAATGTATAGCACAGCATTAAAACAACAAAAAAGGAAAGTTTCCATTAGATCGAACCTTAATAAGGCATTCAAAAGACATTGGCAGCTGTATCTATTGGTCATTCCCCCTGTTTTATATTTTCTTATCTTTAAATATATACCGATGGCAAATGCCGTCATTGCATTTAAGGATTACAATGTTGTACAAGGTATTTGGGGAAGTGAGTGGGCAGGGTTAAAATATTTTAAACTATTCTTTGAGAACCCTAGCTTTTGGCCTTTAGTGAAGAACACCTTAGTATTGAGCTTATATACGTTGCTAGTTGGCTTTCCTATCCCTATTATATTAGCTCTTTTACTAAATGAAATTCGACAGGGTATTTTTAAACGATCCGTTCAAATGGTGACATATGCACCTTACTTTATTTCAACCGTCGTTATTGTATCTATGTTGACTCTTATTTTATCCCCAAGATTAGGCATTGTTAATGATGTCTTAGCCATATTTGGATTAGAGTCTATCAATTTCTTAGGTGAACCGGGAATGTTTCGCTCTGTATATGTTTGGTCTGATGTTTGGCAGCATACGGGATATAATGCCATTATTTATATCGCAGCTCTGGCAGGAGTAAACCCTGAATTATACGAGGCGGCGAAAGTGGATGGTGCTTCTCGTCTACAAAAAATTTTACATATAGACATCCCATCCATTATGCCAGTGATGGTCATTATATTGATTTTAAACGTAGGCAATATTATGGCGATCGGCTTTGAAAAAGTGTATCTATTACAAAACCCATTGAATTTAGCTACCTCGGAAATTATTGCAACCTACGTGTACAAGGTCGGTTTGTTAAACGCTAACTTTAGTTTTGCAACAGCTGTAGGATTGTTCAACTCTGTCATCAATCTTATCCTACTTTTATCTGTCAATACGATTGCTAAGAGGATATCTAATAACAGTCTTTGGTGATTTCAACGTAAAAAGAAAGGAGGATTTGTATGACTCGAGCGAAAAACAGCATTAGAGAGTCCTTAGGAGACAAAGTGTTTATGGCCATTGTCTATATCACTTTAACGATTGCATTACTAATTGTTCTCCTACCATTAGTGTATATCGTTAGTGCGTCTTTGAGTAGCCCTTCAGCAGTTACATCAGGAAAAGTTTGGTTGTGGCCAGTAGAATTTTCACTCGATGGATATAAGGCTACATTTAAGAATTCTAGAATCCTGACTGGGTATACGAACTCATTTATTTATACGCTATTTGGAACATTAATTAGTGTAACGTTAACCATATTAATTGCTTATCCATTATCACGGAAAAGCTTTTATGGGCGAAATGTATTAATGATTTTCATTGTATTTACGATGATCTTTAATGGTGGTCTTATCCCAACTTATTTAGTTGTACAGAATTTAGGGATGATAGATACAAGATGGGCGATGATCTTACCTCAGGCCATTGCAGTGTGGCAAGTTATTATCGCACGAACCTTCTTCCAGACGAGTATTTCAGATGATTTGGTGGAAGCGAGTGAAATGGATGGATGTAGTGATATTCAATTTATTTGGTCGATTGTCATCCCGTTATCCAAGCCTATCATAGCAGTTCTTGTGTTAATGTATGCAGTATTTCAATGGAATGCCTATTTCGATGCTTTAATTTATCTGAAATCTGCAGACTTACACCCACTCCAACTCGTTCTACGAGATATTATTATTTTGAACACTTCTGGTGGTGGGCAAATGGAGGCATCAGAAATGTTAAAGCAACAAGAGCTTTCCAATTTAATGAAATATTGTTTGATTGTCGTAGCAAGTTTACCTGTACTGATCATCTATCCTTTCGTACAAAAGCATTTCGTGAAGGGAGTGATGATAGGCTCTCTAAAAGGATAAGCTGTTTTAGAGTAAGAAATAGAATGCATTTTAAAATTCAATTTTTCAAGATGATAGGAGGAAGTGAAAGTGAATAAAAAACACATCATAAGCTTATTAATGATTGCGATGGTACTCCTTCTAGCTGCATGTTCGAATAATGAAGAAGCAGATAGTGGCTCGGATGAAGGTGGAGATGGAGTAGTGAAAATTAGTGTATTTTCACAGCAAAACTCTACCATGGATTTAGAAACAAACTGGTATTCCAATTTAATTGAAGATAAATTTAATATTGATTTTAATTGGCAAACTACTACTTGGGATAATACGGCTGCAGCGGAAGCTCGTAGTATAGCTATGGCAAGTGGGGATTACCCAGATATGTTTTTACTAATACCTTGGGTAGATCAGTTTTCACAAGCTGAGTTAATCAACTATGGTAAGCAAGGCGCTCTCATTCCTTTGAATGATCTAATTAAGGAGCACGCACCAAATATCCAAGAAGTGCTTGATAATCATGAGTACTATGCAGCAATGGCAACAGCTCCAGACGGAAATATATACGGATTACCACAACTAAATGAGTGTTTCCATTGTACATGGAATAATAAATTGTGGCTGAATCAAACATGGCTTGACAATCTTGGCTTAGATACTCCTACAACGCATGAAGAACTTGAAAAAGTGTTAGAAGCATTTAAGAATGAAGATCCAAATGGTAATGGTAAAAATGATGAAATACCTCTTAGTGGAGTTGCAGGATTAGATGATGGTGGAATCATAACGTATTTAATGAATGGATTTATCTATGATGATGCAACTACCAGACTGATAGTAGAAGACGGAAAAGTAGATTTTGCACCAATTAAGGAAGGCTGGAAAGAAGGCTTAGCTTATATGAATGGCCTTTATGAAAAAGGATTAATAGATTCAGGAGCATTTTCCCAAAACCAAGATGCACTGTACCAGTTGGGCGGAGCTGACGAAATGATTCTTGGTGGTACTGCCATTGTTCACCCAGCAATGATTGCAACGGATTTAGAGATTCATAACCAGTATTCTCCTGTTGCACCATTACAGGGACCGAATGGCGCTTGGGGAAGATATGACTATCCTAGTAAACCGGGTGGTACGTTTGCTTTAACGAACAAAGCAAGTGAAGAAGCGCAGATTGCAGCGATAAAAGTAATTGATTACATGTTTACAGAAGAGGGTAAAATTCCCGCTGAAAATGGTGAGGAAGGTGTTGGCTGGCAGAAACCTGAAGAAGGAGATGTCGCCATTAATGAAGATGTAGAACCTATCCTCAAGCAAATACCATTAGCCGAAGGGGAAGAAGAAAGAAATGATAGCTGGGGACCTTTATCTCAGTATTATCACCCAACAGAATTTAGAGATGGATTAGTTCAAGATATGGATATTTATTCTGCAGGTGGTTATGAGCGTAGACTCCAAGAGGCAACTTATTTATATGAAGGAACACAACCAGAGGAAGTTTTCCCTCATTGGGCAGTATGGTACGACCTAGAAGTAATAGATGAACTTAGCATGATGAGAACGAATATTGAAGATTATATTTACCAAAATGCCGTACAATTTATTACAGGTGACAAGAGCTTAGAATCTGACTGGGATGAATATGTAGAAGGCTTCAATCGATTAGGTTTAGACCGTTATTTAGAAATTATGCAACAAGCGTTTGATAACGCCCAGTTCTAAAAAAGTTTGAGATAAACAGGATATTCACCTAATAGTATTAGTGGGTGAATATCCACTTAAGGAAATATAAAACAATTGGAAAGGAGGAGAAAAAGGTGGGAGCTAGTGGATTAATGGGTGTATTTTATACTTTTTCAGAATGGGTCATGCGATTACTCATTATCAATCTACTATGGATCACTTTTAACATCCCTATTGTATATTTAGTTATTAATTTGATAGCAGTGGAGAATATAAATGAGCTATTTATGGTAGCTATGACGATAGCAGCACTTTTGCCATTCGTCTTCTTTCCCGCCACTTCTGCATTGTTCGCTGTTACTCGTTAGTGGGTCATGAAAGAAACGGATATCCGTATCATCCATTCCTTCTGGCGCTATTATAAAGAAAATTATGTAAGGAGTATGGTTGGAGGATTGATCTTAGGTGCGATATGTGCTATCTATGTATTAGATTATTATTATTTTATCTTGTTAAAAGGTGAATCTTTCGGCTCTACCTTATTCTTCTTCTTATCCATTGTTTTTCTAATCGTGTTTATGTTTTTGTTAGTATTTACATTTAATTTTGTTTCATATACCGTGCATATAAATGAGAGTTTATTAAAGTCGCTAAAAGATTCTTTCATTATAACGATTGGGAATCCTTTAATCAGTATTAGTATTTGTAGTTTGAATGCCTTGATTATTTACATTAGTTTCTCTGTACTAACATTTCTAATTCCCTTTTTCATGGGGGCATTGATAGCACTCATTTCCTTTGCAGGATTTTATATGATTTATCTAAAAGTAGTATTGATGAATGAAACTCGGAGTGGGTATCTTAGAAGTGTTTGAGATGGCGATATGAATAAACTATAAAAGTTACTGTAAAAAAGTAATAGGTTGGATTTAAAGGATAAGGTTACAAGCAAAAGTTTCATAGATTTGCTTGTAGCCTTATTTGTTGTTTTATAGATTGCAGGTTCGGTTTGCTTAATATAAACAGAAGATGATAACAAATTATTATGCTAAGCTAAAGTAAAATTAACGATTAAGGAAATTTCGAGTAGATATTTTTCTGTTTTTTTATAAAAGTTAAAACTATTATTCTTCAATTTTCGAATATATAGGCGAACTATGAAAGCGAGTTGTTAGTGGTGATCAATTTTGAAAAGAGATGGATACAGAAGATTAAAGACAATTCGGACCATGCAAGTGCTAATAAGCTCATCGAGAAATATTATAAGGAAATATATGTCTATGTATATAAACAGATGTTGGATGAAGAGCTGTCTCTTGATTTGACACAAGAAATATTTATTCGCATGCTGAAATCGATTCATAATTTTGAAGGTACTAGATCCAGTTTTCGGACTTGGCTATATCGAATTGCGACTAATCATTGTATTGACTATTTCCGCTCCAAACACTATAAGTCAACCACCCGAATAAATTTAATTCCCGAAATAGAGCTAGTAAGCGAGAATAATGTTGAACTTTCCTTAGAATACAAGGAGGACTATGAAGAAATCCAACTCTTATTGGCTCAGTTGTCTGAAGAAGTACAAAAAATTGTTCGTCAGAAAATATTCTTAGATTATTCATTTCGAGAAATTGCAGAGATATTAGATATACCCGAATCTACCGTTAAAACTAAGTATTACAGAGCAATAAAGCAAATGCGAATAAGAATGGAGGCCTATCGTAATGAAACGAAACAAATTTGAAGTACGGGTTCCCAGAGATGAAATCATTCGTGAGCAAATTTCAACTATTATAGAAAAAGGCCTGCCAAAACGGAAAACTTTTCTGGAAACCTTAAATGAAATTTATAATAAATTGCCCCTTTGGCATGTTCTATTTGGAAGAGGAGAATGGTTGTTTTCATTACTCATATTGACTTTCTTTTTATCACTAACTATGTTGTCGACTAGTAACCAGACAATTAAAGAAACAGAATTTTATAGTTTACTATTCACAGTTGCTCCTTTTGGGTTTCTTGCTCTAACTGGCTTTTCCTATCTGCACAGAAGAATCAACCGTACTTTGGAAATTGAGATGACAACGAAGTTTACTGTCTATCAAATGCTAGCACTCCGCATGTTTGCTTACAGTATAATAGCGAGTTTTTTAATAATTACATGTATTCTTTTCACAGCACAGTTTATTGAAGTTAATATTATATATTCGATACCGATTGGACTATCAGGTTTATTTATTTTCGCTTCGATAATGCTATTGCTTTATCAAGAACGGCATTTATATATTCGTACTGGAGCCTTCAGTATGATATGGATTGGTGGGAATTGGCTTTTCTCCTATTGGTTGGATTCCTACATACTCATCCTTTTGAAACTTCCTGTCATCATTTATTTTCTAATTTTGTTGTCGGTCATATGCTTGTTTATATACGCTTTAAAACGATTTTTCACACGTAATCAAGGAGGAGCATTTGAATGCTTATAATAAAGAATATTAGTAAGCGATATGGGGATTTTGAGGCATTAAAAGAAATAAATATGAGCTTAGAAAATGGAATTTATGGGATACTTGCACCTAATGGAGCTGGAAAGACCACGTTGATTAAAATGTTAGCGACACTAATAAATCCTACAGAAGGTGAAATCACCTATAATGGAAAAAATATTTTCCAATTAGATGATGATTACCGAGACATATTAGGTTATTTACCACAGCAATTTGGTTATTACAAACACTATACACCAAGGCAATATTTAACGTATCTTGCAGCGTTAAAAGGGATATCAAAGAAAATTGCTGAAGCTCGTACAGATGAGGTTTTAGAGATGGTAGCCTTATCAGAGGTGAAAAATAAGAAAATGCGGAAATTTTCAGGCGGGATGATTCAACGAGTGGGAATTGCTCAAGCTCTCTTGAATGATCCGAAAATCTTGATCCTTGATGAACCAACAGCTGGATTAGATCCAAAAGAAAGAGCGCGTTTTCGTCAAATTTTATCCAGTCTTTCTCGCAATCGAATCATTTTGATTTCGACGCATATCGTTTCAGATGTAGAGACGATTGCTAATGAGATTATTATGATTAAAAATAAGCATCTTTTATATAAGCAGGATGTATTATCTATTTGTCAAACACTCGAAGGTAAGGTTTTTGAAACAGTAATTGATTTTAAAGATTTAGCGAATTTTTCAGAGAGGTACTTCATACTGGGAGAGAGACAGGACAAAGGAAAAACAATGATTCGATTTGTGGCAAACGAGGAGAATTCTGATTGGAAACCAATTACTCCCCAGTTAGAAGATATATTTTTATATAAATATGCGAATGAAAGTACAAGTGGGTGAAAAGGATGAGGATTACTCTCCTTGAACTTCAAAAAATCCTCCGATCGCCTGTTATTGTGCTTATGTTACTAGTTTTTGTTGGGTTTAATCTATTCACAATCTTATCAAATGCATACATGAAAGATGAATTGAAGATATTGAATCAGATAGTACAAGAGTACGGATTATCATTCAATGATGAAAGCTTAAAGGAATTAAAACGTGCAATTGAACAAGGTGTTAGTTCGATTGATCATCAAGCAGAAACAATCAATGATTTTTTTAATCAACTAACCTTTGAAAATTATACTAATTATAGTTTGGATGACCAAAAGACTATCGATAATTTATCCTTGCGCTATCTGTACTATAATCAAGCTTCAGCGCTGGAGGAAAGGTATGAAGAATTAGACATTGAGGTGATAGGTGATGGAGTTATCGAAAAATTTAATATTAGTGGCATTGCTGAAGAGTTAATCCTTAATGATTATGAAAAATTAGCAATGCGGTTTGATGAAATTGTAGAAGAGCAAGAATATAAGACTTGGTTTTTTGCCGGGAATCCATACCGAATGCATAGTCAATTATTTCGCGAACTGATGTCAATTATCGCAATTGAAGGAGTAATTCTGGTAGTGCTTATATCAGCATTTATTGCTTGTTATGAAAGAGATAATCGAACAAGTTTTGTCACATATTCAACAAAGACTGGTCGTCGTTTGATGCTTAAAAAGTGGTATGCATCTTTGCTTGGTACGTTAATAGTTTGTGGCTTTTTGTTTATTGTAACGTTAGCTATTTACTTCACCACCTTCGATTATAGTGGCCTTTGGGAAAGCTTTGTTTCTAGCGGGATCAATTGGGAATATAAATTTCCTTATGTGACTTGGTATGATTTCACCTTTATCGAGTATTTAGGTATGGCTATACTTATTATTACAACAACCTTGTTGCTTATTTCAACCCTAACTTTTGGAGTGTCGGTTTTTATTCAAAATAGTTATATGGCGACGGTTTTCTGCTATTTATTATTAGTTGCTATGTTTGTAATTCCTAGTCTATTTACATTCTCTTCTTTGTTACTTTTACTAGGTCAGTTTAATCCAACTTTATTAATTTTAAATCCACATATGTACTTCAATGGGTTAGCTGGTTTGGCAGGAAGTCAATACCACGAAATCATTACATTAACGGTATGGATGGTAATTTCTATGTTTCTACTCACCATAAGCCTTAAACGATTTATGCGAAAGGATTTAGTCTAAATGAAATTATTTTGGATGGAGTTAAAGAAAATATTCACTTGGCCAGTTATTTTGCTCGTAGTGATACTGAATTTATTATTATACATATTACTAATTGAGTTTGAGCTAGAATACTTTCCGAATGGTCGCCCTGCTAAGGATGTTTTTCAGGTTGAAATGGAGATGATTGACAGATACGGAGAAGTTATCGATGAGGATGAGTTTGCTGATTTTATAGGAACATATGACGAACGAGTGAAAGACGCAAACGAATTTTTGCAAACCGATGAGTTAGCAATTAAAGCAGGAGTTGATTCCTATGAGGAATTTCGGAATACTGATATAGATGATATGGCTGCTGAAGAAATGCATAGTCATATTATGTTTGAACTAGAAGAAGACTTATTTTGGGAATTGCAAGCACGAGAGTCAATCATCGAGAGGTATGAGTCAAGAGTAACGGGTCTTGAATTTTTAATTCGTTATCAATCCAATAGTAAACAAGAAAAAGAACGAATTCGAGAAATGCTACAAAATAGAAAATTCCAATATTACAGTGAACTTGTACTTCGTAATTTTGAAAATTACTCCAGTCAAGTGGTAGTGATTATATTGTTAAGTATTGCGATCGTTTTATCTCCAATTTATATAAGAGATAAAGTGAGAGATATTGTTCCACTTCAATATACGAGTAAGAAGGGAAGAGGGATATTCCATTTAAAATGGCGTGCGGGGTTAACTTCAATTGGAATTCTTTTAGCCATTCACCTGTTGATTTATGGAGGACTCTATTTAACAAACGATACAGCTCATTATTTTTTTATGCATGTGTATAGTATGTCTAATAACCCAGTATGGTACGATATTACGTTTGGTGAATTTATTCTTTTAACTATTGTAGCTATAATCATGTTAGGATATGTGTTCGGTATTCTGACCATCGCTTGTTCTGCACTGGTTGGAAACTATCTGACCCAAATCAGTACTCAAATATTACTATTTTGTGCCTTTGCCTTCGTGATGATTCCTGTTGGTGTTCAGCGAATAATTGAGACGATGTACTTGCCATGGGTTGTACCTACGATCTATATTAGCCTGATTTTATTTGTTTGCCTAACAGACAGATTTGTTAAAAAACGTGAGTTAGTGAAAGACATTTAGATGATCCAAGCCAGATTAAGTATGTTTATTTGAACAGAAGGAAACAATCTAATACGATGAGAGATAAATATGGACAAAAGGAGTACGTCATCATGAAGTTGGGTGTTTTGGATCAAATGGCGCAACCGAAAGGGCTAACAGCGGAGGAGACAGCAGCTCAAACGATTGAGTTAGCACAATATGTAGAGAGCTTAGGCTATGAGAGATATTGGTTTGCTGAGCATCACGCAACAAAGGGGATGGTATCAAGTTCCCCTGAGATTATGATGGCTGCAGTCGCAGCAAAGACGGATGATTTAAAAGTAGGAAGCGGAGGTATTCTACTGCCACAGTATAGTTCTTATAAAGTAGCTACTCAGCTTTTTCAATTACAGGCTTTGTTTCCAGGCAGAATTGAAGCTGGGGTAGGTCGTTCGCCTGGTGGTAACGAGACAATTCGTTCATTGCTAGCGGATGGAAAACCAAATCAACTAGAAGAGTACCCTGAAAAGTTAAAAGACCTTGTTACGTACTTGAGCAAAAATGGAAGCATTCGTGCCGCACCGAGGACAGAGGAATCCCCAATGTTGTATTCATTGGGCCTTGGTGAAAATAGTGCCAAACTTGCTGCAGAATTAGGTGTCGGCTACGTGTATGGGCACTTCATCAATCCGAGTCGAGGCAAACAGTCACATGAGATATATGAAGCTCAATTTACTGAAGGCTATCTTACAAAGCCATCCAGAAGATCCGCCATTTTTGTTATATGCGGTGAAACAGACGAGCACGCAGAGGAGTTAGCAATCAGTCAAGATGCATGGTTACTACATGTGGAAAAAGGCTTGGATAGTAGAGTGCCTAGTACCGAAGAAGCAAGAGAAACGGATTGGAATGAGGAAGAATTGGCTAAAATTCGAAACAACCGTAAGCGGATGATAATTGGCGGGCCTAATAAGGTTAAGAATGAGTTACTAGCTCTTTCTAAGCAATATCAATGCGACGATTGGTTGATTCTAACAAACATTCACGACTTTGAGGAAAAGAAACAATCTTACTGCAGGATTATGGAGATACTTCATTAGATTTTTTAATTAGTGATCGCTTTGTATACGAAGACTACTATTAAGGATAAATGAACACAAAATAATACTCACCTGTAAAGGGAATCCCTATTTCGTTTTTTATTAAAATGGAATAGGTTTTTTTGTTTATACGTTAGGATAGTATATTTTTTTACGTTAAGGTAATTCGGCGTAAAAAAGTTCCAAGTACAGTACATCATAGGAGAACACTAGCCAAATTTTCTTTACTGAATGATTAAATATTAGGATATATCAATTTTACATTCGTTTAGGTCATTGTTATGCCTATGTGACTTATAGTAACATTAAAATTGATAGTAGAAATTATGGAATTCAGGAATTTTTCACTACACTGCTGAAAGGTGGTGATACATCCTTTTTAAGCGGGAGTTATTAAATAGTCTAAGACTAAAATAATTTAGTAGGTAGGTGAAAAAATGAAGAGAATTTACTTTTTGATATTATCTTTTTGTATTGTGTTTGCAATTGCTCCAGGCGCTATAACCGCTTCAGAAAAAATCGAAGCTCTATCTCCTGGATATGATGAATATCAAACTGAAATTCCTCATGGTGAAATGAAAATGGTTACGTATTATTCTACTACAATTGGACTTGACCGCAATGCAATGGTCTATACTCCTCCAGGGTATTCGCCAAAGAAAAAATACAATGTTTTATATCTTCTGCATGGAATAGGGGGAGATGAGAATGAGTGGAATGACCAAATGAACCCTAAAAATATTTTGGACAACCTCTATGCAGAGAATAAATTAGAACCAATGATTGTTGTTTTTCCAAATGGTCGTGCGATGGCAGACGATCGTCCCATTGGAGATATATTTGATCCTGAAAAAATTGCGGCATTTGAAAGATTTGAAGAAGATTTACTAAATGATCTTATCCCGTATATTGAATCGGAATATCCTGTTTGGAAAAATCGCCATCATCGTGCCCTAGCGGGGTTATCTATGGGTGGAGGCCAGTCGTTAAATTTTGGATTAAAAAATGTAGACACTTTTGGTTGGATTGGAGCATTCTCTGCAGCACCCAATACAAAGCCGTTGGAAGAACTAGTTACAAATCCAAAGAAAGTATCCAAGCGACTTCATTTACTCTGGCTATCATGTGGTGAGGATGATGACTTGTTATTTGTTAGTGAAAACTTTCATCGTAGCTTAACAGAAAAAAATATCCCTCATCAATGGTATTTAGATCAGGGAGGTCATGAACCAGCGGTTTGGAGTAGTGGATTGTATCATTTTTCCCAACAACTCTTTAAAAAGTGATGTCAAACGATTGTTGCATGAATAGCGTAAATAAAATTGTAATCGCTTACTACTTGAAGTGAAATACATTAACTATGGAGGCTATTATGAAAAGAAAAACTATCAAACCTGTACTTACGATATTGGTTGCTGTAGCGCTAGTATTCACCTATTCATCTAGTAGTTTGCCGGATGTTTCTGCTTCTTCAGGAAATGGAAAGTCAGGTAAATCTGCAGCGCCGCCTAAAAAAATTCCGGTGGACAAAGATGGATTTGATTCGGAGGGGAGAATGGTTGCCTATTTTGGCTCCCCACTTATTGATGGAGAAGTAGATAAAAAGGAATGGAAGCATGCTCCTAAAGTAAAACCGAAATATATAAATACCGATAACGTTTCGGCAACATTTCAGGCGTTATGGGATGATGATGCGATTTATATTCTTGCAGAGGTCAAAGACAAAAATTTATCCGTAGAATCAGGTACGCCATATATGCAAGATTCGGTGGAAGTATTTTTGGACGAGAATAATGATAAGTCACAGGAATATGGGATGGATGATTTGCATATTCGCGTTAACTATGAAAATGCATTATCAGTGGATAACGGAAATGCGGACGATTATTACACAGCGACAAAGAAAACGAAGGATGGATATATCGTTGAAGCGAGAATAGGGTTAAAAGGTAAGCCTGAAAATGGACAAGTACTAGGAATTGAATTGCAAGTAAATGATGCAGTAGGCTCCGAGAGGGTAGGAACGATTAATGTGTTTGATTCAACCGGTAATGCATGGAACGATACAAGTGTATTTGGGGAGATTGTCCTTGCAGGGAAAAAGAAGAATGACACTAGCGGACTAAATCCTTATGATCTCATCAACTTAGTAAAGAAAACGTTAAAAATGGATTTTTCACTTTACAAAAACTCAAATGTTGTAATGGAAGCTATTGGTGACGTTACGGAAAGTGCACTCATCAATGAGAAGAAGGTTAAACAAGAACAAATTGATGAGCAGTATGACGCATTACAGGAGGCAATCAGCAAGTTGGAAATGACAGAAGAAGCTGCAAACGAAAAATACTTTACACCTCTTCCAGATGAGTATCGAATTGAATCCGAACAGCCAGGAACAATCGAAACCTTACATTATCAAACTGAAAATTTAGATGGTGGAAAAGACGATAAGAAATTCCATGTTTATCTTCCACATGGCTACGACGAATCCGACTCAAGTAAGAAATATAACGTTCTCTACCTCATGCATGGTGGCGGTGAGAATGAAGATCTTATTTTCGGCGGTCCAAATGAAAGTAGAGAGATGAAGAGAATTATCGATAACATGATTGCGAAAGGTGACATTGAACCTCTAATCGTAGTCACGCCGAGTTTCTATGGAGGAAAAGGTGATGTTGCTCTATTCCACGAGGAACTAGTTAATGATATTATTCCACTAGCGGAAACAGAGTACCATACCTATGCTCAATCTGGAAGCAGAGAGGATATAAAAGCCTCGAGAGCACATCGAGCGTTTGGAGGATTTTCTATGGGATCCGTCACCACATGGCATACCTTTGCTGAAGCTCTTGACTATGTTAAATATTATATGCCACTAAGTGGTGATAGTTGGGCAATAGAGGATTCTGGTGGTGGTAGCAAGCCGAAGGAGACGGCTGAATACCTTGCAAATGTCGTAAGAAACTCTGAATATACACCAGAGGACTTCTACATTTTCAGTGCTACAGGAAATCAAGATATCGCATATCCGAATTTAAAGCCCCAAGTGGACGAAATGAGAAAACTATCAGATGTGTTCATTTATTCCTCGGATACAAATAAAGGGAACTTCTACTTTATTGAAGCGGATGGCGGTGTTCATTCTTGGTACTGGCAGAATCAGTTTATTTACAATATCTTGCCGGATCTATTTGTAGACGAGGAGTAATCGTACAACACTTTAAAAGACAACAGATGTTAGAATGACAAGCTATGGGAGGAGAATGTCCTCCCTATTTTTGTTGATTTAAAATGTCTCCACATATTGAGATTTTTGAAATTCCTTCGGTGTATTCCCCGTAATATGCTTGAATTGCCTACAAAAATGCTCTACATTTTGATACCCACACTGAGAAGCAATTTCTGCGATGCTTTGGTTGCTATGAATCAAGTATTCTTTCGCTAGACGAATTCGGTTAGCAATAACGTCATCCATACAGGAAACCCCGAACGTCTTTTTATAGATGCTCTGTAAGTAACCTGCACTAATGCTTAGTTGCTCTGCCATTTTTGAAACCGTCCAATAATCTCCCGGATTGTTTTGAATCATGGTGCGGATTTTCAACAGATTGTAATATTGTGGAGAGATATCACCATGGAAGTAAGATTCCAATAGCTTGTTGAATAATGTTTTTAATAAAAAGTCGATCGAGATTTCTTTATAATCTCGATTATAGTTATGTTCAATAGATAACAGCTCAAATAATTTGCGACAATAGTTAGGATCGTTTACGGAAAACGGAACACCGAATGGAAGTGGAGACTCCGTAATATAAGGTACGTCCGTTTCAAAGCGAATCCAATCATTGATAAACTGATCTCTTGAAGCCCTGTAATAAACTTTTTGTGGTGGACGGTAAATAATTGCACTGTGTGCGGGGTACTCCTTAGTTTCACCTTGCACCCAAAATTCAGAAGGCGTTTTTGTGATAACAATTAACCAATGATAGCCTTCAGGTACATCGACAACGAAATTGCTGTTGTGCTTCATATTGTGTTCAACGGAGTAAATATGTGTCATCTATATAAACCTCCTTTGTAAGCGTTATCCAAAAGAATTATAGCACATGTAAGAAAATACAAAGTGAGATGAAATGCTGAGGAGGATTCCTCTTCTTTTATATCTATATAATCCTATATGACAAATGTCATACGAAGTAATGACAACATCCACTGATAAAGTGGCATATCGATAACATATAATTAAGCTAACTAAATAAAGGAGCTGGTTCGATGGAGTCGATAGTTGAAATAAAAAAGTTAACTAAAAAATTCAAAAAAGAAAAAGCGGTAGATAATGCGTCCTTCTCCATTCAAAAGGGTGAAATTGTAGCCATTCTAGGTCCAAATGGAGCCGGGAAAACGACAACGATGTCTATGATGCTAGGGCTCTTACACCCAACTGAGGGGGAAACGTTGTTATTCGGGATGGATCCAAGGGAGAGAGCAGTTCGAGAAAAAATCGGTGTCATGCTTCAAGAAGTGAGCCTGATGGATACGATTAAAGTAAGAGAAATTATCCAATTGTTTCGAAGTTATTATCCAAATCCCCTTTCAATGGAAGAACTCATACGTTTAACAGGGTTAAAGAAAGAAGAGTTAAATAAGCGTACCGAAAAACTTTCTGGTGGTCAGAAACGTAGAGTCGGCTTTGCTCTCGCATTAGTCGGAAATCCTGATTTATTATTCTTTGATGAGCCAACAGTCGGAATGGATATTACTGCTCGGAAGTTGTTTTGGGATACGATTAATGAGCTTGCAGCAAAAGGGAAAACCATTATTTTTTCAACCCATTATTTACAAGAGGCAGACGATATAAGCGATCGAATTATTTTGTTCCATGAAGGAAGAGTTATTGCAGATGCGGAACCAGACCTCATCAAAAAACAGCTTACTAAGCAGTCTGTTTCCTTTATCACAGAGCATTCTATTTCAGAAAAGATGTTTCTTCAAGAAGCTTTTGTTACGGACGTATTTAAGAAGGATGAAAGAGTTCACGTTATAACGGATGATACGGATGCTGTACTACAAACAATATTTACTTCCAATTTAGATGTGAGTGATATTCGCGTAGAGAAAGGTCGTCTTGACGATGCTTTTTCACAATTAGTAGATACAGAAAAGGATGTAAGTTAGAGGAGGAGAAATTCTATGAAAATAGTTATCAACCAAAGTCGAATCGAAATGATTCGGGTATTAAGAAATCCATATTATTTATTTTGGTCCTTAGCTATGCCAATCGTTTTTTATATTGTTTTCACAAAAATATTTGATGTAGAAACTGCCGATAAAGAAGTTTGGGCTGCCCATTATTTAATGTCGATGACTGTTTTTAGTGTAATGGGGAGTTCGATAATGACGATGGGTATTCGTTTAGTGGAAGAACGTTCTCAAGGCTGGACGAGATACATGCGTGTAACGCCTTTATCGGACTTTCAATATTTCTCAGCAAAGATGTTTGGCCAAACGGTTGTCCATGTATGTTCTATAGTTGTCATATTTACAGCAGGAATCCTATTTAATGGCGTTCGATTGTCTATATTTGAATGGCTTTTCAGTGCTTCGTGGATCTTATTAGCATCCCTACCATTCCTAGCAATAGGATCATTAGTCGGCACCATGAAACGGGTAGATACTGCTATAGGGATTAGTAATGTGCTTTACCTATTATTAGCTGTCACAGGTGGCTTGTGGATGCCGATTGATGTATTGCCTAAAGTAATGCAAAACATCAGTATGTGGTTACCAGCCTACCATTTTGGAAATGGAGCATGGGAGATTGTTAGGGGTCAATTACCTGAGCTACAAAACATTTTAATATTAGTCGGTTATCTAGTTGTTTTCATGGTATTATCTATGTATATACGAAGAAAGCAGGATGTGGTGTAAGTAGTGAGAAATTTTCAACTCTTTCCTGAGAGATATGGCTTTTTACCGTACGTGTTCTTAGTTTATTTAGCAATGCCTATTTATTACGTATCTTTAGAAACAGGGGTAAAAGCATTCGTCGGTTATGCTCTCATACTTCTTTTCTTTATTAGTTATCGACAGTTATACTGGCTTCCGACTAATAAAAAATATTCTGTTTGGTTAGGTATTCAACTGGGTATTATTATTGCGCTAAGCATTGCTTATAATCCTTATCATTTATTTTTAGGCTTTTTCCCTGCGCATTTTATCGGTTATTACGAAGAGAAAAAGCATTTTAAGATAGCGCTTATAACATTTGCTATTACATTAGCGCTACCTACTATCTTATTAGGAATTATGCACTCGTTTATGAATATTTTATTCTTACTACCATTTTTAATAATTATGCTTATTTCCCCTTACGGAATACGCTCGATGAATGCACGTATGGCGTTAGAAGAAGAGTTGGAACAAGCGAATGAGCAAATTCGGCAATTAGTAAAAAGGGAGGAAAGAGTGAGAATTGCCCGAGACTTACACGACACATTAGGTCACACACTCTCACTTATCACGTTACAAAGCCAGCTAGTCCAACGGCTAGTTGAAAAACAGCCAGATCGAGCGAGAGAAGAGGCGAAGGGGATTGAACAAACCTCTCGTACAGCTCTTCGACAAGTACGTGAACTAGTATCAAATATGAGAGCCGTTCCAATTGAGGAAGGGTTAATGCATATGGAACAGATATTGCAAGCAGCAGATATTAAGTTAGAAGTAACCCAGCAGGAAGATATATCCGAAACTTCATCTGTTCAACAAAATATTATGAGCATGTGTTTAAAAGAAGCAGGGACGAATATCGTAAAGCATAGTCAAGCAACCTCTTGCTCTGTCGAGATACAGAACAGAAAGGGTTACATTTATATTACTGTAGAAGACAACGGAATTGGCATGCATATGAAAGAAAACAATGGTAATGGCATTCAAGGAATGAAGGAGAGACTTTCTTTAATAGAGGGTCAATTAGCCATCGTTAGCTCTAAGGAAGGAACAACATTGAAGTTTACGATACCAATGGTCCTGAAACAAGTGGAGATGGTTTTATGATTAGAATCGTTATCGCAGAAGATCAACGTATACTACGTGGAGCATTGAGTACCTTACTTGATTTCGAAGAAGATATGGAAATTGTAGGCGAAGCAGAGAATGGAGAAGACACGATTCACCTCATTCAGGAGAAACAACCTGACATTTGTTTAATGGATATAGAAATGCCAATCAAAAGTGGGCTAGAAGTGGCAGAGGAATTAAAAAAGATTGGTTCCTCATGTAGAGTAATTATTTTAACCACTTTTGCGAGACCAGGGTATTTCGAAAGAGCTGTGAAGGCAGGTGTGTACGGTTATCTTTTAAAAGATGGTTCGATTGAAGAACTTGCAGAATCGATAAGGCGAGTGATGGCTGGAAAGCGTGAATATGCTTCCGAACTTATTATAAGTTCTTATGAGGAGGATAATCCACTTACTGAAAGAGAACAAGAAATATTAGCATTGGCATCAGAAGGTATGACAGGAAAAGAAATCGCTGAGAGTCTATTCCTATCATCCGGGACGGTCCGTAACTATATATCTGAAATACTTCAAAAGCTACAAGTGAAAAATAAAATTGAAGCGATTGCGATTGCCAAAGATAAAGGCTGGCTTCCTTAATGAGAGACTTTTTCCATAATGGAAAAAGTTTTTTTTGAAAATAATAGGAGATAAATAAAACTTATGTTTTGACTTATATACTATAGGGGGGTATAGTATAAGTATAAAACGAAGGAAGTGATAACGATGGGTGACTTCTTACATGATCAGCCTATTAAGCCACGAACGGCCGATGAAAAACAAGCAGTTATTAATCGACTAAAACGAGTAGAAGGCCAAGTTAGAGGCATTCAAAAAATGGTTGAAGAAGACCGTTACTGTATGGATATACTTGTACAAATTCGCGCGATTCAGTCTGCATTACAACAAGTAGGATTTAGCGTAACGGAACGACATATTAAACATTGTGTTAAAGATGCGATCAATTCCGGTGAAGGAAATGAGACAATAGATGAACTTTTAACTGTCTTAAAACAATTCTCCAAATAAGGAGGTCTAACTATGAGTGCGAAAAACCAAACAACAATTGGTGTAACAGGGATGACCTGTGCGGCTTGTTCCACTCGAATTGAGAAAGTACTCAATAAAATGGACGGAGTAGAAGCACAAGTAAATTTAACAACAGAGAAAGCAACAATCGAGTATGATTCCGAAAAAGCGGGACTAGATACGATTACAGAAAAAATTGAAAATATGGGTTATGGCGTCCTCACAGAAAAAGCAGAGTTAGATATTACTGGAATGACGTGTGCTGCCTGTTCCACTCGAATCGAAAAAGTTTTAAATAAACAAGAAGGTGTGAAGGAAGCGGCTGTTAATTTAACAACCGAGAGCGCTATAATCGAATACAATCCAAGTGTAGTAGGTGAGAGCAATCTAATTAAGAAAATAAAAGATATTGGTTATGATGCAAAACCTAAGGCGGAGATGGAGGAAAAACAATCCTCTAAAGAAAAGCAATTACAGCATATGAAGACAAAATTAATTATTTCCGCCCTATTATCTGCACCATTATTAGTAACTATGCTTGTACATTTATTTAATATGGACATACCAGCTATATTTATGAATCCGTGGTTTCAGTTTGCGTTAGCAACTCCAGTTCAATTTATTATTGGATGGCAATTTTACGTAGGAGCATATAAAAACCTCCGTAATGGCGGAGCAAATATGGATGTTCTTGTTGCTGTAGGTACAAGTGCTGCCTATTTTTATAGTTTATATGAGGGTTTGAAAACAATAGGCAACCCAGCTTATAACCCGCACCTATACTTTGAAACGAGTGCTATTCTTATTACACTTATCTTATTTGGTAAATATTTAGAAACTAGAGCCAAAACACAAACTACAAATGCGATATCTAAGCTACTCCATTTGCAAGCAAAGGAAGCTCGTGTAATAAGAGACGGTGAGGAAATAATGCTTCCTATAGAAGAAGTAGTAGTAGGGGATCGTTTAATTGTGAAGCCAGGTGAAAAAATACCTGTTGATGGTATTGTGTCTAAAGGTAGGACTTCTATCGACGAATCAATGCTTACTGGAGAATCGATACCCATTGAAAAAAATACAGGGGACACAATTATTGGTTCAACGATTAACCAAAACGGTTCAATTGAAATGGAAGCTACAAAAGTAGGGAAAGATACTGCCCTAGCTTCCATTATAAAAATAGTAGAAGAAGCTCAAGGTTCCAAGGCTTCGATTCAACGATTAGCGGATGTCATTTCAAGCTATTTCGTTCCTATTGTAGTCGGAATTTCTATTGTTACATTTATTGTATGGATTTCATTTGTACAGCCTGGCCAATTTGAACCGGCCTTAATAGCTTCTATTGCTGTATTAGTCATTGCATGTCCATGTGCATTAGGCTTGGCAACACCAACATCGATTATGGTTGGTACAGGACGAGCGGCAGAAAGTGGTATTTTGTTTAAGGGTGGAGAACATCTAGAGAAAACCCATGAAATTGATACGATTGTGCTCGATAAAACAGGAACAATTACAAAAGGAAAACCAGAAGTAACGGACTATATAGGTGATGATGAAGCATTACAGTTATTAGTTAGCGCAGAAAAGTATTCAGAGCATCCTTTGGCAGATGCTATTGTCACTTATGGTAAGAATCATTCTATTTACTTATTAGAAATAGACGAGTTTGATGCGATACCTGGTCATGGTATTAAAGCTACAATTGATAACAAGCAGGTACTAATTGGTAATCGTAAGTTAATGAAGGATCATCAGATTTCTATCGAGGCTGTTGAACCGGATTTAAAGCAGTTTGAAATAGAAGGTAAAACAGCAATGATTATCGCTATTAATGGAGAATACCGTGGCATTGTTGCAGTTGCGGATACAATAAAAGAAACAGCACAAGAAGCAATTCAGCAATTGAAAGACTTAGGTATTGACGTAGTGATGCTAACAGGAGATAACGAAAGAACAGCACAAGCAATTGCGAGTCAGGTTGGTATTAATCATGTGGTTGCCCAAGTGCTTCCTGAGGAAAAAGCAGACAAAGTGAAGGAAATTCAGTTGCAAGGGAAAAAAGTTGCGATGGTTGGTGATGGTGTTAATGATGCTCCAGCACTTGTTGTTGCAGATGTTGGTATTGCGATTGGCACAGGAACAGAAGTAGCGATTGAAGCAGCAGATGTAACGATTCTAGGTGGAGAATTGTTACTGTTACCAAAGGCTATCAAAATGAGTCATGCCACCATACGAAACATCCGTCAAAATCTATTTTGGGCATTTGGGTATAATACAGCGGGGATTCCAATAGCTGCGATTGGTTTGTTAGCTCCTTGGATTGCGGGCGCAGCAATGGCACTAAGTTCTGTTAGTGTTGTAACGAATGCATTACGATTAAAACGAGTTAAAATATAGAATATGACACTTCATTTAAAGGAGGTGAGTAGCATGGAAAAAACATTAGATGTACAAGGCATGTCATGTGGCCATTGTAAAGCGTCTGTTGAAGGAGCCTTGAATAAATTAGACGGAGTAGAGGAAGCAGAAGCAAACGTAGCGACTGGAAAAGTAAACGTAACGTTTGATGAAGCAAAAGTAAACGAACAAGCACTCAAAGAGGCCATCGAGGAACAAGGTTATGATGTTCAATAACATACGATGTTATTTTAATAGAAAGCTTTAGCAAAAAAAATGGATCCACTCCCACGAAGGGATGGATCCATATCTATTATAAATCAATGACTTATCTTATCTACTTTGCTTGAGTAGATTTTTTTCGTTTAAAGCCAACAAACCCAAGTAAGGAACTAACTAATAATAAACCTCCACCCATTAATAAAAGATTATATGTTTGTGTAGCGGTGTTAGGCAGTTCATTATCTGATGATGCACTACTCTCACTTGAATCATCGTTGGAATCTCCATCATCACTCGTGTTTGTTTCTTCAGCAGTTTCGTCCTCATTTTCATCTGTTTCATCTGAATCAGATTCATCGGAATCCTCTGCTCCTTCTGAACTTTCAGGCTCTTCGTCGGAGTCCCCTGGCTCAGCGGGATCTTCTGAATCAACAGGATCCTCAGGGTCGGCCGGATTTTCTGGATCAGCCGGGTCCTCAGGGTCGGTTGGATCTTCAGGATCGGTTGGATCTTCTGGGTCAGTCGGATCTTCAGGATCAGTCGGGTCCTCAGGGTCGGTTGGATCTTCAGGATCAGTCGGGTCCTCAGGGTCGGTCGGATCTTCAGGGTCGGTTGGATCTTCAGGGTCGGTTGGATCTTCAGGGTCGGTTGGATCTTCAGGATCAGTCGGATCTTCTGGATCAACAGGCTCCTCAGGCTCTCCTGGCTCACCCGGCTCTGCAATAATATTATCTATCGTGATAACCTCTGTAATTTCATTTCCATTTACATCCCTTGCATAAACCGTATAGTCCCCATTCTCTGTTACTTCGAAGGATGGGTTATTAATATCAATCACATATCCTCCTGGCGGGGGTGCTAGTAGTTGAGCGGCAGCAAATAGGTTCGTTCCATTTTCGACTCTAAATGCTTCTACTGGTTGGTTACCTGGAAGCCATTTTAAAGCTTCAATCTCCGCTTCACTATCAATGTTAATCGTCACTATAACAGATTCTTCGGTTTCCTCAATTTCAGAAGGATCTAAAACTAATTCTATCGGCGTCTCTGCTGTATCTTCTACTGTAAAATCTATTTCTTCTACAACATTGGAATTCTCGCCTTTATCTCTTGCATTAATAACCAATGTATAATCACCGGGCGTTAAATCCTTTAAGCGGATAGTGAACGTCCCATCTTGGTTAAGTGTAGCAAGTTCTGCTTCCGTTATTGTTTCCGTTGTATTGTTTGTGAGTTCATATGGGACGAATAGATAATCATTCACATCATAGTTAATCCCATAAATGTCCTCCACTAAAGGTCCCCACTCAACAAATTTGTCAGTGATAGAACCAGAAAACTCTACATTTGATGAGTCTATTGTTTCATCGAAAGAGTTTAAATTAATTTCAGCTGGAGATTTTTTCACAAATAATGGTCCTGTTTCCACAGTGCCTGTATAGGAAACCTCGTCTGTCGTTGCTCCTAGTTCAACAGTATATATCCCTTCTGATAAGGAAGGTAATATTCCAGAATTCCAGTGCCAAGGAGTATAAGCTAGAGAAATACTAAATTTATGTTCTCCTGGTCCAGATGGAAACTGGGACCATTCAGGCCAAGATCCAAGAGTACCATCATTTAGATTTCCAGCGGTAGGATCCAATTCGTCAACAATTATCCCTGTAACGGTTACACTTTCCTCTAGATTAACAGTTAGACTAGATCCGGGTTTTTCATCACTAATAACATCGTTAGTAAGCGAAGGATTTTTAATTACTGACGATGCCTCAGGTGGTACATAATCTACCTGGAAGGTCATCGTTTTTTCAACACCTTCATTACCTAGGATATCATTCATTTTTAATGTAATTGTGTGTTCACCTGTAGTTAAGTAATATAAATTTATTTCGAATGTCCCGTCTTCTTTAATAAATACGTCATCCGACACTTTATTACCATTTGGTCGAGTTAATGTGTATTCTGCTTCAAATAAATCATCTACTCTAAATCGGCCACTTATTAATTCTCCTAGCTGCCGATTAAGATCTACAATTTTATCGTATACATTACCAGTGACTTGATATTGTTGTTGCTGGATGGTTTCTTCGATCGGATCAAATTCAAAATTGGTTTCAGTTGTTTTTGCAAAGAAGATACCAGAGTATCCGATATGCTTAGCATCCTCATCCAATAGAAAAATTCGATAGATACCTTCATCTAACTGTTGCTTGGTACCACTCAAAGAGGTGTACGTATCACCTATTGTAAATGTATGTTCACCAGCAGGATAATCATTGAAATCCTCTATATACCCGATGTATGAGCCGCTTGCTAAGTCAGCAATATACACACCGAATGTAGCATCGCGGTTTAAAATCGTTTTTAATTGTAGTTCGTCGATATACCCATCACCATTTGGCGAGTAAAAGTTACCGTTTAATTCGATTTCATCTACAATAGGTTCATTTGTTTCATTTTGGATAGCTGTGTCTGGTTCAGAAGTGGAAGATTCATCGACGCTTTCCTCTGAAGCGTTTTCTGAATCACTGGACTCTTCACTTTGATTTTCACTCTCCGCAACACTCTCTTGTTCCTCGACAATTTCGTTTTCAGTGTCTGTGTTTTCATCATTTTCAGAAGTAGTTTCTGAATTGACTCCATTTTCAGGATTATCCTCTAGCTTGGGTTCCTTTTCCAAATCTACTTCCTGTTCAGACGTGTTTCCTAGTTCCTCTTCGGCTGTTGGTTCTTTATCTAATGGTGGTTCATCTTGCGGTGTATTGGATGGTGTGGAAGGAATATCTGTTGGTGGGTTATTTTCTAGTTGTTCAGAGTTTTCTTCATTTAAAGTATCTTCTATGGTCTGTGCAGTCAAAATTGGGGAGAAAATAGAGCTAGCTAGAAGAAGGATGATAGCCCAGACCATCAAAGATTTAACACGATTTCCTTTTCGCAAATTCGTAACCTCCTTTATCTTATGAAAATATGAAATAGTAAACAAAACTCCCTTCCTTATAATGATAGAACTGAGCATTATGTGCCGAATAATCATCCATTACTGCCCAAGTTCATACTAATAGTAATCAAGTTAAATAGATTACTCAATACAATTTTGAAATTATGTAAAAAAATGAGAATAAAGTAACGGAACGTAACAAATAACATAGTAATATTGATTGATGAGTAAATATGATTAAGAATTTTTGACTGTGTAAATGGATGTTTTAATAAACGGAAAGTCATATATTGTAAAAAGAGAACGGTGAACATCAAGGAAAAAGCCAGTGACAGCAAAGGCTTTGATTTGCACATTAGTTTTTAGCAAAATGGAAAGTTAAAGCAATAGTGGGAGTAGTACAAATCACTCAATGCTCCCTTCGAATTATGCATTTCGCGGTACCTAGATTTATACCATTTTTAAAACTAGTAAAATATTAGGTAATAAAGAACTATTATCAATGATAAATAGACATAGAAAAAGGCTATAACCACTTCTTCTGAATGGAAGTATAGAAATCTTCCAACAGATAGATTGAAAGTCTTAGATTAAAAGACTTAAAAACAGCGTCATATCAATAGTTGGTAAGATAGTTCTGTTTTTTAGAAAAGCTAGAAAATTGGTTGACTTTGGTAACTGAAATCTTCTAATCTAAGTTAAGAAAGCTTTAAACAACCTAAACAATTGTAAAAGGGAGATGAAATTTATGGCAGGACAAATTCGTATGTCGCCTGAAGAACTTAAAGCAAGAGCCAAAGTTTATGGTCAAGGATCTGATCAAATTGTTGATGTATTAAACAAATTAACGAATCTACAAGACCAGCTACGCGGTGAGTGGGAAGGTCGCGCATTTGAACGCTTTGATGATCAGTTTAGAGAATTGACACCAAAAGTGGAGAACTTCTCACAACTACTTCAAGAAATTCAAGTACAGCTTGAAAAAACAGCTCAAGCAATGCAAGAACAAGACGAAGCACTTTCTCAAAACTTTGGTTTACGCTAAGAAATTTTAGAAAACATATGCAATCCGAAGTGTTTTGCATTAGTGCTAATGTATGGGCTACACGATGATTTGTATTGTGTAGCCTATCTATTTATACTGCCCTTTTTATTCTTATCCCTTATTTATTACGTAAGAATAGATGTGAGAATTGTAGGAGATGAAAAATGAAGAAGACATTCATTAAATTGCCATTATTTTTGTTGTTTATATTCGGACTAATACTCGGTTTATCTTATCTATCGTTGGACCAGCCAACTACATCTACAGTAGAGCAAACGAATAATGATATGTCAATCGCGCTTGTAAATGAAGACGAAGGGGCGATTTTTAATGATGAACAATTAGATTTTGGTAATACGTTTGTCCAAAGTCTAAATCATAATTATAATCATGAATGGTTTGTTGTAAGTAGAGGTGTGGCAGAAAACGGGCTACAAAATAATACATACGACATGATGATCATTATCCCTAAGGATTTTACTAGAAAAGCTTTATCGATTGATTCCGATACACCTGAACAAGTAGAGCTTACCTATAAAATCAATGCTGCAGATAGTGAAGCGGTGAGAGCACAAGCTGAGGAAACGGCAAGTACTATATTAAACGATTTTAATAGAAGAATTATTGATGTGTATTTTGCTAGTATTATTGGAAACTTACAAAATGCCCAGGATAACGTGGCGAAAATTGTAGAAGACTACGAAGGATTGACGAATACTTACAGAAGTTCCGTTCACGATCCGCTATCAGGATATACTGGCCAATTCGGTCTAATCAAAAGTAATACTGAATTATCAAAGGATAGCTTTAGTGGTTTTGAAAACACACTAGATTCTTATGAATCAACTTTAACCGAACAAATAGACAGTTTCGACCAATATCAATCAAATATTGGGGATGTACAAGATACAAAACAATCTAACAGTGTTATGAATCAAGATTTTGCTGAGAAGTTAGGCGCCTTTCAATCCGTTTTAAACCATCAAGATGTGAATAACACACTTAGTAATTTAGAAGATTTTAATACGTTTATTAACTTTCAATTTCAAAAGAGTGAAGAAGAAGGCGAGCAACTTAATAATATTGCCTTCCATTCCAATGTTTTGCAACATCGTCTTAATGAGGCTTTAGAGGCTTTAAAACAAGATGAGGAAGCCTTTGATATAGAATTGATTAATCAGGGGATTAGAGAACGTCTAGCTGTAATGGTAGAAGAAGCGTTCGATGGTCAAGACCAAGTAACACTCTTATTAGAATCTCAACAAAAGAGAGGTCAGGAAAGAATCGAACAGCTTATAGCGAATCTTCCGACTCTTAATAAGGAATTATTCGATGATAGCTATCTCTCTCCTAACATGACGAGAGAAATTAATAACGTTATCGATGTTACTAGGAAATACAATGAAGAATTTAGAAATGTATGGCCTAGAAACGATGATGTCATTTTACCAGAGTACATTGATGAGCTAAAAGAGAACCTTTATAAGAATGGTTATACGATGACAGATACGGTAGAGCTTCCAGAGTCAGAGTTAGAGGAACCAATGAGACAGCTACAAATCTTAAACATACCAGAAGGCTTCAACATCGATCTTGTTTCCATTAAGATTAATGATGAAGAAAGAGTCTATAGAGATTATCAAGAAAATGAAACAATCGATCTATCAGAATACCCTCATGGATTATTCACCATTTCCTTAACATTAAAGCTGAAAGAAGATTATTTGGATCAACCGATTGATATTTATGAAATGAAGCAATGGGAATGGAAGCTACAGCAATTGGAGCCAGTACCTGAGGATGAAGAAGATGATGAGGACAAGGAAAACGACATCAATCCACCACGAGAAGAGAATAAGGGTAACTTGCCAACGATAGCTACTACCCAAGCTACTTCAGGTGGAGACTCTTCTAATGTAACGGAAGAAGGTAACGATGGAGATGCAAACGATCAACCAAATGAAGAAGGAACTCCTGTAGAGGATGAGGAAAGTACTAAGGGTGAAAATACAGACGAAGCACCTGAAAATGAAACACCTGTAGATGGAGAAACACAACCTACAGATGGCGATACACCAGAGAATCCTAGTGATGAGACTCCAAGTGAAGATGGAGGAAATTCAGGAGACGGTGAAGATAATGCTGGCGATGGTGAAGGGACTGGGGAAGAAACACCTGGTGACGGTGATGATAACGAAGGAGACAATGGCGGAGAAGAAGATAGTACTCCTCCACTCTTAGAGGTTATTGTAGAAAAGGATATTCATCATCACCACCATCATCATTATATTCATCATAAAGTAACGTCACCGATGATTGACGAGGCGACAGAAGATTTAGTGAAAGTAGTGGAAGACACTGTTGCGCCATACCAAAAACTACTTTCCACATATGAAGCTTATTTTGGAGTTTCTCTATCATGTCACGGAGACATTGCTGACTGCGGAACAGTAAAAGCGGATGTTCCACTTAAAGATATGATTACTAATGATTCTTTATATGCTCTTTTCCAAAAGGATATTGGTGAGCTTCTAACTGACTACATCGCTGATCAAGTTATAGTGGATGTGCATGCAGAAATAAGAAGTCCATTAAGAAATTATGAAATGAAATTAAGAGACCAACAAAGGTTTATTGATCAAACATTAGCACAATCCAATCAATTAGCAGAGAAAGTAGTTAATACTAGAAATGCTGCACAAGAACTAAATACGAATCTTGCACAATTGCTTACAGATGTTGCAGCTTGGCGAGATCAAGCAATGGCTTTAGCGGAGGACCAGGGCGTCATTCTATCTAATTTAGAAGAAGAACAGACGATGGTAATGTCTCTAAATGAAGGTTTTCAACCGCTCTTACATCAGAGTCAATCGCTCAAAGAACAAGCATCAAGTAATTTGAATGAAGCGGATATGGTTTACCAAACATTCGATCGGATTGATGAGCAGGCAAATGACATTCAAGAAAGTGGTTCTAGTATTGTTCAGCAAGCTGAAACACTAGCAAATAACATGACGAATAAATTAATGACAGATCAAGAGTTCGCAGAGAATTTTACAACAGTAATGGCAAACAGTCGTATTGGTGAGAGACAGAATGAAGACTTATATGATTTCTTATCGAATCCAGTACAAACAAAGAATGAAGGAGTTATCATAGAAACAAATAATTTCTCTCCTTACTTCCTTGTCTTAATTAGCGCACTGGTAGCTTTATTTACAGGATATGGAATCTCAACGTTTAATCAAAAACGTACAGAGGATGATTTTGAACAAGAACAATCCTTAGTAGCCAAAAATTCGTTAATGACTGCTATTACTGGTACAGTAGGGATTATGGAAGGTATTTTACTTGGATTAGTGTCTGGTTATTTACTTCAAATTGAAGGTGGACGTCTCCTAATTTGGACACTATTAATGATATTAATTATGGTTAGCTCTGTTTTAGTTGCTACGTACTTGTTAAGACAGCTGGAGATGATAGGAATGTTTATCCTCTTATCCATTATTAGTATGTACCTATTTTTAACAGATGCTCTTTCAAACAGTATTGCAGGAGTAAGTGCATGGAGAGATTTCTCACCATTACATTATGTCGAAAGATTAATGCGACGAGCAGTTCAAGCATCTGCTGACTATGGCTTAATTGTTCTAGGGTTAATATTAGTAACACTTATTGCCGTTGTCGCTAACTTATTAGTAGTATCACGACGAAATGCGAACAGAAAAACAGAGGATGAGACGGATGTTGCTTAAGATAGTAAGCAGAACCATCTTGTTAAGTACCTGCTTTCTTCTGTTGATGCCAACATTGGCATCAGCAGAAGACAAAGCAGAGACAAACAATAGTAGTAATGAAATTAGTGGAAAAATGAATTGGAAGATTGATAGAGTTATAAAGAGAGACGCTAATCGTAATAAAACAGAGACAGAACTGGAGAAGAGTTTTCCAGAGCTTTTTAAAGTAGAGACAACAACTACGATTCATCAAGTGAAGGAAAAGAACCAGGAGTCGATTGAGGATTTGAAAAAACAGCTCTTTACTACAGATATTAATAGCTCAGCAACTATAGAAGAAACAAAAAAGATACTATTTAATGCAGACTATGTGGCTCCGAGAACCGCTGATACAGAGGAAGAGGAGGACACATCTGGTAGTTCACCAATTTTAATGATTAGTTTAGCGACGTTAGCTTGTGTTGTAAGTGGAGCTGTCTTTTTATTATTTCAGCGACTTACCGGTTAGGAGTGGAAACATGAAAAAAAACAGTCATATCAATGTAACCATACATTTCGAGCAAGCTGACGCAGAAACGAGCTATGACTTACGCATTCCTGTTCATATATCGATAAAACAACTGTTGCTGGATCTAATGGAAACCCTCCACATAAGTAATCCAGAGCAATACCAAACTGTTTTAAAGGTTAAAACCAAAGGTATGATTCTTGCCGATGATGATATATTGGCGGATTTCCCTGTAACGAATGGAGATATACTGACCGTATTGTCAAAAGAGGCGAATAGAGTGAAGAAGGGGTAAGCAGAATGGAAGAAAAAAAGATAGAACTCCAAAACCTATCCTTAACCTTTACAATAGAAGGTGATACGAGGGTAGTTCGATTACCAAAATCGCAAACGCAAATTAAAGACTCTCAGCAAACCCGTATGCTTACTGCTGTAAGTGGAGAATCTTTTGTACCACTAACTGTGAAAGAAGAAGGAGACGCGTTCGAATTTTCCTTTGAAGTGGATCGAGGACTAACTACTTGGAAACAGTTAAGCGAATTACATCGACATGAACAATTACGGTTACTATATAATATCTCTCGATTAGTAAAACTTCTCCAATCTCGGATTACATTCTTTCTTCATCCTGATAATGTAGTTTTTGATGATAATTTGCAACCCCTCATCATTTATCGAGGAATAAGAAACGTAATACCTCCATTTGAGATGGAGGATGAAGAATTCTTAAAGCAATTGAAATGTTATAGTATCGCTCTCTTATCGAAAAAGTTTACGTTTGATCAGTTATACAATGGTTCGATTCACCATGCGAAGGAAACAGAATTCGAGAGACAGGTTCGAAGTAAAGAGAGTATCAATGAATTAATCGATTATTTGGAAAAGAGTTATCAAGCAGAACAGAAAAAAACGAAAAAGACGATGCAACTCCTACCAACTAAACGATTTACACTATATAAGCGTTTAGCCATATCTTTTATGATTGCATCGGTTTTATTAGCTGCTCCGCTTATTTATTTAGGAATCGTGAGTCTTCCTTATCAACAAAGCTTACTTAAAGCGCACGAGGAATATTTAATTTCTAATTATGATGGGGTTATTACTACGTTAAACGGTGAAAATGCGGAAAAGATGCCGAAATCTTCAAAATACATTTTAGCTCATTCCTACTTACTCGCAGAGCCATTAGCTGAAAGCGATAAGGATGTTATTTTAAATAATCTTAATTTAAATAGTGATAGCAATTATCTACTTTATTGGATTTATAATGGACGTGGGGAATTTGAGGAAGCAATGGAGAAAGCGAAGTATCTTGATGATCCGCAATTGATTATGTATGGGTTAATTAAGCAAATTGAGGCAGCGAAAAACAACCCAAAATTAAGTGGCTCTGAACGAGATGATATGGTGAACAATCTACAACAAGAATTAAACAAATACCGTGAAGATTATCAACTCGATGGCGAAGAGCCAGAAGATATGAACTTTGAGGATTCCGAGCAGAATACGGATAGTCAAATTGGCGGTTCGATAGAAGAACAAACAGGCTCTAGTAATATAGAGCAAAATACGACAGAAGAAAGTAACAATGAAGAAGAATAGAGATTAACGATCGAACGTAGTACCGATAGAATTATTGAAAGTACTACAGGGGTTCTGTTTTTAGAGAGGGAGAATGAGATGATTTTAAAAACACTAATGGTCACATACGGTAATCAATCTCATAAATATGGACTACAGAAGAGTTTACAGAAAGAAATATCGGTTGGTAGCCATCAATCACATGCGATAACCTTTCCCTCCATTTATGAAACGATCAAGGTGAATTGGGATGGGGAGTCGTGTTTCGTTAATGGCCAACTATTAGAAAGTCATATTCGTCTTATGTTAGCCGATGGGGAGGCTATTCATTTTTATTTAATGGATGCTCAGGAGCTACATATGATGGACACAGCAGGAAAGGATTACTTCTCTATCGGTCCGTATTCCTATGATGACATAGTAATAGAAAATTGTAAGGCAAGTCTATTTCTATTCCGTGAATCCATTGATGGCTGCTTTAAACTCGAAGTCTATGAAGGAGATGTTTATGTAAATCATTCCTTAACGAAAGGTAATTGCGCGGTAGAGGCAGGGGACCAGCTCTTTTTTGATGGAATAGGAATTATTATTCATAGAGAAATGATAGAGATCATGCCTTCAGGTAGAACGGTTTCTTCATCGTTTGTAGCTATTCCAGTAAAAGAAAATGACTTTGGACCAGATTATCCGAACTACCATCGTTCTCCAAGAATTATTTACAGGGAACCAGAAGATAAGCGTGTAATTGGCACACCAGCTCCAAAACCGACAAAGCCAAGTGAACAATTAGCAAGAACAATTGTCCCACCGCTTGTTATGATTCTAGCGTTAGGGTTAATATCTCTTCTACAGCCTAGAGGGATTTACATTATTGTGATGCTAGCTATGACAGTAACGACCGTTATTTTTTCCGTTACTTCTTATATTAAAAGTGTGAAAAAATATAAGGCGGATATGATTCACCGTGAAAAAACATATCTAGCTTATATTCAACGGAAAACGAAAGAATTGCACGAGGCTATAGAAGAACAAAGACATGCTCTCACGTATCATTATCCTGACGTAGAAGAAATTCGTGAAATGGTATTAACGATTAATGCACGTATTTATGAAAAAACAAGATATCACCATGATTTTTTAACGTTCCGTGCTGGTTTAGGAACGGTAGATACGAGTTTTGAGATTGAATTTAGAGAAGAAGAATACTCCCAAGAGGAAGATGAATTAATCGATGCAGCGAAAGAGTTGCGTTCTTTCTTTAATGAATTAGAGAATGTTCCAGTGATTACCTCACTGACAAATGGTCCGCTTGGCTTTATTGGCCAGCGAGAACTTGTTCGAGAACAACTCCAGTTATTAGTTATGCAAATTGCCTTATTCCATAGTTACCATGACGTACAGTTCATCAATATTTTTCCTGAGGAAGAAAAGGAAGACTGGAACTGGATGAGGTGGCTTCCACATGCAAGCTTACAAGAGTTGAACGTACGTGGCTTTGTCTACCATGAACGCTCTAGAGACCAAGTTTTGCATTCTATGTATCAAGTATTAAAAGAGCGAAAACAACACCTTGAAGAAAAAGGTAATAGAAACGAGAAAATATTCTTTTCGCCCCATTATGTCATTCTCATAACGGAAGAAAAGTTAATAATAGACCATATCATTATGGAATTCTTTAATGAAGATCCTAGTGAATTAGGTGTTTCCCTTGTATTTGTTCAAGATGTAATGCAATCTTTACCAGAGCACGTTAGAACGGTTGTAGATATTCGTGATTCTAAGAGCGGTAATATTATTCTAGAAAAAGGGGAATTGGTAAATAAAAGATTCACACCAGACCATTTCCCAGTACATTTTAACAAAGAAGACATCTCTCGTGGATTAGCGCCACTTCACCATTTGCAAAGCTTAAAAAATTCGATACCCGAAAGTGTCACTTTTTTAGAAATGTACAATGTTGAAAAGGTAGAGAATTTACAGATAGCGAGTCGTTGGGCACAAAATGAAACATATAAGACAATGGCCGTTCCATTAGGGTTAAGAGGTAAGGATGACATTGTTCAATTAAACCTTCATGAAAAAGCACATGGACCACACGGGCTAGTGGCTGGTACGACAGGTTCTGGTAAATCAGAAATCATTCAATCTTACATTCTATCGCTTGCTGTTAACTTCCATCCTTACGAGGTTGCATTTCTTCTTATTGATTATAAAGGTGGGGGAATGGCGAATTTATTCAAAGAATTACCGCACCTTCTAGGAACTATTACGAACCTAGATCGTACACAGGCTATGAGAGCATTAGCTTCCATAAAAGCTGAATTGCAAAAAAGACAACGATTGTTTGGGGAACATGACGTGAACCATATCAATCAGTATCAGAAGCTCTATAAGCAGGGTAAGGTCTCGGAAGCAATGCCACATTTATTCTTGATATCGGATGAATTTGCTGAATTGAAATCGGAGCAACCAGATTTCATGAAAGAACTAGTATCGACAGCGAGAATAGGTCGTTCATTAGGGATTCATTTGATCTTAGCGACACAAAAACCAAGCGGTGTTGTAGATGATCAAATCTGGTCTAACTCTAAATTTAAGCTGGCATTAAAGGTACAAAATGCGAGTGATTCGAATGAAGTTTTAAAGACTCCGGATGCTGCAGAGATTACGTTACCAGGTCGTGCGTATCTTCAAGTAGGAAATAATGAGATATACGAGTTATTTCAAAGTGCATGGAGTGGAGCAGACTATGTACCAGATAAGAATGAACATGAGTATGTGGATACAACCATTTATGCAATAAATGAATTGGGACAATACGATATTCTTTCGGAGGATCTTAGTGGATTAGATAAGAAAGAGGAAGTGGAAAGTGTTCCTACTGAATTAGACGCAGTAATCCAGCATATACACGACTATGCACAAACAGCACAAATTGAACCTTTACCACGACCATGGTTACCACCTTTACCGGAGCAGATTTTCCTATCAAATATTCATCCTGTTTCCTTTAAAGAGGCATGGCAGCAACCTAAAGAGCATTTACAAACAACCATAGGTTTACTTGACCAGCCAGAATTACAAGAACAGAACCCACTAACGTTAGATTTAACAGAGGATGGACATATTGTAACCTTTGCAAGTCCTCAATATGGAAAGTCTACCTTCTTACAATCGTTAGTCATGGACTTAACAAGACAACATCATCCAGGCCATCTACATGTTTACTTGCTTGATTTTGGCACGAATGGATTACTACCGTTAAAAGGCCTACCACACGTAGCGGATACGATTCTGTTGGATGAATTAGAGAAGATGGGCAAATGGATACGCATTATTACGAATGTGGTGAAAGAACGTAAGCGAAAATTAAGTAAATATAGCGCAGCTGACATCGAGATGTACGAAAAGATAAGTGGAGAAACTGTGCCTAATATTCTCATCGTTATCGACAATTATGACTCTGTAAGAGAAGCAGATTTTAGCGATGAACTAGAACGAATTATTACTCAGATTGCTCGTGAAGGGGCAAGTATTGGGATTCACCTTGCGATTAGTGCCGGACGCCAAACAGCTATGAGAATGCCATTATTATCTAATATTAAATTACAGATGGCGTTATACTTGATTGATGAATCGGAGGCAAGGTCTATTGTCGGTAAGACGGATATAACTGCTGAGGAGTTACCAGGAAGAGGGCTGATGAAACTGGAAGAACCAACCCTTCTTCAAATTGCTCTTCCTGCTGTGGGCGAAGATGTAATCGAACAGCTGGAAAACTTGAAACAAGAAGCAGATGAAATGAGGAAGGAATGGAAAGGTGAGTTACCGAAGCCAATTCCGATTGTGCCAGATGTGCTCTTTTATCATGAATTTATGAAATTGCCGCATTCGTCAACTCTGTTGAGTGAAGGGAAATTACCATTTGGTGTAGATTTCGAAGACGTTATGCCGATTACATTTACGAATCCTACTCATATTTTCGTTGGTTCAACTGATGTTTTTAAGACGTATGAAGTGTTTCGTCTATTATTCCAAACATTAAAAACACAACTTGATAGTAGTATTATTGATGAATTGATATACTTTGAAGACAAAGCAGGTACGTTAGAGGATTATAAAGAAGATATCGATTGCTACTTATCTGGAACAAGTGAAAAGGAATCAATGGTTGATAATATATACCAAGTATTAAAGGCTAGAAAAGACATACCAAAAGAAGAGTATCAACCAATCTATCTACTTATGCCAGATTGTGTTGGATATGATGAAGAGTGGACAGACGAAAGTATAGATAAACTTACTACCCTGCTAGAAGAAGGGGACAGATATAAGATTTTCTGTGTAGTAGGGGATGCTTTCGACAAGTTATCTCGTAGCTTTAGCCAACATGCTAGTGTAATAAAGAAAATAAAAAATGTGATTTCCTTATCAAAAGTAAATGATCAATCCGTGTTTACCGTAAATAATATTGGATATCGTGAAGGACAGCTTGGAGATAGCGAAGGGTACCTTATTGAGAATGAGCAGGCTGTCAAAATTAAGCTACCAAAAGCTTAAGTTACATGAGGTGGAAGGTGATAGAATGCTTTTGGAAAAACAAGTACTTCATAACCGTTTGAGATGTCTGTTTATTGATTCGAATGAAAGAGATAAGGTATATGTTTCTCTTCACATTGGTTCAGGATATGGAGATCGCATTATAGCCAAGAATGGTGACATGGAATGGGTTGGCAGTGGGACTACGAATATCTTATTGAATATCCGTAAGAACCAAATGAAAGCAAAACGTCCAGATTTAAATTTTCAATCTATTATTACAATGGACACCGCAACACTTTTCGTGGAAGTTCCTGTCTCAGAAGTAGAGGAAATAACAGAGATTATGTTAGCAAGTTTGCAATGGGAGGACATTGAAGAAGAAGAATTTATAGAACAAAAAAAGGCATCAAAAAGGGCTTTTTTAGAAAACCTGGACCACGTCTCCTTTCGAGCGATGATGGAAATCCAAGCATATGCGTTTCCAAATAGACTGTTTAGTGTATCTCTTATCGAGCAAGATCTAGAAGAGGTGCAATTTGAAGATGTTCTGACCCTTCAACAAGCATTTTTTCACCCGGATAACAGTGTTTTAGTTATTTGCGGAGATATGAATAAGATAAATGTGAAGGATAAAATAGAGAAGCAGCAGATGCCCTATGAAAAGCCAAAGTTCCCAGCAAAACACGTCTACAAAAGAGCAGCTGAATTGGTAGATCAAGAAATAAGTCAACAAGCTAATACCTCTTACTTTATTGGCTCGTTAGCATTTCGAAGTGAACGTATAGGTTTTTCACTGGAGGAAGAGCATGTTTTTCTACAGATTATCGGTGAGGTTATTTTTAAGAAGGACTTTCAAGTAGAAGTGAATAAGGATCACGCGAGTATTATTTATCAAACTTCGCTAAAAACGCGATATAAGCAAGCGTTATTAGCCACAATTTGGAGCAAAAATAAATTTGAACAAGCGAAAGCCAAAGTGTATGAAAGGTATCGGTACGTTAAGGATAACGATGCCGGCATGTATTCCTTTATATATGGCCAATTTGCAGTAAAAGACTTAGATTTATCCCAGTTACTTCTTGAGGAAGAGATACTAGGATTTGATCGCTTCCGAGAATATATTGATTGTGTGCAAAATACAATGGCAGAAACGAAAATCCACTATTCAAACGGAGGTTGAGATAATGGGAAGAGAGGTATTAGTTAAACCACACGAAGTTGAACAGCATCGCGATAACTTGAATGGGTCTATATCCGGTATAGAAGCAGATACAAAACTAATCGAAACTGAGTTAAGTGAAACTAATTTAAATAGTATCAATAAACTAATGGAGATATTAGTAAACTTCGAACAAACGATGACGATGTATGTAGAGATGTGTAATAAGGATACTGAGAAAGTAGACTTTGTGAAAAATAAACTCATTGAAGAGGATAATAGATTAGCAGATTTACGAATATTTACTGAATGAGAGAGGAGGGACCATAAATGAAAAGATTGTCCAATTCTGATATCACGACGTTAGAAAAAGATGCACAACAATACCGAGAACAAGTGTTGGATGCATTCTATGATTATTATCAAAAGGTTCTCTCCTTTATCGATAGTCGCGCAATGAAGGGTAGCACTGGTGAGGCAGTATTCTCCTATTATGGGCAGGTTCACTTATACTTAATTAATAAGACGATGAACGTAGTTAGTGAAATTTCAGAAGAGATAACCCGTATTAAAGAAGAGTTTTTAGCTTATGAAGAAACATCTGATGGATTAGTAGACACGAGTATCGTAGACGAAAAGCGAGATAGAATCCGCCAAGTATTCCGTGACTTCGAAGCTCATGAAGCGAGATTGAAAAATGTAGAGTCTCAGATTATGGGTATATCGGGTGTATCTGCAACAGACACAGATTCAGTAGTAACGAAGTTTGGCCAGACAGATACAGTGATGAGAGAAATTGTAGAGAATTTAGAACAGAAGGATGAAAGAATCTCCAATAATTTAACGAATTTAGAAAGTCGGGTTAACGAGTTAAAAAATGCCATTATCGATATAGATAATAATTATAAAACGGACAACGGCTTCTCACAGACAAAAATAGATGGAATCAAGCAGGCAGAATGGTATACCGAAGAGGAAACAAAAGAGCTTGCGGATAAGTTTATAGATAGTCCATTCATGGTAGGCAGTCATGAAGGTAATTCTTATGTAAGTGAAGTGGGAATGGTAACAGATCTAGGCGACCATACGCTCGGAGTATCGGCTAATGACCATGGTTATGAGTATTCTGTAGACGGTAATACGATGAGTGTCGGAGGTCATTATACTGGATTAGAGGCGCGATCCGAGATTCAAGGTGACTTATATAATAATACAACAAGAGCACAAATCGGCTATGCTGGAGCAAATTTAGAAGTAAGTGATACCGGATTTACTGCTGACGGTAATATCGGTGTAGCAAGAGCGGATGCTGATTTAACAGTCGGATGGGATGATTGGAATGTGCATGCTAGTGGAGATGCTGGTGTGCTAACGGCAGATGGAAAGGTAAGAGCAGACACAGGTGGAGTTGGCCTTAATGGATCTGTTTCCTTAGCGCATGCCGAAGCGGAAGGTGGAGTAAGCTTATTTGGAACGGATATCGATGTTGGTGTAAGTGTTGGTAAGGTTGGTGGTGGAGTAGAACTTGCTTGGGATAAGATAGAAATAGAGTTGAATATTATTGCTGGTGCAAAGCTATCGATCGATTTTCCATGGTGAGTTAACGATTATTAGATGTATACGAAGAAATGAACACGTTAAAACAAGACCAACTTTCACAAAAAGGAGTATTTTATTGTGAGTTTACCAAGGTTTATTGTATTAGCCGCAATTTCAATAATTATAAATCTAGCAAGTATGATAAATGCTGGATTTGCTCTCTGGTCATTGGTACTATTAATTTTTGCTATTTTTCAATTCAAATTCCGAGATGCGAATAGGCCAGCAACTGATAAAAAGACATATGGATTCATACAAATATTTATGTTAGCTGTTTTAATCTTTATGAGTACAATGGGGCTTGTAGGGAGTTATGCATTAGGTTTATTCGTCTATGACCGATTTTCGCAAATTTTCATCGTATGTTTAATAGCAGCCGTGCTAGGATTGGTATTGTACTATTACTTAGTAATTCGTTTAATGAGAGAGGCTATCTCTATCTTTAAACAAGGAAGGCGAGCAGGATGAGATGGATAACAATTGTCCTTTTAACGGTTGGAAGTTTGCTCATTAATGCCGTATCTATATACAATGTGTTTTTAGGCATTGCTTCCCTCTTCCTGTTATTGATCGTTTCTATTACGCATTTATTTGTTACATTAGTAAATAAAGCGAAACGCACATCGCATACCAATTTTGCGGTAAGAAATTTAGCAAACTACGGGACACATTCGCCTACGCGTACGATGAATAAATTTGCAGTTGTCTTTGGTTTAATCGTTGTGTACGTAATGTCCGTGTTTTTTACCATTTTGCAGATGTACCAAAGAGAAAATTTCACGGACTTTCTAACGAGGCATTTCAATGAACAATTACTCTTTGTAGCAGAAATATTAAGTGTAATCGGTTATGTACTATTTGTAAGCTCTTTGCTAGGTGTGACCATTTACTGTATCAGGGCAATAAAGAAGGAAGCGGTTTTTACAGGTTAATCTGATCTCAGCAAAATCATCATCCTATTGATTGGATAAATAGGGAGGGAAGGATGAAATGACTAGAGCACATTTACAGCAACAATACAATAGCATGCATCAACAAGTGCTGTCTTGTCAGGCAGAAAGTCGATCGCTAGAAGAACAATTAGAATTTGTCCGGGAAAAGAAAGAAGAATTAAAATCGCTTAAAAACGATTTTAAAACGAACAAGCAAGATGCGACTCTTGTAGATCTGAGTATTAGCATTATGCAATGGCGAGGGAGCAATTATGGTCTTTATCATGATGAATATATTCGAGATTTAGTAAATGATAAGTATGCAAAACTAATTAACGATATTGACCATAATCTCGATGCACTCGTTACGGAAGAACGCCGGTTAGAAAATAAGTTATTAGATAATCAAGGGCTAATAGGAAGATTAAGACAAGGACTGAATTGGATTACTTCCGAGATAGAGAAATTAGCAAATTAGTATTAGCGAAAAGGGTGTAATAGATGGAAAAAATAGAGCTAATCCTACCGAAAGCACATCAAAAAGTGCAAATAACACCAGCTATGCAGAGAGAAATGGACGATGTACAACGAGAGCTTTTGGATAAAGGAAATCGATTAGATGAAGGTAAAATTCATGTCATCATATCCAAAGGCTTTTATAAGCATGATAAAAAAATGATGACAATTGCGACGGTAATTGTGAATAAGACAAACCAAGATATAAATACACTTAAAATGACGTTAAAATTTGGGTTGAGAGACAATGTCAAAGCACAATTCGCTCCAATGAATGCTATGTTAGATGAAGAATTTTTAGGTCTCCTAAAAAATAATCAAGCCTTTATTTTGCATATAAATGTACCTGTAAAAGATGTAGGAGAAGGAGACCACGTATTTGAACCAAGAGATATTGTCGGTCAAATTGATAATGTGGAATATTTCATCCAGCATTAATTTGCGAGATGGAAGTACAAAATTCCTGTAATCACACCCTAACGTTAAAAAGCTATAATGGGGATTATGTGGAAAATTTTAAGAAGACAACATGTGAGGAGAGAATTTTAATGAAGAAATTATTATGGACACTAATGTTAGCGGGGATTCTTGTTATTGCTGGATGTGGTGGATCTGAAGATGAACCCGCGGAAGAAGAGAACACTACAGACACTGTAAATGAGACAGAAAATAATGATAATGAAGCAGAGGAAAGTACCGAAGAAGTCGAAGAAGAACCTGTAGAGGAAGTAGATACAGAGCAACCAGAGGAAAACAGTGATACAGGCGGAAGCGGTCTTGACCAAGCAAGCAGAGACATGCCAGACCTGAAGCTACAAGTCCAAAAGGCAGACGAGGAAGCAGGTATTACAACAGAAAACAATGAAATTTACAAACAATTAGTAGATGTCATTAATGCCGATCCGAAAGCTGGAATTCCTAATGACTTTAGTGTTTATCCACATGATCTCGTTCAAAATGAAGACGGTAGTACTTCCGTATTGTTTATCGGGGTAAATCGTCTAAATAGACCAATCCATAATATTTCCTTTGATTTAACTTTAGGTGATGTAGAAGGCAATTATATATTTGATGGTCAAGAAGTACTTCTAGATGAAAACGGAGTAGGAGTCATTCAACCTCATAGTGCGGTTCCATTCCTATTAGGTATTACAGAAGAAGATCAAGATATTTTTATGAGCTTGACGGAATCAAATGTAGAAATAAGGCTAGACAATGCTCAAGTGGACTACGGTGAATAATTAGATGAATATATTTCAGAATAAGTCTCTAAAGCTAGAGGCTTATTTTTTTTGATTTTGTACAAGGACAATACTCTAACTTACTTAAAGTAAGCAAATGGTTTTAAAATTGTCTCAACTTCCTCCATAATGTAGGTAATGTATTATTACAAAGGAGCATGAACATGGAAAAATTTAGAATACAGCCTGAGAAGGGCTTGGAATTTGGTTTATATACCCTTGGTGACCATTTACCAAATCCAGAGACAGGTGAGAGAATTTCTGCTAAACAACGTCTAGATGAAATTATTGAACTCGCAAAACTAGCCGATGAGGTTGGTATTGACTTTTTTAGTGTTGGAGAGAGTCATCAAGATTATTTTGTTACCCAGGCTCACTCTGTAGTGTTAGCTGCCATCGCACAAGCAACTGAACGTATAAAGATTGGTAGTGGATCGACAATTATTAGTACGTTAGATCCGGTTAGAGTTTATGAAGATTTTGCTACAATCGATTTAATCTCGAACGGAAGAACAGAGATTGTTGCGGGTCGAGCATCACGGATTGGTAACTTTGCTTTATTAGGTTATGACCTAAATAACTATGAAGATCTTTATGAAGAAAAATTAGATTTATTATTAAAAATCAATGAGGAAAAAATCGTAAATTGGCAAGGAGAATACCGTGCTCCCTTACAGGATGCTGAAGTAATCCCAAGACCATTGAATGAATCTCTTCCTATATGGAGAGCGGTTGGTGGTCATCCTTCCAGTGCAATTAAGGCAGGTCATAGAGGTGTGCCGATGTTTTTAGCAACGTTAGGTGGAGCGGCAGGTCATTTTAAACGAACGATTGATGCTTATCGTACTGCTTTAGTAGAGAGTGGTCACGACCCTGAGGAATTTCCGGTGGCGACTGCAGGGTTCTTTCATGTAGCGGAAACAACTCAGCAAGCGCAACGAGAAATGTATGAACACATTAACAGCGGGATGATGAAAACAAATGGCCGAGGTTATCCAAAGCCTCACTTTGCTCAAGGTGCGCATCCTCATGACGTAATGAATATCGGAAGTACACAAGAAGTAATAGAAAAAATCTTATATCAACATGAATTATTTGGACATCAACGATATATTGCGCAGATGGACTTCGGTGGCGTTCCTTTTAGCCAATTGAAACGTAATATTGAAACAATTGGTAAAGATATATTGCCGGCCATACGAAAACATACGGCAAAGAAGTAGGTGATGAAATGAAGTTTACGGTACTTGTAGGTTCACAAATGGGTTCCAAAACAAAAATAGCAATGACAAAGACATTAGATTTATTAACAGATAAATACCCAGAAATCGACACAACTTTATTGGACTTGGCTGACTATAAGCTCCCGTTTAGTGATGGACGTAACTATCTCGACTATGACGGCGATGCAAAATATGTGACGACTACTATTATGGAATCGGACGCCATTATAATAGGAACACCTATTTATCAAGCTTCCATCCCAGCTCCATTGAAAAACATTTTTGATATGCTACCTGTGCATGCACTAGAGGGTAAAGTAGCAAGTATTGTCGTAACAGCAGGATCAGCAAGGCATTATTTAATAGCAGAGCAGCAGCTCAAACCAATACTATCTTATATGAAGGCACAACTCGTTCCAAATTATGTATTCGTGGAAGAGATGGATTTCAAATTTAAAGAAATTGAGAATGATGATGTTGTCTTCCGTTTAGAACGTCTAATTGAAGATACCGTTCTTTTAGCAGAAGTGTACAAACAAATGGTCGATGCTAGGAATGCGGAGTATGATTTTTAATTTGAGATGTTTATCTTCTTCAATCTGTGGTAAAAACGTTACTGTAGGGAAAGCTAATTCTACCAAAGGAGTGTATCAACATGGCAAGAATTGCAACAGTAATCACAGATATGTTTGAAGACGTGGAATATACAGAACCTGCCAAAGATTTTAAAGAAGCTGGTCATCAACTAGTGACGATTGAGAAGGAAAAGGGAAGAACAGTTACAGGAAAGTCCGAGAACACGAAAGTAACGATTGATGAATCAATTGATGATGTAAAACCTGAAGACTTTGATGCATTATTTATTCCTGGTGGTTTCTCTCCAGATCAATTGCGTGCTGATGATCGATTTGTGCAATTTGCAAAAGCTTTTATGGATAGTAAGAAGCCAGTATTTGCTATATGCCACGGCCCTCAATTGCTCATTACAGCAAAGGCTCTGGAAGGTCGTGATGCAACAGGATACAAGTCCATTAAAGTGGACATGGAATACGCTGGGGTCAATTATAAAGATGAAGAAGTTGTTGTCTGCCAAGATCAATTAGTAACGAGTAGACAGCCAGAAGATATCCCAGCCTTTATGGATGAATCGATTAAATTACTACCTTAATGATGAAACAGATAAAAATGGTTCCTATTTTGGAGGGACCATTTTTTTATGTTCGTAATGGTAAATTGGAAACTAGATAAATCTTTCTTTTTGCAGTAGTTATTCGAATATTATGATGGGCTGTCCCATATAAATGGAAGGGAGGAAGTGCGACGAGGGGGATGTGGGATGTCACGACGTTTGATGAAGGTTTTATTGTGGCTAAGTGGTTTATTCTTACTTATTATATTTATACAATATCCAATACAAAGCAACATCAATTCATGGAAGACGATGTCTCTACCTTTAGCGGGTAAAACGATTGTAATAGATCCAGGTCATGGAGGGGTAGATGGCGGAGCAGAAGGTACGGATGATACACAAGAGAAAGAAATTGCACTAAATGTATCGCAGAAATTGCAAAATTATTTGGAACAAGCAGGAGCGATTGTTTATCTGACTCGAGAAGGGGACTATGACCTTGCGAATGATGATACGAGAGGCTTGTCACGAAGGAAAGCAGAAGATATTCAGAGACGTGTTCATTTTATTAAAGAAAAAGAAGCAGATTTCTTTTTAAGTATTCACTTAAATTCCTTACCTGATAAACGTTGGCGTGGAGCTCAGAGCTTTTTTTACCCGGGAAATGAGCAAAGTGAATTATTAGCGACATCGATTCAAGATGAAATAAAAGATAATTTAGAAAATACGGAGCGTAAAGCTTTGGGTATGCGGCAAGTATATTTATTAAAGTATACAGAAGCACCGGGAGCTCTAGTAGAGATTGGTTTTTTATCTAATGATGAAGAACGAGAGTTACTAAAGGATAAAGGATACCAACAAAAAATGGCGGAAAGCATTTATTTTGGCATTCTTAAATACACTTCTGAAGATTAGGCGTCCGATTTTTCAAATGGTATTCTAGATGCGTCTTTCATTGGGTTCTATTTATTATATGTTATACTAGAAAATAGGGAACGATTCTAATTAATTGAGGTGACCTATTTTGTTAACGGAAACATCGGTAAGAGAACTTTTAAATAAAATGAAAGACCCTTTTTTACATAAAACATTTGAAGAAACAGATGGGATTGTTGAAATCTCATTAAAGCCCGAAAAGAACCATGTTAGTGTTAAGCTAGCGATTGCGAAGCTAAACACGGCAGAACAAATGCAATTACAGCAACAATTGGTGGCTTCGTTGAAAAAGCTTGGAGCAGCCACTGTCGGTTTGCGATTTGCGCAATTACCTGAAGAAACCATTGCAAAGTACCAACCAACGAAAGAGGAGGATACCTCTATCTTAGGGGAAAACTCTAAAACAAACTTTCTAGCTATTGCAAGTGGAAAAGGTGGCGTTGGAAAATCAACGGTGACCGTAAATACAGCTGTTGCATTAGCGCGCCTTGGTAAAAAGGTTGGAATCATTGATGCGGATATTTATGGGTTCAGTGTACCAGATATGATGGGTGTCGAAGAGAGACCAAAACTAGTGAATGGAAAAATCATTCCTGTTGAGCGCTTCGGAGTGAAGGTTATGTCCATGGGCTTCTTTGTGGAAGATAATTCGCCAGTTATTTGGAGAGGTCCACGTCTTGGAAAAATGCTAGCTAGCTTTTTCAAGGAAGTGAATTGGGGAGAACTTGATTATTTATTGTTAGATTTACCTCCTGGGACGGGAGATGTTGCTTTAGACGTTCACAATATGATCCCTTCTTCAAAAGAGATAATAGTGACAACACCACATCCAACAGCGGCATTTGTAGCGGCAAGAGCTGGTCAAATGGCGATTAATACAGATCATGAAATTTTAGGCGTGATTGAAAACATGTCGTACTTTGTAAGTAAAACGTCAGGTGAAAAAGAGTACGTGTTTGGAAAAGGTGGCGGGGATAAACTAGCTGAAGTACTAGATACAAAGGTCGTTGGCCGTCTATCCTTACAGCAACCATATGAGGAAAAAGACACGTTTGCTCCCTCTGTTTATCAAGAAGATCATCCGAACGGAAAAGAATATATTGAAATTGCACGTTACGTAATTCAACAGTTTGAAGATAAGTAAAAATAGGAACCCCCAAGAGTTAGGTTAACTAGCTCTTGGGGGTTATTTACGGCGCTTGCGCAGAGGGGGAGTTTAACCTCCTCCTCCACCACCTTGTTCTCCCTCTCCTTCTTCCGAGCCGCCGCCAGATTCGCCACCACCAGATTCACCGCCGGAGGATCCACCACCTTCACTTCCACCACTTTCTTGAGGAGGCTTCATTTCCTGTGCAGCTTGTAAAATAAGGTCAGCCAATTTAGCTTGGAAGATAGGCGAAGAAAAAGTTTCCTCCATTACTTTTTCCAAATGGCTTCGAAATTCTTGTCCTGTCACAACAGTTAATAGCTGTTTCTCCATGTCAGGATTACTTAATATTTCTATAAGCTTCTTCTGGTACTCAGAATCACTCATTAAGTTTTTCAATACATCTTTTTGCTGTTCTTGCATGGCTAGTGCGTAGGCCTCAACGAATTTAGGGTCCTTAAACATCTTCTCCCAAAACTCTTTGCCTTTGTCAGAAGAAAGTGCCTCAGTAACAGCTTCTTTCATAGCAGGTGATTCGACAACGTAGGTTTGTTGCATGTCGTCACTACTTAAGACTTCGGTAATAGCCTTTTTACCCTCATCTGTCTTAAGAATGTCAGCGACCATCTTTTTAGTGCTCTCGTAATCGCCAGTTTCTTTTTTTTCACCACCACCTGCGTTACACCCAGTAAGCATAAGCATTGCTATACATATTAAAAATGTCCATTGCTTCATCTGTTTCATAATCATTGCTACCTTTCTATAAAAGGGTCTTATTCATAATATGGATTCAAATAACTTTAATATGTATGAAGAGCGAATTTTTTTTAGAAACATGATAAAATGACAACAGGAATATAGTATATAGCTTTAGGGGGATATTTGATTGAAGAGCAGGAATGTAGTTAGGTTATTTTTCTCCACCCTACTTTTAGGTGGACTCTCCACATTAGTAACAAGCTTTTTTGTGAAGAGTGATGTGTATTTGGAATTTATGAAGCCGTTTGACTGGTTTGAAGTGTTAGGATTGTTTCTGTTTTTTATAGGGCTGGGTCTAGTATTTAGTATTATCAGTCAAATGGGCTTTTTCGCATATTTGACAGTAAATCAATTAGGACTTAGTTTTTTTAGAACCTTTTGGCCATGGCTACAAGTTGCAGTAGTTGTAGTTGTGTTGTTTGATCTTGTCTATTTCCGTTATAGTATAGTGGAAAATAGTTCTGTTATGCCATATGTGTTTGCTTCGATCTTCTTACTAATTTACAGTTTAATTATTGCTCGAATAAAAGCAAATCAAACAAATAAAAAAGCATTTATTCCGGCATTGTTCTTTATGGTCGTTGTTACTTTTATTGAATGGGTACCAGGACTAAGAACAAGTGGTGGCGATTATGCTTGGTTGATGATTGTCCCATTACTACTATGTAATACGTATCAATTACTAATACTGCATCGTTTAACAGAAAAGAAACAGGCCTAATCATTTAGGTCTGTTTCTTTGCGTAAGAAAGTATCAATTTGAAGTTAATTGTTCATCTTTCACATCGGCTTGAGAAATGAGTTCACTAATCGTCGTCAACTTCAATTTACGATCTTTTAATTTAGGAATAATTTGTTCTAAAGCACTAGTCGTGTATTTCACTGTATCGGATGCATGAAATAGGAGGATATCACCTTTTTTAGTTTCATCTAATACAACATCCGTGATTTTTTCAGTCCCTGGATTTTCCCAATCATGTGAGTTAACGCTCCAATGAATTACTTTTAAGCCCTGTTGTTCAGCGAGTTTAATGACTTCTTCATTGAAATGCCCATTAGGTGGTCTAAGTAGGTAAACATTTTCATATCCAAGCTTTTGAAATGCTTCTTTTGCCTTGATGATATCTCTATTAATCTCCGATGAATCTTGTTCTAAATAGGATTTATATTGATATCCTAACATGCCAATTTCATGTTCAGCCTCTGAAATAGAGTCGAGTAAATCAGGATGTCTCTCCGCCCATTCTCCAGTTATAAAAAATGTAGCAGTGGCTTTTTGATCTTCTAATGTTTTTAATATAGAAGAGAGTTGTTGATCACCGTGACTTATGTTAAACGTTAATGCAATTGAGGAGTCGGATGAATCACCAGTATGAAGAGCAGCAGGTTCTTTTTCATTGGAAAATACATCTGTAGAATTTTGAAGTTCTAAATATAAAAAAAAAGCAGCAAAGAATGAGGCGCATACAATAATGAAACTCCATCGAACTTTTTTTAATGGAATAATATATAGTCTCCGCACAATATAATCCTCCCTCAATATAATTAATTTTTCTTTCATTTACTCGTTTTTTCTTAAAATTCCACTTACACCGAATAGTTAATTCACCTTGAATAATGGATAATATTTGCATTTATAATAAATATTTACATAGTGAAAACCATCCTATCCTCCAAACTGGTATTGATTGGAAAATGACAGTATAACCGTGCTTAAAAT
>NZ_JACHON010000007.1:0-82850 GCF_014206945.1 Gracilibacillus halotolerans
GATTTGATGGATGGAGGAGATCCTACTGTCCCACCCCAATTTAGTTGCGAGCAATGTGGGGGAGAAATGTATCCAGAGTATTATAAAGGAATACAAGGCAACGAATATAAATTATCAGATGTGCACTAGTCACGGCAAACAGAAAAGGACCGCGCAGTTTTTTTGCGCGGTTTTTCTTAATCCTAAAACTAAGGAACTGTATATTCAATCGAAAAGCTCTTTGCTATTTCATTCATATAAACTCTTCAGAACCGTATTTTACCAAAGGGAAATTCCCCTATATCACTTCAATTTTAAACAAATCCACCGATAAGATAGTAGTAAATCATATATCATCATAGATTCGGAGGCAACAGGAATGAGACATCTTATAAAGTTCAAAAGTATACGTCGTAAAATCGGTTGGGGAATTGGAATCATTATTGCATTAATATTAATTAGTAGTGTAGTAAATTATTCAGCATTACGTGCAATAAATAAATCTTCTGATCAACTGATTACAAATGAAATACCTCTCATGGGTTTGGAAATGCAGTATGTGATGCATCTTATTGTATTAGGTGGCGATTTCAACAACTATATGTTATCCGGTGATCCCAAATGGAAAGAAGAATATATGGGAGAGTTAGAAATCGGGGAGCAAGTTGAAACACAATTACTGACATTAAATAGTAATGAAGTTTATGAAGAGTTATTCAGGCATAAGGATGAATTACAAGATATGCAATTACAAGCTATCGAGTTATATGAGAAAGGCGAGATGGAGCAGGCTAAAAGATTAACGGATGAATCTATTAGGGTGTCCGAAGAACTTCAAGAAAAAGGATTCCAGATAGCAATGGATCGTGGAGAACAGACTGCAGTTGTGGGTGATAGGTTATCATATACAAATGATTTTTCTCGTATTACCATGATCATTATAGCTTTTATTACTTTAGTTATTAGTGTTCTAATTACATTCTTTATCAGTAACAGCATAACCAAACCAATTCAAATAGTCATGAATCGGTTGAAGTTACTAGCAAAAGGAGACTTTAGTCATGAACCTTTACAAACAAGTGAACGTGATGAAACATCTGAGCTAGTAGAAGCTACAAATTTGATGAGTGAGCAAACGCAAACTCTTATTCAAAATGTGCAACAAGTGTCAGGATCGGTCTCCGGTCATAGTGAAAATCTTAATCGTTCTGCACAAGAAGTGAAAGTAAGTTCAGAACAAATTGTCACAACGATGGATGAACTAGCGAATGGAGCAGAAGTGCAGGCGAACAGTGCCAGTGATCTGTCCCATTCCATGAGCACTTTCGCTAACCAGATGGAACAAGCTAATCAAAACGGTCAACAAATGGAAGCAAGTATCGAGAAAATTATTTATATGACGGCGCAAGGGCAAGATCTGATGAATGCTTCAAGCAATCAAATGAAGCATATAACCGAGATTGTAGAAGATTCTGTAGAAAAGATGAAGAACTTAGATCAGCAGTCACAAGAAATTACGGAGCTAGTGAAGGTTGTTAATTCTATTGCGGAGCAAACTAATTTATTAGCTTTAAATGCGGCGATTGAAGCTGCTCGTGCAGGAGAAGAAGGAAAAGGTTTCGCGGTTGTGGCAGATGAAGTAAGAAAGTTAGCCGAACAAGTATCTTCCTCTGTCAACAGTATTACAGGTATTGCTACAAATATTCAAGTCGATTCGTCCACGGTATCTGAGGCCTTACAGAATGGTTATCAAGCAGTGGGAGAAGGAACGGAAAAAATTGATTCCACAAGAACTACATTTAATGAGATAAGTGATGAAATAACGACTATGATTTCTAATGTTCAAGAAGTGACTAGTAACTTAAAGGAAATGGCCGACCATACACAAGGAATGAATCAATCAATTGAAGAAGTCGCTTCTGTTTCTGAGGAATCTGCTGCAGGAGTGGAGGAAACAGCTGCTTCTGTTCAGCAGACATCTGCGACATTTGAAGAGGTGGCAAATAACTCAGAACAATTATCTCAATTAGCAGAACAATTAAATGAGTTGGTACATCAATTTAAATTAGCAAAATGAGAAATCTCGCCCTCTAAGAGTGTATAGCTTTACTCTTAGAGGGCTTTTATATTTAACATTGTATCCTATCTCTGTTCTATAAAAAAAGTATGTGTCATAATACAAATAAGTATTTTTAAAAATGGAGGGTTTTCCATTGGAACTTCAGTTAATAGAAGCAGATATAATCGAAATTCAATCAATCGGAATGGGATCTAGAGTATGTATTGATTTTGTTGATGAGTTGGAGCCCACGGAAGGATTGTTAGTTGGAAATACAGGTCATGGTTATATGATGATACTTGCAGAAAATCGTACAACCGATACATACCCGGCAAGAACGTTTCGAGTCAATGGTGGTGCGATTCATCAGTATATCGTTACGAGCAACCGTGCAACCTCGTATTTATCAGAAATCAAGGCTGGTCAAACTTTACCTATATATAAAGAAGATGGCAGTTATCGAGAAATTGCAGTTGGCAGAGTAAAAATTGAACATCGACCTTTACTTCGGATTGCGGCCAAAATAAAAGATAAGGAAATCTCTGTGACCATTCAAGAAGGAGACAGCACTCATTTGCTCGGGAAAAACCAACAGGAACTGGAAGGCATTTCATTAAACATAGGAGATAAGATTTTAGTTTTGCCGGATACACCTGGAAGACATCTAGGTGAAAAAATAGAAGAATACATTATTGAAAAGTGATTGACGAAATAATCAGAAAATTTAGCGAAAATGGATTGACAAATAGAAGATGACATACTAAAATAAGAAAACAATGAATTATAAAATCAATGGCATTGAAGAAGATGAGTAGCTTAAATGTTGTATGAAAGAGAGCTGGTGGTTGGTGCGAACCAGTGATACACGTTAGGTGAATGGACTTCTGAGCCCCAAACCGAACGATTACTAGTAGGCTTTGGCGAGAAACCCACTCGTTGCAAATGGGAAGCGTTCGAATCGATCGGACGTAAAGTGAGCTTTTATTAGCTAACAAAGGTGGTACCACGGGTTTCCTCGTCCTTTATTGGATGGGGAAACCCTTTCGTTTTATATAGAGTTAAATCAATCAAATCGTTGAAAAGGAATAGTACGATACCTCCCTCTAATACAGAGAGTCAGGAACCGGTGAAATCCTGACATAGATAGGAATCGGAATGGACCTTGGAGAGAGCTTCTGAATTGGAGTAAGAAGCTACGCCTCATCTGCGTTAAAAGGTGTGAAGAGGAAGAATGGCAGAGTTTATGGCTGCATTCTTCAAATAGTGGTGGCACCGCGGTAGATATCGTCCCTATTCATGTAGTTATGCATGAGTAGGGACTTTTTCGTTTTTAAAATTATGACACACATAAATATAAGTACTCACCCAAATCCAAAAAAAGGAGAGAACAAAATGACCGATTATAAAAGCATTACTTTAAATGGCGATACGATGACACCAATTTCGATTTTTAATAAGGTAAAAGGAGTTAAAAAATTTTTACTAGAAAGCTCAATCAATCATGACCAAAAAGGACGATTTTCTTTTATAGGAATGAATCCGTACAAAGAAATTATAGGTGACGGTGATCAAACTACTGTTATCCATCATACAGAAGGCGCAGAAACATCTGTAAGAGAAAAGCCACTAGAGGTACTCAAGCAGCATATTCCCAATGAAGAATTAGATTTACCATTCGCCTTCTACAGTGGAGCAATCGGTTATATCGGATATGATGCAATCCGCCAATATGAAGAGATTGGCGAGTTACTAGATGACGAAATTGATATGCCGGATGTACACATGATGATCTATCAAAATGTTCTCGTCTTTGACCATAAGAAACAAACATTGACCATTATTACCGCCAATTTAGATGGAAGTCGTAATAACCAACAGTTAGAAGAAGATTTACAAACATTGAAAGATCAAGTGCTAGGAACAGAAGAGGCGCTGAACGAAAATACTCTTGCTGTACAATTCAAACCAGCGATTGAATGTAAAACATTTTTAGAAATGGTTGAAACAGCAAAGCAACACATCAAGGACGGAGATATTTTTCAAGTTGTATTATCTCAACGAATGAAAGCAAACTTTGATGCAGATCCATTTACTTTTTATCGGAAACTGCGAGTTGCGAATCCATCACCATATATGTATTTCATTGATTTTGATGGATACATTGTGCTAGGTGCTTCACCGGAAAGTTTAATTAAAACGACGGGAAGCCATGTTGTAACGAATCCAATAGCTGGAACGCGCCCTAGAGGAAAAACAACAGAAGAAGACCTTCGTCTGGAAGAAGAATTGTTAGCGGATGAGAAGGAACTAGCCGAACACAAAATGCTCGTCGATTTAAGTCGGAATGACTTAGGAAAGGTTTGTGAAATTGGCTCAATTACGATACCAAAATACATGGTTATTGAGCGATATCAGCACGTAATGCATATCGTGTCTGAAGTACAAGGTGTATTAAACAAAAATCAATCAGCATTAGACGCATTAATTTCCGCGCTTCCAGCAGGAACAGTATCCGGAGCACCCAAAATTCGAGCGATGCAAATTATTAATGAATTAGAGGATAAAAAGCGAGGCGTCTATTCTGGAGCAGTTGGCTATATCAATATGAACGGAGACTTGGATTTAGCACTTGCGATACGAACGATGGTTATTAAAAATCAAACAGCATATATGCAAGCTGGAGCAGGCATTGTTTATGACTCCAATCCAGAATCCGAGTATGAAGAAACGTTAAATAAAGCGAAGTCTATTTTGGAGGTTAGTCAACATGATACTATTAATCGATAATTACGATTCATTTACGTATAACTTGTATCAGTACATTGCAGAGCTCGGGAAAGAAGTGGAAGTTGTTCGTAATGACAAAATAACATTAGAAGAAATTATAAATAAAAATCCAGAAGCTATTATTTTATCACCAGGACCCGGAACTCCTGAAGACGCGGGGATTTGTATAGATATTGTCCAGCAGCTCTCTACTAAATTCCCTATCTTAGGAATTTGTTTAGGTCATCAAGCAATTGGCGCAGCATATGGAGCACAGATTGACCATGCTAAATATATCAAACATGGGAAAACCTCCTTAATCAGACATGAGAATGATGAAATATTTAATTATTTAGAACAACCATTAGAAGTGATGAGATACCATTCTCTTGTTATTCGTAGAGAAACTCTGGCAAAAGAGCTACTTGTTACAGCAACTGCGATGGATGATGGAGAAATTATGGCAATTAAACATACGTATTTACCGGTTTACGGATTACAGTTTCACCCGGAATCAATTGGTACAAAAAAAGGAAAAGTCCTTTTAAGTAATTTTTTCAAAGCATATGAGAGGAGCAATTCTAATGAAAGATTATCTCTTGAAAGTAATTGATAAAAATGATTTATCACAAACGGAAATGGAAGAAGCTGCACGTGTGATGTTTGAAGATAATACCGATGATATTACGATTGGAGCGTTTATTGCAGCACTTAAAGCCAAAGGAGAAACAGCGGATGAGATTACAGGATTAGTAAACGTTATTCGAGAGAAATCTACTATCACTACTCCAACTCATATTACTACAGCTATTGATAATTGCGGTACTGGCGGGGACGGTTCGCAAAGCTTTAATATTAGTACTACTTCTGCATTCGTTATGGCCGGAGCAGGACTAACAGTTGCGAAACACGGGAATCGTAGCATTTCAAGTAAGACAGGAAGTGCAGATGTATTAGATCATTTAGGTGTCTCGCTTTCGTTTACACCAGAACAGACCTTTGAGATTTTAGAAGAGAATGGAATTGCTTTTCTATTTGCTCCAAACGTACACCCAGCGATGAAAAAAGTGATGCCAGCTCGCCAGGCATTAGGAATTCCTACTGTATTTAATGTGTTAGGTCCGTTGACAAACCCAGTAGAGCTTTCGACACAACTACTAGGAACCTATCGACGAGATTCCTTGCACGTTTTAGCGAATGTTCTTCATAAACTTGGTCGTAAACGTGCATTAGTACTGAATGGAGCGGGTCATATGGATGAAGCTTCTTTAGCCGGAGAGAACCATCTGGTATTATTAGATAGAGGAGAAATCATTCAATTTACGTTAACGCCAGAGGAAGTAAACCTACCTACTGTCTCGAATGATGATATCCGAGGTGGCGATGCACAAGAAAATGCGGTCATCTTACGTAGAGTATTAGAAGGAAAGAAAGGTCCACAACGTGATACAGTTTTATTGAATGCGGGTCTTGGTATCTTTGCAGAAGGAAAAGCAGAGACAGTTAAGCAAGGTGTCGAGCTAGCAAGAGAATCGATTGACTCTGGTGCTGCCCTAGAAAAATTAGAGAATTTGATTGCCTTTAGCAGTCGTATTAAACAAAAGGTGGTACGATAAACATGACAACGATTTTAGATAAAATACTAGCAGAGAAAGAAAAAGAGGTAGCAAGATTAAAAGAAACATATGTGCCAGGCACGATAAAAGAAAAACGCGTGGAGGTTTCTCTCTATGATACATTTATGAAATCGGATCGAATGAGTATCATTGCAGAAATTAAACGTGCATCTCCATCTAAAGGCTTGATTAACGATCAAGTAAATCCTCAAGAACAAGGTGTAACTTATGAGGAGTATGGAGCTGGAGGAATTTCTGTTTTAACAGATGAACCTTTTTTCCAGGGAACCATTGAAGATATGCAACAAGTAAGACAGAAGGTTAACATTCCAGTCTTAAATAAAGATTTTATTATTGATGAAATTCAAATAGATCGAGCATATGATGCCGGTGCTAATCTCATTCTATTAATTGCAGCAGCATTACCAGAAGAGAGATTGAAGGAATTATATGCGTATGCAGAGGGAAAAGGATTAGAGATTCTCTTTGAAGTGCATACCGAGGAAGAATTAGAAGTAGCCAAACGAATCGGAGCTAAAATCGTAGGGGTGAATAATCGAGATTTAAAAACCTTTAATGTCGATTTAGCAGTAACAGAAAAGCTTGCAAGTCTCATCGATACTTCTAGCACTCTTCTTATTAGTGAGAGTGGGATGAAGGATCAAGCAGATGTGGAACGAGTGATGCGAGCTGGCGCCAAAGGCATATTAGTAGGCGAAACTATGATGCGGTCTGACAATTTAAAAGCAACTTTTGATTCATTACGTATTCCATTAGGAGAATGAAAATGGTTCAAGTAAAAATTTGTGGATTAATGAATAAAGAAGCGATTCAAACAGCAGCAGATGCAGGAACGGATTTTATTGGGTTTGTATTTGCCAAGAGTAAGCGAGAAGTTACGGTAGAGCAGGCGAAAGAATTAGCAAGCTATGTCCCATCCCACGTAAAAAAAGTCGGTGTCTTCGTTAATGAGGAACGAGCTGTAATTGAAGAGATTGTCCAAACAGTCGGATTGGATTATGTCCAGCTTCATGGAGATGAGACACCTGAGTTTGTGAATCAATTACCTTTCCCGGTGATTAAAGCATTCCAAGTGCGGTCAGAGAAGGATTTGGAACAGCTAGAATCATATCACTGCGATTATTATTTATTAGACAGTCCAGCAGGGAAATATAGAGGAGGAAATGGGGAGGCCTTTGATTGGAATTTAGCGAAAACCTTTAATTTCCTCAACAAAAAAGTACTTTTAGCAGGTGGATTAACACCTGAAAACGTAGCTCAAGCTGTACAAGAAGTAGTGCCAGCAGGGGTAGATGTATCAAGTGGTGTAGAAACAGATGGAGAAAAGGATATCGAAAAGATCAAGCAATTTATTTTAGCAGCGAAGAAGGGAGAAAATTAAATGACATATCAAGCGCCAGATAATAAAGGACATTACGGTGATTTTGGTGGGCGTTTCGTGCCAGAAACTCTTATGCCAGCTATTTTAGAACTAGATAAAGAATATGCGAAGGCAATCCAAGATGATGATTTCTTAGCGGAATTTGATTATTATTTAAAAGAATATGTAGGACGCGAGACACCTCTATACTATGCGGAACGTTTTTCCGAAAAGCTAGGTGGACCTAAAATATATTTAAAGCGAGAAGATTTAAACCACACAGGTGCACATAAAATTAACAATGCACTTGGCCAGGCATTACTAGCAGTGAGAATGGGTAAAAAGAAAATTGTTGCAGAAACAGGAGCAGGTCAGCACGGTGTAGCAACAGCAACGGTTTGTGCCTTATTAGGTTTAGAATGTATCGTATTTATGGGGAAAGAGGACGTTAGACGTCAAAAGTTGAACGTTTTCCGTATGGAGCTATTAGGAGCGACAGTTGAAAGTGTTGATCAAGGCAGTGGAACATTAAAAGATGCGGTAAATGAAGCATTACGTTACTGGGTGACAAATGTAGAGGATACACATTACATCATCGGTTCTGTTGTTGGACCACATCCATTTCCGCAAATCGTACGTGATTTTCAAAGTATGATTGGAACGGAAACAAGAAAGCAAATCCAAGATAAGGAAAGACGTTTACCAGATGCTGTTATTGCATGTATTGGTGGAGGCAGTAACTCAATGGGGATGTTCTATCCGTTCGTTAACGATGAATCAGTGAAATTGTATGGGGTAGAAGCTGGTGGTAAAGGAGTAGAGACGGATAAGCACTCCGTTACGTTACAGTATGGTAAAAAAGGTGTCTTACATGGAATGATGAGTAATCTCCTTCAAGATAAGCATGGACAGATTAAAGAGGCGCATTCCATTTCTGCAGGTTTAGACTATCCAGGCGTTGGACCAGAACATAGTTATTTGAATGACATTGGTCGTGTTCATTACGACTATATCACAGATGATGAAGCTCTAGAGGCGTTGCAGGAGTTGTCTCGAACGGAAGGGATTCTACCTGCGCTTGAAAGCTCACATGCAATTGCTTATGCAATGAAGCTTGCTAAACAGATGAACAAAGAAGAAGTATTGGTTGTCTGTCTATCTGGTCGAGGAGATAAAGATGTAGAAACGGTAAGGGATGCACTAGGAGGTAACGCAGATGGGTAAACAAAAATTAGATGCAGCATTCTCTGCAGTGCTTGAGCGGGGAGATAAAGCATTCGTTCCATATATTATGGCTGGTGATGGCGGACTTGATAAGTTACACGAGCAACTAGAATTTCTGCAAGATGCAGGAGCAACAGCTGTAGAATTAGGAATTGCTTTCTCAGATCCCGTTGCAGATGGGCCGACAATACAAGAAGCAGGCATTCGTGCACTGAAAGACGGTGTTTCGCTAAGAGGTGTGTTAGACAAACTCATAGAAACGAAACAAGAGCGCACATTACCAATTGTATTAATGACGTATTTGAATCCAATCCATGCAATTGGAATAGAAGAATTTGCAAAAGTATGCGACGAAGCGGGTGTAGATGGACTGATTATCCCAGACCTACCTTTAGAAGAAGAGGAAATCATTACACCAAGCCTGAAAAAGTTTGATATCGCCCTGATTCGACTTGCTGCTTTAACAAGTCCAGAAGAACGGATTGCTGAAATTGCACAACGTACGGAAGGCTTCTTGTATGCTGTTACGGTGACGGGTACAACTGGAGTACGTACTGATTTCCAGGAAAACGTTGGGACTTATTTATCCAAACTACAGGAACAATGTGATGTACCTGTATTAGCAGGATTTGGAGTTTCAACACCTGAACATGTTTTGGACTTAACCGAACATTGCGATGGTGTAATTGTAGGTAGTAGAATTGTAGATCTGCTGTACAAAGGAGATCGTGAACCAATTAAAGAGTTAATTGCTTCCGCACAGTTAAGTAAAGTAAAAAGCTAAAGATAAACAACAATTCACAGCTCAAGTATTAAAAACTTGGCTGTGAATTTTTTATTGTTAAGTAGTATATTTCAAAATCAGATAAGTCTAATTAACGTTAGATATCTCCCGCTCTAAATCGGATAACGAAGGTTAACATTAGATAATTCCCTCTCAAAATCAGATAACCGAGATTAACATCAGATATCTCCTTCTCAAGATCGGATAACGGAGGTCAACATTTGATAACCCTCTAACTCGATTCCAATTGGTAAATAATAAATTTTATTTAATATAATCAAGAATCTGATGTTGCGGTAATGAAATCCAATATTAAAACTCGTAATCTGATATTGAGATGCCTAAATCCCATCTTAAATGTGACAATCTGATTTTGACTCTGTGAAATCCCATTTTAAGTGTGATAATCGAATATTACTCTTAAGCTACCCTTAGTCCTTTTTATATTGGTATTCAACTTCATCAAGCTTCTCGTCATACTCAACATATAGATTGTAGTCTTTAAAGAACCAGAGGTCAGTCTCATTAACAAAGAAAGTAATACCATCAGACTCCACTTGCACCGAAGCATCACTCAAATCATTTTCAATTGTGAAGGCGAGTGCATAACCTTCTTGAATAGGGCTAGACCCATAAATCTGTGTAAAAAAACGAACACTATCTCCTTGTTCTAAGCCTACTTCGTCTTTAAACCACTGTAAAGCTTTCTCGCTAACTTCAATTTTCATTGCTTTTTCCCCTCTCTGTCAGATAGTAACTACTAAAATAAACGGAGGTACATTGTGTATCTAAATGTAATAGAAAAAATCGCCGGATTGAGCGACGTAAAAGAAATACTTTTATCTATCTTTTATACTTTCCAACTTATATCTATCTTACTATAAAAAATAGAAAGGAGATATTATTCGACCTTCGCTAAAATGAAAAAACCAGCGGATTCTCTCCACTGGTTACAGATTTACTTTATGCGTAAGCTTCCTCAATTTCTTTTTGTAAAGCTTTATCCGCAATATATTCATCGTATGACATTTCTTTATTGATGACTTTCGTAGGTGTTATATCAATCAGTCGATTTGCAATACTGTTAATAAACTGATGGTCATGGGATCTAAATAGAATCGAACCTTTAAAGCTAATTAATCCATTGTTAAGAGAAGTAATCGACTCTAAATCTAAGTGGTTCGTAGGATCATCCATAATGAGCACGTTCGCGTGGCTTAACATCATTTTAGATAGCATACAGCGAACCTTTTCTCCTCCAGAAAGAACACTAGCTTTTTTCAAGGCTTCCTCACCAGAGAATAGCATTCTACCTAAGAAACCACGTAAGAATGTTTCTGTCTCATCTTCTGGGGAATACTGACGTAGCCAGTCTACCAACGTCATATTATTTCCTTCAAAGTATTTTGAGTTATCTTTAGGGAAATAAGATTGTGATGTCGTAACACCCCATGTATATGTTCCTTCGTCTGGCTCTGACTCACCTGCTAAAATATCAAATAAAGCAGTAACTGCTTGTTCATTACGTCCAACGAAAGCTACTTTGTCATTCGGATTAATTGTGAAGCTTACATTATCCAGTACTTTCTTACCGTCGATTGTTTTTGAAATGCCATCCACACGTAAGAGGTCATTACCAATTTCACGTCCAGGCTGGAATGCAACATATGGATACTTTCGAGATGATGGTTTAATATCATCTAATGTAATGTTATCCAACATTTTCTTACGAGAAGTTGCTTGACGAGACTTAGAAGCATTCGCGCTAAAGCGAGCTATAAAGTTTTGTAATTCTTTCATTTTTTCTTCTTTTTTCTTGTTTTGGTCTTTTGCCATCTGTAATGCAAGTTGACTTGATTCGTACCAGAAATCATAGTTACCAACATAAAGTTCAATCTTACCAAAATCAACATCTGCAATATGTGTACAAACCTTGTTCAAGAAATGACGATCGTGTGATACAACAATTACAGTGTTTTCAAAGTTAATTAAAAACTCTTCTAGCCATTGAATCGCCTGAATATCTAAGTGGTTTGTAGGCTCATCCAAAAGTAGGATATCTGGGTTACCAAAAAGTGCTTGTGCAAGTAAAACCTTTACTTTATCAGAACCAGATAATTCTGCCATTTTTTGCGTGTGTAAATCTTCCGTAATACCTAGACCTTTTAATAGAACAGCTGCATCGGATTCTGCTTCCCAACCATTTAATTCAGCAAATTCGCCTTCTAGTTCAGCAGCGCGCATTCCATCTTCCTCAGAAAAATCCGGTTTCGCATATACTTCGTCTTTTTCTTTCATCACTTCATAAAGTCGTGTATGTCCCATGATGACAGTTTCTAAAACTTCATAATCTTCATATGCAAAGTGATCCTGCTTTAAAACAGCAAGACGTTCATCCTTCCCAAGGGATACATGTCCAGACTGTGGTTCAACTTCACCAGATAATACTTTAAGGAAGGTAGATTTCCCAGCACCATTCGCACCAATTAATCCGTAACAGTTACCAGGTGTAAATTTTATATTAACATCTTCAAATAATTTTTTATCTCCAAAACGAAGACTCACGTTTGTAGCTTGCAGCATTTTATATTTTCCTCCATCATTGTATACTATAGCAAGCTTAAGGGATTTATGAGTTGAAGTCAATTGTAAAACGGAGGATAAATAAGTGAGGAAGGATGAGAAATATGCAGCCTCATACATATGGATTTCGATTTACGGGCGAACATCAGAAAAGAGTAGCAGGTCTTTATGCAATTGGTAAAGAAACACAAATCCATCAATCTTACCAATGGGATGGCTTAGTAAGAGAAGAAAAAGATATTATTGTCTTTCAGTATACGTTATCTGGTCAGGGTGCCATCCGGATTGGTAACGAGGAGCATCGACTGGATAAAGGAAAAGCGTTTATTGTAAAAGTACCAAGTGACCATTGCTATTACCTACCAAAGGAATCATCAGAATGGGAATTTATATATATCACAACATTTGGGCAGGAAATGGAACATTTTTATCGAAGTATTGTAGAGAAAAAAGGAAACATTATTGAACTAGATAGACATGCAAACCCGATTAAACATATCGAAAGAGTAATAGATAAGGTTCGATCTGCAGGCATACATCACAGTTATGAAGCATCAGGTTATGCGTATACCTTTATGATGGAATTGATGCAGTATTTAGAATATGGTAGTTCGTCACTAAATGAATTACCAATTGCCATTGCAAAAGCAGTATCTTATATAGAAGCAAACTATAGTGACGATCTATCGCTTGACGATATCGTTAGCGTGTCCGAGGTTTCTAAATACCACTTTATCCGTTTATTTAGCAAAACAATGAACAAAACACCAATTCAATACGTAACGAAAGTTCGTTTAGAAAAAGCGGTTGAGTTATTGCAAACGACGAATTTACCGATTGAAGAAATAGCGTATGAGACTGGCTTTCAATCAGGGAATTACTTTAGTAAGGTGTTTAAACAGTATTTCAACACGTCTCCGGGAAAATACCGTCATTCAAAAGGTCATATGCCAGTGAATCGATTGTTTTTTAATTAAGGTGATCTCGATTGTGGTCATTAAAGGTAGATCACCTTTTTTCATTGAAGGGAGGAGAAAGATGGAATCAATGGAATTAGAGAAAGTTCTAGCTTACATCCATCAAAACCTACACGAATCACTAAACCTGTCTCAACTTGCAGCTGTCGCTTCATACAGTCCATATCACTTTTCGAGGTTATTCAAATCGGAAATGGGGTTGTCACCACACCAATATGTCTCAGCATTAAGACTTCAGAGAGCAAAACATCTTTTACTTCAAACGAGTTTGCCCATTCGTGATGTAGGTATGGAAATTGGTCAACAAAGCCTAGGCACGTTTACGACACGTTTTACAGAACGAGTCGGAGTCACTCCCTTTCAATTTAGAAAATCTTTTACACAGACAGGTACTTACTTGCAAACATTAAAAGATTCACCTCGATGGATAAATGGAAGACCTATGAAAAGCGAGAATAACCAGGTTAATGGTTTTATTGAAGTAGATGAGCCTTTTAGTGGCGTCATATTCGTTGGATTGTTTACTAAACCGATACCAGAAGGACTTCCTTCGTACGGAACCTTACTTTCATCGCCAGGCCGGTTCAGTTTTTCAAATATCGCCCCAGGTGTCTATTATTTAATGGTTACTGCAGTTAATTGGGAGATGAATGTGTCGGAAATACTGTTACCGAATCAGACGCTACGTGCAAAAGCGAACCTTCCTATCTTAATAGATGAAAACTTCCCAGTTCCTGAGCAAAAACTAACACTTCGCGAACCACACATCGAGGATCCTCCCATACTGATTTCATTACCGCTTCTTATGAAGAAATTTTTAACACAAATACATAAATGAAACGTCTGAAAATGAGCTTTAAGGAGGAACCTATAAAGGTTAATCCTCTTTTTTTATGGAACGAATGATGATGAAATGAACAATTAAAATTATGAAGAGGATAATTATATCAATATTATAGATGGATAGTAATTTTTTATCTGATCCCAAATCAAACAAAATTCTCGTAGTGATTACTATAATCATGCAAAAAATAGCGGTAATGGAACTGTTTCTTACCAATTTTTTATTCATATAATAGTCTCCTTCTAACATCGAGAATAATCATAATGATAGTATTATATCGAACAATTGATGGTAATAATAGGGATTTATCGAATAGAAAGATTTGAATAAGGCTGGATGTATAATCAATACATTTTATCTTCTAGCTATTAAATTGCAAAGTATAGCAATTTTTAAGAAATATGCTAATGTTCCGCGTGCTATGATTCCATTAATAAATAAATTATTTGAATGGAGGAGTTAAGTTGGAAACAAGTAAAGCGGAAGAAAGAATACAACGATTCAATCAAGCGTTTTTAACTGGAGATGCAGATTTTATTATCAATAATGTCGCCGAGGATGTGCATTGGGAATTAGTTGGAGAGACGACTTTAAACAGTAAGCAAGAAGTGACGAAGTTGTTTGAACCGATGCGGGGTGTCAAAGCTGAGGAGCATCAAACTGAAACAATGATAACACAAGGAAACCAAGCTATTGTGCAAGGGACGATGCTAATGCCAGATGGCAGTGGGGGCAAGAAACGTTTTGCTTTTTGTGATATTTATACATTTAAAAATGAAACGAGTGACCAAATTCAATCACTTAAAGCTTTTTTAATAGAGTTAAAAGAATAACAATAGAGTCATGAACCCGATTACCATCACATAAATTTATATAAAGTTAACGTGATGAAGGGGTTATTCTATGAAGCGAATTGTTGCTAGTAGTATTCTTATCGTATTAATAGGTTGGGTGATTTATGATACCATCAATGACGAAGACGAAGTGGAATATCAGGAACCTGTGAATATTGAAATAAAGAGTATATCTCCGGATAATCATCAGCAAGAAAAACAAGAAAAACAAATAGAAGTTGGAATCGATGTCGGCAAGCTAGCGCCAGATTTTGAGCTTCAGACTCCTGAAGGGGATATGGTTAAGCTGTCTGATTACCGAGGAAAACCTGTTATTCTCAACTTTTGGGCTACATGGTGTCCGCCTTGCATCGAGGAAATGCCTGATTTAGAGCAATTTTATCAGGAAAATGATGTCACCGTTGTAGGAGTAAATCTAACCTCTCGAGAAATGGGTATGCAGCAAATTATCGATTTTAAAGAAGAGCATGATATAACGTTTCCTATTCTTTTAGATAATGCTAATCAAGTATCAAAACTTTATCGCATTGTCCCAATCCCAACCACTTACTTTATTGATGATAAAGGTATTATCCGTCATCATATAGCTGGACAAGTAGACTTAGAAACATTAAAAACAGAACTGCAACATATCGAGAGGGACTCATAGTAGTTTCTCTCTTTTTTGAAGTTTCATTTTGGGATATGTGCAAATACCATGTTAATACGTTAAAATACAAGAAGGAACGTTTTAACGAGAGAGGATTATCCTACATGACAAAAACTATCGTAATTGCAGAAAAACCATCTGTAGGTCGTGATATTGCACGTGTGTTAGGTTGCACGAAGCAAGGAAATGGCTATATGGAAGGTCCGAAATACATTGTAACATGGGCGCTAGGGCATTTAGTGACCTTAGCAGATCCAGAGTTTTATGATAAAAAGTATCAAGCGTGGCGTATAGAGGATTTACCGATGATTCCAGAACCTCTAAAGTTAACAGTGATACGACAAACGAATAAGCAATTTCAAACCGTAAAGAAACAACTACAACGACAAGACATTAAAGAAATTGTGATAGCTACGGATGCGGGAAGAGAAGGAGAACTAGTTGCAAGATGGATTCTAGCAAAAGTACCTGTTCGTAAACCAATCAAGCGTTTATGGATTTCGTCTGTAACAGACCAAGCGATTAGACAAGGTTTCCAAAAATTGAAGCCTGGTAAGCAATATGAAAACTTGTATTATTCAGCTGTCGCACGTTCAGAAGCGGATTGGTATGTCGGATTAAATGCAACACGTGCATTAACAACAAAGTTTAATGCGCAATTATCGAGTGGACGTGTCCAAACGCCTACGCTTGCGATGATTGCTCACCGTGAAGAGGAAATTAAGAATTTTAAGCCTCAAACCTTTTATCAAGTCAAAGCTTCGACGAAACAGGGTGTAACGTTTACGTGGCGAAATGAAAAAGGCGAATCTCGTATATTTAACAGAGACCAAGCAACTTCCCTACTTCAAAAGCTAGAAAAAGAAGCATTAGTTGTTCATAATGTGGAACGGAAAGAAAAGAAAAGCTTTCCTAAAACATTATATGATTTAACAGACCTTCAACGGGATGCAAATAGAATTTTTGGTTTCTCTGGTAAACAAACGTTAAATGCCATGCAGAAACTTTATGAGCAGCATAAAGTATTAACGTACCCGAGAACGGACTCTAAATATTTATCACAAGATATCGTCCCTACATTAAAAGAACGAGTAACAGCTTGTGGAGCGGGTTCGTATAGAGCAGTAGCAAATAAAATAACGCGTCAACCAATAAAAGCAAGTAAACTATTTGTAGATGATAAAAAGGTGTCTGACCACCATGCGATTATCCCGACAGAAGTATCGGTAAATCTATCGAAGTTAACGGATCAAGAACGTAAAATTTATGATTTAGTAGTCCGACGATTCTTAGCTGTTCTTATGCCACCATCTGTTTATGAAGAAGTCCAAATTATTGCAGAGATGAAAGGTGAACGTTTTACAGTTAAAGGGAGAAACACGGTACAATTAGGATTTAAAGAAATTTACGAAGACGATGCTGAAAACGACTCTAAAATGCCCGACTTAAAAACAGGTCAGCAACTTGAAAATGTAAAAGTTTCTCTAGAAGAAGGGGAAACAAAACCACCTGAACATTTAACAGAGGGTACGCTTCTACACGCAATGGAAAATCCAAGTGCATTCTTAGATAAATCAGAAAAACAAGCTACCGAAACCTTGAAAGCGACAGGTGGGCTAGGTACTGTTGCTACGAGAGCGGATATTATTGAAAAGTTATTTTCTACTCATTATATAGAAAAGAGAGGTAAGTACTTGCACATTACCTCTAAAGGAAAGCAACTATTAGATTTAGTGCCAAGCGATTTACGTTCCCCTATGTTAACGGCGGAATGGGAAGAAAAGCTAGCTCAAATAGCAAAAGGTAAACTGAAGAAGGATGTCTTTATCCAAGAAATAAAAGGATATACGAAAGAGATTGTTCGGGAAATTAAGAACAAAGATGTTAAATTCAAGCATGACAATATGACAGGAACAAAATGTCCTGAATGCGGTAAGCTGATGCTCGAAGTAAAAACAAGAAATGGCCGTATGCTAGTTTGTCAGGATCGCTCTTGTAAAGGGAAGAAGAACATTGCTAAAAAGACAAATGCTAGATGTCCCAACTGCCATAAACGGATGGAAATGCGTGGTGAAGGGGACGGAAAGACATTTTCCTGTGGTTGTGGTTACCGAGAAAAATTATCTGCTTTTGAGAAAAGAAGAGCAAAGCAGCAAAAAAACAGTGCTTCCAAGCGCGATGTGAATAAATATTTAAAGAAACAAGATGATGATTTTACTAATAACGCATTACAAGAAGCTTTAATGAAATGGAAAAAATAATCTAGGGATGATCTTCATGGAATGGAGGTCATCCTTTTTTCTTTTCTTATGAAATAAGAATGACACTCTTCTTATAAAATTTCACAATGGAATAATGACTTATTGTCATATATTTAATTGACAGTAAAGCCCCTGTTCGCTATACTTTAAACCACCTATGGGGAATTATAGCAAACGCATTAGTAAAAGGAGGTAATTATTTGATTTTATTTAATTTTGATTCTGCAGAAAAAATCGCCACTACAATGAAAAACGCCTCTAATACGATTAATGACGCTACACAAACTATCATTAATAAAGATAATCAAACAACTCTTCAAGTAAATCATAAAGCACAAGAAGTGAATGAAGAAGCTAAGCAATTAGCGGAAATGTTTAATCAATCCTTTCTCACAACCTTACAAAATATACAATCTGTCGCTGAAGAATTCGAGCGAACCGATGAAGATATAAGTAATCAGATAAATGGCTCTCCGATTATGGATGGAGTAAGAGATTGGAAGACATACCAAAATGCCAAAAAAGGGTGAGAACATGCCTCAAAAAAGAAATGATATCGTTGAGGTGGAACAGAAAATAGCCGTATTGCAGGAAAAACAACTAGCTAATAAACAACAGTTAGCTAGAATAGACAAAGTAGAGCAACATTTTGTGCAAACAATTAACCAAGGTGAACGTTTATTTCACCAACTTTATGAAACTTGGAAACAAGATAATGAACTGAAAAGTTTCATGATAAATAGTCAATTGGATGTGAAAAGTAATATAAAAAATGCTAGGAACAAATTGGAGAAGGAAAGAGAAATTTTATCAAAAGATATAAAGAAATTGGATCAAAAGGAACATGATTTATATGTAATGAGACGCTTATACCAGGAGGAAAAACAATGAGCATAAATATGTACCTCGGGGCAGCTTCTTCGCAAAAAAACAACATGAATTCCTTGTGTATTGAAATTATTCAGTCTATGGAGCAAGTGAAAGCTTCTATCAAAGCTTTTAACGGAGCCATATTACTTCAAGGAAAAACCTATCGAACTGCAAAATTATACATGTCCCAAACCTATCTTCCCCTCGCTCAAGGGATTATTTATCTATGTGAAGAATTAATTCGACAAAATGATCGGTATATTAATGATTTTAAAAGTGAAGTAGCGACTACAGATGTAAAGGAAGAAGAAATATTAGAACAAATTAGAGAAATCGACCGAATGATAATGAAATATGAAGAACTTAATAGTGTTACGCCGCTCTTCCATTCTACCATTATAGTTTATCAACTTATGAAAAAGAATCTACAAGATAAACTTCAACGTTTATATACATATAACACGAAATCAGCTAATAATTATGAGACAGCTCTACAATTAGCAAAAGGAGTAATAGACGGGCTCCAAGCAGTCCAAAATGGAAGAGGATTTAATAGCAAAACCGGCACATTTAGTACGGAAGGCATGAACCTCGATTGGATCGCTCATATTGATAAGACTCACTATACAAGAAAAGCAAAAGAGGAATATGGTGATTATTTAGAAGAATACCCAGAAAATATAGAAAAAGTAATTACTATTATAAAGTATGATGAATCGAATCCTAAATATGTGGACGACACAAATGAATTTTTAGGCCCACTAGAAACTCATGATACGATAGAAATAAAATATTTAATATATTCAGCAGATGAGCCTTATCGTAGATTGTCATTACAATATTTAAATCAAGTAGAAATTGCCGCAATTGATGAATCAGGTGTGTTTTCATCTGATAAAAATACAATTAAATTTGACGTCGAGGACGACAGAACAAATGATAGAGGAAAATACTTTACCTTCTTTCATGAATTAGGTCATGCAATTGACTATTATCATGGAACAGAACATGGTTATGATGGGTTTATATCTGAATCATTTGAATATGAAGGTAAAACATTATCGGAACACATGTATGTGGATGTAGAAAATAAAATTCAGGAACAACTAAGAACGGAATTAAAACAGGAAGATTATGATGAACTAACTTCGGCAGAGAAAGATGAATTAATCAATAATGTATCCGAATATTTCATCTATAATGGACCTACTAACCAAGTATTATCAGATGATGAAAAAGATCTTTTTATGGAAGTGAAAACACAGCTAAGTGACGAGTTACGTCCTGATCATCATAATAACGCTTCAGATGTTTATGGAGGAGTTACTGTCAACCAGATTAAAGGGAAATGGGCACATCATGAAGAATCGTACTGGATAAATGAAGAAACAGGAGAAAGAGAGAGAGCCAAATAAAGAGGGCTTTGCCAGTTACTATGGCACCATCATGCTTGAAGAGGGTGACCATAGAAACGATCAATTACAAAGTCACAAAGACTACTTACCGACTTCTACAGAACATATGGATGCAATGTTCGAGTCGATGGAAGGTGAAAGATAATGAAAAAGTCATTTTTAATATACTTACTCATATTTAGTAGTTGTTTTTTGCTGTTAAGCTGTGAACAAGGAAATGAAAATGAACCAAATAATAATAAGGAAGAAAATGATGATATAGAACAAGAAGGTGAGGGAGAAACGATGAGCCAGGAGGATGCATTACAATTTGAAAACATTGGCAAAGCACCTGAATCAGATACAAAAAAGCCAATTAGTGAGGTAGCAAAAGTTATTTTTACGGAGTCGTCTTTGGATACTGCCTATGAACCGATAGCAATCGACTTAGAAAATAATGAAATTTATATCAATCCAACGATAAGTATTCATCGATTCAGTTCTTATGAGGATACAGTACAATTTGATCATGCACAGAAAGTAAAAGAATTACTAGAGAAATATGATGTTCAAAATTGGGAAAGAGATTATACTTTTGAGGACCCTGAGACTTACGAGGATGGCTATAGTTGGAGACTATGGCTACAGTTTGAAGATGGTACTGTTGAAAAGCATAAAGGAGCGGGAACATCTAAAAAAGAGATTACACCTGAGAATTTCGAGGAATTTTCAAAAGAGTTGCGTCAATTAGTAAATGCTTCATTAGGTGGATCTTAAAAACAAGGAAATGTATATGTCAGCCCCCCCAAAAACCCGGATGATAAGGGCTCATAGAGAATAACAATAATTTAGTTGTATGAAGTTGGTGTTTTGAATGAAGAGAATTGCTAATACTAAGTACTGGATAATGATAATAACAATAGTTTTGGTTATAAGTAGCTTGTATATTGTAATACAGCAAAAGAACTCATCTCAATCATTAGCTATTGTTGAAGATTATCTCAAAGAGCAAGGGTTTAAATTGCTTTCATATGAAGGACAAACAGAAGCATATCAGCTAACAATAGAGAAGATTCAAAACGAACCATATGATGTTTATTGGGATGGACATCTAAATAACCCTGATTCATATATGGGAAAAACAGTGAAAGTTGAAAAATTTGCCGTTGAAAATCATCCATTGAACGAATGGACGTGTTGTGGGGATGTAAAAACTGAAGAAATGGTCTATACCTACGTTTTCGTTATAGATGACAAAGTTGTAGGTGGGATTGCTTTTCCTGATGTATTAGATGAGTTAGGCATTAAAGGGGGTTTCTGGTCATCATTAGACGGAGAAATCCAAACAACGAGAAGTTATTAAACAAAAACTATTTAGTGTATGAAGAGTTAATTTTCAAGGAGAAAGGTGAATTAACCAATCATGAATCTGAATATTTTACTTATAATAGGACCCCTAACAAAACGTATGAACAATAGAGGAGAAGAGATGTTGAGAGAAATGAAATAGCGCCAATCCATTAGCGTGGATTGACGCTTTTTTTCATTACTAAACCTGAGATGGCTTGGACTCACGGGTACTATATAGTATTATTCTCTCAATATACGCATTAAATCGTAATTACGATACTTTTTATTTCTTTTCGCTTCTTTATCGGCAAATAATAGCTTTTTATCTGCTAACGTGTTTAGTGCGTTTCTCGCTGTATTTATTGATATATCAAGTTGTTCTGAAGCCTCTTTTGCTGTTGTAAATGGGTTTGAAAATGTATAAAGCCACACCATCTTTTCGGATTCAAGCTTACACTTGGTTAATCCCTCTTTCGCTAGTTTATCCGCTTTCTCTAGTTTCGAATTAATTCGATTAGCCATACGGTCACAAGCTTTTAAAAAGAACAATATCCAGTCTCCCCATTGAGGGTTCTCTCCTCTTACCCCGTTTAGCATATCATAGTATAAAGGGCGTTCCTCCTCCAATTCTTCACTTACAAAAAATATAGGCTGTGAAATTATTTTAGATTGCATAAGAGAAAGTACTATTAATATACGTCCTAGTCGGCCATTCCCGTCTAGAAATGGATGAATAGATTCAAATTGTGCATGAATAATGGCTGTTTTTATAATCGGATTGGTATTCTCATCAAAGATGTAGTCCTCAGTCGATAAGTGATCGATAGGAAGACTTTCATTGTATGGATGTTTATTGATAAAATACTCTAGGTTCTGCATATATTCCTCAATTTTTTCTGCAGAAATCGGGATATAGGTAGCATCTTCTATTTTATTTGTTGGGCCAATAAAGTTTTGTATTTTTCGATATTCACCAGAAGATTGTGTGGAACCTCTTCCACCCTGCATTAATATCCCGTGTAAATCTTTTATTAGCCTGGATGTTACAGGATAACCATTTTTTATGAGTTCAGTGCCTGTTTGTAATGCTTCACGATAATTGTTGACTTCAGTTATTTCCCATCTTGGATTCTTATTATTTTGTTCTTCCACCATGTCTGTAAAAGTCACTTGAGTTCCTTCAATCTTAGTCGATTCAACAGACTCACTTAATAATAATATTTGGATGAGAGCATGGTTAACAATAAAGTGATTGAATTTTTCTTCTAAACGCCCTATTTTATTATTAACTTCCGCCAAAATCTCGAAAATCTCTAGTGCTTCCTCTTTTTTCACACTAACAGGAAGTTTAGACATACCTTTTCTAACCATATTAACACCCCCAACGTAAATTATTTATTTAATTATATAATTATATACAAATTAAATCAAAATAGTCACTTTTTTTACTTAATAACACTAAAATACTTGAATTAATAAAAATTTGACTAATTATTTGTTTATTATCCATCAACACATGGAGATTTAGTCAACACAGAAACAAATTTACTTCTTTTCCACTAGATGATTATGAATGTTAAATAGAGCAGTATAGTCTCTAAAGGATTATGAATTTACCATAAAAGTTAAAATGTTGCTATTTGTCGTGAACTACCTTTCGATTATTATGATAGATAGGTCATATTAAAAGGAGGAGATTAGATGGGTTGAGAATACTATCTTCACCAGTATGGATGTCATAAGTTGAGAAATACAATTTAGTTAGAAAATGATGCTTAATGTTAGTACAACTAAAACGAATTGTTAATATGAAAGGAGAAAGTAAAGATGAAGAGAAGGAATTTAGCTATATTAAAGGTTATGGCTCTTCTCGTAATAAGTTTTTCTATTGTATCTGGATACGATATTTTAAAAGCAAATTCAGATAACCTTGGAGGCTCTTTTTTTGATGACTTAGAATCTTTTGATGAGTCTAATTGGCATAAAGCCCATAATTGGAGTAATGGCCAAATGTTTAATGCTACTTGGTATGATACACAAGTAACTTTCGAAAATAGCATTATGTCGTTAGCTATTGAGATGGACGAGGAAGGAGCAAACCCTCCATATAAAGCAGGTGAATATCGTTCCAATGCTTTCTATCAATATGGGTTATTCGAAGTGAACATGAAACCGGCTGTTGGCTCGGGTACAGTCTCGTCGTTCTTTACTTATACGGGTCCATCCAATGATGATCCGTGGGATGAGATTGATATTGAATTTCTAGGAAAGGACACATCAAAAATTCAATTTAATTATTTTACAGATGGTGTAGGAAATAATGAATATACGCACGATCTTGGCTTCGATGCTTCCTCAGAGTTTAACACGTATGCTTTTGAATGGAGGCCAGACTCTATAAGCTGGTATGTAAATGGGGAATTAATATACACAGCCACAGACAATATACCTCAAACACCTCAACAAATCATGATGAACCTCTGGCCATCTATCGGTGTAGACAGTTGGACAGGTCCATTTAATGAGGAAAATATTCCTCTTTATGCACAATATAATTGGATTAGGTATACTCCACTTTCAGAATTAGACAATGCGAATGATGAACCAGCTGATAATGAAGAGGACACTAGCAATGAAGAATCAACAGATGGTTCTAACGATAATGATGAGAATGAAGCGGATGAAAATGGTTCAACAGATGACACAAATAATAATGATACAAATGAATCTGGCGATGATGAATCCACAGTTGGATCGGATGATAATAATACAGATGAAACAGATAATAACGAAACAGATGAGTTGCAATCGACGGAAGATCAATCTGGCGAGAATGAATCTACAGAGGAAGCCGCAGGAACCAACAATAATATGAATGGGTCTACAGATATTGATTCAAATATCAATCGTGTAAGTGAGGATAGTACAGAGGTTGAAAAAAGTGATAAAATGAATAATGATTCAATAGGAAACAGATTACCTGATACAGCCACCCCCATTTATACGTATTTATTAGTCGGAATCACAATTCTGTTAATCGGTGGTTATTTATTTAAACGATCCGCAAAATACAGAAACAGTTAAACAGCTAACATCAATTTTATTGGCTATAAAACTACCATAGATATTAAAATCTTACGATGTTATAAAGTATCGCAGTCTAATAAAATAGAAAATGTAAGCGATTACTAACGAGTGGGGGAAGGTCATGAGAACTATATTAGTAAAAGTTAAAGTCCTTAGCGTGTTTGTTTTAGTATGTTTCGCACTTATCGCGTGCAGCCAAGATAGTAGTAAAAAATCAACATCAGAGGAAGAAGAATTAGTTGAAGAATTAGTAAGTGAAGAACTACCTGAAACCTTTGATGAGGAGGTAACGATAACTACTGTAAGGCATGTTGGTGGCGATGTGACATTTAAGGAAGGGGAAACCATAGAAAATAATGTCCATACAAAGTGGGCTAAAGACAAATTCAATATTAACTTGGATTATCTATGGACAACAAGTGGACCGAACGATGCTTTTACAACGAAAATTAGACTAGCATTATCATCTAATGAAGAGATGCCAGATATCATTGCTCTAAGAGATGCTGTTGATCAGGATCTGATTGATTCTAAAAAGTTCATGCCTGTCGGCGAATTGTTTGACGCCTATGCTTCCGATACATGGAAGGCAGCGATGGAGGAAGATCCTAGTGTTTGGTACCCATACATGCGCGACGGAGAAAAAATGGCGATTCCAATTTTGGATTATGCTTATAACGGAGATACGGTTCTGTTTATTCGCGAAGACTGGATGAAAAATCTAAATCTTGATGCGCCAGAAACGATAGATGATGTGGAAAAAATTATGGATGCTTTTGTTACACAAGATCCAGATGGAAATGGAAAAGACGATACGTATGGACTTACGATTGGCTTTAAAAATGCGTTGAATACATGGATGAGTGGTGCAGATTGGATTTTTGGTGCCTATGGGACGATACCAAACCAATGGAATGAAACAGAAGAAGGCACGTTAGAAAATGGTTCTGTCAATCCAGCGATGAAAGATGGATTAGCTACTCTAAAAAGCTGGATGGAAAAAGGTTATATCAATAAGGAATCAGGGTTATGGGATGAAACAAAAGCTTCAGAATTGTTCACATCAGGACGTGCCGGAATTATCGCTGGGCCTCACTGGCTAGTAGACTGGCCTCTACCGGATACGAAGACGAACATCGATGGGGCTGAGTACAGAGCATATCCAATACCAACAGGTCCAAATGGAGAAGCTGGGCGTCGAGGAACGGCCATCAATAACGGTGCTATTCTAATTAATAAGGATGCTGACCCTGAAGTAATTAAAGCATTCTTTGTTTACCAAAATTATTTATTTGACCATTATGCGAATCCGGAAGAAGGCGGAGAATTCGAGCACGGATTTGCAGAAGGATATGATTATGTCTTACAAGATGGAGAGGCTTCTAGAGATGTGCCAGGTGGTACGATAGCAGCTGAAAAGTATTCGCTAACCTTTGATGTTGCAAGAATCCCGTCTTTACAATTAGAGACATTGAATAAGCTCGCAAATGGTGGAGAAGCAGAAACACCGTTTGAAAGAAAGGTAAAACTGAATGCTGATGTGAACCCAGAAATCTATGAGGCAGCAAAGATTGTCATCGAGCAAAAGGATCTTGCTATGCCAAATATGTTTACTGGTGCGCCGACAGAAACACAGCAATCACGTGGTCAGTCACTCGATAAAATTTTAGATGAAGGCTTCAATAAGATAATCTACGGTGAATTGCCATTAGATGAATTTGATAATCTTGTGGAAAGATGGAAAAGTTCGGGCGGAGATGAATTAACAAAAGAAATTAATGAGTGGTATGACTCAGTAAAATAATGTATTTGCGGGTCTCCTAAATGAGGGGACCCAAGCTCAATAGGGGAAACAGAAGGGGCTTCAAAACTTTTATTGTTTTCCAGAACTTCATGAAGTGGTGATTCACGATGAGATGGCGAAAAACACTCTTTGTAAAGGTAGTTATGATTTTATTGTTATTCATTATACCTATTACAGCTATTTATACATACTCCTATTATCAAAGTTTAAGAATTATGGAAGACGAAGTAAAAGAACGGAATTTAAATCGTCTTTCCATTGTTAAGAATCAGATAGATAGTAACTTTGATAGTTTATCTATTTTATTACTGTCTCTAAGTGAACACCCAAGCATGGAAGATTTAAAAAACATTGACTTACACAGTGAATATTATCAATTTCATGTGAAGCGACAAATCATTGATCAATTAGCTTTATTACAAGGGATAAGTTCATGGAAAGCTAGCTTCGCTGTATATGCACCGAAGCACTCTATTGCATTAAATGCGGATAGTGATGCAACGATAGAGATGGATCGTCTTTCAAACGACTGGAAATTAGAAACGGAAAAAAATCATCAAACTGACTATTTTATTAAGCACTTATTAGAACCTTTACATGCTACAAATAGTGACCTAGTAATGGAAGTGAAAATCCCGGTTCATAATATCGAGAAGTATTTAGATCAATTAAAGCTAAATGAATATAGTGATCCATTTATGTACCAGAAGGATGAAAAAATGATTGTTTCCGCTTCCGAAGATAAAGCTAAGATGCACGAGATGATTCTTCAGATCCCTGACATACAAGAAACAAGTCAAGGAAATGTAAGAGTTCAATATAACAACCAAGAATACCTTCTATCTTTTATGACATTAGATAAACTAGGTTGGATAATCGTGGACTATACATTGGCAGAAAATGTATTTGCTCCGTTAACTCAGACAAGAAATAGATTTTATACGTTTGTGGCAGTTATGTCGTTATTAAGTATCATTACAGCATTTTTAATATATAGAAACATTCAACATCCAATACGGAACATGGTACGCGCTATTCAGCACATTAAAGAAGGAAAGTATTCTACTAGAATTAAGCCAAACCAAATACATGAGTTTCAATTCATGGTTTCCAGCTTTAATGAAATGTCTCATCAATTAGAAACATTAATTGAAGAGGTGTACAAGGAAAAAATTAGATATCAGGAAATTCATTTGAAGCAATTGCAACTACAAATTAATCCGCACTTTCTATACAATTGTTTATTCATCATTAAAAATATGGCGAAGCTTCAACAATATAAGGGAATTGAAGCTATGTCCCTACACTTAGGGGACTACTATAGATATATGACTCAGATTGATACGAAACATGTGCCGCTTCGAGAAGAATTGGATTTTGTGTCTAATTATTTAGATATACATGTGATTCGATTGCAAAGATTGTCTTATATCATTGATGTACCAGAAGAGATGCTAGATTTATACGTTCCAAGGTTAATCGTTCAGCCTTTAATCGAAAACGCTTTAGAACATGGGATACAGACAGATAGGGAAGGTGAAATTAAAGTTACAGGCGAAAGGAAATTTGGCTTTAACTACCTAATAATTGAGGACAATGGAAGAGGTCTAGATGAAAAAGAGAGGAAAGAGTTGCAGGAAAAAATAAATACTACAGTGAATTCAGAGGATGGGCAAGGTACATGGAATGTGCATCAACGATTGATATTTCACTTTAGTAAAGATTCGGGGCTGGAATTTTCAAAATCTAAAATGGGTGGCTTAAAGGTAACAATGCGCTGGAGGTGAGTATAAATTGTTCAATTTATTAATTGTTGATGATGAACCAGTGATTGTAGATGGCTTGGCATTACTGGATTGGGAGAGTTTAGACATTAATAAAGTTTACAAAGCAACTTCTGGCATTCAAGCAATTAGTGTAATAAAGGAAAATCGAATAGACATCGTAATAACGGATATTCGAATGCCTGATATGTCGGGCTTGGAATTAATTGAACTAGTAAACGATGAAACATTGAGGAAATTCATTATATTATCCGGTTACGCAGAATTCGAATATGCAAAACAGGCAATTCAACTTTCCGTTTGTAAGTATTTATTAAAGCCAGTTTCTGATAACGAAATAATGGATGCAGTTTCTGATGCTAGTCAATCCATTCGAAATAACCGGCGTTTTTTTGTAGAGATTATGGATGAAATGCCTTTGATAGAAGCAAATATGGAAGTAATACCTTTCGACATTCTTTATGATAAGCCACAGCTTATTGACTTGCTAAACTATGGTAATTGGCAGGAAGCAGAAGATAAATTAAAAGAGATTTTTCAATTACTAGAGGTTGAAAGATATCAATCACACGAATTCCTTTTACAGGCCTATTTTATGATTTGTAATACCTTTACGCATTATTCTCATAAAAATGGATATTTTTTAACAGATATAATTGGAAATCAAATTCAACAGATGCACGAAGCAGCTTATAATGGATCAATCCATCAGTTAGAAAAGGTAGCGCTAAACATTTTTGAAAAAATTAAAACAAACTTTAAAAAAGATCCACTCAACAGCCATCAACCCATTGTGGAACAAGTGAATCAATATATAAATAAAAACATTTACAGAGATATCTCTCTTCAAGAAGTAGCAGATCATGTCTATTTACATCCGGCATATTTATCGAAAATATACAAAGCGGAAACAGGAAAGTCGTTCAGCGATTTCGTATTTAATAGAAAAATGGAGGAAGCTGCAATCCGCCTTAGAAAATCGAATGAAAAAGTATATAAGATCGCGAGCGGCATTGGCTACAAGGACCCTTCATACTTTATTAAGAAATTTAAGGAGTATCATGGCGTGACTCCACAAGAATATCGTTTATACATCTAAGTAAGAAATTTGAATATGTGTGTGAAAGGAAGGAGAGAGCAATGGATGCACAGTCAAGTACCACTATAAGAGTCAAACATAAACGAAAAGTTAAAAGCAAGTGGAATATGAGACGGAATTGGCCGTTACACTTTTTTTTACTACCTGCAGTTATTTTAGCTTTCGTATTCAGTTATGCACCTTTACCAGGTATTATTATGGCCTTTATGGACTTCAAACCGTATCTTGGATTTTCAGAATCTCCATGGGTAGGTCTTGAGCAATTTAAAAGAATGATAGAGTTTGAGGATGCAAAGCAAGTAATCTGGAATACACTCATTATCTCGGCGATGAAGATTATATTAAATTTAATTGTCCCGATTGTATTTGCTATTTTGTTAAATGAAGTCCGGAAACTTCTATTTAAAAGGACAATTCAAACATTAGTGTATCTACCATATTTTCTTTCATGGGTTATTTTAGGTGGGATTATGTTAGATATGTTATCCGTTGATGGCGGAATCGTAAATAACTTTCTCACTTCTGTGTTTGGAATCGATCCGATATTTTTTCTTGGCGATGGTGATTGGTTTAGGTTCACTGCAGTCGGAACAGATGTCTGGAAAGAGTTTGGATATAGCGCAATTGTATTTTTAGCTGCCTTAGCAGGTATTAATCCTGATTTATACGAAGCAGCAACCATTGATGGTGCAAATAGATTTCAGCAAGTGATTCATATTACGTTACCATCTCTGTTACCAATCACGATTGTCGTAGCTACTCTAGCATTAGGAAATGTCTTAAATGCCGGCTTCGATCAAATCTTTAACTTGTACAACCCTTTAGTTTATGACAAAGGGGATATTATAGACACATTTGTATATCGAGAAGGTTTACTAGGTGGGCAATTTAGTTTTGCGACTGCTGTAGGATTATTTAAATCCTTCATAGGGATGATTTTGATTATAACCGGTTATAAACTTGCTCATAAGTATGCAGGGTACCGTATTTTCTAATTTGAAGGAAAGTGATTCTATCAGTAGAAAAACAAAGATATTGAAATAAGAAGTAGACGAAAGATAATGTCTACCTCATACGAGGAGTGTTACAGATGCATTATAAGAGTACATCCTATACCGTATTTACGATATGTAATTATATCTTTCTAGGTTTTTTGGGAATTATCTGCATTCTACCACTTATTCATATTTTAGCTGTTTCGTTTAGTGGTTCTGCACCAGCGAATGCTAATTTGGTAACATTCTTTCCAATAGAGTTTACATTGGATGCATGGGAAAAGACATTAGGGAATGAACGGTTTCTTCGTTCCTTATGGAATGGTATTTTTAGAACAGCGTTAGGTACATTTATAAGCTTAAGTTGTATGATTTTAGCAGCTTATTCCTTATCGAAAGAAGATCATGAATTTAAAGGAAGAAAAGTATATGTTTATTTCTTTATCTTCATCATGCTGTTTAATGGGGGACTTATCCCAACGTATATATTGATTCAAAATTTAAATCTCATTAACACGATTTGGGCATTAGTTCTACCTTCAGCTATTAATGTCTTTAATATGATATTATTATTAAATTTCTTCCGTACAGGAGTTCCGAAAACTCTAGAAGAGGCGGCTTTTATTGACGGTGCCGGCCATTTTCGGATATTGTTTAGTATTTACTTACCAATTTCTCTTCCAGCTATTGCAACAATCGGATTGTTCACTATGGTTGGTCAATGGAATTCTTGGTTTGACGGTCTTATTTACTTAAGTGACGCAAATAAATATCCTCTATCTACGTTTCTACAAACGGTAATTGTGCAACAGGATTTATCTCAAATGAATGTGGATGCATCTGAGATGAAAAATTTATCAGAAAGAACATCAAAATCAGCACAAATATTTATTGGCGCTTTGCCAATCTTGTTAGTCTATCCGTTTCTCCAAAAATATTTTGTTAAGGGGATTGTATTAGGATCTGTAAAAGAATAAGCAATAGCTATAGAAAAGAGAGCGCCAATATAATATAGACGCTCTCTTAAATTATTCTATTCTGCTTTATATACTCTGGCTTCATATGGTTGAAGTACAAATTTTCGGTATGGTTCGTTTTCTGATACATCATAGTTTGCGATTAATAGTTTGGCATTATCTAATTCTACACTTGATGGAAGTTCAAACGTGATCTCCTTCTTACTAAAGTTCGTTACAACTAACAATTTTTCACCTTTATATTCGCGAAGATAGGCATAAATTTCTTCATGGTTCGGTAGAATTAATTTGTAATCACCGTACACGATTATTGGATGTGTTTTACGCAATTGAATTAATTGACGATAGTAATGATAGATAGAATCTGGATCTTCGACCGCTTGTTTTGCATTAATAGACGAATAGTTTGGATTCACTTTAATCCATGGTTCTCCATCAGTAAAGCCGGCGTTTTTCGAAGCATCCCATTGTATAGGAGTTCTCGCATTATCTCTACCTTTCACATGGATAGCTTTCATTATCTTGTCATGATTTTCGTTACCCTCTATCACTTTTTCTTTATACATATTATGAATCTCGATATCTTTATAGTCATCAATAGAATCGAATTGTACATTCGTCATTCCGATTTCTTCACCTTGATAGATATAAGGGGTTCCTTGAAGCATATGCAAGAAGGTTCCAAGCATTTTTGCTGAAATAACACGATATTCTTTATCGTTACCTAATCGAGATACCATTCGCGGTTGGTCATGATTGTTTAGGTATAAGCTATTCCAGCCAACACCATGTAATCCAGTCTGCCATTTTGAAATACTATCCTTTAAATCCGTTAATTTTAACGGTTTAAGGTCCCATTTACCTCCAGGACCTGCATCCAAATCCATATGCTCAAACTGAAAGACCATTTGAAGTTCATTTCGAGTAAAGTCTGTATACTTCTTCGCTTCCTCCATATTAACTCCTGGCATTTCACCTACTGTCATCACGTCATATTTAGATAATACTTCCTTGTTCATTTCTTGTAAAAATTCGTGAATACGTGGACCATCCATATAATATTGGCCACCATTACTATATTTTCTTCCGTCAGGATTTGGTGCATCAGGTAATTCTGGCACTTTTGAAATGAAATTTATCACATCCATACGGAAGCCATCGATACCTTTATCTAGCCACCATTTCATCATGTTATAGATATCTTGACGAAGCTGCGGATTTTCCCAGTTCAAATCAGGTTGCTTTCTACTAAAGAGATGTAAGTAATATTCATCGGTAGTTTCATCATACTCCCAAGCAGACCCACTGAACGTCGATTCCCAATTGTTCGGCTCCTTTCCATCTTTACCTGGTCTCCAAATGTAATAGTCACGGTAAGGGTTGTCCTTTGATTTTTTGGATTCCTGGAACCAATGATGTTCGTCTGATGAATGGTTCACAACTAGATCCATAATTAATTTCATTCCGCGGTTATGTATTTCTTTTAATAGATGTTCCCAATCTTCCATTGTCCCGAATTCATCCATAATAGATTGATAATCAGCTATGTCATAACCATTATCATCGTTTGGGGATTCATAGACAGGTGATAACCAGATCACATTGATTCCAAGGTCTTTTAAATAATCTAGCTTTTCAATGATACCTAGAATATCACCGATTCCATCTCCGTTACTGTCGTTAAAGCTTCTCGGATAAATTTGATATACGACACTTTCTTTCCACCATGCTTGTTTCACAGTGATGCCCCCAATAACTAATCTTTTAATAGGAATTATATCATTAGTTATTAAAAGAAAAAGCAAAGTAGTATTCCTTCGCTCATTTTCATCACGACCTAGCTAAGATAAGTCTTAAGTCTTATTTGAAAATACAACCAGGGTCAGTTACCCATGATAAGGATAGGCGATAGAATTAAGACATGGAAGGAGGGAACGTATTAATGAAAAAAACACTACTTATCATTGGTGCTATTATTGCCGGTATTGTCTTGCTTTCCAATGTAGGGTCACTAATATTTTTTGCCATTAGTATTGCTCTTGCCTATTATGGCATCCGCAAATTTATTATGGCAGAAACAACTGGTATGAAATTCTGGTGGGTTATTGTAATTCTAATCGGTTTTTCCATGTCACTATCAAACATCCCTGCTTTAATTGCAGTGGGAGCAATAGTTGCTCTGTACTATATTTATAAAAATTGGAAAGAGGAAGAGGAGTCACCATATAAAGACAGCAGTATCAATTGGGACAAAATCTAATTATATAAAAAATAAATGGAGGAATGAAAAATGACGAACATATTTACACGTATTAAGGATTCCATAGCAGCAGACTTGCACGAATTGGTTGATCAGAAGGAACAAAAGAACCCCATTGCACACGTAAATCAGTACATTAGAGAGTGTGAGCAAGAGGTGAAGAAAATTAAACGTCTTGTAGAGAAACAGTATGATATCAAGTTTGAAATCAACCGAGAACTTGATCAAGCAAAGGTGATGCTTGAAAAACGTAAAAAACAATATCAACTTGCGGAAGAAATGCAGGAAGCAGAATTAGCAAACGAAGCAAAAATTGAATTGGATGAATACGAGGCTAGAGTAGAACAATTAATCGCCATGCGAGAACAATCGATTAAAGATTTAGAAATGTTAGAAACGAAATACATCCAAATGAAACAACGTCTAAAGGATCTGCATATTAAGCGATTAGAATTTGAAAGTCGAGCAAATATCGCCCGTACGAAGCAGGGGATGAACAAAGTGCTGGAAACAGAGCTAGTTTCTAAAAGTTTTTCTAAGTTTGCAGAATTAGAAAGCTATATTGAAAGACTAGAAAATAAAATAGAGAGAGATTATCGCTCTCAAACATTAGATGCAAGATTTTATGATTTAGAGAAAAAGGCTTCTAAAAACGCTTAAAAACATGCTATGCTAAGAGGTGCAGTGCTATCTGCACTTCTTTGCTACTTCAAATATTAATTTATATATAAATATAGAAAGGGGGCTCCACTAGTATGTCAAAGTACACAGAGCAAGAAATACTTAAAATGGCCCTGATGATTGGTCTCGTTCTATTTGTAATAGAATTTATTTTCCTTGAACCAGGTAGCTTATTTTTATTAGCGCTAGCTGGGGCAGGAATGTTTATTGGATGGCGTTCTTTTGAGACATCTACGGGAAAAGTATTTTTCTGGGGTGGAGTCTTCTTTTTATTTATAGCAGTAATAAATACGTTTGCGATCCGATTTTTCCTCGTTTCTATAGCGATTTACTTTGGTTGGAAATGGTATCAAGGGAATAAACAATTAGTCCATAAATATATCCCAACATCAACGGAAGAACCGGTGGATAGCTTCTCGGAGGGGGTCAAATCAGTACAAAAAGAATGGTTCGGAAGAGTTGAAAAAGGGGAGCAACCATATAGCTGGGAAGATATGAACGTCCAAGCTATCGTTGGTGAACTTGTTATTGATTTAAATAATACAATGTTGCCAAGTGAGGATGCCGTAATTGTTTGTCGTCATTTGGTAGGTACGATACGAATTATCGTACCTTACGATGTAGATATAGTAATAGATCACTCCGTTTTATATGGGGATGTACAAATTTTCGAAAAAATTGAAAAAGGTGTATTTAATCGGAGGTTTAACTATGAAACAAACGAATCACCACAAAGGATAAAGATATACTCCCAGATGCTGGCTGGTAAGCTGGAGGTGGTGAGAGGATGAAGCACTATATTAAGACTGTGTTTTTAGGTATTTTATGGGCGACATTTCTATTTCTCGTTTTATTTAGTTTCTTCCTACTCGCATTTCCATTAGAAAGCTGGATAGACTTATGGAATGTTTCTTTGTTTGGTTTTCCGTTTATTTTAATTGTTCTATTAGTAGTAGTTCTCTTTGGGATTGTTGTAGGAACATTCGTATCCTCTTACTGGTCTAGAAGGATACGTTTCTTTGAGGAAAGTCTTCAACAACTTGTTAAGAACCAAACGTTTTCACCAAATGTTACATACGAAGAACTAGAAAATGTTAGGGGTCGACTTGTTGATGTACAAAACTTTATCCAGGAACAAACAATCCGCACGCAGAAATTAATCGAAGAGCGAGCAACAGATCAAGAGGAGAAGCTAAATCAAGTTATTTCTGATGAGCGAAATCGTTTAGCTAGAGAACTCCATGACTCAGTAAGCCAAGAACTATTTGCTGCGTCTATGTTAGTTTCGGCTGTAAATGCTACAAACAAAGAGCCGAATTCCGTGATGACGAAACAGCTAGGTCAAATAGAATCAATTATTCACCAGGCACAGCTGGAGATGCGAGCTTTATTGTTACATTTACGTCCAGTTGCTTTAAAGGATAAAACATTAAAAGCAGGGATTGAACAGTTATTGACCGAACTCCAGGAAAAAGTTCCGATGAACATAACGACACGTTTGGAAGAAATAACAGTAAATAAAGGTGTAGAGGATCATTTATTTCGGATTTTACAAGAAGCTTTATCTAATGCACTACGGCACGCGAAGGCAGAAAAAATCGATGTTGTCTTGTTAGATCGAGAGGAATTAATTATTCTTAAAGTTGAAGATAATGGGATAGGATTTAACTTAGAGGAAAAACAGCAAGCCTCCTACGGTATCACGCATATGAAGGAACGAGCAAAAGAAGTAGGCGGGAATCTTCATTTAGTTAGCTTACCGAATAAAGGAACAAAAATTGAAGTAAGAGTACCAATTATTGAGCAAGGGGGCGAATCAATATGATACGAGTCCTTTTCGTAGATGATCACGAAATGGTGCGGATTGGTATTAGTGCCTATTTATCTACACAAGAAGATATTGAGATTATTGGCGAAGCGGATAATGGTCAAGATGGTTTAGATATGGCTTTAGAATTGAGACCTGACGTAATTTTAATGGACCTTGTGATGGACGGAATGGATGGGATAGAGGCAACTAAGCGGATTATCCAAGCATGGCCAGAGGCAAAGATATTGATTGTTACGAGCTTTGTAGACGATGAAAAAGTGTATCCTGCTTTAGAAGCAGGTGCGACTAGTTATTTGTTAAAGACATCCAAGGCAGAAAATATTGCGGATGCTATTCGAAAAACGTATGCAGGAGAATCCGTTTTAGAGAAAGAAGTAACAACGAAGATGATGAAAAATCTGCGTGCAAACAAAGAGATTCTATTGCATGAGACATTAACGAATAGAGAAACAGAGATTTTACTTCTTATCGCTGAAGGAAAAACGAATCAAGAGATAGCGGATGAACTGTATATTGCTTTAAAAACCGTAAAAGTCCATGTAAGTAATATTTTAAGTAAACTTGAGGTACAAGATAGAACGCAAGCAGCGGTTTATGCTTATCAACACAACTTAGTTGAAAAATAATAGAGGGATCGAGACGGAAGATACGTCTCGGTTTTTTTATTGATTAGAGCGTCCGCAGTCCATAGAACACCAGCGACGGTTCATAGAGCCTCTCCACAGTTCATAGAACACCAACGACAGTTCATAGAGCCTCTCCACGGTCCATAGAACACCAACGACGGTTCATAGAGGCTCATCACGGTTCATAGAACACCAACGATGGTAGATTGTACAGCCCCCCACAGCTGTTAAGCCTTACGTAAACTTAACAGAATAAACGTACCGCTTTCGCTTTTAAGTTTTATTAAAAGAATTGAAACCCATTTGGCCTTTTTTCAGTATCATTTACAAAGGGTAATAATATTGGTTTAATATGATTAAGAAAAAATGCTTTCGTTAGGGTGAATAGAATGCGTAAACCAGAGGATATAAAAAAGCTAAGGAAATTAGGAGCTAGCCTCCCTAACGCTGATACGTATCATAAGGGGCTTTTTCATTTATGTAAATGGGTGACTTTCATTAGTCTTGCAATCAGCTTTCTTTTTTGGATTGCTTTATATGTTACAGGTGTTCGAGAAGTATCTATATATCTATTCATCACCCTGTTTATATTTGTTTTATTTCTGTATATGGCTGTAGGTGTTTGGCCATACACAATTCGAAGTGCTATTGACGTCACAAGATATTTACAGAAAAAAGGCATGACAAAAGATCATTTAAAAAAACAATACCAACAAAGTATGCAAGATATTTTTACGAGAAATCCGTCTAAAGAAGAATAATATTGGAGTTGAAACATATGAGATTATTTTTTCAAATAATTGCAGGTTTGATAGGAGCAGCTGCAATTCTTTTTAGTATCACATTTTTATTAGGAGCTGTTACAGCTTTAATCACTAAATCTTCAACACCAACAAGTATAGCAGGTCTTATTATTGGTGCTATTATATTAATTATTACTCCAGCTGTTATTGGTTTTATTCTGTTGAAATGGGCATTTACAGCCCACAAAATAGAGCGAAGGAAGTTAAATAAAAAGGAAAGAATGGTTCTTCAGCTTGCAGAAGATAGGGGCGGCAGGCTTACTTTAACAGAGTTAGCAATGGAAACACCACTTACGTTAGAAGAAGCAAAGGATTTGCTAGATGAATGGGCAATAAAAGGCTATGCCACAATTAAGATCTCGGAAAAAGGTACTCTCGTTTATCATTTTTATGATAGTTTGACCATTAAAGAAAAGCAGGATGCTAAGGGAGTGTCGTCATTTGAACAAGGCTAAATATAGGAATCGCTGGTTGACAGACATTCGCTTCGAAGATGTTTTAACTAAAAAAGAATCAAAACATTACGCTGTTTCATTAGCACTCGGTTTTATTGGTATGATTCCTTTTATGTTTGCATGTATAAGTATGGTAATTTCCCTAAATTTAGTAGTAGCATTAGTATTTTGGAGTTTTGCGTTAGTAACATTAGGAACAGGAGTCACTTTCATAATTATTACACATAGAAAAATTAAAAAGCGAACGGATATCTTGATTGAAAATGAAATACTCCAACGAGCGACAGCTGAACGTGGTAAATTGATACAAGCAGATATTTATGTGCTACCATTTCCTAAAAGCCAATGTGAAAAAGTGATAGAAAAACTAACCCGCCTTGATCTTTGTGAAATACAACAATTTACAGCAACAGGAGATATCTATTTTTTCCCTCATATTACCTCTCACCAAGAAAAAATGGAAGCGAAAGGAGTTACGGAATTTTAACGTAGAACTACCTATTATAAGGCGTTACAAGTGTGATGTTATAGAGAATCCTTCATTACGGGAATTAACTAGATTAGAAGTAATGAAGGGATGTACGTAACTTTAGGCATTTTTAAGTTATAGGTGATTTTTACCATTTTATATTAAAATATTGAAATATATTACTATTAATGCTTATAATTGGATATAGCTATTGGCCAATAGTTTCCATCATAGAGTATCCACCATACTATTTAAAATAATAGGAAGGAATGGTACCCATGCGTTTGAAACACGTAATAATGATAGCGTTTACATTACTGGTAGGAAGTCTTGTTTTTGCCGAATCGACAGCTGCGATCTCCTTAGATTCAAGTAAAAGCTATAAATTAATAAACAGACACAGTGGGAAAGCTCTAGAAGTTTTCGAATGGTCGACGAATGATGGTGGAAATGTTGTTCAGTATGATGACTTAGGTGGCCTCAATCAACAATGGAGAATTGTAAATGTTGGAGAAGGTTTCTTTAAAATTACTAATTTGCATAGTTTGAAAGCATTGGAAGTGCATGACTGGTCAACGGAAGATGGCGGAAATGTTAGTCAATGGCACGACTGGAATGCAGCTAGTCAACAATGGTCTATCCAAGAAGTTGGTAACGGCTTTGTTAAAATAATCAACAGACATAGCGGAAAGGCACTAGAGGTATTTGATTGGTCTACTGAGAATGGCGGAAATGTTGTTCAATGGACAGATTGGGGTGGAGCAAGCCAGCAATGGAGGATTATTGAAGTCCCTCCAAGTGACACTATTACAGTACATGACACTATTGTAGTAGAAGAAGGACAAGTATTTGATGGTGAAGGAAAAAGATATGTAGCGAATCCAGATACTGTCGGGGATGGTAGTCAAGCAGAGAATCAAAAAGCGGTATTCAGGCTTGAAGATGGAGCTACTTTAAAAAATGTCGTTCTCGGTCATCCTGCTGCAGATGGAGTCCACACGTATGGAGACGTACTCGTACAGAATGTTGTTTGGGAAGATATTGGGGAGGATGCTTTAACGATTAAAAGCCAAGGTCATGTCATTGTTAAAGGTGGAATGGCCCAGCATGGAAGTGATAAAGTCTTTCAGGTAAATGCTCCATCTACCTTTGAGATTATTAATTTTACAGCGAATAACGCTGGGAAAATGATTCGACAAAATGGAGGATCTACCTTTAAAACAAGTATTACTATCGAAGGTAGTGTTATAACGAACATGGATGAAGCGATTTTTAGAACGGATAGTAATTCAAGCGAAGTAAGAATGACGAATACAAGATACTCAAGAGTCGGTCAAAAATGGTATAACGTTAAAAATGTATCAGAAAGCGGGAACATTGAGTTTTAAATGATAGGAACATCCCCCGGCTATGTTTCCGGGGGATTGTTTTTATAAACCTAATGTTTTATTTGGAACTTTGATCCGGAAGGAAATTTGATCATTTTCTAAATCAAATTGTTGTACCTTAACTCTAAAATTACTCTTTAAATCCATTTGGGTGATTGCAATATAAATATGTTCTTCCTTTGGATTAATCGTAATCCACTCTGGTGTATCGATGCGATCATTCACATATTTTAATATTCTGTCCTGTGGGAGTCGGAGCAAACCTAACGACATATTGTTTGACTGTAAAACCAGGTCCCCATTTTCTTGAACAATAGGGTCAAACGTTATTTGGATTGGCACTTCCGCTCCAAATGCGATAATCGTACCAAGCAACTTTACTTCATCTTCCAAACTTATCATGTACGTAAAATTATCTTCCTTCGGTAGTTTACCTAGATATGCATTTGCTAGTTCACTTAAGTTGTCCTTGCCTGAACGAATGGTAAACTCTGCACCTGCATCTTCTTCAATAAATTCTTTAGTTGGATAGTCTGGACTTTCTACGGGCCAAAAAATGAATAGGAAGACTACAATGACAATACCAATATTAATGGATAGTAAAAGGAAAAAAAGTTTCTTCCAGTTGTTCCATACTCTCATGCTACTCACCCTTACTCTGTAACGACTTCTAAATCATTTTCTAGATATTCTAACACCCTATCAGCCATCATTTGATATCCTTCATGATTAGGATGAAAGTTATCATCAGCTAAGATTGGTTCATTTACTTGATTGAAAATATCTTGCATTGGTATAAAATCAACCTGTTCGTATTTATTTACAGCCTCCAGGCTTTCATTATTCCATCCCATAATAATTTGGTCCAAAGCTTCTATATCGTTAAAATATCGCTCGAACGGATTGTAAAAGCCTAGTAAATAAATTTTTGCGTTCTCATTCATTGCCGATATTCGTGATAAAATTTCTGAGAGTCGATGACCGTAAGGATCCCGTTCAGCATTGAAAGGCTCGACAGTAAGATTCATAAAATTATCTCTTACAATTTTCATTACATCGTTCGCACCGATTGTAATGAGAACAATGTCAGCTTTTTCAATAGAATCTACAATTTCTTCATCATCAAGTCTATTTAATAGTTGATCAGTACGATTTCCTCTTTTTCCAAAATTATCAAAGGTAACTTGGAAGTTTTGATCAAGTAATCTTTGTTCTAAAATCCCTACATATCCACCGTTACCCGTTTCATCCCCAACACCTTGTGTCAATGAATCACCGATAGCAACAATGTGCGTATCTTTTTTGAAAATTCGTAAAGCTTCTTTTACTGCTTCGCGAACACTATTACCGAATTCTTCTGTTTCATTGGGCTCAGCTTGTGTATAATCTTGTAGCTGTTGCTCACTTACTTCTTCCGAGGCATCTTCTTCGAGGAGATTAGATTCAATTTCTTCATTTATACTCTCCTGAGTAATGAATGTAAGGGCAACAGTTACACATACAGCAATAGCTGCTATAGATAATAAAATTTTCTTCTTTTTCATTATGACCACACCTGCATGCTATAATAAGTCGCATTTAATTAAATATATATTTCATTTAAAAAAGTTCACCTTTATTTGATGATAGCCTCATCATAACAAATTTTCTAATAAGAATATACGTCTCCGTGTAATAAATAATTAAGATTAAAGAGGTAGGTTCTTAGAGTATTTATTTTAACCCATACCCTAAATAATTTATTTTATAACATGGGTATGTTCCATATAAGAATATGCAATAGAGAAGTTATTGATGATTTAGATTCTTATATCCTTTGGTTAGTGTAAATGTGGAAATGGAATACGTCATTAAACGACGGCAAGAAATGGCAGGTTGTTAAATGAATATCATAAGAGAAGTGAAACTTTTAAAATTCTGATTGAGTTTTTTAAAAGGAGTGCTTTCCAATGCAGAGAAATTATACGGTTATAACTTTGGAGATTGTTTGGACTATTATTTTTCAGGTATGAGCTTTTACTGGGCAATGGAAGAAGCCGGTGATAAATAAAACTTTTTATTACGTTACAAAAATCGTGTTACCACCACTATGCTTAGTGACGGTAACACGATTATTTTTTATCTACTGGGGTTTTGTCCCAGCCTTATTTAACTTCTTAGTCCTCAATTTCTCTAAAACTACCATACTTGGCGAATGCGTTTTTCTTCTGATAGAGGGCAAAGTCCTTCAATGATAATTTGACCATTTTCCTTTGCTTTGTTACGAACGTTATCATTTACAGAACCTTCTAGGAACCAAATAATCTTTTCATCTCCACTGTAGAGCTCTTCAGCTTTAGTTGTATCTGCAACAAAAAGAACGTCTGCAGATTGTTCGCTCTTTTCCTCGGATAAGAAATATCCGATTTTTTGTAATCCTGAAAGTGCTTTAGAAGCTTCGATTTCTCCAGCTACAGCAAACTGTATTGGTCGAGCGCCTCCTTCTTCCCATGCATATGGAGTGGATAATGCCCATTCAATCGCTCTTTCTTCTGTTACTTGTATCGTAGGCTCACTATTCGTAGCCTTTGCAATTGCTTGGTCTAAATCAGCAATAATATCTTCTGGTGTTTCTAGCCCAACAGATAAGCGAACTAATTCTTCCGTCGTACCAGATAACTTCAATTCTTCACCACTTAATTGTTGGTGAGTGGTAGAAGCAGGATGGATAATAAGTGATTTAGCATCTCCAACATTGGCAACATGGGACCATAATGTAATATTATCAATTAATGCACGACCTGCGTCCCGTCCACCTTTAATACCGAACGTGATAACAGAGCCAAAGTGTCCAGGTCGGAAGTATTTTTTCGCAAGCTCATGAGAAGGGTGATTGTCTAAGCCGGGATACTTAATCCATTCTACTTGCGGATGATTTTTTAAGTACTCTACTACTTTTTTCGCATTTTCATTATGACGATCCATGCGAAGATGTAAAGTTTCTAAACCTTGAATGAAGTAAAATGCATTTTGTGGTGCAATCGATGGACCGATATCACGTAACAATTGAACACGTAATTTTAATGCGAATGCAGCTGGTCCCACATCGATACCAAAACGAATACCATGATAGGTTTCGTCTGGTTCTGTAAAGCCAGGGAATTTCTCGCTATTCCAATTAAAACGTCCAGCATCTACGACAATACCGCCGATAGAAGTTCCATGTCCACCAATCCATTTCGTTGCGGAATGGACCACAATATCTGCTCCCCAAGTAAGAGGTTTGCATACATAAGGCGTAGCAAATGTATTATCGATAATTAATGGAATCCCATTGTCGTGTGCAATCTCTGCAACCTTTTCGATATCAAACACGTAAAGGCTTGGGTTCGTAATTACTTCTCCAAATATAGCCTTTGTTTTTGGAGTGATTGCTTGTCGAATGTTTTCAGGGTCAGATCCATCGACAAATTTAACGTCGATTCCGTATTTTGGTAATGTCTTGTTAAATAAATTGAATGTTCCACCATACAAGTTGCTGTCGGCAATAATCTCATCCCCACTATTGGCTAGATTAAAGATAGCCATAGTGATAGCAGACATACCAGAAGCGGTAGCAACTGCTGCTAGTCCACCTTCAAGCTGAGCAACTCTTTGCTCGAACACATCGGTTGTGGGATTCATGATACGAGAATAAATATTTCCTGTTTCCGCTAGTCCAAATAAATTTTGTGCGTGTTCCGTATCATTAAATACGTAAGAAGTAGTTTGATAGATTGGAACTGCACGAGAGTTAGTAGTGGGGTCTACATTCTGTCCCCCGTGTAGTAATGATGTTTCATTTCCTGCTTTAAAGAAAGAATTTCCCATGATAAAACCTCCTGAATAATTAATGTTTTAAGGTAAAATCTTGATGACGAAATACTCTCTAAGAAATAAAAAACTCTTCTTTAGATAAAGAAGAGGGTTTACTTCATAAGTCCTCCTCTTATCTCTCAGGTAATCACCTGTAGGATGTAGCACCTTTACAATTTATATAAATTAAATTGTCGGTTGCCGGGCTTCATAGGGCCTAATCCCTCTGCCGCTCTTAATAAGAGTATTATCGTATTGAATTGCACTTATTATAAACGAACGGTTCTTATTCGTCAATCATTTATCAGAAATTTTAGAAAACTCTTTGCGCCGTGTGTACCGCACCGATTCTTAGCTAAGGCATATATATATTCTAGATACTATTTGAAGAAAGGAGATTGTTTATGCCTTCACATGATAAGAATGGATTTCAAGAATGGGGAGAGGAATTTATTCGCAAAGTAGATGCCTTGCTACACGAAACACCAGACAATAATAATATTATGAGGAAAATAGATGATTTTTTTGAACAAGCAAAGTCCAATTTTAGCAAGATTCCAGTAGATATTTATGAAACAGATGATGAATGGTACGTTACGGCTGATTTGCCCGGAGTAAAGAAAAGCCAGTTAGATTTACGATTACATGGAAATGAAATTACGATTAAAGTGCGACATCAAGAAGATACAAAAACAGAAGACAAAATGCAAAAATATTATTATCGAGAAAGAAAGGTTCATCATAATCAACGAACAGTCCGACTCCCTTTTTCTGTAAATAGAAAGACAGCATCCGCGCAATTTAATAATGGACAATTAATCATAAAAGGACCGAAAGATAAAAATTCGAATTATCGACTAGAAATAGAGGATTAATTGGTTAACGAATAGGCAGCCTATAGAAACAGGCTGTCTACGCTCTCTTATTCGATATTTAACAAGTGATTATGCTATATTAAGAGTAGATATATAGGAAGAAAGGGGGGACTGTTGTTGGTAATAACTCAATTTATCATAAGCATTATTTTATTGTTTAATATAATTTTATCTTTAACAATTGTTTTCCTAGAGCGTAAAAGTCCCACTTCTACATGGGCATGGATTATGGTTTTAACGTTTATCCCAGTACTCGGATTTATTTTATATCTTATATTTGGCAGGAAATTGAGTAATAAGCGTATCTTTACATGGGATACGAAAGCGAAGTTAGGTGTAAAAACAGCTGTTCAACATCAGCTAAGAGAACTAGAAAATAAGGATTTTTACTTAAATGATGAGAGAATGGTACCTTATGCTGATTTAATCTATTTGCATTTACGGAACAATGATGCAATCTATACGCAAAATAACGATGTGAAAGTTCTCACAGATGGTAAACGTAAATTTGAAAATCTAATGGAAGATATCGAAAGCGCAACAGACCATATTCATTTACAATATTATATCGTTCGTTCCGATAATTTAGGAAAAAGATTAGCGGAATTACTAATCAAGAAAGCAATGGAAGGCGTAGAAGTAAGGTTTTTATATGATGACATGGGGTCAAGACGTTTAAGTCGGAGACTAATAAAAAAGATGAAAATAGCTGGAGCCGAGGTGGAAGGTTTCTTTCCTCCTTTAATTCCAAAAGTCAATCTGAAAATCAATTATCGAAACCATCGTAAAATCGTAGTTATTGATGGGGAAATTGGTTATATCGGTGGTTTTAATATTGGAGATGAATACTTAGGTATTGATGAGAAATTTGGATATTGGCGAGATACCCATCTAAGGTTAGAAGGTTCAGCTGTCCAGCAACTTCAGACACGTTTTATTTTGGATTGGAATCAAGCGTCAAGGAATGATATCGAGTATGAAGAGAGATATTATGCAGCAAAAAATGCTGGGGACATTGGAATGCAAATTGTATCTAGTGGACCGGATTCTGATTATGAACAAATTAAACATGGCTACATTAAAATGATTATGTCAGCGAAAGAATATGTTTACATTCAAACACCTTATTTCATTCCCGATGATAGCCTACTTGATGCATTGAAAATTGCCTCACTTTCAGGTGTCGATGTACGGGTAATGATACCAAACAAACCGGACCATCCTTTTGTTTATTGGGCTACATATTCCTACATTGGTGACTTATTACGTGCAGGAGCTAGAGCCTTTATCTATGAAAATGGATTTCTCCATGCCAAAATGATCGTTGTAGATAGCCAAATTGCATCTGTTGGTACAGCAAATATTGATATGAGAAGTTTTCGTCTTAACTTTGAAGTGAATGCTTTCTTATATAATGAAACACTTGCAGAGATGCTAGTAGATGAATTTGAAAAAGATTTAGAGGTCTCTACAGAATTAACTTATGAAAAATACCAAGAACGCTCGATTTGGATCCGAATTAAGGAGGCTATGGCTCGCTTAATTTCTCCCATTTTATAGAGCGAGTTTTTATGGGAAAAACTATCACTTCTAATTTGTCTATTAACGATACTAGTCATATGCAGAGAAAGGACCGAACTACAATGCGAGGTTTAAGAGTAGAGAATTTAGTAAAAACATATGGGGAAAAGGTTTTATTTAATAAAATTTCCTTTTCTATTATGGAAGGCGAACGGATTGGTTTAATCGGAGTAAACGGTACCGGTAAATCTTCTCTGTTAAAAGTTCTAGCGCAAGTCGATGAAGCGGATAGTGGCGAATTAATACACCCTAATGATTATGAGGTGGCGTATCTTGACCAAAGTCCAGAACTAAACAGTGATCAGTCTGTTCTTGATCACATTTATTATGGTGAGGTAGATATCATGCAAGCTTTGCGAGCTTATGAGCAAGCAGTAGCCGAGCTGGAAACCTCTCCTGACGATTCCATACTGCAAAAAAATTTATGGAAAGCACAAGAAAAAATGGATGAATTAGATGCTTGGGATGCGATGACCCAAGCGAAAACGATTTTAACAAAGCTTGGTGTCCCATCGTACACGAAACGTTTGGGCGAATTATCTGGTGGCCAGCAAAAAAGGGTGGCGATAGCTAAAGCACTTATCCAACCAACGGATCTATTAATCCTGGATGAGCCTACGAACCATTTAGATAGTGATACGATTGAATGGTTAGAGGAGCATCTCTCTCATTATCGCGGCGCCCTCTTATTAGTTACACATGATCGTTATTTTCTTGATCGAGTAACAAACCGTATATTTGAACTTCATAAAGGTAATCTTTATACATATGAAGGCAATTATACGCATTTTCTAGAACAGAAGGCTTTAAGAGAACACCAAGAACTAGTAGCTGAACAAAAGCATAAAAATATCTTAAAAACAGAGGTAGCTTGGTTAAAAGCGGGAGTTAAGGCACGAACGACCAAACAGAAAGCTCGAATTGAACGAGTACAAGCGATGCAAGAAGAAACATTTGACACACAAAAGTCTAGTATCTCGTTTGATGCAGGATCCAAGCGTTTAGGAAAGAAAGTAATGGAAGTGAAAGACTTATCAAAGAGCTATGAAGGTAAGCTAATATTCGAAGACTTAAATCTATTACTAAAGCCAGGTGATCGGATCGGTATTGTCGGACCAAATGGAACTGGGAAAACCACATTGCTCCAACTGTTAGCAGGCTTGGAAGAACCAGATAAAGGGACTATAGAGGTTGGGGAAACAGTGAAAATTGGCTACTATACACAGCATCATATGTTACTAGATGATTCGGTAAAAGTAATTGATGTGATTCGGGATGTAGCAGAGGTAATTCATACGACGAGTGGCGACGTTATTACAGCTGAGCAAATGTTAGAACGCTTTTTATTCCCAAGATCTCAGCAATGGACATATGTACATAAGTTATCTGGTGGAGAGAAAAGAAGACTTTATTTATTATCCGTTTTAATGGAAGAGCCTAATGTATTAATGCTTGATGAGCCAACAAATGATTTAGATACAGAAACGTTAACAATTTTAGAAGATTATTTAGATTCTTTTCCTGGTGTCGTAATTACGGTTTCACATGATCGATACTTCCTTGATAAGACAGTAGACCAATTGTTAATAGCTTCTGCTTCTACGAAATGGGAGCATTTTTATGGGAATTATAGTGAGTATCGTGAACAAGTGACAGTACAAGAAAAAGAAACACCAAAAACAAAGTCAGTAATAGAACGCCCGAAACCGAAGAAAAAGAAACTATCTTATATGGAACAAAAAGAATGGGAAACGATTGAAGATGAAATAACAGAATTAGAAGAAGAATTAGAGATTACACAGCAGGCAATTGTGGAGGCGGGCAGTGATATGGAAGTCATCCAGCCACTTTTCGAAAAACAAAAAGAGTTAGAGAAGCAACTAGAGCTCAAAATGGAACGATGGGAAGAGCTTTCCCTTTTAGTAGAAGAATTGGAGGACGTATAAAATGGCGAATCCAAAATGGATGGAGAAGTATGCAGAATTAGCATTAAAAACGGGTGTTAACTTACAAGAAAATCAAGTATTAATGATTAACTCAACAATCGAAGGAGCAGAATTCACGCGAATAGTAGTGAAAAAGGCATATGAATTAGGAGCAAAAAATGTTCATATTAATTGGTCAGACGATGAACTAAATCTCTTGAAATTTCAACATGTTTCTACGGAGGAACTTACAAATATCCCCCAATGGCAAATTGATAAGAACCTTGATTTAGCTAAAGATGGTGCTGCGCTGTTATCAATACGCTCAACTAACCCAGATTTATTAAAAGATATTGATCCAGAAAAAGTTGGGAGATTTAATAAAGCAAATGCAGAGGCAATGAAAGAGTTTCGCCAATATACGATGAATGATCGTATTCGTTGGTCGATTATTTCCATACCAACTGCAGAGTGGGCGCAAAAGATATTTCCTAATTTATCGAAGGAAGAGGCAATCGAAAGCTTATGGGAGCAAATTTTTAAAATTGTTCGTGTAGATAAAGAGGATCCGATTGGTGCTTGGGAGAAACACAATGAAACGTTGCGAAAAGCACATGAATATTTGAATAAGAAAGCATTTAAGGCACTAAGATTCCAATCCGCAGGTACAGATATTCGTTTTGAACTACCTAAGGGGCATATTTGGAAGGGAGGAGCTGCAAAAACTCCAGATGGTCAGCCATTTAACCCTAATATGCCTACAGAAGAAGTGTTCACTGTTCCACATAAATATGGGGTAGACGGAAAAGTTACAGCGACAAAACCACTTGTTTATGGTGGAAACCTTATTGATGGTTTTAGTTTAACGTTTAAAGACGGTAAGGTTGTTGATTTTGAAGCTGAGAAAGGCTATGACACGTTAAAGCAGTTACTTGAAATGGATGAAGGAGCAAAAAGATTAGGTGAGTTAGCACTTGTTCCTCACTCTTCACCAATCTCCCAATCCAATTTAATATTCTATAACACACTATACGATGAAAATGCTTCTTGCCATATAGCATTAGGAAAAGCGTATCCAACGAACTTAGAAGGTGGTTCTTCTATGAGTGAGGAAGAATTAGACCAACATGGAGTGAATGACAGTTTAACACATGTTGACTTCATGATAGGGTCCGCGGATTTAAACATCGATGGAGAAAACGAAGATGGAACAACGGATGCTATTTTTCGTAATGGTGAATGGGCGATAACATTTGATTGATGTATACAACTAAAGCCGAACGCTTTTTTACAAAGTAGTTCGGCTTTAGTTTTACTATCCATTATCCTATTTGTCTTCTTCGTTCATTGACTGTAGTTTTTTTCTTAAGTCTGATATTTCCTTTTCCAATCGTTCCAATTCTAGCTCTGTAAAATGAGTATTTGACTTCACGTACACTAACTTTTCCATATCGGCAGATAAACGCATATGATCTGCTTTTAAATCCTCTATTTCTCGTTCAATTTCTTTTCTATTCATTTATAAAACAACCTCCATCTTTAATAGCTAACTTCATTGTATCATGAAATGGATTCCTTCCTCACTACCAATGGAATATGCTTATGGAAAAAATTACATAACATCAAATTTGGAGCATTCGTGATTATGTGGGAGGATATGCTTCAAACTCTCCATTAAATTCAGTCTCGTTTACATCATTTTAGAATTTGTGGTTTAATCGGAGAATTCAACGGGTAAGTGAAATTGTGTGCTTTGCAACAATTCTGTAACATTTTAACTAGCACTTTTTTTGAAGAATTTTTTCTCATCAGGTTCGATTCGGTATAGTAGAACGAAGCTGATGTGGGAATTGCTCCTAATATTGATACAAGAAGTGGTGAATGTAACTTGTATGGAGTTTAGCAACAATTGGTGCTAGTAAATTTTTTATTCGGCGAATTAGACAGAATTTTTTCGCATAGATAGTAAGTATCATAGTCTTTTAGAAATCGACGTTACTTACACCAGAATGCAAGCTGAGTCTTTTTGTGAAGTAGTCGGGAAGGAGATGGAATTTGCTTGAAGTTCTTCAGTTGGCTTGATAAAGCAGTATTAAAAATAGAAGAGTTTATATTAAGTGCCTCTATTATCGTCATTGCACTTATGGTTTGTGCAAATGTAATCAGTCGACAATTCTTTGGTCCAAGTATTCTATTTCATGCCGAAGTAGCGAAGTTTGCTGTTGTTGTGTCTACATTTATGGGCATTAGCTATGCTGCAAGGAAAGGTCGACATATTAGTATGTCAGCCCTCTATGATCTTGTACCAAAAAAAATAAGAAAAGGGATGGCAATTTTAATCCCGTTGGTTACGTCGGTCGTACTATTTACTCTTGCATACATCTCATTTGATTATGTATCTGGTGAATATGGAAGAGGAACAACAACAACGAATTTAGGAATACCTACATATTTGATGTATATGTTTATACCGATAGGTTTTATTATGGGTGGTATTCAGTACGTAAGAAACTTCTTAGTGAATATCATGAACAAAGAAGTTTACATTGGTACAGACGCGTTAGACTACAATGATATAAAACCAGAAGATAGAAATATTGAAGATGAAATGCAGATTTAATAGGGGAAAAGTGAGGATAATGAAATGATAACGACGTTATTAATAGTAATGATTGTTTTGCTTGTGTTAAATTTCCCGATGATGATCCCACTAATCATAGCACCCTTTGTAGTAGTTTTATTAGGCTACACAACTTTTGATATTAGTCCCTCCATTATGATTGGTCAGCTCGTAACAGGTATCGAATCCTACCAATTACTCTGTGTCCCTTTGTTTATTTTTGCAGCTGATATTATGACAGCTGGGAAAACCTCTCGCCGATTACTTGATTTCATCGGTGCTTTTGTAGGACATTTACGAGGCGGTTATGCGGTAACAACTGCAGCTGCGTGTTCGTTGTTTGGAGCGATTTCTGGCTCCACACAGGCTACGGTTGTAGCAATTGGTAAGCCAATGCGTGAGCGTTTGTTAAAGGTAGGCTACAAAGACTCAAGTGCGATGGCTTTGATTATAAACGCAAGTGATGTCGCTTTACTTATTCCGCCAAGTATAGGGCTAATCATGTATGGTTTAGCTGCAGGGGAGTCTATTGGAGATTTATTTATCGCGGGAATTATTCCGGGTTTAATCGTATTTTTAGCATTTACGATTTATAGCGTGATTTATGCAAAAATCAAGAACATTCCGTTAGCGGATCGAGCTACTTGGAAAAAAAGATTGCAACTATTCAGAAAAGCAGCTTTACCGTTAGGCTTTCCGATTTTAATAATTGGCGGTATTTACATGGGTTGGTTTTCTGCAACAGAAGCAGCAGGGATTTCGGTATTATATGCACTAATTTTAGAAGTGTTTATATTCCGTTCGGTGCATATTAAGCAACTACCAAGTATTGCACTCTCTACAGGACTTGTAACCTCAGCCGTTTTTATCTTGGTAGCTGGTGGTCAAGTTTTCACTTATATTGTAAATTTAGAGCGAATTCCTCAACTGCTGTCAGATGCAGTGTTAGGAGCAGATCCAAGCCCAACATATGTTTTAATAATTGTTACAATCTTTTTCTTTATTGGATGTATGTTTGTGGACCCGATAGTAGTTATTCTAGTACTAACACCAATCTTTGCGCCGATTGCTGCTCAAGTAGGTGTAGATCCAATACATTTAGGTATTATTATTACGTTCCAAGCGGCACTAGGATCAGCAACTCCGCCATTTGGAGTCGATATATTTACCGCCAGTGCTGTGTTTAATCGGCCGTATATGGATGTTATTCGAGGAACCCCTCCATATATCGCTATCTTAGTTGGAATTTCTGTATTGTTAATTATGTTTCCACAGCTTTCTCTCGCTTTATTATAGCGGAAAGCTAAATATAAATTTTTACAAAATTATAGGAGGTAATCATTATTTTTAACAAAAAGTATTCTGTTTTATTCGTATTATTATTAGCAGTAGGTTTGGTTCTTGCAGCTTGTGGGGGTGGCGATTCTTCAAATGGGGATTCAGACAACGGAGATTCAGACAACGGAGATAGCGACAACGCCGATACTGGTTCATCTGCTGAATGGCTATTCATTACAGAAGAGACAGGCGAGCAAGTACAAATGGCATATGCGAACGAGTTTAAAAAACGTATTGAAGAAAAGACAGATGGTGATGTAACAGTAACTACTTATGAATTTGGTGGTCTAGGTACTGAGACAGATAACGTTGTAGCACTACAAGAAAATACGGTTCAATTAGCGGTAACTTCTCCAGGATTCATTGGTAATACGATTCAAGAAAGTCAGATCTTTGGATTGCATTATCTATTCCCTGATAGTGTAGAAGAAACACACAAAATCTTAAACGAGAGTGAAGCTATTAATGTAGATTTAGTGAAACAATATGAGGAAATTGGTTTAAAACCACTTTCTTTCTGGACAGAAGGTTTCATGATGTGGACTAGTAACAAGCCAGTAACTTCTGTTGCTGACTTTGAGAATTTTAAAATGAGAATTCAAGGAACGAAGCTACAAGAGGAAGCGTGGAAAGCTTATGGTGGTACACCACAAACGATGAGCTGGGGAGACTTATACACTGGTCTAGAAAATGGAACAGTAGATGGTCAAGATAACCCAATCTTCTTTATTGCAGATGCATCTTTCAATGAAGTGCAAGACTATATGACACTATCTCGTCATAATAACTATGTTGCAACAACGACCGTAAATATGGACTGGTTTGAAGGTCTTAGTGAAGATTATCAACAATTAGTGGTAGAGACAGTTGAAGATATGCAAGATTGGATATTCGAAGAGCAAAAATCTCAAAACGAGCATTTCTTAGAAGTAATTAAGGAAAGTGGAACAGAAGTAGTAGAATTATCAGAAGAAGAATTAGCAGAATTTAAAGAAGCGTCCATGGGTGTACGTGACTTCTATCGTGAAGAAGTATCAAGAGTAGATGGAGCAATCTTAGATAAGCTTGAGCAAGAAATCGAAGAAATAGTTGGAGAGTAAATGAAAAGCCCCTTACTAGCTAATGCTAGTAAGGGGTTTAATATTGGCTATAAAATAGGTGTGTCGTCTTCAGGCTGTCTTTTTTTCCACTCATCATAGAAATGAGCAATTACGGTTTTCACGACTGCATAAGCTGGAATGATGAAAAGCACACCTAGAAAACCTGCAATTCCTCCCGCTGCAAGAATAAGTGTAATAACAGTTAGTGGGTGTAGTGATAGGGCACGGCCCATAATGTTCGGTGAAATAAAGTTACTTTCAATTTGCTGTGCGACAACCATGACTGCAATCGCCCATAGTGCAATTATTGGATCTTGGAAAAAGCCAACAATTACTGCAGGTACAGCAGATAGAAATGGTCCAATAAATGGGATGAAATTCATTACTAAACCGAATAAAGCTAAAGATAATGAATAATTTAAATCTATTATTAAGTAACCAATATAAAGCATCGTCCCTACACAAATACTAACGATAAATTGACCTTGTATAAAGGAGGACAGCGTATTGTTTACTTCAGATGTAAGCTTTTTAAAGCTTGTTGCTTGCGTTGGCTTTAAAAACTTCGTTATAAAAGGAACAAATTTGTGTCCATCCTTTAACATAAAGAATAAGAAAAATGGTATTAAGAAAAAGGAAAAGACAAAACTGAAAACTTGTCCAATCGTATTAATGATTCCGGCAGTAATGACATCAGCTGAATTTCCAAGTTGATCAAGGATATTGTTTATTGTATCTTCGACCTGTTGAGGAATTATAAACTGCCTTTCCTGCCACATATCAATGATTTTTTCTGTTGAATCGACCATCTTTGGAACACTATCAGTAAAATTCGTGAATTGGCCTTGGACGGTTGGAGCAATAAAGAGAACAAATAACGCAAGCACTAAGAGAATTAGGAAGAAGACGATTAAAGTTCCCCAAATTCTAGCGATCTTTTTCTTTTCCAACCAATCAACAAGTGGATTCGTCACATAGAAGATAATCCCTGCACCTATAATTGGCACAGCAATGGCTGCTAAATAAGCAGAAACTGGCTCAAAAATAAAGCGTGTTAAATAGATTAAGTAGACTAAGCCAAAGGTTAATATAAGCGTTACTAGAATACGATTAATTTTCCGATCAAACAAAGCCATCCCAACTTTCTACAACTTATTTCTAATATTACTATTCTATCATAGAACAATTTTTAATTGGAACATTAAGGTAAAGCATGAATAGAAACCGTTGTCTCTTTATGATACTATATAGGAAACATTGCTTGTTAAAGGGGGATACATTTTTATGGTTTGGCAAGAAACATATGAAAAATGGACAAAACACACAGCTCTAGACAAAGATTTGAGGAAACAATTAGAAGAGCTCCAAGGTAATGATAAGGAATTAGAGGATGCTTTTTATAAAAATTTATCATTCGGTACTGGAGGTATGCGAGGCATACTAGGACCAGGTACGAATAGAATGAATGTTTATACGATACGTAAAGCTGTAGCAGGCTTAGCAAAATACATAAAATCAAACGTGAATGATGCAGAAAAACGTGGAGTCGCAATCGCATATGATTCACGACATATGTCGAAGGAGTTTGCAGTAGAATCAGCAAAGGTATTGGGTGCTGAAGGTGTAAAGGCCTATGTATTTGAATCTCTACGTCCAACCCCTGTACTTTCGTTTGCTGTTAGACATTTACAGGCAGCAGCTGGAATTATGATAACTGCAAGTCATAATCCACCTGAATATAACGGTTTTAAAGTGTACAATGAAGATGGTGGACAGGCTCCATTGGAAGAAGCGGAAGCAATTATTAATGAAGTTAACAAAATTGATAGAGAATTAGACATTTTAGTTAAAAATGAAGAAGAGCTACTTGAAAGCAATCTTCTCGAATGGATTGGTGAAGATGTTGATAAAGCGTACCTTGAACAGTTAAAAACGATTCAAAAACAAGCGGTCAACGAGTCAACATTAGAAATTGTTTTTACACCATTGCATGGAACAGCTTATTATCCGGTCATGGATGGCTTACAGCAAATGGGTTTTCAAAACATTCATGTAGTAGAAGAACAAGCGAAGCCAGATCCGGAATTCTCTACCGTTAGCTCGCCGAATCCAGAAGAACATCAAGCATTCGAAATGGCGATTGCGTTGGGAGAAAAAGTAGATGCAGATATATTAATAGGAACGGATCCAGACGCAGATAGATTAGGTGTAGCGGTAAAAGACGCAAGCGGCGCTTATCAAGTGCTCTCAGGGAATCAGTTAGGTACGTTATTACTTGATTACACACTTTCCCAAACAGAAAATCTAACAAACGGAAAAGTAATCAAAACAATTGTTACGACAGAAATGGGCCGAGCCGTTGCAAAGCATTATGGAGTTGAAACAATTGATACGCTAACAGGGTTTAAATTCATCGGTGAGAAAATTAAACAATTTGAATTAACACATGAGCATTTTCTATTCGGTTATGAGGAGAGCTATGGCTATTTAATTGGGGATTTTGTCCGTGACAAGGATGCTGTTCAAGCAGCTGTTGCAGCATGTGAAGTAGCACATTATTGGAAACAACAAGGAAAGACGTTACTCGAAGCATTAGATACTCTCTATGAAAAGCATGGTTTTTATGTAGAAAAAATGAATTCACTTACGCTTAAAGGTAAAGAAGGAGCAGAACAAATAGCCACGATTATGGAGGATATTCGAGAACGTCCGTTTACCAATTTAGCTGGTCTAAACATCGTAGCTGTTGAGGACTATCAAACAAGCGAACGCTATTTACCTCTTGAAGAAAAAAGCGAAGATATTACACTGCCTAAAGAAAATGTAATGAAGTTCTTGCTTGAGAATGAAGCATGGGTTTGCTTCCGACCTTCGGGTACAGAACCGAAAATTAAAAGCTACTTCGGCGTAAAGACAGATAGTAAAGATGATAGTGAAGCCTTAATTAAAACAATTCAGGAAGAAGTAGAAGAGCGAATTGCTAGCATTCTGAAATAAAGAACGGTCTGTTTCAACTATTAAATATGTAGAAAAAGGATAAATATCTAAATAGCTCGTTGACATAATTCGCTTTTTCCGCTATTCTTAATAAGTATTATAAAGGGGAGTAGCTGTACAATTGGTGTCGTCATTACGAGAGAAAATCTCCGGCATCATTGGCAACTCTACGTTGTTAGCGAGACCTTTACCACTATTGGTAGAGGTCTCTTTTTTATTTGGGGCGAATACCAAGGTGGACTGGTATTCGTTTTTTTGTTATTTGGATAAATTTCTAGTCAATGAATTTGTTGTGCTATGAATATTGATTCAACAGCGAAAAATAGATTTCGAATACTAGTAACGATAATGATAATGATAGGAAAGAGAAAGGGGCTAGGGAATTTGGAGTGGAGTCTTGTATTAGAATATAGTTGGACATTATTAATATTAATTGGTTTAGAAGGTATTTTATCTGCGGATAATGCGTTAGTACTAGCAGTAATGGCGAAACACCTACCGGATAAGGAAAAGAATCGAGCAATTAGCTATGGTATTATGCTTGCTTTCTTATTCCGTTTTCTAGCGTTATTTGCTATTTCATTCCTCGTTGGAGTATGGCAAGTACAAGCAATTGGAGCAGCTTACTTAATTTATTTAGGATTGAAGCACCTCTATGACAAATTTATTAAGAAAAAGCAAGAAGACGGAACAAATCTAAAAGGTGGAGACAGCTTTTGGGGAACAGTTGGTAAAATTGCAATTGCTGACTTAGCGTTTGCGATTGATTCTATCTTAGCTGCAGTGACACTTGCTGTTACATTGACACCAACAGGCCTTGGAAATTTCGGTGGAATGGATGTTGGTCAGTTTGTCATTGTCGTCCTTGGAGGAATTGCTGGATTAATATTAATTAAGTTCGCGGCAACATGGTTTACTAAATTACTTGTTCAAAGACCAGGACTTGAAACGACGGCATACTTAATTGTTATGTGGGTAGGAGTAAAATTAGCTGTTATTACGCTAGGACACCCTAACCTACAACTTATTGATGAACAATTTCCACATAGTACAGCATGGAAACTAATTTTCTGGACAATCTTGTTAGTCCTAGCTGTTGGTGGATGGTTCTTATCCGGAAAAACTGCTAAAAAAGCAGAAACACTATAATAAGCAGGTTAATAATCCGAACTTATAGGAATGATTACTTCCTTTAGTTCGGATTTTTGTATTTATTGAATAGTATATAGTTGGTTTCAATATATATTAATAAGGAAAAGGGTAAAGTTAACAGAAATGGAGTAAGCTGAATGATTGACTTCTCCACGCAAGGATAGTACTATATTCAAGTATTCTTATCGGATTAAAGGGAGGTTTACAAATGGATAATTTTCTTGTTCTTATAAATATTATTGTTTTATTTCTTTTTATTGGTGTTTTGTTCTATATGCAACGTAAGCATTTCTCATTTAGTAAGCGAGTATTCGTTGGGCTAGGATTAGGTATTCTTTTAGGTGCCTTGCTCCAAATCATTTATTCTGTTGATTCCCAAATAGTTACGAACACGACGGATTGGTATAATATCGTCGGTCGAGGTTACATTCGACTATTAATGGTTATCGTTATCCCACTAGTAATGGTTTCCATTATTCAGTCTATTATTAATTTAGAAAAATCAACGGATCTAGGGAAAATGTCCGCATGGATTATTGGAATATTAATTGTTACGACAATGATTGCAGCAGGGATTGGAGTTGCAAGTGCTTCTATCTTTAATTTAGATGCTTCACAAATTGAGATGGGTGAGGCGGAAGAGCAACGTGGACTAGACTTAGAAGAGCGTCTAGGAACTGTTGAAGGATTATCTACTCCACAAAAAATTCTTGAGTTTATTCCATCAAATATCTTTTTAGATATGACTGGCGAACGTGCAACCTCTGTTATAGCAGTAGTTGTCTTCTCCATATTAATAGGTATTGCTTTATTAGGTGTGAGAAGAAAACAGCCAGAACAAGCGGAAAAATTTGTTGAAATCGTGAATGCTTTTTATGCGGTAATTATGAGATTAGTAACGATTATTTTACGATTAGCTCCATATGGTATTCTTGCGCTAATGGCCAATACAGTTGCCCAAACGAACGTAGCGGGAATCATCGAGCTTGGAAAATTCGTAGGTGCATCGTATGTAGCTCTTCTTGTTATGTTTGTTCTACACTTAGTATTTTTAGCAGTATCTGGACTAAATCCTTTTCTTTATGTTAGAAAAGCATTGCCAGTACTAAGTTTTGCGTTTACTTCTCGTTCAAGCGCGGGGACGATTCCATTAACCATTCAAGTACAGCGTGAAAATCTTGGAGTTCATAGTGGAACAGCAAATATGGCAGCTTCATTCGGAGCAACAATGGGGCAAAATGGATGTGCGGGAATCTATCCTGCAATGCTCGCAGTTATGATTGCACCAAGCCAAGGTATCGATCCATTATCACTAGGATTTTTAATTCCACTAATCTTAATTATTGGGATAAGTTCATTTGGAGTTGCTGGAGTAGGTGGGGGAGCAACATTTGCCGCTCTAATCGTTTTATCTTCGATGAACCTTCCAGTTGCTTTGGCAGGTATCTTGATTACTGTTGAACCACTAATCGATATGGGTCGAACAGCATTAAATGTGAATGGCTCAATTTTATCTGGTGTATTAACGTCTAAGAAAATGAAAAATTTAAATACAGAGAAATATAACGATAAAAAATTAGTCAACACAGATGTAAATATCTAATTAGAGCAAAACAACCTGCAGTATCCTTTGCAGGTTGTTTTTTGTCTTGATAGACCAACCTCACTCTAGATAGAAGTCTCTCGACTCTTGATAGACCAACCTCACTCTAGATAGAAGCCGCTTGACTCTCGATAGACCAACCTCACTCTAGATAGAAGCCGCTCGACTCTCGATAGACCAATTCCACTCCAGATAGATCCCGCTCAACCTGGATAGATCCCCTAACAGACGCTAAGATTATTAAAACTCCTTCACATAATGTCAGTTTCAACCTTTTTTCTTTTCAATTTGGATAGAATAAAGTAGCATAAACTAGTAAGTAACGCTAGAAGGGAGTTTTAAACATGCAGGAAAATTTACAAAAACATGCCGAGCTAGCTTTAAAGGTAGGAGTTAATTTACAAGAAGGTCAAGGACTACTAATTAATGCTCCAGTAGAAGCTGCCGCATTTGTACGTATTGTAACAAAGAAAGCATATGAGTTAGGCGCAAAGAATGTACATATCGAATGGAAAGATGATGAACTCACGTTATTAAAAATGGAAAATGCACCTATGGAAGTACTAGAGGTATTTCCAGAATGGCGCAAGAATGCATTAATAAGTATGGCTAAAGACGGTTACGCGATTTTAAGTATCTATGGAGAAAATCCTGATTTACTAAACGGGGTTCAACCAGAGAAAGTTTCCGCTGTCACGAAAGCTAGCTCTACTGCACTGAAAGACTATCGTAATTATATGATGAACGACCTTGCACGTTGGTCTATTATTGGTTACCCAACTTCTGGATGGGCAGAAAAAGTTTACCCTGAATTGTCTGAAGAAGAAGCTGTAAATGCACTCTGGCAAGAAATTTTCCGTATTTCTAGAACAGATAAAGACAACCCAGTAGAAGAGTGGAAACAGCATAATGAACGTTTACGCCAAGCGCGTGAATATTTAAATAAGAAAAGCTATACAAAATTACATTATAAAGCAGAAGGCACAGATTTAACAATTGAACTACCAAAGGGACATATTTGGCATGGTGGTGCAGCTGTTGCAGCAGACGGTGTAACATTCAATCCAAATATACCAACTGAGGAAGTCTTTACAATGCCACATAAGTACGGTGTGAATGGTACCGTAGCAAGCACGATGCCATTAAGCTTCCAAGGTCAGTTAATTGAAGATTTTACCCTTACATTTAAGGATGGGAAAGTAGTCGAATATACATGCGGAAAAGGCGAAGAAGCATTGAAGCAACTTCTTAATGCGGATAATGATGGTGCGGCACGTTTAGGTGAAGTAGCACTTGTTCCCCATGAGTCGCCTGTTTCTCAATCAGGAAAAGTTTTCTATAATACATTATTTGATGAAAATGCATCCTGTCATTTAGCCTTAGGTAAGGCGTATCCGACGAATATAGAAAATGGATCTGAAATGAACGAGGAACAAATGGATAAGCACGGTGTTAATGATAGTATTGTTCACGAAGATTTTATGATTGGTTCAGCTGATATGAACATTGACGGTATTATGGAGGATGGTACGAGTGAACCGATTTTCCGTAATGGCGCATGGGCGATTGACTTTGATTAAAACTTTATAAAAAGCACAAAAGGGCATACCAGCAGATAAAACCTTGGTATGTCCTTTTCCTATTATCGATTATTATTTTAACTTTCTTTTATAAACATATTCGGTAATGGGAAGTGTTATAAACGTTAAACCTACGACAATTAACAATGGATAATTTTCCATCTCACTTAAATTAGAAACACCTTCTGATATAAAAAGTGTTAATCCCGCTAAAATCATGAGTATAAAATAACTTGCTTTCGTGCTTTTCGCTTCGATTGATTTTTCTTTTTCGTCTTCTGCCTTACCACCATGATGGTTACCCCAATTAAGATAATTAAAGAAATAAGACACGATGATAAAGCTAAATAGTATCCCTGCACCATCTATTTCTCCATATCTAAAAAATTTATAAAGTGAAAAACCAGCTATACTAACAAAGACAATAAAAATAATTATGGGCACCCAATTTTCAAGCTTTTTCAAATCCCTCTTCCCTTCCTATGCGAACCATCCCCGATTGCAATCTCTATATACCTAAATTAATAGAAAACAAATGTACTGTCAATAACCGATGCTGCTACGGTTGATAAAATACCCTTCAAAAAATATGCTCAAAAGTGTTGGATTATATGGTATATTTTAGAAGATGGAAAGAATGAATAAAAGTAATGTAAAGAAGCTGTGCTTTATAAACGAAAGTAAGGAGGTTACTATGGAGAAAAAATATACGCAAGCGGAACGTAAGAAAATATTTGAAGAAGAACTTGTGAAGATGTATCAACATAAGTATCTTACCGACCAGCAAGCGAAAGCAATTCAACGAATGTACGAGACGTATTCCACATCGGTCTATGGTTCTTTAGAAAATGAAGAGAAACCAATCCCTTCTATGTCAGAAAAAGATGTGTCACTGAAAACAAAAGAGGAACCAGTAACGACATCACTAGAGTCTGAAAATATAAACCAACCAACTACACCATCGATATCTCAGCAGCAGGTTACCAAGCAACAAATCGAAAAACCTAAGAAACCGGAAAAGTCTCCGGAAAAATTACGAGAAAGAAATATTACATGGGCCCTCATGATTGGCGTTATTATGATCCTCATAAGTGGATTAGTAGTGGCGACTTCAAACTGGGACAACATGACAGCTCTCGCAAAAACGTTATCGATCGGTTTGGTGGCAGGTTTCTTTTTTGTAACAAGCTATATTGCAGGACGATTCTTAAAAATTGAAAAAACTGCATTTGCTTTTCTAGTATTAGGAAGCTTATTCCTCCCCATTGTAGTCGTTAGTATCGGCTTTTATCAATTATTAGGCCAATGGTTATCTATTGAAGGTGAAGGTAAATATCTCTTAGGATTAATTACCGCTATTATTTGTTTACCATTATACATACGAAATGCAATCAAACATCAAAACAAATTGTTTGTATGGCTCTCTTATTTAACGTCGACAATTGCAGTTGGATTTCTTCTCGCTGCCTTTTATCCACCAATTGACGTTTTTTACTTAGGGATTATGCTATACAATGGCTTGTTATTATTCGCCTATCATAAATATCAAAACAGAGAAAAATACGCTTTATTTACGAAACAACTCCCGATTTTTGCGCAAACGAATTTGATTATAAGTACATTGCTTATGTTGATCGTCTTTGAAAATGCTCTACTTTACAGTTTTAACCTATTACTAACGGCAGTTATCTATTTGTCGATGATATTTGTTTATCAGTCGAGAAACTATCATTTTGTTTTTACTCTATTATTTGTGTATGGTGTATATCAATTAGTAGAGAATAGCTTCTTACAATCGGTAGATTTCATACTGTACGCGATTATCGGATTCGTTTATTTAGGCTTGCAATTTTATTTTAAAGATCATTCCTTTTTACAAAAGGCTTTCCAAGTGACGAGTGCTATTATTTCATTCTTAGCGTTTATTTATATTAGTATTCAGGGAATCATACTTCGAGCAGATGAACCGACAATTACGATGTTTATTGCTTATTTAGTTATCGCTGGAAACTTCTTATATTTAGCAGATAAGACGAAGCATCATTTATTTCGAGTTTTATCTCCGTTGTTTATACTAGTCGCTGGCTTGCAGAGCTGGAGGATTTTTCATGCTGAATGGGGTGTCAGCACCGATTTTTTTGAAATTTATTTATTCGGCATCGGTCTTGTTATGTTTTATTATATTTACTATAAACAGGCGACAAAATGGTTCCGAACAATTAAAACAACTGGATTTATTATTTCATTAGTAACGATGTCAGGGGCGCTATTTTTTACGATGGTTCAGTTTGAATGGTTGGTTCTATCCTTCCTACTCTTACTGAGCTGTTGGACGATGTACTTGATACATACAAAAACGAACAGCCAATTTTCACTATGGGTATTGAATGCAGCACTGGCTGGTTCTCTTCTTTCGTTATATGACGTGCTGAGTGATTCTAGCGCAATATATGGAGAGATCTTCAAATACCCTTTCCATTTTGCGCTCATTGGGTCCGGGATGCTTCTTATAAGCTATTTATGGAGAAGAAAACGAACGAGCGGTACATTTTCTACTAGTGCCTTTGCAATTGGGCAGCTAGTGTATTCGATTGGATTGCTGCTATTATTTGTCACCTATTTCACAGATAACCCGCTTCACAGCAAATACATTGCACCTATCCTGTTAATAGGAAGTATCGTCGTGTACATTCTCTTAACAAGGAAAACGAAGGTAAACCTTCTATATGGGTTAGTAGCTTTTATGACAATTTGTCTCTATCATTCCTTCGTAGTAACATTTGAAATATATGATTATGCAGCATATACGTATTATGCGTTGCTAACACCAGTTATCTTATTAGCAATCTATGAAACAATCGGAAGAAAATATCAGGCAATTCAGCCGTATTATTTCTGGCTAAGTCATATTGTACTTCCATACTTTTCTTTGTATACGTATATTGCTTATCATTTTGGAGGAGATAATGTAGCTATTTTCCCTTATGTATTATTGCTTCCACTGATCATATATGGTTACAGTGCAATGATTGTAAAAGTAGAATGGGCGAAAAAAGTATTCCTTTATGCATCGTTCTTAACTATCCCATTGTTGTTAGATGTAATCCTAGATTATCATCAATTAGATGCGTTACACACTTTTAGCAATATACTGAATGCTACATCGATTATCCTTTTAATCGTGTGGTTCGTGCTACCTAAAGAGTGGAAAAATAGAATCGATTTTTACTTGATTCCATTTATACTCTTTACAATCATTAATTTAAATGCTGGTGCGTCATTTGCATTATTTATCGCTATCTCAATTTTATTTACAGTCATCACGTTAGTTTTACTACATCGCCGGAAATGGGATTACTTCAATTTCATTCCGCTAATAGTAAGCTTTTATTTTTGGAGTGATGCACCATATGCAGAAGAAGTTATTGTAAGTATTTTAATAAGTATTTCTTTGTTATTAATGGTAGTAGGTCGCTGGAAGTATACGCATTTGCTAACGAATCCAGAGAAGATAGAGAAAACGAGCGTTGACATGTATTCCATCTTCTCATTATTTTATATTTTCTACACTTGGATTGTAGCAAGTTCGATCCAGCACGATTACTTTATAATCGATTTATTAATAGATATATCTGCTCCAGTATTATTAACGTTACTATTGAGTCAACAAATCCACCGTGTCCAATTACTTGTAGTGCAACGTTTGTTTAAGACGTTGGCTTTACTAAGCAGTCTTATCATTTATTACACATTAATCGGTAACTTTAACATTCCAACGTTATTAGAAGCAGAATTTAATGTGTTACCTTTGTTGATCATTACAATCCTTCTTTCTAAAAAGGTATGGAGTCATCATAAAAAAGTAATGAAACAGATTCAGTTGTTCATTCTATTGGTTGTAGCGGCTGTATTGGTTTCAGATGCTTTAGAAAGTAATACAATTTATGATGCAATTATCGTCGGTGTTTTATCAATCTTGTCTTTAATAGCCGGGATGCACTATAAGATAAAATCCTATTTCTTCGTAGGTGCCGGAGTGTTGCTGCTAAATTTGATGTTACAAACGAGACCTTTTTGGGGGAATATGCCATGGTGGTTCTATCTGTTAATTGGTGGGATTACGCTAATAGGTCTTGCAAGCTTCTATGAATGGCAAAAGCAACGAATGGATCAGGAGGGGAACACACTGTTACAGGCAAGAAGGAAAAAAGTGATAAACGTATTAAAAGAATGGGATTAACCAATTTCATTAAAAGAATTATTAAAGATGCCACTACTCAATCGAATGAGTATGGCATCTTTTGTTTGGAATTTTACAGTGATTACAACTCTTTGACAGCTTGCTAACATTCTAATAACAATATGTTTGTTCGCTTTTTACATATTTCGAAACCGGGTATGATGAAGGAAATAGGGTGAAAAGGGAGACAGATATATGCAACGAGAAGCTTATTTTGATAATGCAAAGCTATTATTCATCTTTCTTGTCGTTTTTGGTCATATTATCCAGCCGCTGAAAACGAGTATTCCATTAGCCGATGTTCTTTATCAATGGATTTATTTATTTCATATGCCTGCATTTGTTCTAGTAAGTGGATTCTTTGCTAAAGGTAGCGGGAAAAAATTGTATATTCTGAAACTAGTAAAAAGAATTCTTCTTCCATATGTAATTTTTCATATTTTCTATACAATATATTTTTATGGTATTGGTAAAAATGGATGGGATACTTCTATTGTAGATCCTCACTGGGGATTATGGTTTTTAGTTAGCTTGTTTTGTTGGCATTTGTTACTCATTTTATTTAAACGCTTTCCAGCAAAATGGGGTATTTTTCTGGCGTTTAGTATAGGAATAGGAATCGGCTATGTTCCTTTCATTAACGAGACCTTTAGTTTATCAAGAACGTTTGTGTTTTTCCCATTTTTCTTAATGGGTTTTTGGTTTTCTAAAGAAAAATTATTCCGCATGCAAACGATCAACAGGAAATGGATAGCGATTATCGTGCTTGTAGCAATCTTTGCAGTTAGTTATTTCACACCAACTATTCAAGCGCAGTGGCTATTCGGTTCCACCCCCTATGTGCAATTAGATGCGCCAATCTATGGAGGAATCTTTCGTACAATTTTATATAGTATCGCTATATTAATGACATTTGCTGCTTTAACATTAGTTCCGAGAACGCGATTATCGTTCACACATCTAGGAGAACAGACGATGTATGTTTATTTACTACACGGCTTGTTTATTCAATATATCCGGCAAGCGAATCTATTACAGCTGGAACAGAATTTAGATATTATTGGCTTAGCTGTCATTGCGGCTGCGATTGTTTGGTTCCTATCAACCAAGTGGGTAATTTCATTAACACATTGGTTAGTAGAAACAGATTATTCACTAGGTAAGCGTCATTGGAGAACACCTGCAACGAAACGTTATAAAGAAGAAAAACTGTCTTGAATAACATAAGTATAAAGACGTTGCTACTGGACGTGGCGTTATTAACCTTTCTACCGATTAGTATTTTTTCTTTAAAGTAATGATACAAAACGTAGAAACCGACCGATTCTAATGAATTGCTCGGTTTCTACTGTCGGTAGATAGAGCGTATCGACGGTTCATAGAGCACCTGCGACGGTAGATAGAGCGTATCGACGGTTCACAGAGCACCATCGACGGTAGATAGAGCGTATCGACGGTTCATAGAGTACCTGCGACGGTAGATAGGGCGTATCGACGGTTCATAGAGCACCATCGACGGTAGATAGAGCGTATCCACGGTTCATAGAGCACCTGCGACGGTAGATAGAGCGCCTGTGACAGTTGATAGACCAGCCTAATTAGTCACAGAGTTAATACACTTTTGTGCTAAACAAAATGAATAAAGACTTTTCTAAGACCTATCCACTAACAAAATAATTGTTCATTCTATAACAGCTGGTATTTTAATTTTGACGGTGAATTGTTCATCTTTATATGTAAAATCAAGAAAACCGTTATAAGATTTTATAATATCATGAATTATTTTTGTCCCTAAGCCTTCATGTTGTTCTCCCTTGGTTGTTACTCCAAAAGAATGGTAGAGCTGATCCAATATCGAAGGTGGAATGGGTAGGGAACTGTTTCGGCATTCTAATATATACAAGCCACTTCTTTTCGTAAATTCAAGCGCTAAATTCGGTGTTTGTTCTCGCCCATCTTTCCATTCTTCACAGGCATCAATCGCGTTAGAGAGTAAGTTTCCAATGAGCGACACCATATCTACATCTTTCATTGGTAGTGATGATATAGGAACATCTAAATCGAAATAAGGAGACATGTTAAGATTTCTTGCTCTTCTGTACATATCATTCAGGATTCCGGCAATGACCCCTTTTTCCCCTTTAATGGATAAGTTGGTTTCTTCATATGTACCAACAAGCTCGTCTAAATACTGTTTCGCTTCTTCATAATCCTTTTTCTCTAGTGTGAAATGAAGAGCGGAAATATGTTTTAAAAAGTCATGCCGCTCACTACGTATAGTCTTAAATGTTTCATTGGCTTGCTCCTGTTCCTCCATTAACTTTCCAATCTGTTTTTTAACATTCTCCAAATCTTTCATCGTAAAAATACGATATAACTCGACTAAAATAAATAAGCAGAGCGGAATAACACTCGGCATACTGTTCCAATAATAAAGGGATAAAACAATTAGTTGACCGATGTATAGTAAGCTATCCGTTCTACGATAATTATTTCTTAGTTGCTTTTGGAATAGGAAACCTACAACAAAAGCAATGATTAAACCAAATGCAATATGTAAAGGTAAAGATACAAGTTGCTTTTGCATTAGCAAATGTACCGTTAACAGTAGAACAGGTAGGATGAAGGAAATATGCTTCACAAATACAACGCTCCTTTAAAAATAATACTCCTGCAAAAACTTCACTTTATCCTTTGTAATCATTGCTGTTTCCTCTATACCATCAAATGAAACGACATAGGAGTTTTTTGCGTATAAAGAAAAGTTTTTAACGAAATGAATATTTATGATGAACGAACGATGAGAGCGAATAAAATCACGTTCACGCAATTCACCCTCCAGTTCATTTAATGTTAAATAAGAAGTAACGTGTTCATTTTTTGTATGAATGGTCGTTGAGCGCCCGGATCTTTCGATAAATATGATGTCTTTTTTCTGGATTATATGGATGTCATTTTTTTGTTTCAAGTACAACCTTCCCGTAATCTCGGACGACTTATTTTTTTCTAGTAGTCGCTCGATTGATTGGATAAGTCGGTCCTTTTGATATGGTTTCATTATATAATCATGAACATTTAACTCAAATGCATGAACGGCATATCCGCTTGTCGCAGTAACAAAAATAACCGTAATACTAAGTGCGTGGGAGTGAATGATGTCCGCTAATTCATAGCCTGACAAGTGCGGCATTTCAATATCTGCGATTAATACATCTATCGTCTCATTTTTAATTTGTTGATAGGCTTCTTCGGCAGAAGTAGTAGAGAAGACGATCTCAATTTCATTTATTGAAGAAATAATCGCATGCATTTTATCTAAATCTAGCTGTCTGTCATCTACTAGTCCAACTCTCATTTTAAACCCGCCTTTTATGTAAATATAAAAAATCTAGCAAAGAATTCCTCAAGCTCTTTTTAGTCACACTCTTCACTATTTTACCATTAAATAAGTTGGTTTTGGCATTTTCACGACATGAAACGGCCTTTTCACGACATAAGTGGAGAATATTTAGAGAGAATTCGGTACGATTACAGTAACAAATCACAAAAACACTCGTTGAGAGAGGGGTAAATGAAATGATAGAAATGAAGGAAGTAACGAAACGATTTCAGGACAAAAAGAAATCTGTCACAGCGCTGAACCATGTTAGCTTTTCCATTTCAAAAGGAGAAACAGTAGGATTATTAGGAGAAAATGGAGCAGGAAAAACAACTTTATTACGAGCGATTGCTACTTTAATTTCGCCAGATGAAGGAACGATAGAAGTTAATGGAAGTGACACAGTTAAACAACCTGGTGAAATAAAAAAGAATATCGGAGTATTATTCGGTGGAGAAACAGGATTATATGAACGTCTTACAGCAAGAGAGAACCTGGAGTATTTTGCAGCATTATATGGTTTAAGTAAGCATGAGACAAAGGTGCGAATTGATGAGCTTTCTAAGATGTTTGGTATGAAAGATTTTCTCAATCGTAAAGTGAATGGGTTTTCGAAAGGGATGAGACAAAAGGTAGCTATTTCTCGAACCATTATCCACAATCCTGAAATTATATTGTTTGACGAACCGACAACAGGCTTGGATATAACGTCCTCTAATGTGTTTCGTCAATTAGTCCATCAATTAAAGCAACAAGGGAAAACGATTGTGTTCTCGAGTCATATTATGGAGGAAGTTTCGATGCTTTGTGACTCTGTAGCTATGATTCATAAAGGAGAACTCGTTTATAACGGTATGTTGGAAGATTTATATAAAGAAGAACAGAGTGAAGATTTAAATTACATTTTTATGAGCAAATTAGTGAGGGGGAATGGTGAATATGCTTCGTAAAATATACTGGAAAGAAATGAAGGATTCCTTCCGAGATAGTAGAACGTTATTGTTGACCGTATTATTACCAATTATTATGATGACAGGTTTAGTCTTTTTCTATGAAATGTTAATGACTGATTCAACGGAAGGGGAGACGTATCGTTTAGCGATTTCAGATACCGCATCCGAAGAGCAAAAATTGATCTTTTCTCCTATAGAAAATATTGAACTCATCGAAACAGATGATGTAAAGCAAAAAGTGGAAGAAGGTAAAGCACAAGCCGCAATAGTGTTTGAAGACAATTTTTCCGAGAATATTGCATCACAACAACATACAACGATAACCGTATATGGGGACTCATTTAGTAAAAAATCATCTGAATTGATGCAGTTAGTTGAAGTAGCTTTAGTAACAATGGAAAGTAATATCGTGAAGGAGCGTTTATTAGCAGAAGGTATTGCGGATAGTATGGTTGAGCCGTTCCACTTACAATATGAAGAGATAGCAGAGGATGAGGGCGCAGCCAAAATGTTAGCATTCTTAATACCGATGATATTAATTTTGGCAATTGGTATCGGAGCTAGTCCAGCAGCATCGGATATGTTTGCAGGGGAAAAAGAGAGAAAAACAATGGAGTCTTTGCTTATGACACCAGTAAATCGCACTACTATGCTGGTCTCTAAAGGATTGACGATTACTAGCATTGGGCTATTTATCGGATTACTCACGCTCATAGTTGTGACAGTTGAGATATATTTCTTTACCGAGCAATTACGAGCCGCTTTAGAAGCAATTAATGGAATTGGAACTGTGATTGGAATATCTGTTGGTATTGTCATTATTTATTCAGTGTTTACCGCGTCCATCTTGATGATTACGAGTATTATTGCGAAAACAGTGAAAGAAGCACAAAGCTATGTAACGCCGATTTTGTTATTAGGGATGTTTCCTGCAATGTTTATGACAATGATCGGGGTAAACGAATTGAATATGTTTCACTTCTCCATCCCAATTTTAAATATGTTTTCAATAATTAAGGAACTTTTTGCTGGAATTATTGATTATAAACACATCGCACTCTTTGTAATGACCAACCTAATTGTAGCTATTGTATTGTTTGTTATCTCACGAATGTTGTTCTTAAAAGATAAATGGGTTATGAGTTAAATCACTTATATAGGAGGACGGGACTGAAGTATTTTATCATAGTAGACACCGAACGAATTGTTAGAATTCATTCGGTATCTACGCTTTTTTATAATTACTTCGCTAAAACACTTCGCTTTCCGCAGGCAACGCTTCAACTAATTTCATAAGTTTTTTGAAAACTTATGAAATGGATTTTCAGCTGTTGCTTTCCTGCAGGAGTCTACGTGTTTTTGCTGCGTAATTTATATCTCATTTTTTAATTGTTCGCGTTTAATATTGTTATGTCCAGAATAGTTTAGCATACAATATGGAATTGTAAGTACCATATCGTCTTTGCACCAAAGTACAGGAGACAAATAATATATGGGAAATATAAGAGAAGTTATAAAAGATTTATGCGAACGCAAAGCACTATACATTAGGTAAACGCATGTAGGAATCATATACACATGTTAGAGAGTATCCCACCGAAATTAAGCGTATACCAATTTATGGGATATTTAAAAAGGAAAAGTAGTTTGATGATATTTAATCACCACGCCAATCTTAATTATAAATACGGAAATCGCAAGTTTTGATTCCAGGGTTTCTACGTAGACACAGTGGGTAGAAATAGAATGAAAATACAGGATCATATTAGGAAGCAGCTCAAAGAAGATTACATGACGGACCAATTAACGATATTCGAAGAGTTTGATCCGTTTACAGGGAAAAAACAATAAACAATAAGGGATTCTTTTAGAATCATTGAGTGAATGTGGTAACCTTTCGGTGGTCCTTTCAGGACGAGGCCAGTAAAATAGGCTTTCAGCCGCAGAGAGAAGAGGCCGAGCACAAAAAATAGCACGAAAGTCCAACCAAATCATGGAGATGATATAAATAGCCAAGTCAAAATACAAGACTCCTGCAGGAAAAGCAACAGCCGAAAATCCATTACAAAAGTTTTTATATAACTTTTGTAATTAGTTGAGGCGTTGCCTGCGGAAAGCGAAGTATTTTGATTTGGCATTAGTATAACATTCGGATTTTGTATTATGAAAATTACTTCTGTCCCAGTCTGGTTTGCTTATATCCTTATATATATTTTTCTAAAATACGATCTACGGATGGTCCATATGTTTCTCCGAATAAATTAAGATGTACCAATAAATAAAACAATTGGTAAATAGGTTTCCTATCCTCATAATCATCGGGTAGAGGTAGAATCTCTTGATAAGCGTCGTAAAACTCTCTAGGAAATCCGCCAAATAATTCTGTCATTGCCAACTCAAAAACGTTGTCACCATATACGATAGAAGGGTCAATTAAGTAAGGAGTTCCACTTGGTCCAGCCATCCAATTGCCAGCCCATAAATCCCCGTGTAATAAAGAAACTTTAGGATTCGATGGTATGTATTTCTCTATATGTTCCATAACATATTCTAAATTCCGCAGTCGTTTCCCGGAAATATATCCTCTTCTTTTTCCTAACTCTAGTTGAGGAAGAAGTCGTTTTTCTCGATAGTAATCTGTCCAGTTTTCATACCAAGCATTTTCTTGTGTTAGTGTTCCAACGAAACTAGTAAAATCTAATCCATAATACGGTTGGCTTTTCGCTACATGCATCTTAGCAAGCTGTGAGCCAAGAATTTCACCAGTTTGCTCAGTTCTCTCTCCTTCAATCCACTCCATTATAAAATACATTGTATCGGTCGAATCCGTATCAAAATAATAGACTTTAGGGACATTGATTGTATCGGTTTGGCGTATCGTTTGTAGTCCACGAGCTTCAACTTCAAAAAAAGATGGATGAACATTTTGATTAGACTTAACAAAGTATTCCTGTTCATTTGTGCGGACATAGAAACTGTTGTTAATATCGCCGCCAACTACTGGTCGTTGTTCGATAATAGGATTATCATCGCCAATTTTCTTTAATCTATCCTTAATCAAGATTACGACTCTCCTTTTTTGAAAGTTATCCTCATATACTTACATAATAATCCACCCTCATATGCCTAGCAAACAGAGAGGATATCGTGTAAACTAAGAAAAGCCAAAATAGTGACATGAAGTGTATTAGTTATATAGATTTGTTGTACGCAGATTGTAAGGTTTGAGAGGTGTAAAGATGGAAAGAGAAAATTGGGCTTCTCGTTTAGGTTTTATGCTTGCGGCGATGGGTTCAGCGGTAGGATTAGGGAATATATGGCGTTTTTCCTACGTTGCAGGTGAAAACGGTGGTGGAGCATTTCTTATTATTTATATTTTAAGTGTGTTTATTATAGGTGTGCCTCTTTTATTGGCAGAGGTAAGCATTGGTCGTAAAGCGCAACAAGATATCGTTGGTTCTTATCAAAAACTAGCTCCTAAGAAGCCATGGTTTTTGGCGGGTTACATAGGTGTTCTTAGTTCGATGCTTATTCTGAGCTTCTATAGTGTAGTTGCAGGATGGGCGCTTTATTATTTATGGGGTTATACGTCTGGTTTTTTAAATCAAATGCCAGCAGAAGGGTATGGGGCTGCCTTTAGTGAATATACTACTGGAGATTTTCAACCATTGTTCTGGCATGCGCTCTTTTTAACCTTAACGATGCTGATAGTTCTAGCAGGTGTTAAAAAGGGGATCGAACTAGCGAATAAAATTTTAATGCCATTATTAGCTATCCTTATGATTGGCCTAGCAATTTATAGCTTAACATTACCAGGTGCTAAAGCGGGAGTGGAATTTTTATTTAAGCCAGATTGGTCGGTGTTAAAAGATCCAACCGTAATCATCGCAGCTATGGGTCAGGCGTTCTTTTCGCTTAGCTTAGGTGTAGGAACAATGATGACGTACGGTAGTTATTTATCAAAGGATCATAAGCTCCCAAGTGCAACAGTAGGAATTTCAATTATGGATACAACGTTTGCGATTATATCAGGTGTAGTTATCTTTCCTGCAGTATTCGCGTTTGGCATAGATCCTAGTTCTGGACCTGAGCTTGTATTTATTACGTTACCAGAAATTTTTTATCAAATGGATTTCGGAGCCATTATTGGATTTATCTTTTTTGCCGCTTTAAGTATGGCAGCTGTTACATCGTCTATATCCTTAATGGAAGTACCTGTTGCTTACTTAATGAGAGCGAGAAAGATGTCCAGAAAGGCCGCTTCATTTTTAATTGGAATTATCATTTTCTTTTCAGGAATGGCTGTGTCATTAGGATTGGGGAGATGGAGTCATATTACTCCAATTGGCGACTTAAATATCTTTGATTCGATGGACTATTTAAGTTCTAATATATTTTTACCGATTGGAGGATTAGTGATGGCGCTCTTTATGGGGTGGCATTACAAGAAGAAAGATGCACTCTCCTCCACAGATTTCACAAATTCACGCATCGGTAACGTATGGTATCTATTAGTGAAATTCATCGCGCCTATCCTTATCGTAATTATTTTCCTTAACGCATTAGGCATTGTATAATTGGAGCAAAGGGGACGATAAATATGGCAATATCGAACGAAAAGATATTTCAACAAATTCAAAAAGAATGCGAACGTGCTTTACTTAATGAAGGAAACGCAAGAGAACACGCACGTGCCATTCAAGCATTAACAAATCTACTCTTAGAGGAAAATGTAGAATCTAATGAGACCAATATTAGTCCTAAAGAATGGGAAAGCATGGTTGGAACAAACACTAATTCCCCATCTCAACTTATAGAAAAGCGATTAAAAGAAAAAGACGGCAATGGGGACGATATTTTCGATTTTTAATAGGGAGGAATAAGCTACGATGAAGGTATTCTTGTTATTAGCAGCGATTAATGGTTTTCTAGCGGTAGCTTTAGGAGCATTCGGAGCACACGGATTGGAAAATAGACTTTCGGAGAAGATGCTCAATACGTGGGAAAAAGCAGTAACCTATCAAATGTTTCATGTCGGAGCTTTGCTTGCAACAAGTCTAGCGATGATGAAAATTACAGCGACAAGCTTGTCTGTAGCAGGCTGGTTTTTCTTAGCGGGTATTATTATTTTCTCTGGTAGCTTATATTTATATTCCACTACCAATGTTAAGACTTTTGCAATGATCACTCCAATCGGTGGATTTTGTTTTTTAATTGGTTGGGTATTATTCGGATATGCGATAGTAAAATTTCTGTAAATATAAAACCTGCTGGGTTATCCAGCAGGTTTTATTAAGTAGAATAATAAAGGTATGCTAACAAGAAGAGCAATTCCTCTTAGTAGCTGCTGATAGGAATAAAAGGTCCTCGATTCTTTCAAAGCTTCTAAGAGAAATAAACCACTCAGTCCTGTTAAAGAGAAAAGGAAAAGACTTATAGATGCCAATCGCCAAGAAAAAAATAAGAGTGCAATTGTTATAATGAATAATGAAGAAAAATAGTCAGATAGACTGGCTTTATTACGCATCAAAATTTCTCCTATCGTGGATTAAATGTCACGTTCCCTGTAGAGTTTAAATAATTAATTTCCTCGTCAAATGTAATATAGTCTAAGTACACCATTAATAGAACAACTCGCTGCCCTGTTTCCGGATCGCTTAGAATAATATGGTCGCGACCAGCGGCTTCAATAATTCCTCTGAAAATTTTTGCGTTCCATTGATCGTTGTTTTCAAACGTCATATAAACAGTCGCTATCTTACCTCTGTTAAGTCTTAGAATATTTTCAATATAAGACTGCTCTAATGGAAGCATTCCTGGAACATCGGAAACGGGCTGCTGACCAGGTATTCCTGATGGAAAGTTCGGTATGCCTGATGGAGTCTGACCTGGTATAGGCTGTGGAAATTGTTGTTGAGGCATCCCTCCTTGTTGTGAAAAGCCTTGTTGCGTTCCCATTGGAAAATTCATTTGTGACTGGTGCGGAAAATTCCCTTGTTGTGTCATTGATAAACTCCTTTCGTTCAAGCTGACATTCTTATGTCTCTATCTTCATGTATATGCAAAAAGCCCAGGATGATGATAAAATTAATTATCAACATAAAAAAAGTGCCTCCACCTTTATAAGGGAAGACACTTTAACTCTCTATTATATGCTGAAATAACTTGGTAATTTATCATTCGGTAAGATACTTCCAACGTAAAATGGTCCAAACTCACCGTACTTAGCACTAACTTCGTCAAATCGCATTTCGTATACAATTTTTTTCAAGTCTAATACATCTTTCGCAAACAGAGTAACGCTCCATTCCCAATCATCAAAGCCCATAGAACCAGTGATAATTTGTTTTACTCTTCCAGCATATTTCCTGCCTGTAAAACTGTGTTCATACATAAGTCTTCGACGCTCATCAAAGGAGAGAGAATACCAGTTTTCAAATCCTTCTCGACGTTTGTCCATAGGATAGAAGCAAATATAATCCCAATCTGGTAATTTTGGAGTTAAGCGTGCTCGTACACCGGGGTTGTCTTCAGGATTATCTTCATCTTTAGCCATATATTTGGATAATTCTACAACAGAGACATACGAATAGCTTGGAATCATATACTCAGCGATTTTAGATTTATTAAACTGAAGTTCAATCTCTCCTAGCTCATCCATCGTAGGACGCAAGATCATTAAGATAATATCAGCTTTTTGTCCCATCACGGTATAAAGTGCATGACTACCTTCACGGGCTTCCCTGATGTTATCCCATTTCTCAAGCATTGCTTGATATTCTTGAATTGCTTCTTCTCTTTCTTCTTTTGAAGTCTTTTTCCATTTTTTCCAATCGATTTTGCGTAAATCATGTAGACAGTACCAGCCGTCCATTGTTTCTACTGCTTCTGCCATGATAATCACTCCTTCTTGTTTTAATATAACATAATTTGGGGAAAATATAGATGGATAGGCATTGAGAGTGTCGTTATTTATGACAAAATAATGAATTTCAGATTTAAAACGATTCCAATAAGATGTTCAGCTTTCATTATTACACAAAAAGGTATATCATATATAACAGATACCAATTTGGAGGGATGAAATAGTGACGGATATTTTTGAAAGTATTAAGAAGCAATTGTCCGGAAACACAAGAAAAATAGTATTTCCTGAGGGTTTAGATGAACGAATTATACAGGCTGCTAGTCAATTAGCAAAAGAGCAAATTGTCAAACCTGTACTAATAGGATTAGAAGAAAAAGTAGAACAGAAGGCGAAGGATTTAGGTATTTCATTGGAAGGCGTAGAAGTATTGGATCCTAGTACGTACGGTGAATTTGATCAAATGGTTCAAGCCTTCGTAGAAAGAAGAAAAGGGAAAGCAACCGAAGAGGACGCACGTAATATTCTGTTAGACGAGAATTACTTTGGAACGATGCTTGTTTATATGGACAAAGCTGATGGACTAGTAAGCGGAGCAGCACACTCTACTGCAGATACAGTTCGTCCAGCATTGCAAATCATTAAAACAAAAGAAGGTATTAAGAAAACTTCCGGAGTATTTATCATGGTACGTGAGGAAGAGAAGTACGTATTTGCTGATTGTGCGATTAATATCTCTCCAGATAGTAATGATTTAGCTGAAATTGCTATAGCTAGTGCAGAAACAGCTGAATTATTTGATATTGACCCACGTGTAGCAATGTTAAGCTTCTCAACAAAAGGTTCTGCAAAATCACCTGAAACAGAGCGTGTGGCAGAGGCAGTAACGATTGCGAAGGAAAAAGCACCTGATTTAGTATTAGATGGTGAATTTCAATTTGACGCGGCTATCGTACCATCTGTAGCCGAGAAAAAAGCACCCGGATCTGTTATTCAAGGAGACGCAAATGTATTTGTATTCCCTAGCTTAGAAGCAGGTAACATTGGCTATAAACTTACGCAACGCTTAGGAAACTTTGATGCAGTCGGTCCTATTCTACAAGGCCTTAATAAACCCGTTAATGATCTTTCAAGAGGATGTAGCGCAGACGACGCATATAAATTAGCACTAATTACGGCTGTCCAATCCCTTTAAATAGCAGAATCAAGAAGCTTGTCGAAATCTTTCGACAAGCTTTTTATTTTGAGCAAAATATGAGGGGGAGTAATCCCTCGACTCGTGATAGAACACCCAGGACGCGCGATAGAACCAATCCACTCGTGATAGAACACCCTCGACGCGCGATAGAACCAATCCACTCGCGATAGAACACCCTCGACTGGCGATAGACTGATTCCACTCGTGATAGAACACCCTCGACTAGCGATAGACTGATTTCACTCCGGATAGCTCCCCCTCGACTGGCGATAGACTGATTTCACTCATGATAGACCACCCATGACTCTCGATAGACCATATTTTATTCTAGTAATAAAATCGATACTTCTCAAAAATCCATGTGCTTCTCTAGGAAAAAGGTAAAGAGTTTGACATAATACAAATAAGTGAATCTAATAGGGTAAGAGGTGAATAGTGATGATGACATTAAAGAGATTAATTCTCCATGAATTGAAAATGCCTCTACGATTTCCGTTTCAAAACAGTAAAGAAACCGTCCGCGAAAAAAGGTTTCATATTATAGAACTAATGGATCAAGATGGAGTATCAGGATTTGGAGAAACCGTTGCTTTTGAGAGTCCTTGGTATACAGAAGAAACAACGGATACAGTAGCTATGACGATTGAAAAGCATATTTGGCCAGTACTTCGTCATACAACAATAAAACATCCATCTGAATTTCAAACAAAAACCGCACATATAAAAAGACATCACATGGCAAAAGCAGGAGTAGAAGGTGCACTTTGGGATCTTTACGCAAAGAAAAAAGGAAGACCTCTTTATCAAGCAATCGGAGGGACAAACCGACATATAGAAGTTGGTGTTGCGATAGGAATTCAAAAAGATATGCCAACACTTCTAACTAAAATCAATCAAGCAATAGCAGAAGGCTATAAAAGAGTGAAATTAAAAGTATCCAAAGGTAACGACATAGAAGTATTAGAAACCGTTCGAGAAGCATTTCCTGCTATTGATTTAATGGTAGACGCAAATGGCGCCTATAACCTACAAGACTTGAAGCATTTAAAGCAAATCGACCAATTCAAATTAATGATGATCGAACAGCCATTAGCAAGTGATGATTTTGTAGAGCATGCACGTCTCCAAGAAGAATTACATACTCCAATCTGTCTCGATGAAAGTATTCATACGTTAGCAGACGCTCAAACAGCCATTGCTCTAGAGAGTTGCCGAATTATAAGCATGAAGCTCGGCAAGGTCGGTGGATTTACAAATGCAATAGAAATTCATAACGAATGCGCTAAACATAATATACCAGTCTGGTGTGGTGGTATGTTAGAAGCGGGTGTTGGACGTGCGCAAAGCTTAGCTCTTGCTACATTACCAAATTTTCAATTACCAGCTGATACTGGAGCATCACAACGGTATTGGAAACAAGATATTATTCAGCCAGAAGTGGAAGTAGAGAATGGGGTCGTCGAATTACCACAATTGCCTGGTATCGGATACGAAATAGATTTGGAAGCACTGCTACATTATAGAAGCTATGAAAAAAGTTTAGGGTGAAAATTTCACAATGCTTCAATTAAAAAAAGCGGGAGATAATTCCCACTTTTAAACAATTATTCATTCTCTTCAATAATATCCGTTATTTTCTTGTTTCTATCAATCATTTGTGTCATTCTTTTTTCAAAAATAGGGAGCTCTTCCGTTGAGAGGTCTTGTTCGTAAATATCATCACTGACGGAGCTTAGTAAATTTCTTACACGTAGCATAGCATCTGCTACAGTGAGCTTTGTCCCTAGCAGCTCTGATAATGATTGCATAGTGGATGGCACGATTTCTGGGTAATCAAAACGTTCAGAGGCTTCAGCCTGTGCCTTTTTATAAAATTCTTGAATGAGTTCAGCCCGTTTTGAACCGCTACCCTCCATGCATAAATAAATTTGTACAGCAATTCCTTTTTTGACGCGTCGTTGAGAGATGCCGGCAAACTTTTTGCCACCAATACTTAAATCATAATCTCCAGGACAGTAAGAACCAACAATTTCGTACGCCTCTATCTCATTCGTCAAATCGCTGTACATTTCTTGAATAAAGGAAGTCATCAATTCATAGCCATCGTGAATGCCTAAACTTTCTGAATCAGGTAAGATGAAAGAAAAGTTTAAAATATCATCATCTAATACAACCGCCAAGCCACCAGAATTACGAAGTACAATATCGTAACCTTGAGAGCGAAGAAAAGCAATGCCAGCTTCAATCTCAGGTAAGCGACTATCTAATATTCCAAGGACAATCGTTTTTGAATGAACCCAGAAACGTACAGCGATAGTATCCGACATTTTTCCAGTTGTTTCGCATAAAGTGTCATCCAGCGCAAAAGAGCCCATCGCGGTCCCTAGTTTTGTCGGATTGCTGTCATCCACGATTCTTATTTTTTTGTTTTTAAAAAAATCATTCCAACTTTTCATGAAAAGAAATGCTCCTGTCTGTTTTCGTCTACGTCAAAGTATATTATACTAGATAATAAGTAAAAAGAGGAAGGTATCATACATGGCATATAAAGATGAAAAACTAAACGAAGAGAAAGTGTTTAAAGACCCTGTTCACAGCTATGTCCATGTCAGAGACCGAGTAATCTGGGATTTGATAGGAACGAGGGAATTTCAGAGGTTGCGTAGAATTAAGCAACTAGGTACCTCCTATCTGACATTTCATGGTGCAGAGCACAGTCGATTTAACCACTCTCTTGGCGTTTATGAAATTGTTCGGCGAATTTTGGAGAATTTTGCACATCGGCCTAACTGGAATCAAGAGGAACGATTATTATGTTTAAGTGCAGCACTACTCCACGATTTAGGTCATGGTCCATTTTCCCACTCATTCGAAAAAGTATTCAATCTGGACCACGAAAATTTTACAAGAGCGATTATTTTAGGGGATACAGAAGTGAATGAAATTCTTATCAAAGTCAGCCCAGACTTCCCACAAAAAGTAGCGGATGTAATTAACAAAACGTACAAAGATAAACTTGTCGTTAGCTTAATTTCGAGTCAGATAGATGCAGATCGAATGGATTATCTTCAACGAGATGCTTATTTTACGGGAGTTAGTTATGGACATTTTGATATGGAACGAATCCTTCGTGTTATGCGACCATATGACGACCAGGTAGTGGTGAAAGAAACGGGCATGCATGCAGTAGAAGATTACATTATGAGTCGTTATCAAATGTATTGGCAAGTATATTTTCATCCAGTTACTCGAAGTGCAGAAGTAATCTTAACGAAAATATTGCATCGTGCGAAACAACTTTATAGAGAAAATTACTCTTTCAAAATAGAACCTACTCCATTCCTCTCGTTTTTTAATGACGACGTATCTTTAGAGGACTATATTCGGCTAGATGAATCTGTAGTTATGTATTATTTTCAAATGTGGACGGAGGAAGAAGATTCTATTTTAAGTGATTTAGCTTATCGATTTATGAATAGAAAACTATTTAAATATATAGAGTTTAATCCCAATTCACAAATGTCTAATTTGATGGAATTATATCAACTTTTTAAGGAAGCGAATCTGAATCCTGAATATTACTTGGTAGTAGATTCATCTTCTGATTTACCATACGATTTCTATCGACCAGGAGAGGAAGAAGAACGATTACCTATTCATTTGCTTTTACCGAATGGCGAATTGAATGAATTATCTCGCCAATCAGAAATTGTAGATGCCATTTCAGGAAAAATTCGAACAGATCATAAATTATATTTTCCTAAAGATTTAGTAGAGCAATTACCAGCGAATCAAAAAGACAAAATAATGGAGATTTTATATAAGCAGAAATAGAGGTGTCGAAAGTGTTAGAAAATCATGCGAAATTGGTGAAAGTGATAGCTTCAACAGACGGCATTATTGGAAGAAAGAAGCTACAAAAAATTATATTCATTATGAAAAAGTTAGGCTATCGATTTGAAGAGAAGTTTACGTTTCATTTTTATGGACCATACTCGGAAGAGCTCAGTCTCAGAGTGGAAGAGCTTACGAATCTAGGGTTTATTTCAGAAATGAAGGAACAGAAGAGTAACTATTATCAATATCGTTATGAAGTTACCGAGAGAGGCAAGCAATTTTTAGAACAGGCACCAACGGAACTAACAGTAGATGACGATTTAGCGGTATTGCTTAAAAATCAAAGTTCAAGATTCTTAGAGCTTGTGTCTACCATGCTATATTTTGATAATTTAGATAAAGAAGAAGTAAACAAAAAGGTACAAGAAGTAAAGAAAAAATCGAACTATACAGAATCAGATATAGAAGAAGCTTGGGATTTCATCCACAAGATTTCTCTTAAACAATAAAAAAAGGAGAGTATTAGTATGCCATACGTAACGGTTCAGATGTTAGAAGGAAGAACAGAGGAACAGAGAAAAGCACTTATCGAGAAAGTTACAGAGGCTGTTGCAGAAACAGTGGATGTTGCACCAGAAAAAGTAGTTGTGTTTATTGAGGACATTGATAAACGAAATTACGGTGTTGGTGGTAAACGACTAATCGACTGAATCCATATACCAAAGGTTAGGATAGGCTTCTCTTTTAGAAAGCTCCTATTTTTGTAAACTGTACAAGCTGGCAAGCCTAAAATAGATGGGCTTGCCTTTTCGTATAACAGATAGAATATGCTACAATGAAGCTATGAATAGATATTAAGGAGGGCACTGGAATGTCTGAGGAAAAAAAGACACAAAAGAAAACAAATCAATTTACGATATTGAAGGATGATTCCACAGACGGACATGGTGGCTATGGTGTTGGTTCCGTTAGTTTGGAGAATGTGACTCCTGTTATCGTAGATCCACAAGAAGAGCGAGCCTTTATTGATATGGGTGCTATGCATGGCCGTAGTGAGATAGAACGTCGTGTGAAAATTATTCCAAATAAAGATGAAGTGCCAAATGGAAAATTATATTGGATTGTCTGGGTAACTGTTGAACGTGGTCAAGACGGGCCTTATTACTATGGTGTAACAGGCTGTGAAATTGTTGTTGATCGTTCGATAAAGCGTGCCTATAAATCGATGCCAGAACATGTGAATCGAATGGATAAATCTTTGAAAGGTCATGTAATCGTAGAGGATATGGATGAAACATCGAGAAATCTACTTAGAGACTTTTTAAAAGACTACGATATAGATATGTGGGAGAGAGCTTCGGAAGATCTAAAGAAAGCATTACCATAATAGTAAACATGTGGTGCATAATATTGGTGAATAATTGAACAATTTGTGAACAATCAATGAAAAGCAATTTTATTACTTGTCCAAACTCTAACTTCTTTATAGAATAAGATTTAAGTAACTCTTATTGTTACTAGGACAGAAAAAGAGCTGACTCTAAACCGCTTACCGACGGTTCTGGAGTCAGCCTTTTTCAATTTATCTATTTTAAGGTGAAATGTTCAGGTTTATTAGCTTGCAGTCATGCTGATTCTGAGTGACTCGGATAGGTTCTATCTTGAGTCGCAGGTGCTCTATCTCGAGTGGATAGGTTCTAACGCGAGTCGCAGGTGCTCTATCTCGAGTGGATAGGTTCTAACGCGAGTCGCAGGTGCTCTATCTCGAGTGGATTTGCTCTATCGCGAGTCGTAGGTGCTCTAACTCGAGTGGATAGGTTCTATCTTCAGTCGCAGGTGCTCTATCTCGAGTGGATAGGTTCTAACGCGAGTCGCAGGTGCTCTATCTCGAGTGGATAGGTTCTAACGCGAGTCGCAGGTGCT
>NZ_JACHON010000007.1:82949-98953 GCF_014206945.1 Gracilibacillus halotolerans
TCTATCTCGAGTGGATAGGTTCTATCTCGAGTCGCAAGTGCTCTATCTAGAGTGGATTTGCTCTATCTCGAGTCGCAGGTGCGTTACCTGAATAATCGACCTAATAGGTTTTTACTGTTGAGTTTCTTCGCCAGTCCAGAGCCATTCCCACCAATTCTCTAACAAATGGTCCTCATTGATTACTTGCTCGGTGTTTTCATCACTTTCATCGTGTTCATCTAAATGTAAGGTGCATTGTTTCTTAGGTTCCGTTCCTTTTACAAATAACATTGGATAAGCTTGTGAACAATTTTCGTTTGCAACAAGACCTGTTTTTAGATCAATCATTACTTCAACAACATTGTCAGGTGGAACTGGTTGTTGGACAGGTGTATCTCGATGGATTTCTCGCATAAAATCTGCCCATATATTCTTCGAGTAGGCTTCTTCTGCCGTCCGTGTTATTCGTCGATTATCATCATATCCTATCCAAACACCTGCACTCACAAGAGGGCTAAATCCAATCATCCAATTATCAGATGCTGTTGTACCAGACTTACCAGAATACGCCTCCTCCAATTCATTCGTGATGGAAGAACCAGTTACGCTCATATAACCGTTCAGATTCGTATCGAACATTCCTTTCATCATCTCACTTAAAATATAAGCTAAATCTGCACGGAGAACTTGACGGTTTTCTTCTTTCTCCCCGAAGAATGGAAAAGGATTATTTTGCTTATTAAGTTTTTCATTTCGATCATAAACGAGATTTCCTTGAGCGTCTAATACCTTTTCTACGGTATATGGCTCTACATCTTTTCCGCCATTAGCTAGTATACTGTAGGCTGTTACAATTTCTTGTACGTTTACGGCCTCTGTTCCAAGCGCTAAGGAGGGAACAGCTGAAAGCTTGCTATCAATTCCGAACTTTTCCTTGGCTACTCTGACTAAGCGCTCAGGGGTTACGTAAAGATTTGTCTTTACAGCAAAGATATTATCAGACAAGGCAAGTGCCTGTGCCATTGTAATCGGCTCATTGGCATAGTAACCATTATAATTACTTGGTTGATAGGTCTCGCCGTCTTCTAACTGAAAAACAGTTGGTTTACTCATCATAGTGGAAGCGGGTGTAAGTCCATTCTCTAAGGCGGTGTAATATAGAATCGGTTTAAAAGCAGAACCTGGCATCCTTTGTGCTTGTGTCACTCGATTAAATGGTGATGCTTCATAATCTGTTCCACCAACAAGTGCGGTAACAGCTCCGCTAACAGGATCCATCGCCATAGCACCTACCTGTATTTCCTCATCTTGCAAGGTTCTATCAATTACTTGATTCAAAACTTCCTGTTGTCCTGTCTGCAACGTAGTATAGATGCGGTAGCCTCCAGAACGAATATCTTCCTCTGGTAATTCCAGTAATTCTACTAATTCTTGTTCTACTACATCTTGAAAATATGGCGCTAAACCTTTTTGGACAATCGTTCGTTCCTCGGAAAATTGGAGCTCTTCCTCGATTGCTTGATCATAGGTTTCTTGGTCAATCACTTCTTTATCTAATAGGTTTTTCAAAATATGTTGCTGACGACTTATTGCTTTCTCCATATTATTAAAAGGTGAGTAATTCGATGGACCTTTTGGGACACCAGCTAGTAATGCTGCTTCTGCCCAAGAGAGTTCATCTGCCGGCTTATCAAAGTAATAACGACTTGCGGCTTCAATTCCGTAGGCACCATGACCAAAGTAAATGGTGTTTAAATAGCCTTCCAACAGTTCATCTTTTTCATAAAACATTTCTAATCGTATCGTATAAAAAGCTTCATATAGTTTTCTTTGTATCGTTTTATCATGGGAAAGAAAAAGATTGCGGGCATACTGTTGTGTAATCGTGCTTGCTCCTTCTTTAAAGGACCATGTCTGAATATCCTTCCAAATAGCTCCAGCTAATCGCTTGAAATCAAACCCAAAGTGTTGGTAAAAATGTTGATCCTCTGTTGTAATGACTGCTTGCTCAAGCTTGTCGTCTATTTCACTTAAGGGAACCCAGTACCTTTTTTCATTACCATATGTTTCTCCAATAACTTCTTCATCTTGGCTATAATAAACAGTATTTTCACTCCGTTCCAATAAGGGAGGACCTAAAAGGAAACTTGCAATCAAAAGTACAGCAAGACATGACCCTCCTAATAAAAAAAGGAATATAACGATTTTTAATAAGCGATACTTTTTTTTGCGACGTCTTTTCCGTTTCAAGTGTATCCCTCCCCATAGCTTATTCTGTTAGCATTATGGAGTAAAAAACACTTTAATAAACCTATCTAAGCAAAATAATTAAGAATAGATTTTAATGAACAAAGAACCGATTGGCTATTCCGATATTTCTAAGAATAAAAAGATGGAGATTCTTTTTATGTGCTAATTCAATTTTCTTTTACAAAGAGATGTAAAATAGGGTAGAATATTGATTAAACAAAGGGATAGGGGTTATTTATGAATAAAATCCAAATAGAAGAATTCTTTGATGCTGATAAAGAAAGGCCACTTTCACTTGTTTATTTACAATGTAAAAATCAACCAAATGAAAGAGAGATTATGACAAAGTATTGTCTGGAAACGAATGAACCAGCGAATCAAAGGGTAGCTTTAGAATATTTGTATTCAAATGGCTTATTTCAACAACTTGGTATCCTAATTGAAAAGAACCGGCAATCGGACAATAAAGATAACCAAATGTGGGGTAAAATGTATCAAATACTTTGTGAGCGGAAAAAAATTGCAACAAAGCAGTTAAAACCATCTACGCCTTGGAAACACTTAAACGCAATCGAACGGCTAAAGATAGAGGATGATAATTACCCAATTCTATTATTGAAAAGTTTAATCTATATATACACCTTTTTTGATTCCAACCAATATGGAAAGATTGGGACCTATAAAGCGCGGATTAATGGTTATTTGTCAGAAATAAGAGACCCACTATTGCATGAACTATTCCGCATGAGAATTAATGAAATACTGTTAGTCTATCATTGGAAACGAAATGAGCTAATCCTTTCACGAAAATATGGGTATGAGCTTTTAAATACCTTGTCGAACAAGCGTAAAATAATTGATGTACATAATATTCTGGCACAAGGGTATTTGTTTGAAAGCTATGAGCAATCCTATTCCCACGTAACGAGTGCATTAGCGATAGCGGAAAGTATTCAATATGAACGTGCAATATACGGAATTTCGAACTATACGCTTCCATTTATCTCTTCCTATCATGGGGAAACGCAAGGGATTACCACAGAGGACTATGCAGAGAAGGCACACGTCGCCCTCGCAAATGGAGACAGGAATACATGTATAAGACTTTTGGAAAAGATAGAGGACAAGACACCTTTTCAAGATTATTATTTAGGAAAGGCCAAAAGGGATAAAGACTTGCTCGTAAATTCCTATCGACGATTTATTGAAGAGCGTGATGATTATTTTTATGCTAGACTCCCACTTGAGGCATTAAAAGAGCTGGACATATAAGGAAGTGAGCATTTGGGGAAAGAATTAGTGAGTCTAAAAATGACGATGGAGATCTTTGATTTAGGAAGTAAAGATGTATCGATTATTGAAGAACAAGGGCAGCTACAGAAAAAGGGTGACCTTACTGTTCTAACTTTTACGGAAAATAAAGGAAAAGAAAACGAAACGAGATCAATGGTTACGATGAAATCGGACGAAATAAGTGTGAAACGATCTGGTGCAGTATCGATGATTCAGAAGTTCAAGAAAAAAGAAACAACAGAAAATGTTTATCGACATCCATATGGTATGATTCATATGAAAACAATGACGGATCAGTTACAAGTCGATCTAGATAAAGGAAGTATCTTCATTAGCTATAAAACGAATTTAAATGGTGGAAATTCACGGCGACATCGTCTAACGATTCGTTTTCAGAGGAATTCGAACGAATAAATAAAAAGGTAAAGACAATAGAACGGGGGCAATAACATGAATGTCATGCAACAAATGCAAGAAAAATTAAAAACAGCTATACAACAAGCCGTCATCTCTGCACAGCTTGCAAAGGAAGAAGAGATTCCTTCCATCATTCTTGAACAACCGAAAGATAAAACACATGGAGATTATGCAACAAATGTCGCTATGCAACTAGCACGTATCGCCAAAAAAGCACCGAGACAAATCGCTGAGGAAATTGTAGAACAATTAAAGGATTCCAATGATTTAGTAAAGAAAGTTGAAATCGCAGGACCGGGGTTTATTAACTTTTTCATGAATAATCAATATTTAAATGATTTAATCCCCGTCATTCTAGAGCAAGGAAATGCATACGGTTCGTCTGATTTAGGTAAAGGTGTAAAAGTCCAAGTAGAGTTTGTTTCTGCTAATCCAACTGGGGACCTCCATTTAGGCCATGCCCGTGGAGCGTCGGTAGGTGATTCGTTAAGTAACGTATTACAAAAAGCCGGGTATGAAGTCGAACGTGAATACTATATTAATGATGCAGGAAATCAAATTAATAATTTAGCTTATTCTGTAGAAGCTCGTTATAAACAAGCTTTAGGACAAGATGCTGCCATGCCGAAAGATGGTTACCATGGAGCGGATATCATCCAGATTGGAAAAGATTTAGCTGAGCAATATGGTGACAGCTTACTTGAAAAAAGTGAAACAGAGCAATTTACTTTCTTCAGAGATTATGGACTAAAATATGAATTAGAGAAAATTAAACGTGATTTAGAGAAATTCCGTGTACCATTTGATCATTGGTTCTCTGAAACGTCTCTTTATACAGAGGATAAAGTAGTCCCAGCAATCGAAGTGCTAAGGGAAAAAGGATATATTTATGAACAAGATCAAGCAACTTGGTTTAAGACAACGGAATTCGGCGATGATAAGGATCGTGTTCTCATTAAAAGTGATGGTTCTTACACATATTTATCGCCAGACATCGCGTATCATAAAAATAAACTAGATCGAGGCTTCGATAGACTCATCAATATTTGGGGTGCAGATCATCATGGTTATATACCGAGAATGAAAGCTGCTATCCAGGCATTAGGATATGATGAAGATACCTTGAAAGTTCAAATCATTCAAATGGTTAACCTCTTCGAAAATGGCGAAAAGGTCAAAATGAGTAAGCGTACAGGGAAAGCTGTCACATTACGCGAATTAATGGAAGAGGTTGGCATAGATGCAATGCGATATTTCTTCGTTATGCGCTCAAGTGACTCGCATTTAGATTTTGATATGGACTTAGCGAAATCGCAATCGAATGAAAATCCTGTTTTCTATGTTCAATATGCACATGCACGAATTTGTACAATGTTGAAGCAAGCATCAGAAAAAGGTATAACGTACGATGATTATGATGTGAGCCTTATTCAGTCAGAAAAAGCAGAAGACCTTTTGAAAAAGTTGGGTGAATTTACTACTGTAGTAGAGGATGCAGCTACGAACTTGACACCACACCGTATTACACAATACGTGTTTGATTTAGCATCTTCCCTGCATAGCTTCTATAATGCAGAAAAAGTTATCAATGAGGACGATATCCCGTCAACAAAAGCTAAATTAGCATTAATGAACGCTGTAAGTATTACGATTGCCAACGCATTAGCACTGATTGGTGTAGAGGCACCTGAAAGTATGTAATAAAAAATGTTAAGTAGGAGCCGAACAATGTAACTAAATTGTTTGGCTCCTGCTCGTTATGTATAACAATGTGTTAATATGTCGATTCATTATAAAAAAGTAAACGGCAACACTCGCCTTTTTTAACTAAATAAGTTAACATAGAAAAGGATAAAACATACATAAAGAGGTGGGAATTTTGCAGAAGCTTGTATTTTTTGTAGGTGTTGCAGGTACGGGGAAAACGACAGTAGCTGAAAAAGTTGTCGAACGTATCCCAGCTGCATTTTTAGACCGTGATACAGTAGGCGGACGTTTTGTTGAACGCTTTTTAGAAATGAATGAATTAGATCCAAATGACCGTGACTCTGATTTTTATAAGAAGCATTTAAGAGATTTAGAGTATGATACAACAAAAGACATCTGTATCGAAAACTTACGCGTCGGTCAAAATGTATTTATGATTTCCCCGTTTACTTCTGAGCTAAAAAACGAAGAGTGGATAGAAGATGTTATAAAAGCAAGTGGGAAAACAAAAAAAGAAGTCGATGTGAAAGTAGTTGTTGTTACATTGCAAGACATTGAGCAACAACGTTCACGAATCGAAATGCGAGGTACAGATAGAGATACATGGAAACTCGAAAATTGGAATTCCTATGAAACACGTGTAAATTTTGTTCCAGAAATAAACTGGGATATCCCATCCTCATCCATTGATGTATTTGATAACTCAGGTGATTTAACAGTAGAAAAAGTGAACCATTTAGTTCAATTTATTAAAAACGACGCAGCCCAATAAGCCAATTTGGCAACAGGCTGCTTTTTTTATTCAGCTAGAATGTAGATTAGGATACACTTTTACGGTTAAAATAGGTAAGGGAAAAATAAAGTTTTTCGAAATAATGATCAGAAAATGAAAGGTTTACGTTTAGTTGCATTTACAAAATGAAAACAATATAATATGATGGTAGAACTTTCAAGTGAACTAGAACTTTTACATAGATACATCTTAAAAAAGGGGTGCTGAGTGTGGGATTAGGAAACATTACGAAAGACCAAATGGCTGATATGGCAATGGTTGAAATAGGAATGCACATTCTTGAAGATACAAACAAATCAATGGACTTCCGCGAACTTTTTAATAAGATAGCGGAATTAAAAGGGATTTCGGAAACGGACAAAGATGAGTACTTATCTCAATTTTATACCGATTTAAATATTGATGGTCGATTTATGACAAAAGGGTCCAACCTATGGGGTCTTAAAAAATGGTATCCAGTTGAAGAACTTGATGAAGATATATCACTTGCTCCAAAGAAAAAGAAGAAAAAGAAAGTGAAGAAAAAAGATAAAGCAGATGCACTAATCGATGAAGATTTAGACGAATCTGAATTGGAAGATGACTTTTCTGATGAGCCAATTAGTCTGGATGAGCTGGCTGAAGAAGAGTTTGAGCTTGATGCAGACGAATTAGAAGATGATATCGAGGAATTAGATGAGTTTGATGATGAAGATGAAGAAGAGGACGATGAATTCGAAATCGAGGACGAAGAAGAAGAGGAAGAAGAATAATTAACCAACCTCTTGACTTTATCCCGGCTTCTGAGTAAAATTTTAATTGGGCTCTTAAAATGTTTTCGGAAATTCAGCGTTCCCCTCGTAATTGGGGAGCGCTTTTTATTTTTTGAACAAGAAATATAGAGTTTTTTTATGTTAAATAGCGCAATTCTATGCTATCTCTGTAAGGTTTCTTTATTCCCCATGTATGGACATGTATCAATAGGTAAAATTATAGATAGACTAACACGGAAGAAAGAGGGATGGATGTGACAAAATATATATTTGTAACCGGAGGCGTCGTTTCGTCGATAGGTAAAGGTATTACGGCGGCATCATTAGGTCGTCTTTTAAAAAATAGAGGACTCAAAGTAACCATCCAAAAATTTGATCCATATATAAATGTTGACCCAGGAACAATGAGTCCATTTCAGCATGGTGAAGTATTTGTAACAGATGATGGTGCAGAAACAGACTTAGATTTAGGTCATTATGAGCGATTCATAGATATTAATTTGAACAAGTACAGCAACATAACTACAGGAAAAATTTATTCCACAGTAATCAAGAAAGAACGCCGTGGTGATTATTTAGGCGGCACGGTACAAGTTATACCTCACATTACAAATGAAATTAAAGATAAAGTGTTCCAAGCCGGAAAACAGACAAACGCGGATATTGTGATTACGGAAATTGGCGGGACTGTTGGTGATATTGAATCCCTTCCGTTTATAGAAGCAATTCGACAAATCAAAAGTGATATCGGTCGCGAGAATGTCATGTATATTCATTGTACGTTAGTACCGTATATTGCGGCTGCTGGAGAATTGAAAACAAAGCCAACGCAGCATAGTGTAAAAGAATTACGCTCACTTGGTATTCAACCAGACGTGATTGTATTACGTACTGAACACCATATTAGCCAAGAAATGAAAGAGAAGATTGCACTTTTCTGTGATATTAATAAAAATGCTGTTATCGAATCTGGTGATGCACCTACCTTGTATCATATACCGTTAATGATGCAAGAACAGAAATTGGATCAACTGACATGCGATCATTTTGGATTAGATTGTGCTCCAGCAGATATGAAAGAATGGGAAAGCTTAGTCGAGCGAGTACAGCATCTATCGAAAAAAGTTACAATAGGTTTAGTTGGTAAATATGTCGAGCTTCCAGATGCATATCTGTCTGTAGTAGAAGCATTGTACCACGGTGGTTTTGCGCATGATGCCGAGGTAGAAGTGAAATGGATCAACGCGAATGATATTACAACAGAGAATGTTACAGAGGCTTTAAGTGAAGTAGATGGAGTACTAGTTCCAGGTGGCTTTGGTGATCGAGGTATTGAAGGAAAAATCTTAGCTATTCAATATGCTAGAGAAAACAAAGTACCTTACTTTGGAATTTGTCTAGGTATGCAATTAGCAACCGTAGAATTCGCTCGAAATGTATTAGGATTAAAAGATGCACATTCAGCAGAAATCAATCCAGAAACAATGTACCCGATTATCGATCTACTGCCAGAGCAAAAGGATGTTACAGATTTAGGTGGAACATTGCGTCTTGGACTATATCCATGTAAGCTGAAAGACGGGACGAGAGTGAAGGAAGCGTACGAAAATCAAGATATTATTTATGAGAGACACCGTCACCGTTTTGAATTTAATAATGAATATCGCGAACAAATGGAAAACGCAGGATTTATTTTCTCAGGAACAAGCCCGGATGAGCGTCTAGTAGAAACAATTGAGTTAATAGACCATCCATGGTTCGTTGCATCACAATACCATCCAGAATTTAAATCAAGACCAACAAATCCACATGAATTATTTAAAGCATTTATTGGTGCCACAGTTAAAATGAAGTAGTCATTTCGAATAGTGCCATGTATCCTTTCAACGGGTATATGGTGCTTTTTTTATAAGATAAGGAAGTATAAAAATCTATATGAATTTTTCTAGCGCAAGCGGCCTTCCCGCTCGAGGTCTTACGTAATGCTATTTTGTGGCAAAAATCGCCACGTCAAGCTTGTCGGGGGGATGAAAGGCACTTGCGTTTTTCATAATTAAATGACTTTTCAGCTAAAATATTACAACTTTTGTATACTTTTTTATACATATAATTACTTTTACTACCATATAATTTCAAATAACCCAAAAAATTAACGATTAAATTAGAGGATTTTTCCAATTAATGTAGAATTATTTACTATTAATAATGTATCTTCTCAATTTTTTAAAAAAAGTCTAAAAACAGGGCAAGAAAACGTTTAACAACTAACTTACCCGGGTATAGGGGGAATGTTGGATTTTGGAATTTTGGCTGGTATATGAATGTTCTATTCCTTTCTATATCTGAAAGGAATAATAAGGAGTTGTCTGGATGAAGAATAGGGTATTGGTTGTAGATGATCAAACGGGTATACAAATGCTTTTAGAGGAGATTATTAAACAGGACGGACATCAAGTATTAATAGCGAATAACGGGTTAGAAGCATTCGATTTAATTCAGCAAACGAAACCGGACTTATTAATAACGGATTATAGGTTACCAATAATGGATGGTGCAGGTTTAATAAAGAAAAATGAAGAATTGGGAATTTACGTACCAACAGTAGTAATGAGTGGCTTACCTGAAAAGGCCGAAATAGCGATGGGAGGATTACAATCGGTAGTAAAAGTGATAAGTAAACCATTTCCTTTAGAAGAAATTCGCAAAATACTAACGGACCTATTACATTAAGGACAGTGCTGTATTAATACATCCCCACTATACATAATGAATTCGTTGATTTACCCTCGTAATAGGACTGAAGATAACAAAAATTCGACAGAAATCGTTTACATTAGAAAGTAAAGTTGCGCGCCTCGACAGGAATTGGTATTCTAGTAATGTACAAATATTTATCCTATTTTTTTAGGTCATTATTGGATAGACCTTACATATGAAGGAGGAGCATTTATGCCATTAGTTTCAATGAAAGAAATGTTAATTAAAGCAAAAGAAAACAGCTATGCTGTAGGTCAATTTAACATTAATAACTTAGAGTATGTTCAGGCAATTCTTCAAGCAGCTGAAGAAGAAAAATCCCCTGTTATTCTAGGTGTCTCTGAAGGTGCAGCAAGATACATGGGTGGTTTCAAAGTAGCAGTAGCTATGGTTAAATCATTAATGGAGTCTTATGGTACAACTGTACCTGTAGCTATTCATTTAGATCATGGTTCTAGTTTTGAGGCTTGTGCAAAAGCGATTCATGCAGGTTTTACTTCTGTTATGATTGATGCTTCACACGACCCATTCGAAGAAAACGTAGCAACTACTTCTAAAGTAGTGGAACTTGCACACTTCCACGGTGTATCTGTAGAGGCTGAGCTAGGTACTGTTGGTGGAGAAGAAGATGATGTAGTAGCAGATGGTGTTATTTATGCGGATCCTGCAGAATGTAAGGAACTTGTTGAACGAACAGGTATCGATTGTTTAGCTCCAGCACTTGGTTCTGTACACGGTACTTACAAAGGTGAACCGAACCTTGGTTTTAAAGAAATGGAACAAATCGGTGCAGAAACTGGTATGCCTCTTGTACTTCATGGTGGTACTGGTATTCCAGTAAAAGATATCCAAAAAGCAATTTCTTATGGAACTGCTAAAATCAACGTGAATACAGAAAACCAAATCCAGCAATCCAAAGTAGTACGTGAAGTATTAAATGAAAATCCTGATATGATTGATCCACGTAAATACTTAGGACCAAGCCGTGACGCTATTAAGGAAACAGTTATCGAAAAAATGCGCGAATTTGGTTCTTCTGGTCAGGCATAATAGATTACTCAAAAACTTCTTGTCTTTAATCGGCAGGGAGTTTTTATTTTTTCTGGAAATAAAGCGATAAAACCCAACGACTCCAGATAGACTGCCATCGACTCATGATAGACACTCCCGACTCCAGTTAGACCGCCATCGACTCTCGATAGAACTAAATTACTCTAGATTCCCCCAAAATAATAACCCTAATCTCAGTTTCCCCTTCTCGATAAAAAGCTTCTAAATCTCTTAATTCTAAAAGATTCCCAAAGTCGATTGTTTCCAATTGTAGCATCTTACGTTATAATAAAATTAGTTGTGTTTTTCTTGCATGATTTGGAAAATATTAGACAAACTACACGTAATTGATATAAAACAATATATAAATATGCATGGAAAGTGAGGAATTGCACATGCAGAAGCTACTGATTGAGGGAGGTCCTCTCCTTAACGGAAAAGTTAGAATAAGTGGAGCAAAGAACAGTGCGGTAGCTCTACTCCCAGCAGCTATTTTGGCAGATTCAAAAGTGATTATCGAAGGATTACCTGATATATCTGATGTTCAAACATTGTCCCAATTACTTGAGGAAATTGGCGGATTTGTGGAGCAAAAAGGTAATACATTACATATTGATCCAACAGAAATGACTGCTATGCCATTACCAAATGGGAAAGTGAAAAAGTTACGTGCCTCTTATTACTTTATGGGTGCGATGCTCGGCAGATTTAAGGAAGCAGTTATCGGATTGCCAGGAGGCTGCTATTTGGGTCCACGACCAATTGACCAACACATTAAGGGATTCGAAGCGTTAGGTGCAACAGTAACGAATGAACAGGGTGCCATCTATTTACGTGCAGATGAATTAAGGGGAGCTCGTATTTATTTAGACGTTGTTAGTGTCGGAGCTACCATTAACATTATGCTTGCAGCTGTTAAGGCAAAAGGTAAAACGATTATCGAAAATGCAGCACGTGAACCAGAAATTATTGATGTAGCCACATTGCTAACTAGTATGGGTGCCAAAATAAAAGGTGCAGGTACAGATGTGATACGTATAGAAGGCGTAGATGATTTAACGGGTTGTATGCATACAATCATCCCAGATCGGATCGAAGCTGGAACATATACGATTATGGCTGCCGCTCAAGGAGAAAAAGTATTAATAGATAATGTAATTCCTCAGCACTTAGAGTCATTATTGGCCAAGCTCCGCGAAATGGGTGTGAATATTGAAGAGGGAGAGGAACAGTTACTTATTACTCGTAATGACCGTTTAAAAAGTGTCGATATTAAAACACTCGTTCATCCAGGCTTTCCTACCGATCTACAGCAACCATTTACCTCTTTATTGACGAGAGCAGAAGGAACAGGCATTGTTACAGATACAATTTATACGGCAAGATTCAAGCATATTGATGAACTAAGAAGAATGAATGCGAAAATTAAAGTAGAAGGTAGTTCTGCTATTATCCAAGGTCCGACAAAGCTCGAAGGTGCCAGAGTGAAGGCGAGCGATTTACGAGCAGGCGCGGCACTTGTTGCTGCTGGATTGATGGCGGAAGGTGTTACCGAAATTACAGGGCTTGAGCACATCGACAGAGGCTATGCTAACCTAACGGAGAAATTATCTAGCTTAGGAGCTAAGATTTGGCGAGAAGAAATGTCGGAAAAAGAAATCAATCAATATCAAAATTCATAATATAAAGTAGTGGTTAGGTCTTAGCTTATCGAGTTAAGACCTTTCTTTTACTGATTCCCTTATATTTCTAATTATGATAAAGTGAATGTATCGATATACGTTTTGCGTTTCTTCCAAGTTTCCTCTTATCTTATTAAAAAGGAGTAAAGGTAAATGTATAACAACAAAATTAAAAGATCCTCCACGGATTATTCAATTGCTGGTGTTTGCGGTGGGATAGCAGAGTATTATCATATTTCGTCATTAGCTGTTCGTATTATTTTTCTTTGCCTACCTTGTAATTTACTTATCTATATTATTCTAGCCAATACCCTTCCAGTAAGCTTTAAACCCATACAAAAATCTCTCCGGTAGTAAAGTCGAAGAAAATTAGTTGATTATCTTTTTTAAAAAAGGTAGTATAGATAGAGAAATAGACTCCTAATCCATCGCCTTTCTCTTTAATGCCTAGAGAATCTTCCAAGAAGTAATAATTTAACTATGAAGGTGAAACGTAAGTGCAAACTAGTAATCCTACACAAAAAGCTTGGTGTACCAAGTCTCCTTTTTACCTATAGGATGTTCGCCACATATTAAATGCGCGAATAGAGTGATTAACCCTAGTCTTGTACGATTTTATAATGCTTCTTTTTTCTTCTCGTAATGATGTTCCCGCTAAGAACTTCAATTTATTTGATTCACCAATATTAATAGATAACTGAGATAAAAGATGGAAAACGAATAACATAAAAGTGGTGATTTTTTTGAGTGAAGTAACAATATCAGAATTGGAAGCGATGACGCTTAAAGATTTATATCAAAAAGCGAAAGAGTATAAAGTTTCCTACTATGCTAAATTAACAAAAAGAGAATTGATTTTTGCAATATTAAAAGCACAAGCAGAAAAGAGCGGCTACTTATTTATGGATGGTGTGCTAGAAATCATTCCTACAGAAGGTTTTGGCTTCTTACGTCCAATTAATTATTCTCCGAGTGCAGAAGATATCTATATCTCCGCTTCTCAAATTCGACGCTTCGACTTAAGAAATGGTGATAAGGTTTCTGGTAAAGTTCGTCCACCTAAAGAAAATGAACGTTATTATGGTTTATTACATGTGGACGCTGTTAACGGAGAAGATCCAGAAGCGGCTAAGGAACGTGTTCACTTTCCAGGATTAACGCCGTTATATCCGGATCGATTAATGAAAATGGAAACAGCGCCAAACTTAATCTCAACGCGTATTATGGATTTGCTTACACCAGTAGGTTTTGGACAACGTGGATTAATCGTTGCGCCTCCTAAGGCAGGTAAAACGATGCTATTAAAGCAAATTGCTAATAGCATCTCTACAAATCATCCACACGTTAAATTAATCATTCTACTAGTAGATGAACGTCCAGAAGAAGTAACGGATATTGAGAGATCGGTAGCAGAGGGCGTTGATGTAGTTAGCTCAACGTTTGATGAAGTTCCTGAAAATCATATCAAAGTAGCAGAGCTTGTATTAGAACGTGCAATGCGTTTAGTAGAGCATAAAAAAGACGTTGTAGTTTTAATGGATAGTATCACTCGTTTGGCGAGAGCTTATAACCTAGTTATTCCTCCAAGTGGAAGAACATTATCTGGAGGGATTGATCCAGCAGCTTTCCACCGTCCTAAGCGTTTCTTCGGTGCTGCTCGAAATATTGAAGATGGCGGAAGCTTCACGATTCTTGCTACTGCTTTAATCGAAACGGGTTCCCGTATGGATGATGTCATTTATGAGGAATTCAAAGGAACAGGAAATATGGAATTACACCTTGATCGTCATCTTGCACAACGTAGAATTTTCCCTGCTATTGATATTCTACGCTCTAGTACGAGAAAAGAAGAGTTACTCCTATCTAAGGGTCATTTGGAAAAAACATGGGCGATTCGAAAAAGCATGCAAGATTCACCAGACTTCTTAGAGCGTTTCTTACGTAAGCTGCGTTCGACAAAAAGTAATGAAGATTTCTTAGCAGTATTAGATGAAGAGATGAAGCGAAAAGGTACAGCTAAAAAGTAAAATTTAGCTTGCATTCTCTTCTTTAGATTGTTATAATCTTTCTGTGTGAAAAAAGTGCGTCAAAGCACCAATTAACTCTGTTTCCAAAGGATTCAGGGCAGAAGGAGTGGACAGACATGAAAAAAGACATTCATCCAGAATACCACAAAGTTGTATTTCTTGATACAAGCTCCGATTATAAATTTTTAGGCGGATCAACTCGTACTAGCGAAGAGACTATCGAATGGGAAGACGGTAATACGTACCCATTAATCCGTGTAGAAATTAGCTCAGCTTCTCACCCGTTCTATACTGGTAAGCAAAAAGCTGATAAAGTCGGTGGCCGTGTGGACCGTTTCAAGAAAAAATACAACATCAAATAATGGTATTTTTAAAAATCGCGAAACTAAAGGCAACGTCCTTTCAAGCAGGCAAATTAAATTTGCCTGCTTTTAAACGTTTAAAAACCTTTTTCATAAAAGAGTAGTGTTATTAAAATTATTGGGAATCGTATAACTAAATAGAGCAAGACTGCAAAGGAGATAGCGTCATGGCCCAACTCTATTTTAAATATGGTGCAATGAACAGTGGGAAATCAATCGAGATTTTGAAAGTTGCCCATAATTATGAAGAACAAAATAAACCAGTCATAATCTTTACTTCGGGAATTGATCGAAGAGGTGAGATCGGATATATTACTAGTAGAATCGGTCTAAAGAGACAAGCTCTTCCTATTTTTGATGAAACAGATACATATGACATTGTTAAAAATACGGACCCAAAGCCGTATTGTGTTCTGGTGGATGAAGCCCAGTTTTTATCGAAGAAACATGTATTACAACTTACAAAAATTGTTGATGAATTAAATATTCCCGTGATGGGATTCGGGCTGAAAAATGATTTTCAAAACGAGTTGTTCGAGGGTAGTAAATATTTTCTGTTATATGCAGATAAAATTGAAGAAATGAAAACCATCTGTTGGTTTTGTCCACGTAAAGCAGTTATGAATTTACGAGTAGATGAACAAGGAAAACCTATTTATACAGGCGACCAAATCTATTTGGGAGGTAATGACAAATACTATCCCGTTTGTCGGAGGTGTCATAAAAACCCACCAATTAAATAAACAGAGAATCAGTAGGAACTCGCTATATCGAGTTCCTACTGATTTTTTGTTTAAAGCTAGTTTAATTACGTAAAATTTAAATATTCTTTTTATTAACTGAATGAATTTCATAATTCCCAGCCCTTGTGTGGCAAGGGCTTAAAAACATAAAAAAGGAAGCACCTCCCCAAATCTTGTATAATGGTAGTTGAC
>NZ_JACHON010000008.1 GCF_014206945.1 Gracilibacillus halotolerans
TCTATCCGGTATTAGCCCCGGTTTCCCGGAGTTATCCCAGTCTTACAGGTAGGTTGCCCACGTGTTACTCACCCGTCCGCCGCTCGTTCCACAAACTTCATCCCGAAGGAATCGGTTTGCTTCCCGCGCTCGACTTGCATGTATTAGGCACGCCGCCAGCGTTCGTCCTGAGCCAAGATCAAACTCTCAATAAAAGACTTGCACAGGATGTGCTGATGCCGATGTTGCGACATGGACGTCGCGGTCTTAATCGGCAACATATGATCTTGCTCGCTTAAAAGCTAGCATATTGCTTATATTTCTTACTCGTTGTTTGATTCAGTTTTCAATGATCAGGCATCTAATGGTGGGCCTGAGTGGACTCGAACCACCGACCTCACGCTTATCAGGCGTGCGCTCTAACCAGCTGAGCTACAGGCCCATTATGATTTTGGAGCGGGTGAAGGGAATCGAACCCTCGACAACAGCTTGGAAGGCTGTGGTTTTACCACTAAACTACACCCGCATAATAATAGTATAATAATTTTCGTTGTTTTCACGCATTAATTTCTAGCTTATGGTTCCTGTCCCTGCATCTTCTCGCATTGCTTCGAAGTTGGCTTCTTCGGGACAACTCGCAGTTAATCGACGATGTTTCGCTCGTCACTAAACTACACCCGCATAATAATAGTATAATTTTGTCTTCTCTATATATTGGAAGGTATTTTGCGAACCTACTGGTCGGGAAGACAGGATTTGAACCTGCGACCCCTTGGTCCCAAACCAAGTGCTCTACCAAGCTGAGCTACTTCCCGGAATGGCGCGCCCGAGAGGAGTCGAACCCCTAACCTCTTGATCCGTAGTCAAACGCTCTATCCAATTGAGCTACGGGCGCTAATAAAAGCGACATCTCTTAATGTAACACAGATCGTTTGACATTGTCAATACTATTTTAGAAAAAGATGCGAAATGCGGTCGAGAGGACTTGAACCTCCACGGGATTACCTCCCACTAGGCCCTCAACCTAGCGCGTCTGCCATTCCGCCACGACCGCGTCATATAAAAAAGAAATGGTGAGCCATGGAGGATTCGAACCTCCGACCACCTGATTAAAAGTCAGGTGCTCTACCAACTGAGCTAATGGCTCTTAATAATATAATAGGATAATTGTTTATTTGTGATTCTAATTGTAATAGTTGATGGTAATTCAAAGATGATTTGTGCTCGTCTTGTCGCAGCTTAAAACACGCTGCCACTTTCCTCGCAAAACCTACGATGAAGTTTTCTCTAAGTTGTTGGTCGGTTTCTCTACCAACTGAGCTAATGGCTCTTAATAATATAATAGATAATTGTTTGTGAAATATCGATCATACTTCTTGATAAAATAAAAATGGCTGGGCTACTAGGATTCGAACCTAGGAATGACGGGACCAAAACCCGTTGCCTTACCGCTTGGCTATAGCCCAACACTGGCGGTCCGGACGGGACTCGAACCCGCGACCTCCTGCGTGACAGGCAGGCATTCTAACCAACTGAACTACCGGACCTATTAAATTTATGATGACCCGTACGGGATTCGAACCCGTGTTACCGCCGTGAAAGGGCGGTGTCTTAACCGCTTGACCAACGGGCCATTATTTAAATGGCGGAGAAGGAGGGATTTGAACCCTCGCGCCGCGTAAGCGACCTACACCCTTAGCAGGGGCGCCTCTTCAGCCTCTTGAGTACTTCTCCAAATGGCTCCACAGGTAGGATTCGAACCTACGACCGATCGGTTAACAGCCGATTGCTCTACCACTGAGCTACTGTGGAATAGTAACTTAAGCGACGATAAATATAATACAATATCTAATTTAGTTTGTCAACAACTTACATGAAATTAATTTCTCGTCGTTGTTTACATTTATACGTCTACTAAAAACAAGTGCTTTTATAATTTATCATATCTCCAATCTATTAGTCAACAGATATTTACATAAGTCGTCGTTATATTTTTGCCATTCTTATTTGGTTAATTGCTTATCCCTCTTATCCGCATTCTCAGCAACTATTATTTATTGAACGAACTTTAGTTTTCCCCTGCATTTTCCGCATCTATACTTCGTTGTATTCACTCTTCTCTTCCTATTGTATAGTTGACCACAACTAATGCACTCATATTGATACGTGTAGTCATTCTCCATTGATGGAAGCATCCTACAGTGGCGGGGCGAGTTTGTTTTCTTTAATAAGTCTCGAAATTCTTTATCTCTATGCTTATAACCTTTTCCTTCTATATGAAGATGATAATGACAGAGTTCATGTTTAATAATACCTTCTAATTCATCATAACCTAATTCCTCTAAATATTTTGGGTTTAATTCAATTTTTCGCTTACTTGGTATATACCTTCCGCCAGTTGTTCTTAATCGTTTATTAAAACATACTTCATCTATAAAAGGCTTATGAAAATACGTTTTCGATATTTCGTCCACCAATTGCTGTAAATCCAATTCTTTTATTTTTCCCATTTAAGTCACCACACTATCTTCTAAACATATACTAATTATATGACCAATTCTTTATTGGAGGGACAGATATGCCTGGTTGGTTGAGAAGACAATTGTCTGTAGCCTTTCATTCAAAGGACAAATCACAAATTAAACTACTTAATCAATGCTGGTATTATTATTGTAACCATTTAGAAGATGAACGTAATTCTTCCTAGTGGTCATATACTTACACTTTTCTCTAGTACTCCTAGCTCAAACTACCCTTCGCTACTGTACGATAATACACCCTTAGTACTCTATTTTAAAGAGCTTCTCTCCTTATTTTGAAGAGAAGCTCTTAGTATTATTGTATCATCGTTAATGCAATTCGTTGTTTATCAACTTGAACATCTTCGACCCATACAGTAACAATATCTCCTACCGAAACAATGTCCATCGGATGTTTCACATACTGGTTTGACATTTTTGAAATATGGACCAACCCATCTTGCTTTACTCCTATATCCACAAATACACCAAAGTCAACTACGTTTCTTACTGTACCTTGTAATTCCATTCCTTCTTTTAAGTCTTCCATAGCTAATACATTTTTCTTTAGTAATGGTGCAGGTAGATCATCACGCGGGTCTCTATTTGGACTCGCTAAGGATTTTAAAATATCTTGTAAAGTTGGAATACCAACAGATAATCCATCTGCTAGCTGCTGCACATTTACTTGAGCTAATTTTTGTTTTAACGTTTCACTACCTAAATCATCTGTAGTTAATCCTAATTCTTTCAATAGAGATTTTACGACTTCATAGGATTCTGGGTGGATAGGTGTCTTGTCCAAAGGCTCTTTCCCATCTAATACACGAAGAAACCCAATACTTTGCTCGTACGTTTTATTTCCGAGTCTAGGGACTTTTTTCAATTGCTTCCGGTCGGAAATTCTCCCTAATTCTTCACGATATTTCACAATGTTATTCGCTACCGTTTTATTCAATCCAGAAACATATTGTAGTAAAGAGGATGAAGCTGTATTCACATTAACCCCAACCTGGTTTACAGCTGTTTCAACGACAAAAGTCAAGGATTCATTTAGTTTCTTTTGGCTCACATCATGTTGGTATTGTCCAACACCTATCGCCTTCGGGTCTATTTTCACTAGTTCAGCAAGTGGATCTTGCACCCTGCGTGCAATGGATACCGCACTTCGCTCTTCGACCTGAAGATCAGGAAATTCTTCGCGAGCGAGTGGGGAAGCTGAATAAACACTTGCACCTGCTTCATTAACAATTAAATAAGCGACATCTAGTTTGTTTTTATCAATGGTGTCCGCTATGAATTGCTCTGTTTCTCTTGAGGCGGTTCCATTTCCAATCGCAATTAGTTCTATTGGATACTGGTTCATTATTTCTAATATTTTCTTTTCTGCTCCCTTTACATCATTTCTAGGAGCCGTTGGATAAATAACACCAACTTCATTCACTTTACCGGTTTCTGTTATTACCGCTAACTTACAACCTGTTCGAAAAGCAGGGTCTACCCCTAATACATATCTCCCTTTTAAAGGTGGCTGTAGTAACAAGCTTTGGAGGTTTTTAGAGAAAACATCTATCGCTTGTTCTTCTGCTTTTTCAGATAATCCATTTCGGATTTCTCTCTCTATAGAAGGCTGAATAAGTCGCTTATAGCTATCTTCTATTGCTTCATTTAAAAATAGTCCTACCTCATCTTTTGCATGAGTTGCTACAATTTCTTTTCTTAAATAAGACAGGATTTCTTCAACTGGAGGATCTACAACTACTTTCAATAAATTCTCTTTTTCTCCACGGTTAAGAGCGAGAATTCGGTGTGATACGATATTACGTACTGCCTCACTAAATTCATAGTACATTTCATATACTTTTTTCTCGTCATCTTCGCTATTCTTTACCGAGGATACTATGGTGCCTTTATTATACGTGACAGATCGTATTCTATCTCGATATTCTGGCTCATCGGCAATCCATTCTGCAATTATATCCTGCGTACCTGCTAAAACATCTTCTATTGTATGAAGTTCATGTTCCTCATTTATGTAATTCTTTGCCTCCACTTGGATATCGACCTTATCTTGGTCTTCAAATATGTGCTTTGCGAGAGGCTCCAATCCTTTTTCTTTCGCTATCGTAGCTCGTGTTCTACGTTTTTGTTTGAATGGACGATATAAATCCTCCACCTTTTGCAGTTGCGTTGCCTGTTCAATGTTTACTTTTAATTCTTCTGTTAACTTGCCTTGTTCCTCAATTAAACGAATAACCTCTTCTTTTCTTTCCGCTAAAGATAGTTCATAATTCCAAGTATCTTGAATTTCTTTGATTTGTATTTCGTCTAAAGAGCCTGTCTGCTCTTTTCGATATCTTGCAATAAATGGTACGGTATTACCTTCTTCTAATAAATGAATCACTTTTTCTACAGAGGAAGGTTTTCTATTTATCTTTTTTGAAACTGCTTGTAACAAATAAGTACGGTTCATACTTTACCTCCTTCAACACTCTCTATATTTTAGCAGAGTTCTCCTTCGTAACGAAATAGTTTCCTGTATACACGTAGCTAAATCAAAGAAAATTATATTCCTACTATACAATCATGGACTTCCGTAAGTTTGATTCAAACATTAAAAATACCCCGCCAAACCGGTAAATGGTCGGGGGATATCTCTATGTTACTTTCATTGCTATTATTGTTGTATCATCTTCTAGATCACCTGTATATAATTCTGCAAAACTGTTTGTGATGCTCTCCATATCTTCGCCTACAATAGGCATACTAGAGATGTCTTCTGATGTTACACCATCGGAAAAAAGCACAAAGGTCATGCCACTTTTAAGCTTATTTCGAACAATTTTGTATGGTCTCTCGTAACCAGTTAGATAACCTGCTTGTGGTATATTTCTCGTTTTTATAGAATCCTCCGTGACGGTTATAAGACTAATGTTACCTATTGATGTATAGTAATATTCATCACTTTCGAAATCCATTTGAAGAATACCTAACACAACGCCTCTTTTTCCTAACAATTGTTCATTACATCTTCTCAGTATTTGTTTAATTGGCTCTTTATAATATTTCTTTATCGTTTCCACAACAAGTTGCGAGGATTCCTTTGCAAATTCGCCACTCCCGAGCCCATCAGCGAGTGCACAGATAAAAGTATGATTGGTTTCAAGGTAAAAATAACTATCTCCACAATAATAATTACCTTTTTTAGGCTTTTGAAAGACAGACACTTCTACCCGTTTTTGATCTTCCATTCTAACGGATTGCCTCCACATTCTCTGCTAGAAGTGCTTCCCGTAACTTTTTAATAGCATGACGCTGGATACGAGAAACATGCATTTGAGAAATACCTAATAATTCGCCTGTTTCTTTTTGACTTTTGTTTTCAAAATAGGTGTACTTAAGAATTTGTTGCTCTCGATCGGTAAGTATGGGCAATACTTTCTTGAGCAACAATTTTCGTTCCACGTCATCATAGCCTTTATCCTGGTTTCCAACTAAATCTAAAATAGAAACCTCGCTTCCATCTGCATCTGCTTCAATTTTCCGGTCTACTGACAATGCATTATAGCTTTGTCCCATTTCCATCGTCTCGAGAACTTCTTCCTCAGAAACATCTATATAGGCAGCAATTTCTTGAATTGTTGGTGATCTTTGACTCTTTATCGTTAGCTCTTCCGTTGCTTTTTTTATTTTTGGCCCTAATTCTTTTATACGCCTTGGGACATGAACGCTCCATGTCTTGTCACGTATAAATCTTTTTATCTCTCCGATAATAGTTGGAATTGCAAATGACTCGAACGATCGACCCACCTCTGGATCATACCTCCTGATTGCAGCTAGCAGTCCTAACATCCCTACTTGCTCTAAGTCCTCATAAATCATTTCATTTTTAGCATATTTTCTCGCGATAGATTGAACAAGTTTTTTATACGTTAAAACAATTTTCTCTTGGGTCTCTTTATCTTCAGGATTCGTTTGATATTGTTTAATCCATAGGTACACCTCGTCATCTCGATTATGGTGTAGTCGAGATTTGGTCGTCATTGATATCCACCTCATTTTCGTGGAGGTATTTTGTCATTAGGACGATTACTCCGTAGTCATTCTTTATTTCCACCTTATCCATGAGAGCTTCAATTAAGAAGAGGCCAAACCCTCCTTCTCTTAATTCTTCTACTGAATGTTTGTTTTCATAAGGGCCTATTTCTGCTTTAACTTCTTCTAAGTCAAAGCTTCCTCCACGGTCAGCTACCATTATTTCTAGACGGTTCGCGTACAACCCAAATCCAATCGTTATTTCGCCATCATCTTTTTCGTCATATGCATGTGTAGTGGCGTTAGACATAGCTTCTGAAATAGCTATTTTTAAATCTTCAATTTCCTCATAGCTAAATCCCATTCTACTTGCGATTCCGGAAATACTAAGACGGACTACTCCAACATATTCTGGTTTAGCAGGTACTTTCATTTCAATGAAGTCAAAGGATTCCATTTATTTTCCACCTCGTACTGTTGTATCGATATTCATAATGCTATCTAGCCCAGTTATCTCGAACAATCTTCTAACTCGATCATGCATAGAAACGAGACGCATTTCACTGTTGTATTCCTTCGTAGATTTTAAAGCACCAATAAAAACACCAAGCCCCGTACTATCCATGTACGTAACATTTTCTAAATCGACAATCACTTTTGCCCCTTCTTGCTTTGTAAGAGGAACTAAGGCTTCCTTTAATTGCGGAGCGGTATAAACATCTACTTCCCCATTTACCTTAAGTATCTTTGTTTCGCCATTATCTAGTCGCTCTATTTCTAGATTCATGCTTGTACCTCCTACTTATGAATTTAGATTTATCCTAACCCCTCGAAAGGATACATGTATAATTTCATTAAAACGTATGCGTCTGTACGTTGGATTTTCCCTCATTTAATAGTTACGAAACTTGCTTTTTTAAAATGATTAGCGTAAAGTCATCACGCAACTGGAAATCCTGTAATCGTTCAAAATGCCTGAAAACTTTGTCAACGGCTTCTTGGGCTGGTAAATGCATGTGCGCCTTAATTACTTCTAATACTTCCTCAATCTCTAGAAACCTTTCTCCAACACGACATTCTGTAACTCCATCCGTAAACAAGATGATCGTATCATTTTTCTCAAGTTGGACCTTTACCTGTTCATAATTTGCCTCATCTGATACGCCTAAAACAAGTCCTTTTGTTTTCATTTCATAAAAGCGATCGTCCTTGGCACTATAGTAGTAGCCAGGCTCATGCCCTGCAGAGGCATAGTGAAGCGTACACGTTTCATATTGATACCATCCGTAAAACATCGTAATAAACATACTAGCTGTAACATTTCGCTCGACAACTCGATTTAAGCTTTGAAGAACTTGACTAGGATTTCTCATCGTTTCCGGCAAACTGTCTAAGGAATACTTAATCATGGACATAGCTAGTGCTGCAGGAACTCCCTTACCAATAACGTCTGCGATAGCTATGCCAATATTTTGATGGCGGTCTTTTACAAAATGGTAGTAATCCCCATTCATTTGATGTGCAGGTACACTAATCGACCCAATATCCAGCCCAGGTACGTTTGGTTTTTTCGTCGAAAGTAATGTTTGTTGCATGCTTGCCGCAACTGCTATTTCGGACTCAAGCTCTGTTTGCTTTTCTCTAAGACTTATAAACTCTTGGTAAGCTAGGCCATACGATATCATCGTCTCTAAGAGAAAGTTTAATGAATCGTCGATAGTTGGTGGTAAATCAGGATAAATTTCCTTCAATGATTGGATATGAATGTTAATAATTTCTTCCGGCAATATATTATGTCTCATTGTTTGCTTACTAAATTGCCCTGCTTGGTATAATGCATTTTCATCTTTTGTATACAAGTATTTCTGTAACATTTCTTTATATTTATTTACATCCATTCGAAAGGGCTCCATATTTATATTAACCTCCCAGTTATGTAATACCGCTTCATGCTTCTAGGAAGTGTCACATTCAATTTATCTCACCCATTTAATCGCCGTTACTGTAGTACCTTTACCTGGCTCAGATTGTAAATCAAAATGATTCATCAGTCTTTTTACCCCTGGTAGACCTGCCCCTAACCCGCCAGATGTTGAGTATCCATCTTCCATAACTCTACCCAAATCTTCTATTCCCGGCCCATTATCATGTGCTGTGATTTTTATTCCGCGTCTATTCACTTCAGTAATTACTTCATAATCAATTTGACCGTCTTCAGCATACAAATAGATATTTCTAGCTAACTCAGAAATTGCTGTGGCAATTCTCGCTTGATCAACAGTTCCAAATCCCAATTCTTTCGCCATTTCTCTTCCCATTTGTCTTGCGCTAACGATGTCCCATTCTTTTCTGATTTTCACACAAGATTTTATCTCCATGCCTACTCCTCCAGTTCCTGGCGAAGTTTAATCAGGCCTTGTTCTAGATTTAATGCAGTTGGGACATTTTGCATATGAACACCTAAATCAATCAGCGTCATTGCGACAGCTGGTTGGATACCTGTTAAAACAACTTTAGCACCCATGAGATCAGACATTGTAACCACATCACCAAGAACTTTTGCAATAAAAGAGTCAATAATATCCACGGAGGTTAGATCAATTACAACTCCTGTTGCTCCACTCTTGTGAATCTTGTCCAATAAATCTTCTTGAAATCGAATGGCTGTCTGGTCATCCAAATCAACTTGAATGGATACCAATAAGTAATTATGAAGCTTTAGTATTGGTATTCTCATTGTGTGCACCCCCCTATTTTAATGAGTCGAGAATATCGGTCATGTCGTTCGTGGAGTTATCTAGATTTACGATTTCACGATTGGTTATCTCTAAGGCTGATTGAAATCCTTTTCTCAGGGAACTCTTTGTCGGAAAGTTACTCAAATCAATGCCAAGATTGACAATCGTTTGCGCAATCTCCGGACGTATTCCAACTAATATGCATGTAGCACCAATTAATCGAACAGCTTCTGCTGCTTGAATAATATGATGTGCTACCATCGTATCCACTACTGGAACTCCAGTTATATCCATTAATACTACTTCGGAGTTATGTTTCATGACACCTTCTAGTAAGTTTTCCATAATCTGCTTCGCTCGCTCTGTATCAATTGTTCCGATTAGAGGCATTATGGTTATGTTTTCCATAACCGGGATAAGAGGTGCTGATAACTCCTGTAAAGCTAATCGTTGCAGCGATACAGTATGCTCCCAATTCCCGGAATATTGGTTGACAAGCTGTTTGATAATCGGCTCGACCCAATCGTCTACAACAGTTAGAATCTTTGAAAATTCAACCGTTTCAACCGAGCTTGATTCCGTTAATATAAAATCAATGGTTACCCTACGGAATGATTGTAGACCATCAGTAATATAACTTAATGGCCAACCTAAATTAATAATCCGCTCTGCAAAAGCATCTAATTTTGCAATTTCATCTGGATGATCAATACTTGCAAAGATATTATTAACGAACTCACGATTGGTCGATTCATACAATTCAGTAGAAATAGAAGATGTATAATCTCCCTTTCTCTTCTCTGCAATCTCTTTTAACCATTTTGCTGCAACCTCATCGCTATGCTCTAAAACAATTCTACGTAATACTTCTGGCATGTTCTCCCCTCCAACGTCAATTGCATGATTTATCAATTTCATTCTACATTATATGGAATGAAATGCAAACACAGTTAGTAATGCATTATAATAACAAACCTAGTTTCCTAGTTGTTTTTTATAAGGCTCCATTTAACACATATACCTCTTTTTAAAAGTGGTCAAACATTTTTTTAACAACTTTTCTAAACTTTCATATAATGTATGAAGCAAGCGCCGTTTTTGGTGCCATTTAAATTGATAGAACACTTATTTTCTTGGATGTAGATTATCTCTACTAGAACTCCACTGTTTTGATGAATCTCATCCCTTAAACAATCAAAAAACACCTTGTCTTTAATAGAAAAGACAAAGGTGTTTGAAGTACAGAGTGTTAGATATCTGTCAATCCAAGACTAATCTCTAACCCTCTATCTATAAGCTCCATCATGCTGCTATCTAAATGCGTAATCTTATCTGTTAATCGTTGCTTGTCAATCGTACGAATTTGTTCTAATAAAATAACAGAATCACGTTCAAAACCATATTTTTCTGCCTCAATTTCAACATGTGTTGGTAACTTTGCTTTTTGAATTTGTGCAGTAATTGCAGCCACAATAACTGTTGGACTGAACCGATTTCCAATATCATTTTGCAAAATTAATACAGGGCGCACTCCTCCCTGCTCCGATCCAACAACAGGAGATAGATCGGCGAAGTATACATCGCCTCTTTTTACAATCAAAATCTACACCCCGCTCACTAAGCGTTCAAGGGTGGTTTCTGCCTCCTCTTCGGCTTGGAAAGCTTCCGATGCTATATGAAGATTAATATTTGCCATTTCTAAATACCCTTTTTGCATAGATTCTTGAAAATGCCGTTTCTTCTTCTCACGTAAATAATTCCTCGTGGCTTGGCAAATAAAATCACTTAAATTACTGTCTTCATTTTTCATCAAGCCATCCACCTCATTTAGTAGGTTTTTAGGTAATCGTACTGCAACTTCTTGTAAGTCCTCCGACAAAACCATACACCTCCACCAAACATGACAACCCCGTTATTAATAATCATTTCCATCATACCATATGGGTTCCTTATTGCAAAGGGGATTTTAAGAAAATCGCATTTTTCGTCAGTGGTTAGTTTTGCCAAAAAAGTGATAATTAATTCGTATTCTACCTAATATAAACTCTTGGTATCCGTGCACTTAGCATACATGCGACTTCATAATTGATGGTATCCAAGTATTCAGCAACATCATCCATCTCAATGGTTTCGTGCTCATCTGTGCCGATTAGTGTCACTTTATCGCCGATTTTTGCCTCTTTTGTCAAACGCACCATTAATTGATCCATACAAATTCGGCCGACAATTTCACATCTTTCCCCGTTCACTAGTACTTCCATTCCTTGAAGTGCTCTTCGTATCCCGTCTGCATAACCCAATGGAACTGTACCAATCCATTCCTCTTTTTCTGCACGATAGGTAGACCCATAACTAATGGCTTCGCCTTTGTTTACTTTTTTAACGTGTGTTAAACGGCTAAATAGAGATAGAGCTGGCCTTAGGTTGATTGGGTTTTCTTTCTTTACAATTGGTGAAGGATATAAACCATACATACTTATCCCGTATCGGATAAAATGCTGCATTTTTTTCGGAAACCTCATGCTTGCTGCACTATTACCAGTATGCATGATTAATAGTTGTGACCAATGCTTAGCAAAGAAAGATTGGAGTGTTTCAAATTTTGTTAATTGTTGATTAAAATAGGCTACATCTTCTTCATCTGCTGTTGCAAAGTGTGTATATACTCCTTCTACATGGAATGTCTCATTTTTTAATAATGGTAAGATGTCGAGAAGTTCTTCTTCTGTTCTCAGTCCAATTCTCCCCATTCCCGTATCCCATTTTAAATGGATTGTAACAGGTTGCGATAACTCCAAGTCTACAACTTCTTGCAACCATTCTTTTTGATAACAAGTTAAAGTAATATCTTTCTCTACTGCTAGTGGAACATCCTCAGGTCGAGTTCTACCCATCACTAAAATTGGCGCCTCAATTCCTGCTTCTCTTAGGTGTAATGCTTCATCTAAAAGAGCTACAGCTAGTCGATTTGCTCCTGCTTGAAGTGCTACCTTTGCGACTTCTACATCACCGTGACCATAACCATTTGCTTTTACAACAGCGTATATTCCTGTATGTGCTTCTAGTCTGTCACGTAGTTGTTCGATATTATATTGTATATGCTGTAAATTTACTTCTATCCATGAATCACGGTAAAATTTTTCTTCCATTTTTTGTGATGCTCCTTGTCTCTACAATCCGTATTCCGTTAAATTGTATTCTAGCACTATCATAAGTAGATGACAATTTATCATTTCTGGATGAATAAATTCGGAGAAATGGCATTGCTTAACTAGTGATATTCGCTTTTAACATTAGATTCTTCTGGCGCAACATGGGATTGTCAGATTTAAAATTAGATTCTATATGCGTAACATGGGATTATCAGGTTTAACATTAGATTCTATATGCGTAACATGGGATTGTCACGTTTAATATTAGATTCTTTTGGCATAACATGGGATTATAACGTTTAATATTAGATTCTTTTGGCATAACATGGGATTATAACGTTTAATATTAGATTCTAAGATGCTCCTACAATAATAAACCTAGAAAAACGTGATATCCGATTTTCGTAAAGGCTTATCTAATGTTAATTTGAGATATCTGACTTTCGAACTGCGTTATCTAATGTTAAACCTAGATATCTGATTTTCGAATAGTGTTATCTAATGTTAAACCTAGATATCTGATTTTCGAACAGCCTCAGCTAATATTTAAAATGGATAAATATTTTAAACAAAAAAACAACCCGTTTTCAACAACGAGTTGTGCTAGTAATCTTATTTTGTTGCTTGATCAGTCATAGAAACAGCTACTTCAATCATCTCGGCCTTTGTTAACTCGTCACTCGCTAAGTAATAATTTATCCCATTAGCTTGCCATCTTAGTGCAGAGTTTGTCATGGCACCTACACTGAAACCAAGATCTACTGGCTCACCTTGGATTAACTCTGGTGTGCTTGTACTAGTTGGATAAACATCCAGTGTTTCTTGTATGATCGTGAAATTCCGCTCCCCATCATACGATAAAAGTACGCGTTTGCCATTCTCCGTATTCATCTGATCCTCTTCTACTAACTCAGCGCCAAACGTTTCTTCTGGGTAGAAAACCGTTAATTCTTTCGGTAGCTGTTCTTGGGCCATGACTGGAACTCCGAAAATACTGCTCGTCATGTTTTGCTTCATATCAAACGTGTCCTCTGGAAGGTCTGGATCTTTTTGAAAGTTCGAATATTCTACTTCTACTACTTCCTTTTTATCTTTATCCAGAATCTTCACTAAAACAGGCGCATAAGAATCTTTGTCAAAATAAATTGTTTGGTACGGTAGATTACTGTTCGCCTCGTAGTTTGTCTTTGTTTCAAATACATAGTAATTATCCGTTTGGCTGAACGTTGATTCTTTATCATTAATAATATCTTTGATTAAAGAATGGAATAAATAGGGTTGGCTATTATTATCTGGCCATTCACTTTGAAACTTAAAGCTTTTATTTAGAGCTGGAGTTAAGACAAAAACTCCTTCTTCATTTCTCAAAATGATTTGGCTACTCTCTTCATCTTGTTCATTCTTTAATAACACCCGATAAAAGTCTTCTTTTTTGTGAGTTACTTCAATACGAAATACTTGAGCCTCTTTCCCAGTTTCGAGTGTCATTAGGGCATTTGTTTGATATGCTGATAATTCGTCCGCCATATTTTCTAATTTGCCCAGTACGTCTTCTTTTGATTTTTCTCCACAAGCTGCTAATACAATCACTAACATCAATCCTACGAAAAGGATGATATATCTTTTCATCGCGACATCTCTCCTTTGTCTCAAATAAGAGGACAAAGGGAACACGATTACGCCTTTAGAAATGTACGAACTACGAATGGAATTTGATAGTTATAATTTCCGATACTAACCTCTCTAAAGTGTTTTTCATAGTTGACATGTATGACTTGTCCCTATTTTTGGTTGGAGGATAACAATCATTTATCACTATATTTAAATTCTTGACACAACTATTATCTTTACACAGTAGCAGCCTTCTCCTACTACTCCAGTAGAAGATAAATCGTATAGCCTTCATCATTATCTAATGTGCAATAGCGAAAGTATCCCAACCGTTTGTGTACTATGAGAATTTTTTTAATTAAATATATTTATTAAATTTCAATAGATGGTAGAACCCGCACCGTTATTAAAAATCCTTTCATTAATTCCCCCTTCACTAATCCTATATTTATCCAATTCGTACACTTCTTCAGCGGTTACGATGTACATCTTGTTCCCTCTTACCCGCAATAAAATAGTATGAGACAACCTATCCAATTATGCCGAAACTGTTTCAATAATTACTTGGGCAATTGCATACTCTTTACTATGGGAGATGGAAAGATGTATTTTTTTATCTGATACAGCTATACTTGTAAGATGTGGCGCACCTTTAGGGTCTGGTAGGATTTCTATGTCTTTAAAACCTACTTCTCCTATTCCTGTACCTAAAGCTTTAGAGAAAGCTTCCTTTGCAGCAAATCTTCCTGCTATAAATTCTATTTTTCTCCTTTGCGATGTATAACTATGCAACAATTCCTTTTCTCTTTCCGTTAAAATTCGGTCTACAAACTTTGCTCCTTTTTCTACTATGTCCGTTATTCTATCTATCTCTACTAAATCAATACCTATACCAATTATCATCGAGATTTCCTCCGTCTCTTTACTCTTCCTATCAGTATATCAAAAAATAGTTTGATCTATAGTTATATCGATAGCTTTGTATTAGGTGAAGCACTTCTTCCTATGATAAACTATTGCTGAAATACAGAAAAAATTAAACACTCATTGGATAATCTTACGTTTATAAAAATATTCCATAAAAAGGAGTTACTTCATGTTTATTCGAACAGAAGGATTCAAAGACTTTTTTCGTTTATATCCGCTCGTTTCTATCATCGTCTCTTTCCAGATTGGAATTGCGGTCATTGGTTGGATCATCCCACCGCTAGGAGATCTTATTATGTTTTATGGGGCTGGCCACCATTTCTTTATCGAGCAAGGTGAATATTGGCGATTCCTTACACCTATATTTCTTCACTCTCCACACAATGTCGGCCATATCCTTTTTAATTCCTTTGCTTTGATTCTATTTGCTCCACCGTTAGAACAAATGCTAGGAAAATTAAAGTTCTTATTTGTTTATCTATCTACTGGAGTACTTGCCAATATACTGACTTTCTTTGTCGAACCAACGCCTTATTATTCACACGTTGGAGCTTCTGGTGCAATTTTCGGTATCTTAGGTTTATACTTCTTTATGGTCTTTTTTGAAAAACGTTTAATCAGTCAATCTGATGCTAAGTTAATTCTAATTATCACCATTATCTCACTAGTAATGACTTTTTTACGTCCGAATATTAACATTCTTGGTCATTTGTTTGGACTTATTGCTGGATTTGCCTTAGGCCCTATTCTATTACAAAGTGCCAAGCCATTTAACCCTTCGCAAACGCCGAGAAGGCGGACAAGTAACGATGGTGTTAACTTTGATCCTAATCGTTGGCAGAAAAAAAGATATCGCTATCGCCATTGGATGAAACCAATAGTAATAGGAATCTTTATTTTGTTAGTGCTTATTGGTATTCTAAGTAATTTTCTATAAGAACAATCACATTCATTAAGGGGGAATTTGAATGACAGCCATTTGGCTTTTTACAGTTGCGGCAGTAGTAGCTGCAGGAGGGATTTTACTAGCTTTCAAGCGTTTGATGCGTGGTTTACAACAACGTATAAAAGAAAATGATTTTCACCATAAAGGATTACAAAAAGATCAAACGAAATATTTTCTTCAAGTTGCTATGATAGAAGCGATTCCTATTTTCCTAATTATTCTTGGGTTTATGTATACAGGAGAAGACCCGTCACTTCTGTGGACAATAATAGGTTTATTTTTCACTATTGGCATTATGGTCATTAGCTTCGTTCAAATAAAGAAAGAAAAACTAGAAATACAACATGATGTCGATAGAGTACCCGCAGAAATGAAGAAATATATACAATCCGTTGTTACGGTAGGCTATATTACAACTTTAGGTGTACCGGTTATTTCATTGGTGGTTATTATTATTACCTATATGTCTTAAAAGCAAAGATAAAAGGTATCCAACATACTACATTGGATACCTTTTTCTTATTTATTAGGAATTGCTTTTGGAACGTTTATTTTGAAACTTTCTATTACGGCCACCTTGCTTGCCTTTTCTATTAAAGCTTCCACGCTTGTCGCCACCACCGCCGCGGCCTCTTTGACTGTAGCTTCCTTTATTCTTCGAGCCATGTTTCACACTAACAGGCTGAACAGATGTCAATGTAACAGGAGTTTGTCTTCTTTCTCTTGTCATCATCTTTAAAGCAGCAGCAATAATCGTAACTGAGTCGTGTTCATCTAATAATTCAGTTGCTGTTTCGCGATATTCTTGCAGATCGCTTTGCTGGATTGCCTTCATGATCTTTTCTGCTGTTAACTGCTGTAGGCCACGTTTCGCTTCATCATAGCTTGGCGCTTGCATACGTTTCATTTTGCTCTTTGTTACCTTTTCAATCAGATGCAAATGTGGTACTTCTCTAGGTGTGATAAAGGAGATAGCCTCTCCAGTTTTTCCAGCACGCCCTGTACGACCAATACGGTGTACATAGCTTTCTGGGTCCTGTGGTATATCAAAGTTATAAACGTGTGTAACCCCGGATATATCCAAACCACGTGCTGCCACATCTGTTGCAACGAGAATTTCAATTCGACCTAATTTAAATTTATTCAATACAGATGTTCGTTTACCTTGCGTTAGATCACCGTGAATTCCTTCCGCTCGAAAGCCTCTTGCCTGTAATCCTTCGGTTAATTCATCTACACGCTTTTTCGTTCTACCAAAAATAATCGCTAATTCAGGTACATGAATATCTAATAGGTTTGTTAACGTATCGAACTTTTGCTTTTCTGTTACTTCAACAAAGAATTGATCGATATTAGATACCGTCATTTCCTTGGATTTTACTTGTACTTTCTCTGGGTTTTTCATTAGAGTCTTAGCAATGTCCAAAATTTCTTTAGGCATCGTCGCAGAGAATAGAAGCGTTTGACGTTCTTCTGGAATTGCCTCAAGAATGCTTCGGATATCGTCGATAAAGCCCATGTTTAACATTTCATCTGCTTCATCTAAGACTGCCACTCGAACATCGTCTACACGGATTGTTCTGCGTCGTAAGTGGTCTAAAAGACGACCTGGTGTCGCTACAACAATATGCGGGCCGTTTTTAAGAGCCTTGATTTGGCGTTCCATATGTTGACCACCATAAACTGGTAGAGTTTTTACTCTGTTTTCTCTTCCTAATTTATGCAATTCTTCAGAAACTTGAATCGCTAACTCTCTTGTTGGTGCTACTACTAATCCTTGAATTTTTCGAGCATTAGGTTCAATTTTTTCAATCATAGGGATACCGAATGCAGCTGTTTTACCTGTACCAGTTTGTGCCTGACCAATAACGTCCTTTCCCGTGATTGCTAATGGAATGGTTTGTGCCTGAATAGGTGTCGCTTCCTCAAAACCCATCTTTTCTAATGCCGTTAGTATTTGCTTTGAAATACCTAATTCGTTAAACTTAGTCACTATAACTTTCTACTCCTTCTATTTCGTTTATATTTTCAGTGTAACCAATTTATTATTCTTTTAATAATTCTTATAAGGAAAATGGATAAGGAAATGATTCATCGTAGCAATTCCCTTTTCATTTTAATTTGCTAATTAAATTTTATTATTATCATTAATAGCGGCGAATAATGAATTAGCCTGAATTAAGAATTGGCTCGTGTAACCACAAGAGAATCATTACATTTCCTTATGTCCAATGAAAAAAGCCTTCCATGAATAGGAAAAGGCTTGCCAAACACTGCCAATTGATTTACTAATCATACCATAATTTTATCTGCATGACCAATAATTATTCATAAACCCTTTCCGGTGACATTTACTTATAGAATTTTATATTGTTTTAGTAAAGATACAAATATTGTTATACTAAATATCAATAATAAAAAATACGAGTATACTTTCTTATTTTCCTTATAATAAATTAATTAAACTTCCTTGCAGGTGATGTTGTGAAAAATAAACTTTTTATCCCTTATACAGCTGTAGTCATAGGTGTTATTGCTCTTTCTTTATCTGCTATTTTCGTACGATTGATTGAGGAGGCACCTGTTGCGATTACAGCTAGCTACCGATTATTGCTAGCTGGTATTATATTATTTCCTTATGTTTTTCTAAAAAAACGTAAGGAATTAAAAAACTTAGGAAAACGTGAAGGTTGGATTGCTATTCTGGCAGGTATTAGTTTGGCGATCCACTTTATTCTTTGGTTTGAATCGCTTCAATATACATCTGTAGCAAGCTCTGTTGTGCTTGTTACATTGCAACCTATCTTCGCTTTTATCGGAACGTATCTATTTTTTAAAGAAAGATTTTCTAGTGCGACGATTATTAGTATGCTTATCGCTATTTTTGGAAGTTTTGTAATTGTGATGGGGGATTTCCAACTAGCAGGTGACGCTTTTTATGGAGATATGCTTGCTCTCACAGCAGCTCTATTTATTACCATTTACTTCCTCATAGGTCAGCAAATAAGATCCAAAACATCTGTGACGACGTACACATTTATCGCTTATACAATCGGTGGTTTGTTTTTACTCATTTATTCACTCTTAAAGGGGTATCCACTCGTTGAATATCCAGCAAACGATTGGTTATTCTTTATATTGCTAGCTATCATTCCAACTATTTTTGGCCTCAACTTACTCAATTGGTCATTAAAATGGTTCAGTACGTCTCTTATATCTATGGCTATTATCTTAGAGCCAATTGGTGCCTCTGCCTTCGCTTATTTACTTTTTAACGAGACCATTACTTGGTCACAATGGCTTGGTGGAACGATTATCATTTTCGGCTTGTTTCTCTTTGTTACAAGTACAAAAAGGGAGCGGAACATGCGGTTGACCGTCTCCAAGCACGATAAATAAGAAAAGCGTAAGCGCCTTGTTCACCCCCGACAAGCTTAAGTAAGGCTTGACGTGGCGTTCTTTGCCACAGAATAGCATTACTTAAGACCTCGAGGGGGTAGGCCGCTTGCGCTAGACAATAAGAAAAGCAAAAGCGCCTCGCTCACCCCTGTACGTGCTTTACTGTAATGCTCGTACGGAGGTGTTCTTTTTATTTAATTTCTTTGTCAAAAATGAAAACACTGCTTGAATTACTAAATCTTTATCTTCACCTAGTAAAATCAGATGTTTGGAATTATAAAAATATACAACCTCTGTCTTCGCAGGTATTTCCTTATCAAGATAATGAACCGATTTATAAGGTACCATGCCATCCTGTATTCCTTGAACAATGAACACAGGAGTCTTGATTTTCTTTAAATAAGGCTTCGTAAATTTCATACATTTCAAAAATTCCACCGAGGCGGAAAAAGGCACAAGGCCAAACTTTCGTCGGTAATTTGCGAACACCGGATCTGTATTTAACGTTCTCCTGACAGCTTTCCAGGCAAAATTCGCAATATCCATGCTCATTCGTGGGATACTAAAGAATTTCCTTGAAGCCGACAGTAGAACAAGCTTTTCCACTTGATATTTTGCTGCAAGATAACTCGCAATCATTCCTCCCATCGAAAAGCCTATAAGATAAATGGTTTCTTCCTTTTCTCTTATATGTAAAAAAGCTTCCTCCGCCGTTTTTATCCACACCTTGTGGGATACTCCAGCTAAATCTAATCCCTTTCCCTCTTCACCTAATCCATGTCCAGGTAAACAAACCGTCTCGATCCGCCAATCTGTGTGCTCTCTAAGGTACTTATCTAATGGTTCAACTTCATAAGGACCTCCAGTGAACCCATGAATAAGTAAACATGCTGTCATTTTATCTTCCTCCACATTAGCTAGTATTCTATTTTTCTTACACGGAAGTCTCCATTTAACTCCTTATTTTTATCATGTAGTATAGTCGAAACGGTTTCTCCTATATACTTATCGAAAGTAGCGAAATTATGTTAATAGAAGTCTTATTCCTATTCCTTCTCAATATACAAAAAAACCCGAACAAAATTCGACGGAATCGTTCGGTTTTTAAAAATCCATATACCTTTTATTTTTGTATCGTTTTTATAAAATTCCCAACGTTTTTAACTAGCGGTGATACTTGTTGATATGTGCTAGCTAGTTGGTTTACCGTATGGAACACCTTATCCATATCCATCTCGCCTTTATCCGTCTGAAAATAGCCTAGCAGTGGATTTTGTTTTGGTTTCTGTTGTGAGTTGGTATGAAAAGGAACATTTTGCATAGGTATAGGTGGTTTCTGGAAATAGCTATATGGATTTGCGTTCGGTTGATACCCTGGATACGTGTTCTGTTGACCCTGATAAAAAGGCATTCTTGGATTGGTAGGTGTGAATGGTGGTTGATGTTGCAATTCTATCCCCTACCTTTATAAGGAGTTTACTATAGTTTATGCAACTCCATTATATTTTGTTAATAGTCAAACGAACCAAATATTTCTTCTAGCTTTGATTGTTGATACCCTAATATATATTCCGACTCTCCATAAAAAACAACTGGGGTGATGTAGACATCCTGCTCCCGTAGTTTTTTTAAAAAAGATTTATCTTTTGATATATTTTTTATAAAGTATGGAATGCCCCTATTTTTAAAGAATTGAATAATTTCGTTACATTCATTACCACAATCATCACTTATATATACTTCTACTGTATCGAATTTCACGGGCAACTCCTCCTGAATAGTAAAAATGGTCTATTTATAACTACCCGAATTCAGAGGAGTTAAAACTATTTATTATAATTTTTCTCTATGAATAAGCCCAACTTCTTTAAAAGCTCTATTGCCTGTAATTTTTCTTCATTCGATAACCCACCAGTGATAGCTTCAATTTGTTTCCAATGCTCTGGAAATATATCATGTAGGAGCTGCTCACCGACTGCTGTTAATGATGCGTAAGTAATACGTCGATCTTTAGAACTAGGTGTTCTTTTCACCAAACCTTTTCTTTCTAATTTATCCACAACATACGTTATACTTCCGCTTGCTAATAATATACGTTCTCCAATTTTTTGTAACGGTTGTTCGCCCTCGTGATAGAGTAGCTCCATAACACCAAAGTCGGTTGTATTTAATCCATGCCCCTGGATGTCCTCTGCCACTTGATCCGCTACAGATCGATATGCTTTAGAGAGGACGACAAATAACTTTAAGGAAGGATCTTGTTTTCTACGTAAATATTCATTTCTCTCTTTCATTGGCTACACTCCTCAGGCAAACTTCTATATGACTCGTATTATAGCAAAGAAAAGAACACAGTCAATTATTTATTGGTAATTTTTTCTTATATTTACCAATTAAAATAATAAGAAAACTACAAAACAAAAACTTCACGTTTAACACACTAATAAATAAGCTTGCATATAAAGCTAATACTAGCAGTTGCTCGTATGCTGTGGCTGTATACCACCGATTATTAAATCGCTTTAAATGATGAGTGAGCTGGAAGTCAACCAATACATATAAAGCAAGAACAAAACAGATGCTATACCATAATATATTCAAAGTAAATCCTTTACCAATCCATAATGCAATTGCCATTACGATGAATAACAGCACACTACTACAATAAACAAAAAACATATAGCTTGATTTTAAATTTCGCATGTTCCACGGTATACTATGGACAAGTGGATATTGAAAAACGGTAACAAATAGGCTTCCCACCAATTTTACATACATAAACATTGCACCGACAATCCCTAAGCCTTGTACCAATTCCCCTTTAAAACTTGTAAGAAAAACACAAATTGCAAAATAAATTAGGATCATTATTACGTATTCGATATGATCTTGTAGTCCCTTCAACCATATACGACGATACATGTGAGATGCTTTACTATATCGAAATGGTTTCTTCATATATACATGCTGATAAATATCTTTCCATGCAGATTTTCTTTGTACAGGTTTTGTTTTAGTATCAGACATAAACCGGACAATCATCATGTTCCAAACCTTCTGATCATTCCGTTCAGCTATTTGTGTCCAAGATGCCTTCTTAAATCGTTTCGGATAAATGTAAAACTGAAAAATCAGTAGCATTACTAGTATTATACTAATCATCCATTCTTCTGGAACAACTTCTGTAATAACAATTAGCCGAGAAATAGCAATAAGTATTAAGCCTAAAAAATAGATAATCCACCGTTTTAAACCATGAAGCGAATGAAAATACCATTGCGGAAGGATTACTAGTAGTGTAGAAACCAACGTAATAATAAAAAGTTTAATAACAAATACATAGGAGAATGGCGTGAAAATTAATAATAAACTGAAGAAGGCGGTTATGTTTATCATAGAGCGTATCATTTTTTCTAAGAATAATAGTTTCCAAATGTGCTTAATGGAATAGGATAGTGTCGATAATTTGTATTCTGCACTCGTTATTCGTATCGCAGGGTCCTCATTCGATAGGACTAAAGCTCCCGCAATCAACCCTATAACAATCCATGATAAGCGATTCTCTGTTAATGATTCAATTTGATGAAATATGGGCTCAAACTGCTGCAATTGGTCGTATAAAATAATAAGGAAAAGAATAGTAAACAAGCCAAGGTACACAGAAATCGTTTTGTCTAGAGCTACACCGAAAGCAAATCGATATAATTTTCTTTTCTTTTGTGATCGATTCTTTCTAATAAATCTAAGAATAGCTACGGTTCGCTTCATTCTTCCATTCTCCTTGATAATCCCTTAAATTGCTGCACATCGCCTTGCTCTATTATTAATCCTTTCTTTAGCATGACATAGGACGTTGCTAACCTGTCCAATCTCTCCAACTGGTGAGTCGTTAGTAGAATACTCGTACCACTTCTTATTTTTTGTATTAAAATTTCTTCTAATTGAGTAATTGCATGTACGTCTAACCCAACAAAAGGTTCATCAATTAATAGTAGAGGTACATCCGGTAACAGAGCACATATCGTTTGCACTTTCTGCCTCATACCTTTAGAAAGAGATTCGGGGTATTCATTCATCTTGTCCTCTATTTCAAAGAGTTGTAGCCACTCCTCAGCTCTAGTCAGTAATGAGCTCTCTTCCATTTCATAACTCTTACCATATAGTTGAACATGCTGCATTACCGTTAATTCTGGTAATAGAAATGGTTCCTCTGGTATGTAGGAAAATAACTTTTTATAAGCTAAATAATCAATATCCTGATCTCTATTATGTATATGAATCGTGCCTTCCTTTTTTTGTTGCATTCCAATAATTGTCTTCATTAATGTAGACTTCCCCGCACCATTGTGTCCAATCAGCGCGATGGATTCCCCTTCGGACATTTCAAAGCTTATATCATTTAATAACGTCTCTCTTCCGATCTCCACATGGACATTGGCCAATTTTAAAACGGTCATCTTATTCCCCCAGTTTCTCTTATTTCTAGAAAAAAAGAGACAACCAAAATGGCGTCCCTTATGCTAATTCTTCTTGCAAAAACTCCAAAACATCATCTGGGGTTTTTGTGTATGCACTGTGGCGATGAGCAAGCTTTTCTCCATTTTGGAAAATAAGGATGCTAGGTATTCCCATAACTTCATATCTTTGAGCTAATCCTTCCACTTCATCGCTGTTTACCTCATACCAATCATAGTTATTATATTGTTCTAGAATATCTCCGATAAACATGTCCATTCGTTTACAATCAGGACACCAATCCGCATAAAACTTAATGATTACAGGTTTATCAGAAGCAATAATTTCATTAAATTGTTCTACCGAATGAATTGCTTTCATTTATTCAAGCACCTCTTTTATTTTTTTTATCGTACTAGCTAAAATTTAGCAAAGTTAAAAGGTACTTTCAAGGTTTTGGCTTTTTACTCGTACTCTACTTTCCCTAACAGGTAAGCACTGAGTAATCCAATTGCAAACGTAACAACACAACCTAATATTCCTCCAGTAGTTGCCGGGAATCCTGGAAAGATAACGAAAATAGAGCCAATTACCATCCCAATTACTACTGCATAGGTACCGATAGGAAACGTTGCAAATAACTTATGTATCACTTTACTCATAAGTAGAATCCCTAATAAAATTCCTATTCCTGTAATGAAAATTACGAGCAGATTTCGGTCATTAATCGCACTAATAATCGTCGCATACGAACCGATAACTAACAAAATAAAGGAGCCACTAATACCAGGTAAAATCATCGCCGCACTCGCTGCAAACCCAGAAAAGAACAACCATATGTAGGTGGAAGTCGAAAATTCGGTAATGATTGCTCCCTCACCTGTTTGTAACAACATCATAGGCGCAACAATTGCTATTCCAAGTAGGATTAATAAATAATGTGGTATTTTAAAATTTTGCTTCGCTTCAGACTTATTAAATAAAAATGGCAGCACACCAATAATTAGGCCTAAAAAAGCGAATTGAGTTTGTGCTGGATAATGCTCAAACAACCATTCAATCACACGGGCTAATAAGAAAATGGCCGTAAGCACGCCAATACCAAGTGGCAATAAAAATAAAAAGTGTCTTTTAAAATCTCTACTAAATATCCCGTTAATGGCTTCGATAAGGCGATCATAAATACCTAACACAACCGCAATCGTGCCACCACTTACACCCGGTATTACATCACTTGCTCCCATCACCAAACCACGATAAAGATTTCTCCATTCCAAATGCTTATCCCCCTTTATTCCATAAAATCTATGTCTGTAAATTGTGATAAATGATTTTTAATTTCCTCATAATGACCCTTAGCATCATTAAGGTGTTGATTTGAAATGTCTTTCATTGGGATAATCGAGTAATTTCTCATTTTCCCATTTATTCTTTCATGATGAACAAAGGTAGGTAACATGGATGGGGAATGTACTTCAAACGTATCTCCCTTTCGATCCGTCGTTTTGGTAACCTCGAAGTTGAAAATACCTCCGATTTGACGATATAGCTTATCCTGTCCTGATAAAAAGTTCCCTAAGGAATACGCAATTAGCATCTGGTTACCTTCTTTACCTTCCACCCAATCTACCGGTTGTAGTACATGTGGATGATGTCCAATAACGACATCTACACCTAAATCTGCAACGAATTGTGCTAAGGAACGCTGCTCATTATTAGGCAATCTCTCATACTCATTACCGAAGTGAAGGCTAACAACAATAATATCGGAAAGTTGCTCTGCCTCCTTGATCTCACGTTCCATTAATTCCTTATCGATTAAATTAACGAGATAATCTTTTCCTTCAGGTACTGGTATTCCATTTGTTCCGTATGTATAGCTAAGAAATGATACTCGAATTCCTTCCTCTTCTATAACACGAATCTGCTTTTGGTCCTCTTCGTCCTTGAAGCTCCCTGTATAGAGCATTCCAATCTTATCATAATAACCGATAGCATTTTGAATTGCTATTTCCCCTCGATCTAACGTGTGATTATTTGCCATTGTGACAATATCTACACCTAACTCCTTCAAGTTATCACCGAGCTCAAACGGACTATTAAACTGTGGATAGGTGGACAGTCCAATTTCTTTTCCTCCCATAATGGTTTCCTGATTAGCCATAGTAATAGTAGGTTCTTTTAAATAGGCTTGAACCTCTTCAAACATCGGGAGAAAGTTATAGGTACCATCTGCTTGTTCCGCATCATCATATACGCGAGAATGAATAAGTAAATCACCAACCGAAGCAATGCTTATACTCGTTTCTACTGGTTGAATGCTCGCTAGAAAATTACCTTCAATTTCTTTGTGATTTTGTTCTGTTATAGATGCTGGATGGTTATCACTCGAATCACCTGTAGAGCAACCTACTAAATAAAAAATAAGTAATAAATAAACTATGTATATTGTTGTTTTTTTCATGACACAAGTCCCCTTTTTTCGACCTCTATTCTACCATAGACTGTTAATTATAGAAAACTTGACTAAACAAATTTTAATTATTTAGCAGATACGTTGAAATTTTTCACTTGTTTTGTTCGTCTAACTAGGTAGAGGCTAAACAAGGAGGAATAAAATGATTAAAGTGAATAACATTTCCCATACATTTTACTTAGGTAAAAAAGGAAAAGAAACAGCGGTTTCTGTATTGAAGGATATTTCTTTTAGCGTAAATGAAGGGGAAATCATAACAATTACAGGTAAAAGCGGATCGGGTAAATCGACTCTTTTAAACCTTGTTGGTGGTTTCTTGCGTCCAACAGAGGGAGAAATTTGGATAGAAGAAAAAAACATTACTACGTTATCAGAAGGGGATTTAGCAGACTTCCGGTTAGAAAACTTAAGTTTTATATTTCAAAGTTTTCAACTCATCCCAAGTATGACAGCATATGAAAATGTCGAGCTACCACTTGTTTTAAAAGGATTAGACCGTGACATCCGTCGCAAAAGGGTAATGACTGCGTTAGAGCGTGTAGGATTACAAGATCATGCATCCTACTATCCGAGTGAACTTTCCGGGGGACAGCAACAGCGGATTAGTATCGCGAGGGCGCTAGTAATGGAATCGAAAATCATTTTAGCGGACGAGCCAACAGGAAGTCTAGACAGTGAAACAGAGCAAGAAATATTAGCTTTTATTAAAGAGTTAAACGAAAAAGAAAATCTCACCTTTTTAATCATTACACATGACGAAGAAGTAGCTAAAATCGGTCATCAGCGTATCCATTTACATGATGGGGAAATTATGAAAGAAGGTGTATCTGTTTGAAGTTACAAGATCAATGGCAATTTATTCGTTCCAACATGAAAAAAAGTAAATCACGCGTTTATATGACAGTGCTAGCATCTGCTATGGCTTGTACCTTTTTAGTTGTCCTGGCATCCGTTGGGTTTGGAATCCATGATACGTTAATAAAAGATGTAATAGAAAATAGAAATGTTACCCAAATTGAGATTTACGGGCTAGATAAGGATGGGGAATCAAAAGAGATTGGTGACGAAGAAATTAAACAGATAGAAAATATGGAGGGTGTGAAAGCTGTAACACGCTCTAAGGAATTGGCACAAACACCTGTGTATCGAACAGATAATTATGCGGGGCATGGGTGGACAGTGGTCTCCCACTTCCCATCCGAAATAGAAGCTGGTATGGAGGTTGAGGAAGGGAGACTGCCGGAAAACGCTAATGAAATTATCGTAGGCCATCATTTTTCCAACGAGTTAATACCTCAAGACAAAGACGTGAACGAAATTTTCGATGCGAATGGTGAATTGTTGGAAGAGTTTGCCTATAAAGATAGCTTATTAGGCAAAGAAATAAGTCTTACTGTTAGTAAAGAAACAAACGGAAAAGAAGAGGAACATACGCTAAACGTGACGATTGTCGGTATTACCGCACCTCCCGCCCGTGGTTGGATGGAAGACCGTACCGTTCATATTTCTGAAGAATTATTAGCAGAGATTGAAGACTTTACGGGTACAGTTAAGGGAGCTGTTCACGAATCCGAGGACCATTATGTATCTAGTGGCTATGATCGAATCCACGCTTATGCTCATAATATGGAAGGTGTTGTGGATATATCGGAACAATTAAATGAAGAGGGATATTATGCTTACTCACCAGCAGAAGAATTAAAAAACATTAATGTTGTATTTACAATAGTGAAAGCAGGATTAATCTTTATTGGAACGATTGCGATTATTATTGCATCGATTGGTATCTACAATACAATGACAATGGCTGTAACGGAGCGTACGCCTGATATTGGTATTATGAAAGCCTTAGGGGCACATCCGAAAAAAATAAAGCAAATATTCTTACTTGAAAGCAGCTACATAGGTTTACTTGGGGTATTAATAGGAATTGTCGCTTCTTATATTATTAGTTTTATTGCAAACATAGGGTTAACAATGATAGTTGAGGGAATGTTTGAGGAGCAATTACCTGAAGGTTTTCGCTTTTCTTCCATACCTTTAAGCTTAGTCGCTATTACCGTGATTATTTGTTTGACCGTTACCGTTATATCCGGATCCAAACCAGCCAAAAAAGCCACTCAAGTCGATGTATTACAGGCCTTAAGACGAGAAATTTAGAAATAGGAATAAGCTAGTAGAGATTGGGAAAGAAGTAATTTTCATAATACAAAATTCGAATGTTATACTAACGCCAAGTCAAAATACTTCGCTTTCCGCAGGCAACACCTGCGGAAAGCGAAGTGTTTTAGCGAAGTAATTACAAAAGCGTACAAACTGACGGATTCTATCGAATCGTTCAGTTTATACTATGATTAAATACTTTTGTACCTGCCTCAGTTTTTAACAATACCGAAATTATGCTTTTCTTTAATTGAATTAGGCGCCATTTTTATAACCAACTGTAAAATAAGCGTAACGACTACTACATCGTCAATTAAACCGAATAACAACAAGTAATCGGGTATGGCATCGAAGGGAATTACGATATATAGGACAATCAATAAAAGGATTGCAATTTTCTTTAGAAAAGATACTTCCTTGGAAAAGAAATAATCTTTTAAAAACGGTACTGATTTATGAAATTTGAATAAAAACGTTAATCTTCTCCAAAATCGCATTTTTACCCCTCTTTCTCCCTTTCATTATCAAATACCCTTTAAAATTATTAGCAAAACGAAAAGAAGATATAAAAGTATGGCCAAGCAATGCTTGACCATACCAAAGGTTTTATTTTTTCTTTGCTGCTTTTTCTCGCTCGTTTTTATTTAATATCTTTTTACGTAATCGAACAGATTCTGGAGTTACTTCACAATATTCATCATCATTTAAATACTGCAAAGATTCCTCTAAGGACATTTTACGTGATTTACGGATTGTTACCGTATTATCTTTATTAGCTGAACGAACGTTTGTCAAGTGTTTTTCTTTCGTGATGTTTACTGTTAAATCATTATCACGATTATGTTCGCCGACAATCATACCAGCATATACTTCCGTACCAGGTTCCACGAAAATTACACCACGGTCTTCTAGGTTCATAATTCCATAAGTAGATGCTTTACCATTTTCTAGTGAAACGAGAACACCTTGACGTCGTCCACCTACCTGTCCCTTAACCATTGGCGCATATTCTTCGAAAGAATGGTTGATGATTCCATATCCATGTGTGATGGTCATAAATTCCGTTGAATAGCCTATTAGACCACGTGATGGCACTTTGAACTCGATGCGGACTTGACCGTTACCATGGTTCGCCATATCAAGCATTTCACCTTTTCTAATACCAAGAGACTCCATAACCCCACCAGTGTATTCTTCTGGAACATCAATTTGAACACGTTCTACCGGCTCACATTTTACACCATCGATTTCTTTAATAATAACTTCTGGCTTCGATAATTGTAATTCGTATCCTTCTCGACGCATATTCTCTACTAATATAGACAAATGAAGCTCTCCACGACCGGAAACAACCCACGCGTCCGGGGAAGCTGTTTGTTCTACTCGAAGACTTACGTCCGTTTCTAACTCGGACATAAGACGTTCTTCAATTTTTCTTGAGGTAACATGTTTTCCTTCACGTCCAGCAAATGGACTATTGTTCACAACAAACGTCATCTGTAGGGTTGGTTCATCAATTCGCAGTAACGGTAAAGCCTCTTGCTGATCTACCGGACAAACTGTTTCACCTACGTTAATATCTTCCATTCCTGCAATCGCAACAATGTCCCCTGATTTCGCTTGGTCAATCTCAATTCTTTTCAAACCGATGAAACCAAATAACTTCGAAACACGGAACTTCTTCACTGAGCCATCGTTTTTCATTAGTGCTACCTGTTGACCTACTTTAATTGTTCCTCTGAATACTCGTCCAACACCAATGCGTCCTAAATAATCGTTGTAATCGAGCATTGTTACTTGAAATTGTAATGCGTCATCTGCATTATCAATGGGCGCTGGTATATGTTCTAAGATGGTATCAAAGACAGGGTTCATACTGTTTTCTTGTTGAGCTGGGTCTGATTCCAAGCTCGACGTACCATTCAATGCAGAAGCATATACAACAGGAAATTCTAATTGCTCATCATCTGCACCTAACTCTATGAATAAATCCAATACTTCATCTACTACTTCTTCTGGGCGTGCATTCGGACGATCAATCTTATTCAATACAACAACTGGACGAAGCTTTTGCTCTAACGCTTTCTTTAAAACAAAACGTGTTTGTGGCATACAACCTTCATAGGAATCAACTACAAGCAACACACCGTCCACCATTTTCATAATACGTTCTACTTCTCCACCAAAATCAGCGTGACCTGGTGTATCTAAAATATTGATACGAGTATTCTTATATTCAATAGCCGTGTTTTTGGCTAGTATCGTTATTCCTCGTTCCTTCTCAATATCGTTAGAATCCATTGCACGTTCGTCAACTTGTTCATGCTCACGGAAGGTTCCTGAATCGTGTAGTAATTGGTCTACTAACGTCGTTTTCCCATGGTCAACGTGAGCAATTATAGCGATATTTCGTAAATCCTCTCTTGCTGTGGTCATGTATTACTCTCCTCTTTTATCAATGACTTGAACATAGCTACATTGTCATTTCTCCATTTATAATATCTAGTTACAATAACTAGTTAAACCTCTTTAAACAGTTTTGAAAACATTATCGTTTAACAACTTGTCAATTATACCACATTATCAACTGGAATTAAAAGGATTTTTTGTTTATTCAACTCTTCTTTTATTATCGTTCGTCTTTTTTCAAGTACTATTCACATATCTATTTCTTAATAATCTAATCTTCATTCCATTATTTGAAGATCAAAACACAGCGACAATACGTTTCTTTGACCTATGATTATTTCATAAACACTATAGTAAACTTCGCTCCATGCGGTTCGATGTTCCCTGCTTTAATTTTACCCCCTGATTTTTCAATAATAGCTCGGGCTATCGCAAGGCCTAATCCTGTCTCTCCTGTAGTCCCTTTCACGAATCGGTGGAACAGTTGATCCATAAGGTCTGGGTCAATTCCTTCTCCATCATCTGTAATTTCAATCATCACTTTAGTGTTATCACTACTCACATTTAATTCTACAATTGATTTTGCATGTCGAATCGAATTCGTAACAATATTCATTAACGCACGTAAAAATTTTTCTTCGTCTATTGTTATTGTAATCTCTTCCACATTTTTCATTTGAAATGTTACGTTTCTCTCTTTTGCTATCGCGAGTGCCCGATCTTCTATTTGCTCTGTCATTCGTACGAGAGAAACTTCTTTAAACTGATAAGGTTCTGCCTCACTATCTAACTTAGCCAAAAGAATAATTTCATTGATAATCTTCTTTAAGCGATTGATTTCCTCAACCATCACGTCGTATCCTCGTTCCGCATCTTTTCCTTGAAAAATACCATCACGAATTCCTTCTGCGTAGCCTTGAATGGTCATTAGAGGTGTTTTTAATTCATGACTAGCGTTCTGAAAGAAATGGCGTTGCGATTGGATATAACTTTTCAATTCCTTTGCCATGTCATCTACACTCTGTGCAACTTCCTTTATTTCCCCAGTTGCTTTTATTTCTTCTAATTGATCAAATTCCCTTTTTTCTACCTTTTTTAACTTCTTTCGGAGCTTCGTCAATGGTGTAACTAACGTCCTTGTTAAATAGTTACTAATTAGTACAGCAGCAATAATCCCGATTAAAAAAATTAAAGTCAAACGATTGATTAAGCTTTTTTGTACCTCTTGCAAATCATCCAACGGAGTTAATAGAACAAGCTGCTGAGAAGTAAATGGGGTATAAAAAGGTATAATGGACACCACATACTTTTCTCCGCCCGCTTCCCATAGCGGTTGCTCTTCGTTTCTTAAATCATAATAGTTCACCCATCGCTCTATAGTGTTTGCATCTGGGATGGAAGAGAAAATAATCCGATGATCTACTTCGTCATAAGCAAATACTTGAAGATTATATTCCTCTAGCATGCTTAGCAATCTGTGAACATTAGCAGTACTATTTAAATCCTGTGAGAGGATAAAATTAACAATCAATTCTCCACTATCCTCCAATTGCCTTTGTTCATCCTTAATTAACATTTGGAGCATTTGGGAGTAAATAGTAATACCTGTAATCGCCATTATTACGACAAGTAATGATGTAAATGCAATTGTTAATTGATTTTGTAATCTCATCATTATTCCTCTTCTAGTTCCAAACGATAACCGTAACCCCAAACTGTTTCAATCGGTAATCCGTTCAATTTCTTTCGAATTCTTTTCACCAAATCATCTACAGCTCGATCACTTCCGAAGTAATCTTCTCCCCATACAAGTATTAACAATTCTTCTCTAGAGAAAGCTCGGTTTGGCTGCTTAGCAAAAATCTCTAGCATTTCATATTCCTTCGTAGTTACATCAATTTCTGTCTCTTCCCAAAAAACTTGACGTGCCGGTTGATCGATTTGTAAGTCACCAACTCGAATGATTCCATTACTTTTTGGTGTATCTACCGTGGTACTATGAACACGTTTAAACAGACGTTTAATTCTAGCGACCAACTCACGAGGACTAAATGGTTTTGTTAAATAATCATCACTACCTAGTTCAAGTCCTAGAATTTTATCTACCTCTTCATCTTTTGCGGAAATGATAATGATCGGTACTTCACTCGTTTCGCGAATCTTCTTACACAATTCATAGCCATCCATTCCAGGTAACATGATATCTAAGATCCACATATCTGGCTGGCCCTGCTCCGCAAGTTTCCAAGCGTCCTCGCCGTTATCTAGCAGTTTTAATTCATAACCTTCGTTCGATAAGTATGCTTGAACAATGTCACGGATGTTTTTATCATCTTCTACTACATAGATTGTTTGTGTCAAAACATTCACTCCTAACTTTGCTATTAGCGTTATTCTCTCATATAAATAATGTTTTTGAAGTATTCTTTTTTCCACATTTTTTTTACATTTCTCTCATTATTATGCCATATCTTCTACCTATAATAGAAGTTAGTAATAGTCAAACTTTCCGAAAGGATGATGATAGATGTCAGAACAACCAATCACAGACAAAAAAGATAAAAGCTCCTTCTCTAACTTTATTAGTGGTTTTGCGGGTGGATTAGTTGCTGTTTTACTCGTAGGCGGAATCTTTTGGTCATTGTCAGAAGCAGATACAAATTCTGCAGAACAACAAGATGAACCTGTAATGAAACAAACAGAAGGTTCTTCTATTCCGACAACGAATATAACGTATGAGGAAACAAATTCTGTAAATGCTGCTGTTGAGCAAGTATCTGATGCTGTAGTTGGAGTATCAAATATAAGCCACCTAAATCTATGGGAAGATTCCGAAACTCAAGGAACAGGTTCAGGAGTTATCTATAAAAAAGAAGACTCATTTGCATATGTAGTAACGAATAACCATGTCGTCGAAGGTGCACAAGCTGTCGAGGTTATATTATCGAACGGCGAGCACGTTGAAGCGGATATTTTAGGAACAGATGCGTTAACAGATTTAGCTGTCCTTCGTATTCCTGGTGATAAGGTCGAAACTGTCGCTACTTTAGGATCATCTGATGATTTAAATGTTGGTGATACTGCGGTTGCTATTGGAAATCCACTCGGAACAGAATTTGCTGGTTCGGTCACAAAAGGTATCATTAGTGGACTTGATCGAGCTGTGGATGTAGATACAAATGGTGATAGAATGCCTGACTGGACGACAAATGTTATTCAAACAGATGCAGCTATTAACCCTGGGAATAGTGGTGGAGCATTAATTAATGCAAAAGGTGAGTTAATTGGTATTAACTCCATGAAAATTGCTCTCACACAAGTAGAAGGGATTGGTTTTGCGATTCCGATTGATGAGGCAAAACCAGTTATGGACCAATTAGAGACTTCTGGTGAGGTCGTTCGTCCTTACATGGGAATAAGCGGCGTTGATTTATCCAGTGTACCGGCACGTCATGCAAGAGATACATTGATGCTAGATGAAAGCGTCGAGGAAGGAATTGTCCTTGCTCAAGTCCAACCACGCTCACCATCCGATGAGGCTGGTTTACAAAGATACGATGTCATTACGAAAATAGATGATACGGGCGTTTCCTCCATGTTAGAATTAAAATCTTATTTATATCGTCATAAGCAAATAGGCGATGAAGTAACCATAACTTTCTATCGTGAAGGGAAATTACAAACGACGAAGATGGCCTTAACCGAACAAGAGAATATATAAGTAGAAAAGCGAAAGCACCTCGCATACCCCCGACAAGCTTAAGTAAGGCTTGGCGTGGCGTCCTTTGCCACAGAATAGCATTACTTAAGACCTCGAGGGGGTAGGTGCTAGAGCTAGACAATAAGAAAAGCGAGAGCACCTCGCCCACCCCGACGGGCTAGATCAACATCTAGGCACCCTCTTTATACTAAAAGCTGCTGAAGGTATCAGCAGCTTTTATATTTCATTCGCATGGTCAATACAGTAGGTTGTCTCTGGTATAGCACGTAAACGCTCTTCATGGATTTCCTTTCCACAAATTTCACACTTACCATACTCACCATTTGCTAATCTATCTAAAGCTTTTTCTATTTGAAGTAATTCTTGCTCCTTACGTTCTTCTAGAGCCATATCACGTTCTCGTTCAAATAATTCCGTACCCATATCACCAGGATGATTATCGAATGTTGTTAGTTCGCCGACTTGCTCTTCCAATGTTTCATCGTACGGCGCTTCCTTTGCAAATAATAATTCATCTCTTCTATCTTCTAACTTTTGCTTACATTCTTTCTCAATACTCTTATCCATCTTACCGCCTCCTGAAAATACTATTCCCTGCCTTATTCAAATAAAAACAAAAATTAATCGGCAATGTAATGAAAGCGTTATTATAATCTGATAAAGTTATATGTAGAAATACAAAGGGGGTACGTTGTATGTTTCAAAACATTGGATTTATTGGTGCCGGAGTTATGGGGAAAAGCATGGTAAAAAACTTATTAAAAGCAGGAAAAACAGTACATTTATATACTCGAACTAAAGAAAAGGCGAACGAGCTTCTAAGAGAAGGAGCGATATGGGAGAACACAGTCGCTGACGTTGCAAAAAAATCAGACTTAATTATTACAATTGTAGGTTTTCCAAATGATGTAGAAGAGGTTTATTTTGGCGAACAAGGGATTCTAGAAAATGCAAAACCAGGTTCATTTGTCATTGATATGACAACCTCTAGTCCGCTCTTGGCAAAGAAAATATACAATCAAGCAAAAATATATCACATACACAGTTTGGATGCTCCGGTTTCTGGGGGAGATATTGGTGCAAAAAATGCTACATTAACCATCATGGTTGGTGGTGATCACAGCGATTACGAACTTTGTCTTCCAATCTTAAGACTGATCGGTGAAAATATTATTCGACAAGGTGACGCAGGTTCTGGTCAGCATACAAAAATGGCGAACCAAATTGCTATTGCATCCAATATGGTTGGTGTCTCTGAATCAATTGTATATGCGAAAAAAGCAGGCTTAGATCCAATTCAAGTTCTTGATAGCATCTCCGCTGGCGCTGCTGGAAGTTGGTCATTGTCAAACCTTGCGCCAAGAATGATTGCACATGATTATACGCCTGGCTTTTACATTAAACATTTTATTAAAGATATGAAAATCGCACTAGCATCCGCTAAAGAAATGGGTCTACAAATGCCCGGTTTAGAATTATCGTTACAGTTGTATACGGAGCTAGCAGAAAACGGCGAAGAAGATAGTGGTACACAAGCATTAATTAAATGGTTTCAAGACGCATAGGCCAAAAATGATAATGGACGTATTCTCTATAAATCTTACATGAAAACTATATTGTTAATTACGTAAAATAGTGATAAAATATACTATTGCAAGTATATAAAACAACACCCAACCTTCATTTATATCTTGCAAATATTAATGATAGGTGGCAGAAAAAATGGAAAATGAAAAATATCAAGTATTACTGTACTACAACTATGTAGACATCGAGGATCCAGAAACTTTTGCAAAAGAGCACCTTCGCTTTTGTAAAGATTTGGAGCTTAAAGGAAGAATACTCGTAGCACATGAAGGTATTAACGGAACCGTATCTGGTACGGTGGAAGCAACTAATAAGTATATGGAAGCAATGCACAATGATCCACGTTTCGCAGATATGATTTTTAAAGTGGACGAGGCAGAAGGCCATGCATTTAAAAAAATGCACGTTCGACCAAGACCTGAACTCGTAACCCTTCGCTTAGAGGAAGACATTGATCCTCGCGAAATAACTGGAGAGTATCTAGATCCAAAAGAATTCTATGAAGCACTTCAAGATGAAGATACAGTAGTATTGGATGCTCGAAATGACTATGAATACGATCTAGGTCACTTCCGTGGTGCGATTCGTCCAGATATCGAAACATTTCGTGAATTACCAGAGTGGGTAGAAGAAAATAAAGAATTGTTAGAAGGCAAGAAAGTTGTCACGTATTGTACAGGTGGAATCCGCTGTGAGAAGTTCTCTGGCTGGTTAAAGAAAAGTGGTTTTGAAGACGTTGCTCAGCTTCACGGTGGTATCGTTACGTACGGTAAAGATCCTGAAGTACAAGGCGAACTATGGGATGGTCAGCTTTACGTATTTGATGAACGTATTTCCGTGCCCGTAAATCGTAAAGAGCATGTTATTGTAGGTAAAGACTACTTTGATGGAAAACCTTGCGAGAGATACGTGAACTGTGCAAATCCTGAATGTAATAAACAAATTCTCTGTTCTGAAGAGAATGAACATAAATATATGCGAGGTTGTACACCTGAATGTCGTGTCCATCCACGTAATATGTACGTAAAAGAACACAACTTAACTGAAGAAGAAATTCAAGCACGTCTTGAGCGTATTGCTGAGGAAGATGGTATCACTCAAGAAGCTTAATGGATTAAAAAACAAGATGACTCACTATTGCGGCATCTTGTTTTTTCATTTATCCGATTTGGTTTAATAAATTTGCCATTTCAATTGCTGTAACAGCAGCTTCTGCACCTTTATTACCAGCTTTCGTTCCTGCACGTTCGATTGCTTGTTCAATACTGTCCGTTGTTAACACACCAAAAATAACTGGAATATCAGCTTCTAATCCTACACTTGCAACACCTTTAGATACTTCATTACTTACAAAATCAAAATGAGGTGTAGAGCCTCTAATAACCGATCCTAACGTAACTACTGCGTCGTATTTACCTGACTTCGCCATTTTTTTAGCTACTAGTGGTATTTCAAACGCACCTGGAACCCATGCGATCTCCACATCTTCTTCATTTACACCGTGGCGGCGTAACGCATCCTCTGCGCCAGATAGTAATTTACTATTGATAAATTCATTAAATCTCCCTACAACTAAACCTACTTTTAATCCTGTTCCTATTAATTTCCCCTCGTATACCTTTGCCATCTTATCTTTCTCCTCCTTGGTTTTCATCCATCTTTAATAAATGATCTAATTTTTCTACTTTTGTTTTTAAGTAATCGATATTGCTCTCGTTTGCTGGAACTTCTATTGGCTTACGATCTACTAACTCTAATCCATACTCTTTAATACTTTCCATTTTTCTCGGGTTATTGGTCAGCAAATGAATTTTGCCTACGCCTAAATCTCGAAGAATTTGCACACTTACAGCATAATCTCTTAAATCATCCGGAAATCCTAACTGATGATTCGCTTCTACTGTGTCGTAGCCTTCCTCCTGTAGTTTATAAGCCTTCATTTTATTGATAAGCCCGATTCCTCTTCCCTCTTGACGCATATAAACGAGTACCCCATGACCTGCTTCTTCAATTTCTTCAAGAGCCTTAGCCAGTTGTGGACCACAATCACAACGCTTCGATCCAAATGCATCCCCTGTTAAACACTCTGAATGAACTCTTACTAAGGTCGGTTTGTCAGGTGTGAGCTCTCCCTTGTACAATGCCACATGCTCTTTACCACTGTACTTCTCGGTATATGCTACAAGTTTAAAGTCACCATAAGATGTCGGCATGTTAATTTCTGCTTCACGAATAATCAATTTATCAAATCTTTTACGATAATGGATTAACTGCTGAATCGAAATCATTGGCATCTGATGCTGTTCTGCAATTATTTCTAAGTCTTTTTGTCTTGCCATCGTGCCATCTTCATTCATAATCTCGCAGATAACGGATACAGGCTCAGAACCTGCAAGTCGTGCTAAATCAATCGCCGCTTCTGTATGTCCTTGACGCTCAATGACACCAGCCTCTTTCGCAATAAGAGGGAAGACATGGCCTGGTCTATTAAAATCACTAGCCGTTGTTGCTTTGTCTAACAATTTTTGAATGGTAAGAGATCGTTCAAACGCGCTAATACCTGTGTGTGTTTCCTTATAATCAATACTTATTGTAAAATTCGTACCGTAATCATCTGTATTGCGAGCCACCATCTCACCTAGTTGCAAGCGTTCGGCATATTCTTTTGTTAATGGCGTACAAATTAAGCCACGACCTTCTTTTGCCATAAAGTTAATGATTTCAGGAGTAACATGTTCAGCAAGCGCAACAAAGTCTCCCTCATTCTCACGGTCTTGATCATCCACGACGATAATTATTTTACCTTCTTTTAATGCCTGGATTGCTTCTTCTACTGTATTTTTCATCGCTAACCACTCCTTAGAATCCTAACTGCTGAAGTCTTTCTTCTGTAATACCTGATGTATGATTGGAAACTTCTAATAGTCTTTCCATATATTTTGCCATCATATCGAATTCTACATTCACGATATCACCACTCATTTTTTTACCTAAAACGGTAGCTTCTTGTGTCTCTGGGATTAATGAAATCGTGAAGCCTTGATGATCTACCCCAAATACAGTGAGCGATGTACCATCAACAGTTATAGAACCTTTCAGAGCAATTAGCTTTGTCTCCGCAACTTTGATGTAATAGTATTTGGCATTATCTTCTATCCACGTGCGTTCTATTGTACCTGTCAAATCAATATGTCCAGAAACGATATGTCCACCGAACCTTCCGTTCATTTGCATTGCTCGCTCCAGGTTAACCTCTGATTGACGCTTTAAACGGGCTAAGGAAGATCCTCGGAAAGTTTCTGGTATAACATCTACTGTAAACCATGTATCGCCAAATTCTGTTACCGTAAGACAGACGCCATTTACTGAAATACTATCACCAATCGAAACATCTTCTAAAACCTTTTTGGCAGCGATGCGCAATGCTAATGCTTCGTTCGTTTGTTGAATCGCTTCGATTTTTCCCTTTTCCTCTACGATACCTGTAAACATCAGTTTGCCCCCTTCGGCTTTGCAATAATTTTTATATCATTTCCGAGTTGCTCAACGGATACTAGGTTAAATTCGACTGCCTCCTTCATCAATTCCGGAGACTTCCCTCCAATAGCACTAATCGCATCTTGTCCTCCTAGCAATTTAGGTGCAATGTACCAATGACATTCATCCACCATACCTGCTTTTAAAAGGGATGCATGAATTTGACCGCCACCTTCTACATATACCGATTGAATTTTCTCTTCACCTAAAGCTTGCAATGCATCAGCGATATCAATTGTATCTGCCGCTAGTTGGATCACATTTACATGAGGATATTTTTTTTCGAACTTTGCAGTGTCTGCTCTCTTACCACAAATCATATACGTAGGTGCACTTTGATCAAGGATATGATAGTTTCCATCAAGAGAAAGTTGGGAATCGAGAATGACACGTATTGGATTCTTTCCACCATTTTCAAGCCTTGTCGTCAGGCTAGGATTGTCTTTTTCAACCGTATTCCTACCAACTAATATTGCGTCATGTCGATGTCGTTCACGATGGACATCTTCTCTAGCAACCTCTGCGGTAATCCACTTACTATCACCTATTTTTGTTGCTGTTTTCCCATCAAGGGTTGTCGCGGCTTTCAATGTAACAAAAGGGCGATTATGCTTTAAAAAATGAAAGAAGAACCTATTAATAGCTTTGCCTCTTTCTTCTTCAATTCCAATTTCTGTTTCAATTCCAGCAGCTTTTAAAATTTCTATACCTTTTCCTGCAACCTTAGGGTTAGGATCTTGGCAGGAGATATAAACTTTCCTCACTTGTTTCTTCACAAGTAGTTCCGCACATGGGGGTGTTTTTCCATAGTGTGCACATGGCTCCAGTGTTACGTATACATCAGCATCTTTTGCATCGTCACCAGCTTGTTCTAGTGCCAACACTTCTGCATGCGGTTCCCCTGCTTTCATATGTGTACCAACACCAAGTAGCTTTCCATTTTTCACAACAACCGCACCAACCGATGGATTAGGACTCGTTTGCCCAATTGTTGCTTCAGCTAGCTCTAGGGCTAATCCCATCCATTCTTCTTTTGTACGCATATTCTCACCTTCATTTCTAATCAGTACATTCAAGTAATTTTCCAAATAAAAATAGCCTCAGGATAGATACCTGGGGCTATAGAATCGTCAAGTTAACTCGGATATTTATTAACGTATCTTAAATAAAGGCAATGACAATATACCACTACCAATAAAATAAGAGTTAAAAATTAATCCGATTCCTTTTCTCATCCAGACTTTAACTGTCGGCTTTGGAATTTCACCAAATCCACCTTCACATTATAAAAATGATCCGGGTCACGGACTGAAAGCTTGAAAGCTTATCACCGTCGGTCGGGAATTACACCCTGCCCCAAAGGAATAAATTTTTGTATGAAATTGTAATTTCATTATATAAAACGTATTGGGGTTTTGCAAACTAATCTGCTCATATAACCCGCAATATAATGTAAATAGTTAGAATCAATCACTAGTTTACACCATTAATCGATAGTGGACAGATATGTTTTGATGCCTCTGGAGAATTTGCAGCTAACTCAAAAGTAATAATAAAAGAGGTAGCAGAAAATGCACGAACAAAATAAATAATATGAGTAAAGCAAAAGATTTTTTTACACATTTTCTTTGCTTTCTCCTTGATTTCCCCCCTTTTCATTTCTACATTTTCTAGTATTTCCCTTTATATTCATCATTTCGGTTCTATTGATTCAGAACGGACAATAGAATAATAAAAATATTCCAGTTTTTTTGAAAAAAATCTATCTTAATCGTTAAACAAATTGTCGTACTAGTAATGAACGCTTGGATAAGATTGGGGGTGTGTACTTCTTTATCAATGACCATTCATTTTATTTTTTATAGAAAGGCAGTTTTGGAACAGCAAGAAGTGACACCACCGTCTTCATTTAGTTGATTACTTCACGAAACGCCATCTACTATTTTTAAGGAGAGGTGATTTCCCAATGAGTTTAACGAAAAAAATATTAATTGCTCTTGTACTTGGTGTGGTTGTTGGGATTGTTTTAACTTTCGTTACTGAAAGCGTTTACTCAAATCTTGATATGTACCTGTTAGGACCTGTAGGACAAATCTTTATCAATTTAATTATGATGCTTGTAGTACCAATCGTCTTTGTCTCTATTGTATTAGGTACTGCAGGACTTGGTGAACCTACTAAGCTAGGAAGAATTGGTGTTAAAACCATTTCCTTTTTCTTAGTAACAACAGCAATTGCTCTTATACTAAGTCTTAGTCTAGCGTATATCATTAAGCCTGGAACAGAGGGTGTATTTGATGTAGAAACGGCAGATTATGAAGCAAGTAGTGCTCCACCAATAATGGAAACCCTCGTTGATATTATTCCAACTAACCCAGTTGAAGCAATGTCTACTGGCGACATGTTATCGGTTATCGCATTTGCTATATTTATTGGAATCGCATTAGCATTCCTAGGAGAGAAAACACAAGGAATTAGTCGATTGTTCGAACAAGCAAACGAAATACTGATGCTCATAGTAAATCTCGTTATGAAAATAGCTCCTTATGGTGCATTTGCATTAATTGCCTCTGCAATAGGGGGTGCTGGTTTAGACGCAGTCGGATCAATGGGAGCATATATGATGACGGTTATTCTAGGTTTAATCCTTCATGCGGCCATCACTTACAGTTTAGCAATTTGGTTAATAGGCCGTTCAAACCCACTTGAGTTTTACAAAGGATTTTTCCCGGCAATGTCTGTTGGATTTAGTACTGCTAGCTCGAGTGCAACGTTACCAATTTCTATGAAGGCTGCGCAAGAAAATCTTGGTGTAAGTAAAAATGTAAGTAGCTTCGTACAACCGTTAGGAGCAACAATTAATATGGATGGAACCGCAATTATGCAAGCGACTGCAGCGGTATTTATCTCACAAGTATATGCAGTAAGTCTCGATTTTACCGATATTATTCTTATCATCCTTACTGCAACACTCGCAAGTATTGGTACTGCTGGCGTGCCTGGTGTTGGTTTGATTATGTTAGCTATGGTTCTCAATCAGGTTGGTCTTCCAGTAGAAGGTATCGCCTTAGTTATTGGGATTGATCGTTTGTTAGATATGTTACGAACATCATTAAACATTACAGGAGACGCCACTGCTGCTTATATCATTTCCGAAGGAGAAAGACGAAGAGAAGAGAAAGGCAGTTAGTAAATAGAAAGACGCACTTGATGGGAATCTTTGAGGACGGGGGCGTGTGCTATGAACCGTCGAAGGTGTTCTATCTACCGTGGAACGGTCCTATCAACCGTCGCAAGAGCTCTATGAACTGTGAAATTTCTCTATAGACCGTCAAGGAGACTCTATCTACCGTGGATTGGTTGTATAGACTGACATCGAACAGTATATAAAAAATTAGGTGAGGATGAATTAATCCTCACCTAATATTCTTACTTCTCGTTCTAAATCTACACCAAATTTTTCTTTAACCGTACGTTGTACCATTTCAATTACTTCTATATATTCCGTTGCGGTAGCGTTGTTTTTATTCACGATAAAGCCTGCATGCTTAGTCGATACCTCTGCTCCACCTACTCCTTTACCTTGCAAGTCACTATCCTGAATTAATTTGCCTGCAAAATGTCCAGGAGGTCTTTTAAACACACTTCCACAAGAAGGATATTCTAATGGTTGTTTTGATTCCCGTTTATAAGTTAGATCATCCATCACTGCTTTAATGTCTTCCCTCTTTCCAGGTTCAAGAGAAAAAGTAGCTTCCAGAACAATCAATTTTTTCGTAGGTATATTACTAGTTCGATAAGATAAATCAAAAGCCTCTGCTGGAAGACGAATCACTTTCCCCTCACTATTCACAACTAATGCACTTTCTAGACAGTCTTTAATTTCTCCTCCATAAGCACCAGCGTTCATGTAGAGAGCCCCTCCAACTGTACCAGGAATACCACATGCAAATTCTAATCCAGTTAATTCTTCTTTTAAAGCAAATCGTGAAGCATCAATTATTCTTGCTCCACTTTCTGCAATTACTTGATTCCCCTCTCTTCTTATACCATCAAATCTTTTCAAACTAAGGACGATACCTCTAATACCACCATCTCTTACAATTACGTTAGAGCCATTTCCGAGTAATGTAAAAGGAACCTGGTTGTCATTTGCATATTTTACGATTGCCTGTACCTCTTCAACCTTAGACGGCATTAGGAAGAAATCTGCCTTTCCACCAAGCTTTGTATACGTATGATTTCTTAATTGTTCATCTACTTTTATATAGGTCGGATCTATCAATTGCTGTAAATCCGTTAAGATCTTGTCTGTCATCATATCCATCCCTCAAGTATATTATGTGTACCATTACACTTTATTATAGCAAGTTGAAAATAATTACCGCAATGCGGATTCCTCTCTAGAAATTTTAGCATAGCAGTCCGAATGTACCTTTACAGTACCGTGCCAAGACTAACTTATGCCAAGTCATCTATGCCTAATCGTGTATTTCATCTCACTCGATAGAAATAAAAAATAGAAAGGCAGGAATCCCCACCTTTCTATCATACAAGTATCGTTAAATTTTGTGAATCTTTTACTGTTTTTGCTTGCTTAATCCTTCTTCTTATTCACCCATAAAGGCTACCATAAGTGCTTTTTGCGCATGTAGACGATTTTCCGCTTCTTGAAATACTACTGAATTCGGTCCATCGATAACATCTGCTGTCACTTCTTCACCTCGATGTGCAGGAAGACAATGCATAAAGATAGCATCCGCTTTTGCGTGAGCCATAAGTTCTTTATTTACTTGGTATGGAATAAACGCTTTTTCCCGTTCTTTCTGTTCTTCCTCTTGACCCATACTTGCCCATACATCGGTATATATGACATCTGCATCCTTAATCGCTTCAATTGGGTCGTCCGTAACCATAACTTCTGTTCCATCTGCAAATGATGTTGCTAGCTCCACCATTTCCTGCTTCGGTTGATAACCGGATGGTGCGCCTATCGCTATATCTAATCCCATTTTTGCACATCCAATCATTAAGGAGTGTGCCATATTATTACCATCACCAATATACGCCATTTTCAGACCAGCAAGCTCACCTTTTACCTCTTTAATCGTTTGAAGGTCTGCTAATACTTGGCATGGATGAAAATCATCGGTTAACCCGTTGATAACTGGTATCGTAGCATTATCTGCTAATTCGACCACATCTTGCTGAGAAAATGTACGAATCATAATACCATCTAAATAACTGGATAAAATTTTTGCCGTATCAGAAATAGGTTCTCCTCGACCAAGCTGAAGATCATTAGAACTTAAAAACAATGCTGTTCCACCTAATTGATACATACCAGCTTCGAACGAAACACGGGTTCTAGTCGATGATTTTTCAAAAATCATACCTAAGGTTTTACCTTTTAATGGCTCATAGACCTCATTATTTTTACGTTTTTGCTTTATTTGGTCTGCTAGTTCCAACAAATAGGCTATTTCTGCCGTTGAAAAATCTGCCAGTGATAACAAATCTCTTCCTCTTAATTCTTCTTTGAAACTCATAGGAAGGCACGCTCCTTCTTGTTTTGCATTTGGTTATCTTTTCTTAAATTTTGAATCGATTCAACATTCTTTATCGATATGTTTGCTGCTTGTAAATAGGCAGCTAATGTCTCGTTAGAGCTGAAGCATACTGTATCGGAACGTAGTGCTGCTTCACGCAAATTACTATGTTCATCTTTCGTACCCGTTCGATAAACATCTGTAATCAATGCGTAGCAATCGTCCAAGCAATTTTGAATTGCTTCCTCATAGTTATAAACCTCTACTCCATCTATTCCAGCTTCTTTTAATAAAGTTGCTGTCTGTTGATCAGCATGGATTGTAGGTTTAGCTGCCTTTATAGCTTGGACAAGTTGTGAATCGACTTTCTTTAGCGAGAGCCAGATTGTATTGCTTTCTCCCCAGCCAGTTACATTATCTTCTTTCCATTGAAAAGCCTTGGCAATTGCTTCATTTATTGTTTTACCTAAACCTATAGCTTCTCCTGTTGATTTCATTTCAGGCCCTAAAATCGGATCTAAGCCAGGCAGTTTATGACTAGAGAAAATTGGCATCTTCACAGCATAGAAGGGAATATCTTCATGCAATCCAAGCTTCCACTGTTGATCCGTCAAGGACTCTCCCATTTGTACCCGTGTAGCCAAATCTACCATTGGAACCCCTGTTACTTTGCTTGATATTGGCACTGTACGAGAAGCTCTTGGATTTACCTCTAGTACATAAATGGTCTTACGGTCTTCGCTTATAACAAATTGAATATTCATCATACCTTTGAAATCTAATGATCCAGAAATCTTTTTTGCATAGGATGCAATCGTATCTTTTTGATCATTTGTAAGACTAGGAGCTGGAAAGACTGCAATACTATCACCGGAGTGAACACCCGCTCGTTCTATATGCTCGAATACACCCGGTATTAAAATGTCTTCCCCATCACAAACGACATCAATTTCCACTTCATATCCTTCAATATATCGATCAATCAATAGAGGGAAAATACGACTACCTCTAGACTTTTCTTCTAAATCCTTCAAATAAGTCTCTAATTGTTTTTCATCACTTAAGATGACCATCCCTTGGCCACCGATTACATAGGATGGACGAAGTAGGATAGGATAGCCAATTGTTCGGGCCGCTTGCTTTGCATCTTCCATTGCATTCACCGTATCCCCAGGTATATGTGGGATATCCAGCTTTCTAAGTAATGTATAAAATAGGTCACGGTCTTCTACCGCATCGATTGCATCTAGTGACGTACCCATGATTGGTACACCAGCACCTTTCAGTCCATCTGCTAGATTAATAGCTGTTTGCCCACCAAATTGTACAAGTACACCATCTGCTTGTTCCTTATGAACAACATGTAAAACATCTTCCACAGTTAGGGGTTCAAAATACAGATGGTCTGCTGTATTAAAGTCTGTACTAACCGTTTCTGGATTATTATTAATGACAATCGCATCTATATCCTGTTCTTGTAAAGACTGCGCTGCATGAACAGAACAATAATCAAATTCTACCCCTTGACCAATTCGTATTGGACCAGAGCCAAGTACGACCATTTTTCGCTCTCCAGGCAACTGCTCTACCTCATCCCACTCATTCCATGAGCTATAGTAGTATGGAGTTTCTGCTGTATATTCTGCCGCACACGTATCTACGATTTTATAGGATGGCGATAGATTGTCTGTTTGTAACTTTTCAAAGATATTCGAGATATCAATGTTCCATATGTTAGATAACGTAACATCAGAGATTCCATAAGCTTTTGCTTCTTTTAAATCTTCATTTGTTACCTCAGACCATTGTTTCTTCGCTAATTCTTGCTCTTTCTCTATCATTTTCTCTATTTCGAAAAGGAAGTAATTACTAATCTCTGTTACAGCATGAACTTCTTGAACCGTCATCCCTCGACGAAACGCCTCTCCAACCATAAATATACGTTCATCTGTTGCATGTTTCAACGCATCCAATAAAGCTTCATCCGATAATTGTTCACTTCCTGGTAGCGCCAATGAGTGAAGGCCAATTTCCAAGGAACGGATAGCTTTATTTAATGCCGTTGGAAAGTTACGAGCCAATGCCATAACTTCTCCAGTTGCTTTCATCTGGGTACCTAATGAACGATCTGCATTCGTGAATTTATCAAAAGGCCATCTCGGAAACTTTAAAGCTACATAGTCTAGAGCTGGCTCAAAGCTTGCATACGTATTCCCTGTTATAGGGTTTAATACCTCATCTAAATGATAGCCTAACGCCAATTTAGCAGCGATACGAGCAATCGGGTAACCCGTTGCTTTTGAAGCTAAAGCACTTGATCTGCTTAAACGTGGATTTACCTCAATAATAATGTATTCATCTGTTTCGGGATGTAGAGCAAATTGAATATTACATCCTCCAATTACACCTAATTCACGAATAACTTTAACAGAAGACGATCGCAACATTTGGTATTGTTGATCCGTTAATGTTTGAGATGGTGCTACAACAATACTATCCCCAGTATGGACACCAACTGGGTCAATATTCTCCATATTCGCAACGATAATACATGTATCGTTCGCATCTCTTACAACTTCATATTCGATTTCTTTCCAACCTTTAACACTTTGTTCAATTAATACTTGCTTTATCGGGCTATAGTGTAACCCGTTTTTTACGATTTCTCGGAGTTGTTGCTCGTTATCTGCAATACCTCCACCTGCACCACCCAACGTATAAGCAGGTCGAACAATTTGTGGATAACCTACTTCTTCAGCAAATGCCACTGCTTCTTCCACAGAACTTGTGGATAAGCTTTCTGCTACTGGCTCTCCAATTTCATTCATCATGGACTTGAATTTTTCCCGGTCTTCTCCTTTTTGTATCGTATCTAACGATGTACCGAGCAACTTGACGTTGTATTTTTCTAAAACACCTGCTTCGTCTAGAAGAAATGCCATATTGAGACCAGTTTGACCACCTAACGTTGCTAAAATGCCATCCGGCCGTTCCTTTTCAATAATTTTTGTGACCGACTCACATGTGAGAGGTTCTAAGTAAACTTGATCTGCAATATTTTCATCTGTCATAATCGTTGCAGGGTTATTATTCACTAAAACAACTTCTATGCCTTCCTCTTTTAATGATAAACAAGCTTGCGTACCTGCATAATCGAACTCCGCCGCTTGACCTATCACAATCGGACCTGAACCAATCACAAGAACTTTCTCTATATTTTTAAGTTTAGGCATGCTGCTTCTCTCCCTTTGCAACCATCTTGTTTAATAATTCATTAAATAACTGCTGCGTGTCTATAGGTCCGTACTGAGCTTCTGGATCGAACTGAACCGTCCAAATTGGATAATGCTTATGGGATAAACCCTCAACGGATTGATCGTTGACATGTGTAAAGGAAATGTCCCATTCTGAACTATCTATAGAATCATTCACAACGGTATACCCATGATTTTGAGTAGTCATATAGACTTTGCCTGTCGCTTTTTCTTTTACCGGATGATTCGCTCCGCGGTGTCCACTTGGTAGTCTGCTCGTTTTAGCACCGTATGCTAAAGCTAGGAGCTGGTGTCCTAATGATATTCCAAGTGTAGGATATGTTTCACTTACCTTCTTTACATTAGGTAGTACGGATGAAAGTTGTTCTGGATTTCCTGGGCCATTGGAATATAACACGCCATCAGGGTCCAATTTTCTAATCGATTCGAATGTTGTATCATATGGCATTACCGTAACTTGGCATCCCCATTCTAGAAGGGAATCTAGTATGGATTGCTTGTAACCAAAATCAACTAAAACAATATGTGGAGTTAATTGAACAGAATGGTTCTTCGAGAAAAAAGTAATTGGTTCCTTGACAGAAACTGTTGGCGTCATTGGCTCATTCTTTGGTACAAAATTTGGCTTCTCATCAGGATTTGTTGTTATTTTTCCATAAATTTCCTCATACTGTCGAATTAACTTCGTCAGAGAGCGCGTATCGATACCAGATAAAGCAGGAATATTATATTTATCTAGAGTCTCTGTTAAAGAGAGACTTGTATTTTCATATTCTGGATGATCATTTATTGAAGAAACGATTACTCCAGATAAAGATAACGTTCCTATCCCATCCTCCATTTCAGGGTAACCACAGTTACCAATAAGAGGATACGTCAGTACTACGATTTGTCCAGTATAGGATGGATTTTGGATAATTGCATCATAGCCTGTCATAGCCGTATTAAAAACCACTTCACCTTCCGAGACCTTATCTGAACCTATCCAATCTCCTTCGAACACCTCACCTGTATTTAATACTAGATAGCCCTTCATGTTCGTTCCTCCCAATCCTCATCACGTTGTTTATAATTATACTCATTTACTTATATTTATACATTTATAAGCAAAAAAATAATCTCAAAACTCTTCACTATCTGAATCATTTATATAGGAAAAACTAAGCCTCGCATGGAGGAAGACTTAGTTTCCCTAGATTTCTTCTTTAGTTCACACATTAACCTTCTCCGCAAATTCTTCTACCCATTGCTGATTCTCGCTCCAACGATTCTCTGCCGACTGAATTTGCTCCTCGACACGGTTCTTAGCTGTACCGCCAACAACATCACGCGCATTAACAACTGTTTCAGGTGCTAATACCTGATAGATATCTTCTTCAATTAAACTAGAAAACTGCTTAAATTCTTCTATATTTAAATCAAGTAAAAATTTTCCCTGTTCAATTGCATACAATACTGTCTGACCAACTACAGCGTGTGCTTCACGGAAAGGCATCTCTTTATTCACTAGATAATCCGCTAAATCCGTAGCATTGGAAAAGTCCTTCGCAACTGCTTGATACATATTTTCTTTCTTCACTTCCATTGTTTGTATCATCGGTGCGAATAATGCTAGGGCACCTTTCAACGTATCCGCGGTATCAAACATTCCTTCTTTATCCTCTTGCATATCTTTATTATAAGCAATCGGTAATCCTTTTAATGTTGTTAACATTCCAATTAAATGACCGAATACTCTTCCTGTTTTCCCACGCACAAGTTCTGCTACATCTGGATTCTTCTTCTGCGGCATCATACTACTACCTGTACAGAACGCATCATCTAGTTCGATAAAGTTAAACTCTGCACTTGACCATTGAACAAGCTCTTCACTTAGGCGTGACAGATGCATAATAATTAGCGATGCATTCGAAAGAAATTCGACAACAAAATCTCTGTCGCTAACAGCGTCCAAACTATTTTCTACTACCCCATCAAAATGAAGCTGTTCTGCTACATATTGACGATCAATCGGAAATGTCGTTCCTGCTAGAGCACCTGCTCCTAGTGGTGAGCGATTTACTCGTTTAAAGCTATCTTGCAATCGTTCGATATCACGTTCAAACATGGATACATATGCCATCATATGATGGGCGAACAATACTGGTTGGGCACGTTGCAAGTGCGTATATCCCGGTAGAATTGTATCTAAATTCATCTTCGCTTGACCTAGCAAAGCTTCTTGTAGTTTTACTAGTAAATCTACCATCGTTACAATCGTATCACGTAGATATAGTCTCATATCTAAAGCTACTTGATCATTACGACTTCTTCCCGTGTGTAGTTTACCACCAACTGCTCCCACTTCTTCAATCAGAAGCTTCTCTACATTCATATGAATATCTTCATTTTCTTCGCTAAGCTCTGCTTCACCATTAGCAATCTTTTTGGCTACGACTTTCAAGCCATTTTTAATTGTATCCGCATCTCCAGCTGGAATGATTCCACACTTAGATAACATTTCTACGTGCGCTAAACTTCCTTGGATATCATATTGAGCTAGCTTTTGATCGAAGCTTATCGAAGCTGTATATTCATCCACTAATTCATTTGTTGGTTTTGTAAAACGTCCGCCCCATAATTTCATTGTTTAACAGATTCCTTTACGTCAATTTTTGTTTTTTCCATTATCTTCGCTTTATCGGCATGTACATCATTCACTGTAGAATGCACTTTTGTTGGTAACCCCCAAAGTTTGATAAAACCGAGTGCTGCTTCATGATCAAACTGATCACCTTCAGAGTATGTTGCAAGTTTAATGTCATATAAAGAATTTTCAGATTTACGACCAATTACAAACGCTTGACCTTTATATAACTGAACTTTTACAACTCCTGTTACATATTTCTGCGTTACTGTGATAAATGCTTTTAAAGCTTCTGTCAATTGGTTAAACCATAGACCGTCATAAATTGCTTGAGTTAGTTGTTGCTCTACAATTGGCTTAAATTTCATAACCTCTCTTGGTAACGTGAGAGCTTCTAATTCTTGGTGAGCAGCAATTAATGTCATAGCAGCTGGTGCCTCATAGATTTCGCGAGATTTAATCCCTACTAAACGGTTTTCTACGTGATCGATACGACCAACGCCATGTTTACCAGCAATATCATTTAACTTTAAAATCAAGTCATCAAGCTTATATGGGATTCCATCTATCGCAACTGGTTTTCCTTCTTCAAATGTAATTTCAACTACTTCTGGAGTATCTGGTGCATCGACTGGGTCTGCCGTTAATTCAAAAGCATCTTTTGGTGCTTCTGCCCACGGATCTTCAAGAACACCACACTCATTTGCTCGACCCCATAAGTTCTGATCCACACTGTATGGACTATCTAAATCGATCGGAATCGGTATACCATGTTTTTCTGCATATTTAATTTCTTCATCTCTTGTCATTTTCCACTCACGAACAGGTGCAACTATTTTTAATTCAGGATTTAGAGCTGTAAAAGCAACATCAAAACGCACTTGGTCATTACCTTTACCAGTACAACCGTGCGCTACTGCCACAGCACCCTCTTTTTCTGCAATATCGACTAATACTTTAGCAATTAATGGACGAGATAAGGCAGAGACTAATGGATATTTACCTTCATAAAGAACGTTCGCTTGTAGTGCTGGTAAAACGAAATCCTCCGCATATAATTCTTTCGCATCGATTGAATAGGATTTAATCGCACCTACATCAATGGCTTTATTTTTAACGAACTCTAAGTCTTTTCCTTCTCCGACATCCAATCCTACTGCAATAACATCGTAATTATATTCATCCTGAAGCCATTTGATCGCTACAGAAGTATCTAAACCACCTGAATATGCTAAAACTACTTTATCTTTACTCATCTCGGTAACCTCTCCTTATCATGTCATGTACGCTTCTATTTGGTTATGTATTATTATGCACTATCCAGTATAATAATTCAATAGTTATCTGAATTTTTTTACCCTTCTTTCTACTATCTATCCTTTCAATACCTCCAGAAATCGAATTTAGCTCGTTTATGAATAAATATAAATAACAGAATACTTTGTAACTTTTTTATTCGGTCGACGACTAACTTATAAATACGAAAGGTGGTTGGAGATATGATTGGTAAAAAAAGCTTGATAGGATGTTTGGTTCTCATACTTCTTATCATGTTTAGTAGTTGCTCCACGTCCACAGAGAACGAGAGTGCAGATAGCGGTTCCCAGGAAAGTAGGGACCAAGCAACAATTGGAGAAATGAATGTAGAATCTGAGATTGGATACACCATGGAAGAAGGCTTAGCAAACAATACAATGGAGGATACAAGTGAGACTTCTGTGGAAGAAATAGAGGAACCTTCTGCACTAGATGATGCTGAAGCAACAGAAAGAAAAATAATCTACCAGGCATACTTACATGCAGAAACAGCAAACTTTGATGAGCAGCTAGCTTTTATCGAAAAAGAAACGAAGCGCTATCAAGGATATATTGTTCAATCAGCATCCTCTGGAGTAACGGAAGACCACAACCGAAACGGTACAATTATTGCTCGTATCCCTGCAGATCAATTCCAACGTTTCCTATCTATCTTTGAGGATGGTGACATGGAGCTTGTCGAGCGCTCTGTTAGTGGAGATGACGTTACTGAACAGTACGTCGACCTTTCATCGAGACTTGATGCCAAAAAGGTTGCAGAAGAAAGATTGTTACAGTTTATGAAAGAAGCTGAAAAAACCGAGGACTTACTAAAAATATCAGCGGATCTAACTAAAATACAGGAAGAAATTGAACAATTAACAGGGAAAATTCGCTACTTAGAAAATCAATCCGATTTCGCTACTGTAGAAATTTATTTATCAGAAACAAAAGTTGCCGTTTCCTCTGTTCCGGATCAATCCGAAAGTACATGGCAAAAGACGAAGGAACAATTTATCAAAAGTATTAATCTACTATTAAATGGAGTCTCCGCGTTATTTATCTTTATTGTAGGGAATTTACCTATATTTTTAGTAATAGGTTGTATCATTCTTATCTCATGGCTCTTGTATAAAAAAATATCCAAAAAGAGACTGTAGAAGTAATTTTCATAATACAAAATCCGAATGTTATACTAACGCCTTGTCAAAATACTTCGCTTTCCGCAGGCAACGCCTCAACTAATTACAAAAGTTATATAAAAACTTTTGTAATGGATTTTCGGCTGTTGCTTTTTCTGCAGGAGTCTTGTATTTTGACTTGGCTATTTATATCCTTTCCATGATTTGGTTGGATTTTCGTGCTATTTTTTTATGCTCGGCCTCTTCGCTCTGCGACTGAAAGCCTCTTTTACCGGCCTCGCCTTGAAAGGCTCATCGAATGGTTCTCCCTCTTGCACCACATTTATTCACTGATTCTAAAAGAATCCCTTATTGTTTATTGTTTTTTGCCCTGTAAACGGATCAAACTCTTCGAATATTGTTAATCGGCCAAACTATTAGAGATTTATACGTACACAAAGCACTATACAGGAGACTACCATGAAGAGAGGTATTTTTTAACCCACGCCGGAAGCTTACCAGAGAGGCAAGGGCTGGGATATAACTAAACCTTACAATATTAAAGGCGAACAATTAAAAAATGGGATATAAATTACGCAGCAAAAACACCTAGACTCCTGTAGGATAGCAACAGCTGAGGGATTACAGGATGTAATTCAGTTCGGCGTTGCAACAGGACCTTGCAATATTAGCCGAACATCCTATAGTTTTAGCGAAGTAATTATAAAAAGCATACAAACAGAACTGATTCTAACGCATCGTTCGTTTGTAGTATGATTAAATAATTCTGTCCCAGCCCCTTATCCATAATTTAATTTTTCTAATCCTCATCAAATACAGCTTCTAAATTTTTTTCTTTTCCCTCCTTAATGTCCATCAGTACAGGAAGGATATAGAGAATAAAAATTAGAAATCCAACTCCAATGGTCGATATAAGACTAATTAGACTCGCTATTAATAAGGAAGTTTTTGCGGCGGAAAGTTTCCTTATCCCTAGATAATATAACGCCAATATGGCTGGTAAAAGTGATGCGATTAATCCATATAGCCCCATATACATTACTGGTTTAGTAGTTTGATCATTCTGATTATACAGAGACCCTGGTCCAAGCAGTGGCTCGAACATACCAAAAAATCCTATAAGTGCATCTTTTAAAAAGATAATTAAAGCGATACTAACGGCAATACCAATTCCTACTATGTTTAATACAAGAGCAAGGGTTGTAATGACAACAGCACTTGTCCTGCTCATAATGTTTACCTACCTTTCTGATTTCACTTGGTTGATTACAAGCTTCCCCATTTAAATTATATGCTAATTTCATATAGTACGACTCATTGACTTCATACTACTTGATTATATAAAGAACTTATCATACCTTTTCAATTGAATCGTCCACAATTTTATCCTTTCTTCTCAATCCTAAAACGCCTGCTATAATAAAGAAGATAGAGGCATAAAATACATCACTAAATGAAATTATTGTAGTAGTAATTCCAACAATAAATAGGATACCACCTGCAATTTTTGGTTTATAGGGTTTATGAAATAGAATAATAGCTACAATGGCAGTAATACTGGCAACGATGCCCATCCTTGTAATCAACTCTGTATGTTCAACGACTTTTTCTAATTGTATTTCTTCCGTACCATCCGTTGAATTAGTCTTTATCGCATTTAATAATTTCTCCGTAAAAATCAAAGGTTTCATTACAATTACAAGGAAGACACTGAACAAATAAAGGAACCCTCCTATAATTATCAGAACTACTTCTGTTGTCCTGTTCATCTATAACCTCCCCTTGTAATTACTATCCTCTACACAAATGGCAATTATGAATCCCAAAAAGTATTCGCTGACAGATTATTTCACTCCACCAAAAACTGCTATTTCCATCCATTTAAAATAACAATCTACATGATTAAATCCTAAGTCTCTCAACCAATCAAGCTGAATATCTACCCTTTCAAGGATATTATCTTCTTTGTCAGAACGGTTGTGATAGTCCTTCGCAACTTCTTCTACGTTTTTGTTATTATGAGACGCTAAATGTTGAATAAACAAATCATCATATAATTCCTCTACTTTAGCTGATGCGGACACTACATGTTCTATATTAATAAACATTCCACCATTGGATAAAAGGGAGTATATTTCGTGATACAATTCTTTCTTCTGTTCATTCGGAAGGTGATGTATGGCAAACCCTGAAACAATGCAATCGACTTCATTTTGTTCTATAAGACTGGTAATCGATTCACTAAGGTCGGCATGGATAATGGTACAACGATCATTAAATCTACTCATATGTTCTTTCGCTGCGTCAATCATTGGTTTAGAATGATCGATTAATATTGCTGAAGCATCAGGATAAGTACGTAACAATACTTCTGCTAGAAAACCATTCCCACATCCCAAATCCACAATCGTTTTTGGATTTTGACAAAAATGATGGACTAAATTTAGCATCAAGTTTACTTGTTCCGCACCAAACGGAATACCACCACGTACCTGTTCCAAATAATGAGTTGTGATATCGCCTCGTTGCCAGTTAGTTGTCGCCATATTCACATCCTCCTTTTAGGTAAAAAAACGGCTCCAAATAGTTTCATATTAACTACTAGGAGCCGCTGTTTATTGTCATCTGTCTACTTTCTCTAACTCATGATAATTAGTGATTGATTGAATATTATTTTATTGAACACTCGCAAATGTATCGTCTTCTAACTTTTTCTTTCTCACTAATCCCATAATACCTGGGATAATATAGAACAATTGGAGAGTAAGTATACCTACAACAAGCAGAATAATTCCCGCTACTTTCGGTTTATTGTCTCCTTTAAATAGGATCATAGCAACGATACCAGCAATTATCGCAATGATACCAATTACAATGATAACTACCATAAATGAGCCTAGCGAATCAAACATATCTAATGCCATCTGACTGTCTTCGGCACTAAGGTCATTTATAGCTGGATCATTTAAGAAATCATTTCGAAATTCTTCTGTTTTAAAAACCGTATTCATTACACCTGCAAAAAACATACCTATCAAGTAAAAGAATGCTCCTATAATCGTTAAAACTACTTCTGCTGTTCTTCTCATCATTATTTCCTCCTTTTGTTATGCACCAGCAACATCTCGCTTGGTAAATGCCAACCAAGACACTACTAAAAATATAATATAATAGATTGCGATAATCGCAATAGAAAATCCTAAAGTCATTCCTTCTATTACCGGTACCCCATTCCCCATATATTGATTTAAGTTCGTATTAGCAAACAAGATATATTTTGCCCATTCATAGTTTGATAACATCGCTACAACTGTAGTTCCTGTGAACATGAGAAAAATGGATGTTCCGATAGCCATACCGCTATTTCGAAACAGACTAGATATCATAAAAGCAAAAGTTGCCATCATTACTAAATTTATCATATTTAAACCGTATTGTGTGAAAATCTCGCCAAATATACTTGTTTCTTTCGGACCGTCTACACTCATTTGAACAATGGTCGGATTTAAACCATTTAAACCAAAGAATAGACTCCCTATAATCATACTGGATATGAATAAAAATAATAACATAATCATCGAAAAAAGCAAGACCGTTACATATTTAGATAATAATATCTTAGTACGTGAGATAGGACGTATTAATAGTAGTTTAATCGTACCTAAACGGTATTCGCTCGCTATAATTCCAGCTGCGATAATAATCGTAAACAAACTAATCATCGAAGAGAGCCCTGCATTTTCCATTGTGAATTGCCATGCATCATACGGTAATGGTTTAATATCATTTTCTATATGGTAGTTATTAATAGCAATTTCATCTGTGAACATTCCATACATATACTCGTCTTCTTCATTCATTTCCTCAAGATTAGCTGTTTCTACCCGAAGCTCCTCTTTCCAATTATCGTCTACTTCTGTTGTTGTCACACTTTCGCTAAAAAATTCAATCACCGCGCCGAATAAGATGATAACTAATAAAATAGCATACATAATCCAAGTAGATATTCGCTGGGAGAGTTTCATATTTTCATTTTGTAATAAAGCTATAAAATTATGCAATCGTATTCTCCCCAATCCGTTCAAAGAATTTATCCTCTAAACTTGTCTTTTCCACGTTAACTTCATAAATTTGAATGTCTGCTTGTACAAGACTCTTTATAATGTCAGGGATTTGCTCTCTCGTTGCCTTAACTGTAATGGAATGCTCTCCCTCGCTCTTAATAGGAAACGAAGATACGATTTCCATCGCTTCTTTCAACGGTGACACGTTAAGTGTAACGCTCAGTTCTGTATTTTCCTCGTCGTCTTGTGAGTCTTTCACGTCTTCAACTGATAATAACTCTCCATTTTTAATGATACCAATTCGATCACACATCAATTCAATCTCTGAAAGTAAGTGACTGGACACAATAACAGAGACATCCTCTTCTTCCGCAAGCTTACGTATGTATTGACGGATTTCTCTAATTCCAGCAGGATCTAAACCATTTGTAGGCTCATCCAAAATAAGAATCGACGGGCGATGTAGAAGTGCCTGAGCTACCCCTAACCGTTGTCTCATCCCTAATGAATACCTACCTGCTTTTTCTTTAATCGCTTTTTGCAATCCGACCAATTGAATCACTTCATGAATTCGCTCATCTGTTATCCCTGGTATCATCCGAGCATAGTGTTTTAAATTCTTCCATCCAGATAGGAAGGGATACATTTCAGGGTTTTCTACAATTGCTCCTACATGTCGAACTGCATTTTTATAATCTTTTCTTATACTGTGTCCTTCGATTTGAATATCTCCTGACGTCATTTTCATCAGACCGACCATCATACGAATCGTAGTCGTTTTCCCTGCACCGTTGGGACCGAGTAGTCCGAAAACTTCTCCTTTATGTATCGATAGATTCAAATCTTTAATAATGTGCTTCTTCCCTATATTTTTGTTTACGTTAATTAACTCCATTGCTACATTCAATAAAATACCTCCTTTATCTATCTATATTACATTACGAATAGTAATACAAAATGTTTCAAAAATTTAAAATATTTTTCATTATAGTTCAATTTTGTTGGTGATTTTTCGAAGAGAACATGACAGTATAGAGTGTAATGAGAGTAGTTTATTTTAAATTCTAATCAAATGAATCTAAATGTATTACACCTATCATAAACATAAAATTACTACTTTACTTAAATTTACACGAAGAAAACCAAGTCATGCATGTACTGACTTGGTTTCCTCACATTTCTATTTTATCTATATTGCAAAAAATCCTCATCCATCATTACATTGCCGATAAGCTCCATGCCTTACTGAGCCAACACCTTCACCAAAGGATAGACTGTGCTTAATTGCCTGATAAACCACGTCCTTGCTTATCTTCACAGCTTCATAAACAGGCGTGTTTTTCGCTAATTCTGCTGTTAAGCACGCTGCAAAGGTACAACCTGCGCCGCTTGTATTCACCGTCTTTATTGCTTCATTTCTAAGCACGTATGACTCCTGACCGTTATAATAAACGTCGATTGCTTCTTGTCCTACAACCCCACCAGTAAGTACAACGTGTTTTGCACCAAGCTTATGCAAATCGATTGCAGCTTGAATTAACTCACTTTTTTCAGCTATTACCTCTCGGTCCAATAATTTAGAGGCTTCTAGACGATTAGGTGTTATAACGGTAGCCTTTGGTATTAATTCATTTTTCAATACAGTAATCGCGCTATCCTGTAATAGTTGCGAACCCATTTTCCCAACCATTACTGGATCAACCACAAGAGTAGATGTTGATTGCGAATCAATTAACTCGACAGTCTTCTTAATTATTTCCTCTGAAAATAGCATGCCTGTCTTTATGGCATCGAAGCCCACCCTTTCCTGGATGGTATAAAATTGATCTTCAATTTCTTCTATAGAACGGATATATATGCCTTTGGTAGCTTTTGAATGGCGTGCAACAGTAGCGGTAATGACTGCCATGCCATAAACATCTCTTTCTTGAAAAGTTTTCAAATCTGCCTGGATCCCAGCACTACCTTGTGCAGCTGCTCCAGCAATGGTTACAACACGCTTCATGTCTGACACCTCTATTTCTCCAGTTAACTGTTAGATTGCAATAAAGAACCAAATAATCATGACGAGTTGAATCACTATTTTGGCAATCGTTCCGCTTAGAAAACCAATGAGAGATCCTACAGCCGCCAACATAGCTTCTTTTCCTGTTTTCTTTATAATAAGTTCGGTAATAAATACGGCCACAAACGGTACGATAATGATTCCAAAAGGCGGGATAATAAAAGAACCAACAATCACTCCAATTGCAGCCACTCTTTCACCAGCTTTACTTCCACCATACTTTTTCACAAAATAACTATTCGCAACAATATCAGCAAAAATTAATATAACGGTCCAGATTGACATTGCAATCCAGAATACTACACCGATATTCGTGTCTGTTAGCAAGAATTGGTAGATAAAAAATCCAATCCATAGCATCAGTACGGATGGTATAATCGGAAAAATCATACCTGCAAATGCTGCAATAAAACTTACAACAATCAATATCCACCATAAAACTTCCACTTAGCAACTCCTCTTTCTCTATGTTTTTAAGTTGTAATCTGCGATTATTCTTCCTTAAGGTTTAATAATACCATTTTCGCGGAAAAGGAAAAAGCCTAGCTGAATATCCAGCTAGGTAAACTTCCCCTTATGACTTCCATTACTCGGTCTCTTTTATGCTTGTTCTGCTAAGCGGTCCGCAAATGCTTTCACATATGGCGGTAAATCAGGTGGTCTTCTACTAGAAATAATATGTCCATCCGTAACTACTGCTTCATCAAACCAGAGTGAGCCTGCATTTGTCATGTCATCTTTAATTCCAGGTGTACTTGTTACTTTCTTTCCTCGCAGGATACCGGCAGAAATTAATACCCAACCCGCATGGCAAATTTGTCCAATTGGCTTTTGTTGTTCATCCATTGTACGAACCATATCTAACACTTCTGGATATCGTCTTAATTTATCAGGAGCCCAACCACCAGGAACTAAAATACCATCATAATCATCAATATTAATATCATTAAAAGCAAAATCACTAGTAGCAGGAACACCGTATTTTCCGATATACGTTTTCCCTTTTTCTTCCCCTACAAGATCCACCTGTGTTCCTTCTTCTCTCAAACGAAGGACAGGGTACCATAGCTCTAAATCTTCAAATTCTTCATCTACGAGCGCAATTACTTTTTTATTAGCTAAGCGCAATTGATAGCCTCCTTTTATAACGACTCTATTATTAGTTTAACAAATATAAATAAGAAGTTCGAATTAACGAACGCTAAACTGAAGATGTTCTGAAAATACTCTCGCCATTCTCTCAGGATTCTCTGCTTTAGAAATAGAGGAAATAACGGATACTCCGTCAGCTCCAGAATGGATTAAATCAAAAACGTGACCTAATCGAATCCCACCAATCGTGACAATTGGCAAATTGCCAACAGCCTCTCTTATCGCCTGTAATCCTTCCGTTCCGATGGGCTTTTTTGCATCTTCCTTTGTTTTCGTAGCATAGATGGGACCTACTCCGATATAATCGGCACCATTTTCTTTTGCGGTAACGGCCTGGTCGGTATTAGTAGCAGATACTCCAATTATCCAATTCTTTGGACAGATCGCTCGAATTTCTTCAATTGGCTTATCATCCTGACCAACATGCACACCATCTGCACCTATTTCAAGAGCTAAGTCGATATCATCATTCACAAGAAAAGGCACATTATATTGTTGGCATAAGGCTTGCATTTGTTTCGCTAGTTCTACTTTTTCTAATCCTTGCCTTGCTCCTATACCCTTTTCTCTAAATTGAAAAAGGGTAATACCTCCTTTTAAAGCATCCTCGAGCACGGATAAGACATTCGTATCCTCTGGCACATTATTGCTACCTAAAATAAAGTACAATCGTAACCATGATTTATCCATTAGACTTTACCGCCTCTGTAAAAGGACTAACACGCTTATTCTCTTCCACTATTTCACTTGTTGTGTCGTACAATGAGTTCAAAAATTCTATTTGAAAGGAACCTGGCAAGGACGTCTTTTTCGCTGCTCGTTCCGCTGCTACTCCATAAAACGATAATGCCGATTCTGCAGCTTGTAAAACATTTTTCTCGACTGCTAAAAATGCTCCTATAACAGATGATAATAAGCACCCGGCACCAGTTACCTTTGTAAGTAATGGGTGTCCGTTGAAAATACTGATCCCTTCTTTACCGTCCCAAACAACATCTTCAGGTCCAGTAATGACGATAGGAACTTTCCATTGATTAAATGCCTGCTTCGCCAGTTCTTCCTTAGCTAATTCTGATATACCGTCTACACCCTTTACCTCCGTCTCAACACCAGATAAAGCCGCTATTTCTCCACTGTTTCCACGGATTAATGATAGTTCCACTTCTTCGATAATACGATGTGCTGCCTTCGTGCGCATCGAGGTCGCTCCTGCTCCAACTGGATCTAACACAACAGGAGTACCGTTCTTATTAGCTGATTTTCCCGCTAGTACCATCGCTTCTACTTGTTCGGTCGTTAATGTACCAATATTTAGTATGACAGCTCCTGCTATTGATGCCATCTCTTCCACTTCTTCTATCGCATTCGCCATAACTGGAGCTGCGCCAACGGCATACAATCCGTTCGCCGTAAAATTAGTGACAACTTTGTTCGTAATATTATGAATAAGAGGTTCATTTTCTCTAACTTTATCTAATAGGTGCCCCATGAACATTCTCCCCTTCGTTCGGTAAACCTTGTAATCTTAAACCCCATGCATTCGTTGGTCCATTACCTTTTCCAATTTCAAGGCTAAATTGAATCGCATCACGAATGAATTCCTTACCGATAGATGTAGCTTCCTCTATCGATTTACCTTTTGCTAATTCTGCGGCTATAGCTGCGGAAAACGTACAACCAGTACCATGTGTATGTTTTGTCTGAAATCTTTCAGAATAATAAGACGTGTAATGACCATCCGTGTATAGGATGTCTTCTGTTTCCTCCCCTGTTAGATGACCACCCTTTACAATTGCAGCTTTAGCACCCAATTCCTCTACAATATATTTGGCAGCAAGCTTCTGGTCTGCTTGCGTAGCAATTTCTATTCCAGTTAGTATTTCTGCTTCCGGAACATTTGGTGTTACGACCGTAGCTAGAGGGATTAGTGTTTCGCGGATGACTTGTCGAGATGTATCATCCATTAACGAATCACCACTTTTTGCTACCATCACAGGATCTATCACATAAGGAATCGAACTGTTCTTTAATTTACGAGCTATTAATTCCATCATTTCTACAGTAGCAATCATTCCTGTTTTAATCGCATCAGGAGTAATATCTTCTAATACCGCATCTAATTGCTGTTCAATAAATGGGACGTCCAAATGCTGGACAGCGCGAACACCTTCTGTATTCTGTGCAACAACAGAAGTAACTACACTCATCCCAAATACTTCTCTTTCTTGAAAAACCTTTAAATCAGCTTGGATTCCTGCACCACCTGTTGGATCAGTACCAGCTATTGTTAAAGCACTTTTTACTGTACTCATTACAATTCCTCCCTAGATGGAGACAAAATCCATTTTTGCGTCTCCAATTTTTTCTTTAAAATGTTCTTCTCATTATGAAAACTTGATTAACGCAGTCGGTTGCCCTCATTGCACTAATACGTGAAACTTAAATTTTTATAGTAAACAAAAAACCACCCCATATTATTGGAGTGGTTTACAAAGACAATAAAGACGAATTTGTTCGTCCTTAACCTTCTAATTGTAAGAAGCATTCATTTGCCTTTTCGACCTCTCCACTTCCCTACGCTGGTATTAACCAAGTTCAGGTTCGAAGGGATAAAGAATACGATTCTTATCTCAGCTGTTTTCACAGCACCCCTAGCGGAAAGTTACTAGTATATAAATTTGAATTTCAATATATCATAGATTATGGAAGTGGGCCAATGGATTGAATTGGCCAAATCCGGAATTTCACATCTCCGATAACTGTCTCTTCATCTATAAAGCCAAACATACGGCTATCTTTACTACGTTGTCTGTTATCACCTAAGACAAAAAATTTACCTTCTGGTACCTTTTCTTGACCAGTTAATGTTTCAAGAGTAAAATCCTCAGTTAGAGTGTATCCATCACTCAAACTCTCTTTGAACTCATCTAAGTAAGGCTCTTCAAATTCCTGTCCATTAATAATCAATTGGTCGTTTCTCATTTCAACCGTATCACCAGGAACTCCAATTACACGTTTTACATAATTGTCATCAGCATCTGGTGCTTTAAATGCTATTTCGTCAAAACGATTGATTTCACTAATCTTGCTTAATATGATGCGGTCACCATCCTGTAGATTGGGCATCATCGATTCACCTTTTACAACAGAAGGCGTGATAAGAAAGTGACGAAACAATAATACAATAACTAACGCAATAAGAAGTGCTTTTAACCATGAGAATATTTCTGCAATCCACTTATTTTCCATTGTTGACCTTCTTTCAATCAAAATCTTTCTTCTCCCCATCTATATATGTTATTCTAACATAATATTAAAAAGAATCATGGTTAGAAGGTTATGTATTATATTAATTGTAGATTATATCATAATTATAAAGGTGACGGTTTATGAATAAGAAGAAATACAGTCTAGTCCTGTTTATTATTGGGATAATTTTAATATCGTTTAATTTACGTCCCGCTATAACTGCAGTAGGCCCAATTATTACAACGATTCGTGATAGTGTTGGCTTACACACCAGTATCGTTGGACTGATGACAAGTCTACCACTACTTGCTTTTGCAGTTATGTCTCCAATTGCTCCCAGGTTAGCTAATCGACTTGGCAATGAGAAAACATTACTCTATGGCTTAGTAATATTATTAAGTGGTATATTAATACGATCGCTACCTCCCACCATTTTATTATTTATTGGTACGATTCTCATTGGTGTAGGAATAGCAATCATGAATGTTCTTCTGCCAAGCCTTATAAAAAGTAAATTCCCTAACCTTATCGGGCCAATGACAGGAGTCTACACAACAGCAATGTCTGGATTTGCAGCAATTGGGTCAGGACTCTCGGTTCCTTTAACAGAAGGGGTCGGCCTTGGTTGGCGTTGGTCATTGGCAAGCTGGGGTGTGCTAGCTGTAATTGCTATCATTATTTGGGTATTCGTTTTAAGAGGAACGAAGACAGAGCAAACGGTAGAGGTGTATGAGCCAAATGCTTTAAAATTATTAAAATCACGTGTTGCTTGGCAAGTAACCCTTTTTATGGGCTTGCAATCATTCCTGTTTTACGTCACCATTTCATGGCTTGCTGAGATTTTAATCGCGGACGGTTTTTCACCAACAACAGCTGGATGGTATGTAGCTTATATGCAGCTAATTAGTTTACCCGCTACTTTCTTTACTCCTATTATCGCTAGTAGACTTAAGAAACAACATATCATCGTCTGGATATTTAGCTTATCAGGCATCATCGGCTATATCGGACTTTTATTTGAGAATAATACAGTAGTGACCACGATCTGGGTGACGCTTATCGGTATATTACTCGGGTCATCGATTAGTCTTGCATTAGCTTTCCTTGGATTAAGAACGGTAAACCCTTATCAAGCTGCAGAGCTTTCAGGTATGGCACAATCCTTTGGTTATTTATTAGCTGCAACTGGTCCATTCCTCATTGGTCTTATCTTCGATATAACCGCGTCTTGGAATACAGCAATCATCGTAATTATTGTGGTGTCGGTATTAACGCTTATTTTCGGACTTGGAGCAAGTCGTGACAAATATGTATTAGAAGAAAAAACCAACTCTTAATGAATGAAGAGTTGGTTTTTTGGTCTAGCTCCTATGCTTTTCTTTATATTATGAAACAGCTTTTGCTTTAACTTCTACGTCAATATTTCCTCTTGTAGCTTTTGAGTACGGGCAGAAATCGTGAGCTTTTTCAACTAGCTGTTCTGCTTCTTCTTGGGAAACTCCTTTAATCTCAGCGTTTAAAACAACACCGATTTTAAAGCCACCATCAGACTCATCTTTTATTAAACTCACCTCTGCAGTGATAGATGAGTCGATTTCCTTTTTCTCTCGAGATGCAATAAGGTTTAACGCTCCATCAAAGCACGCAGAATAACCAGCTGCAAACAATTGCTCCGGATTTGCACCCGTTTCTTTACTTCCACTACCCGGGTTAACTAGTTTTAAATCGATTAAACCATCTTCCGACTTAACATGACCATCACGGCCGCCTTTTGCAGTTGCCTTTGATGTAAATAATACGTTACTCATACTATCCACTCCTCTAATTAGATTTGCTTGGGACAAGCTTCCATTTCTAGTCTACCAATACTATTCCTTTTTCTCCATTATTTAAACACATCCATGATATAATCATCTTGGTAATTCATGTCAACAATAGACAAATTACTTTACAGTACGTAAGATTATTGTCATATTTAATCATAAGGAGGGATTTACGTGCAAAATTTCTTTTTCCATAATCCGACAAAGCTTTATTTTGGACAAGGTCAATTAAGCAACCTAGAAAATGAACTGGATCAATACGGCCCTAATATACTCCTTGTTTACGGAGGAGGTAGCATTAAGAAAAGCGGCTTGTATGACCAGGTAATTGGGCTACTTAAAAAAGCTAATAAACAAATATTCGAGTTAAGTGGCGTCGAACCAAATCCAAGAGCAACTACTGCAAGGAAAGGAATCGATATTTGTAAAAAAGAAAAAATCGATTTTATTTTAGCTGTAGGAGGCGGAAGTACGATTGACTGTACGAAGGCAATTGCCGCTGGAGCTCAATCTGAAGCTGATATTTGGGATATTGTTACGAAGAAAGTACATATTGACGAAGCTCTACCTTTTGGAACTGTATTAACTTTAGCAGCGACTGGTTCTGAAATGAATTCTGGCTCTGTTATTACAAACTGGGAAACGAAAGAAAAACACGGTTGGGGGAGTCCTTATACATACCCTCAGTTTTCCATACTAGATCCCGATTTCACTAAAACAGTTCCACGCGATCAAACGATTTATGGCATAGTAGATATAATGTCACACGCTTTAGAGCATTATTTTCATCATGAAGATAATACCTTACTCCAAGATCGTATGGTAGAAGGCATCTTATTAACTGTTATAGAAACTGCTCCGAAGTTATTAGAAAATCTTGAAAGTACGAAACATCGAACAACGATTTTATATAATGGTACAATGGCGTTGAACGGCATGGTAAACATGGGATACCACGGCGATTGGGCTACACATAATTTAGAACATGCCGTATCGGCTGTACATGATATCCCTCACGGTGGAGGACTTGCGATATTGTTCCCTCATTGGATGGAATATGTAATAGACGAAAACCCAGCACGCTTTAAGAAATTAGCAATTCGAGTATTTGGCGTAAACCCTGAAGGTAAAACAGACAAAGAAGTTGGTTTAGAGGGTGTTAAGAAGCTACGTGAATTTTGGAATAGTATTGGCGCACCTTCGCGACTAGCTGATTATGATATAGATGCTGATTCTATTGATGCGATGGCGGCTAGAACGGTAACTGCACGTTCTGAGTTTGGTAACTTTAAAAAGCTTAATCGCGAAGATGCAGAAAAAATTTATCAGCGTTCATTATAATATATGAAAAATGGTAAGGTGAATTATTTATTCACCTTACCATTTTTTGATGCCTGTTGCTCTTTCTTATTTTCTTCCCTTGGTAACGGGTCAATGGTTTGTTTATAGCCATAGCCTTTATTTAAAGTGATAATGGACAGCCATGCTACAATAACTGAACATAGGATTAAGACAACAAATATGATCCACATGTGTGTGTTCTGTCCTCCCCAATAACGCTGTATCTAGTATTATCGTTCATTATAACATAGGGAAGGAGTTCTAACTAGACATGTAAATCATTCGTTTTAGTTTTCTTTTGACCTTTTAGGAACTAAACAACTGCACCCTTTTCTTTTTTTCGCTTTTTTCTTCTTATTAATATGAATGGTTTGCATAATGTAGCTTCCCTTCTTTACCAAAATAACAACGGACTTACTATATTTATATGACAATCTAACATATAAGTACGGGCATACTCCTATAAAAAATAGGAAACAATCGTTTCGATAATTGCCGCGACCCCCGCCACTGCTAGGATGATAACTATTGGCATAAAGATCGGATTAAAAAAATATAAACCAATACAGAGAATGGCAGCTGTCCATATTCCAACACACCAATAACAACTTAACAACGAACCTATCCCATAACGAATGCCTTTTCCTTTTATCGTTATTTGTTCTTCCATAGAACCATCCTCTAAGCTAACTATTTCCCGTTCTAAAAAAGGAGCTCTCAAAAAAGCTGTTATTTTGTCATAAACAACTAATCGAGTAAGCCTAAAGGAAGCAAAAGAAAGCAGCACGAAAGTGAACCAAGAAATCATCATCATCACAACCTCTCTCCTCCCTAACACTATATTCAGGTGGAAAGAAAGTGAGAAGAGAATCCGCTGACTTTTTTATTTGTTACGGTGTAGGATAGGTATCAACTTACTATACAGCGCTGCTAGTACCTGTTGAAACAGCATCCCTACTACTACTGGCACAGCAACAGGACCTGGAAAATATTGAACAGCAATCACGGCACCTGCACTTATATTACGCATACCACTACTAAACGTTAAGGAAATGACTTCTTTCTTTTGTTGTTTGAAACTCCTCGCTAGTAACCAAGCTAGTAAATATCCACTTGCTGCAATGAAAAACATAATGATAGCTATTTTGATTAGATGCAAATTAATATTCTTTAGATAAGGTGCAACCTCTGCACTGTTTATCATAATAACTATTGCAAGAGCAAGTTTAGAAAAAGGGGCTAATTTCGGACTCCATTTTTCATGAATCTTTCCATGACTCCATTCATTTAAGATCATACCTAGTACAGAAGGGATAACAATCATAATCATTAGACCCCTCACCATCGCCCATACGTCTAACTCTACAGAACTACCCACAAATAAACTTAACGCAAATGGGACAATAAAAGGAGACAGTATAGTGTCAATGAGGATAATTGATAATGTTAGCGCGATATTTCCTTTATTTATAGATACCCAAATAAAACTCGTAATACCTGTTGGGATCAACATAGCTAGTACCATGCCAATAATCGTGTAAGGTTCATTAGGAAAAGTAATCCAACCAATAAACCAGGCCCACAGCGGCATAATGATATGTAAAATCAAAAGAGCAATAATTACAGGTAATGGATGGGTAATCACACGATATAAAGACATAAAATTAAGACTTAGACTACCTGCAAATGTCATGAAAGCAAATATCCATATTACAGCACTTTCCAAAGGAAGGAAAAAACCAGAAAAAAGAACACCAATCACTACACTGGATGGTGCTATAAATGGCATTATTTTTTGTAATAGTGTATTCAAACGATTAAGCATACATCAAACTCCTAGGTGCTATTTCTTGTAGATGGAAGGTCTTTTTCTCTCCCAGTTTACTTCTATCTCCATGTCGAAAAATGCAGATAGTACCTCATTGGATATCAATTCCTTTGTCGCACCTTGTCGATAAACTTGTCCATCTTTTAATAATAAAACGTTACGAAACGTTGGTAATATTTCATCAGTATGGTGCGTAACATAGATAATAGATGGTCCACCATCTTTACTGCTTATTGTTTCAATAGACTCTAACAATGCTTCTCGTGCAATAAAGTCTAAACCAGTTGTAGGCTCATCTAATATTAATAATTGGGGATTATTCATTAAAGCTCTTCCAATTAAAACTCTTTGTTGTTCTCCTTGGGACAAGGTTCTGTATGGTCTGTTAGCATAATGAAAACAATCTAATTCCTTTAATATAGCCTGTGCCTTTTCTCGCATTTCATCCGTTGGCGTTTGATATAATCCAATAGATGCAAATCCTCCACTTAATACAACGTGATAAGCGGTATCCTCCCCATACATCCTTTGCTTGATGGTGGAAGAAACAATCCCGATTTGTTGACGTAGATTTTCTCCGAGTACATCTTTCCCAAATTCTCTACCTAGGACCGTCACCTTACCCTTTGTCGGAAAATAGTAAGCACATAACATATGCAAGAGCGCTGTTTTTCCTGCTCCATTCAATCCAAATAAAACCCAGTGTTCTCCATCATTTATTTTCCAGTCAATGTTTTCTAATATACAGTTTCCATCTCTTTTTAAACTTACACCTTTTAAGTCTAATACCATATTTCTGTCCCACCTTTCCCTATAAGTATACATCGAATCCAATGTTTTTTCTTTCTATATAAATTGTCGATTTTTATTGTCGATTATTTTTTATAATTCACCATTGAAAATGATTCTCAATAAGGTTATAATGAGAATTGAGACATCACGTATTTACTTTCTCAGACAAAAATTAATATCTTTTGTTACCCCCAAACAACAAAAGAGTCTTTATTCTCATTCCTTAAGAGGCCTTTATATCGATAAAGGTCTCTTTTTTATTTAAAATTATTATAAATAGATATTGATTTTTATAAAAATAGTATTATAATATAGTTATACGATAATTATTATAAATAAGGAGTTGTTTTAATGAGTAACGAGAAAAAATACTTAACGACCGCTTCAGGTATTCCAGTAGGGGACAACCAAAACTCTATTACAGCTGGACAACACGGTCCTACATTAATACAAGATATGCATTTAATTGAAAAGCTAGCACACTTCAACCGTGAACGTGTTCCAGAACGTGTTGTACACGCAAAAGGTGCTGGAGCTCATGGTTACTTTAAAGTGACAAATGATGTATCTAACTATACAAAGGCAGATTTCCTTTCAGAAGTAGGTAAAGAAACACCAGTATTCTTACGTTTTTCAACAGTTGCTGGGGAGTTAGGTTCAGCTGACACAGTACGTGATCCTCGTGGTTTTGCTGTAAAATTCTATACAGAAGAAGGAAACTATGATCTAGTAGGGAACAATACACCGATCTTCTTTGTTCGCGATGCTATTAAATTCCCAGACTTTATTCATACTCAAAAAAGAAATCCTCAAACAAACTTAAAAGACCCTAATATGGTTTGGGATTTCTGGTCCTTGTCGCCTGAGTCATTACACCAAATTACGTACCTTCATAGTGATCGTGGTATTCCAGCTACGTTTCGCCATATGAATGGTTATGGAAGCCATACATTTAAATGGGTAAATAAAGCGGGAGAAGCTTTCTTTATTAAATATCACTTCCATACAGATCAAGGTGTGAAAAATCTAGATGTTGATCTAGCTGCTAAGTTAGCTGGAGAAAACCCAGATTACCATACGGAAGATTTATTTAATGCAATAGCTGAAGGAAACCATCCATCATGGACATTAAGCGTTCAAATTATGCCTGTTGCTGAAGCACCACACTATCGTTACGATCCATTTGATGTAACAAAAGTTTGGTCACATAAAGATTATCCATTAATTGAAGTAGGTAAATTAGTATTAAATAGAAACCCTGAAAACTACTTTGCTGAAGTAGAGCAAGCTGCATTCTCTCCAGCTAACTTCGTACCTGGTATTGAAGCATCACCAGATAAAATGCTTCAAGGACGTTTGTTTGCTTATGCAGATGCACATAGATATCGTGTTGGAACGAACCATCAGTTACTTCCTATTAATCGTTCTAAGAATGAAGCTCAAAATTATCAGAGAGCAGGATATATGCGTTTTGATGAGAACGGTGGAAGTGCTCCAAACTATGAACCAAATAGTTTTGCAGATGCACCAAAAGAAACTCCAGAAAATAAAATAAGTCCATTTGAAGTCTCTGGTTTTGCTGATAGTGTAGCTCATGATAGCGATGACCATTATTCTCAGCCAGGCGCGCTATTCCGCGATGTTTTAAACGATGAAGAGCGTGTGCGTCTCATGGAAAACTTCGCAAGCCATCTAAGTGGAGTTACACGCGAAGGCATTGTAGAGCGTCAATTAAAATTGTTTGAGAAAGTAGATCCTGAGTTAGCTGCAGGTGTTGAAAAACGTATCGGCTCTCAAACACCAATTTACCCTGAAAAATAAAAATACTAATTCGAGTGATAGCAACCAATATTCTTTGGTTTGCTATCACTTTTTTTATGTCCACTTTACTATTAAACTACTGTACAAATTTGTTTTTCTCTAAGAAAAAGTTTAAAAGTTAGCAAGCAGGGAATTAAAAGTTCAGAAATAATCAATAATTTTGGCAAATATTCACTATACAAGAGGATATGGGATTATAAACAAGGATTTATAAACCTCCAACCGCATGATGGCCCTTACCAAAAAAAATCATGTTTAATCCTGCTTAATCCTGCTGTAAGCGATTTGAGAATGATTGGTTATTTCTTTATGATAATACATGTACGAAAAAACAATTTATATTTTGCACCATCGGAAAGGAGTAAATCGTTATTAGCTCAAAAGTTGAATCTGCTATTAATGTTGTCTTTACTCATCCATCTAAAGAAGATGGAGCTGCAATGTGGTCCTTGGCTGAAAAGTCCACATTAGATACGAACTCCCCTTATAAGTACATTTTAATGAGTGAGTATTTTAGAGACACATGTGTTGTTGCCAAACAGCACAATCAAGTGGTTGGATTTATTACCGCTTTTATTTCTCCGAAAAAACCTGATACGCTCTTTATTTGGCAAGTTGGCGTGGATAGCTCTCAGCAAGGAAAAGGAATCGCTACTAAGATGCTTCATTACTTATTAGAGCAAAGTTCCTTGCAGAAAATACAATATGTAGAAGCTACCATTACTCCTTCAAATAAAGCATCTCAATCACTTTTCCAAAAGCTTGCACGTGATTATAGGACAGATATTACTTCTGGCGAGTTTTTTACAGAAGATATATTCCCAGGTGATGGACACGAAGAGGAATTACGTTTCGTGGTAGGACCTTTGCACACGTGATTTTTTCCGAAAATTCTGATTATAAATGTAAGTTATTAAACTCTTTTAGGAGGATATTAATACATGGATAAGAAATTAAATATTATTAAAGAGCATGAGTCTGTTGTAAGAAGCTATGTACGAAACTTCCCTGCAGTATTCACGAAGGCAAAAGGTCACAAGCTGTGGGACGAAGCTGGAAAGGAATATATTGATTTCTTTTCAGGTGCTGGCGCACTAAACTACGGTCACAACGACGACCATATGAAGCAAAAGTTAGTAGACTATATTTTGGATGATGGCATCACACATTCTTTAGATATGGCTTCTACTGCAAAAGTAGATTTTATTAAAAAATTTCAAGATGTAATCTTAAAACCTCGTGGACTTGATTATAAAATTATGTTCCCTGGTCCAACTGGTACAAACACAGTGGAGAGTGCCTTGAAGCTAGCACGTAAAGTAACAGGCCGTACAGATATTATTAGTTTTACAGGTGGATTCCATGGTATGACAATTGGATCCTTATCTGTTACAGGTAACTCTATGAAACGAAAAGGCGCTGGTATCCCGTTACAAAATACGGTAACGATGGCATACGACAACTATGTAGACGATCATGATTCGCTTACGTATTTGGAGCGATTCCTTGAAGATAGCGGAAGTGGTGTTGCTATTCCTGCAGCCATGATCGTTGAGACCGTACAAGGTGAAGGTGGTATTAATGCCGCTCGCTTTGAATGGTTGAAGAAGCTGGAAAACATTTGTCGTCGTTGGGGTATTCTCCTTATTATTGACGATGTTCAAGCAGGAATTGGCCGTACTGGTACATTCTTTAGCTTTGAAGCCGCTGGTATCAAACCAGATATTGTCTGCTTATCTAAATCATTAAGCGGTTATGGATTACCTTTATCCGTTACATTAATAAAACCGGAGCATGACATCTGGCAACCAGGTGAACATAATGGTACCTTCCGAGGGAACAACCATGCCTTTATTACAGCTACTGCTTCTTTAGATTTTTGGAAGGATGACTCTTTTGAAAAAGAAATTCTTGAGAAATCAGAGATCGTTCGAGAGTTCTTAACAAATATTGTTACTGAGTATCCAGAAATCAAAGGGGAAGTACGTGGTCGTGGCTTAATGATCGGTATTGCTTCTGAAGTAGAAGGTTTAGCTGAGAAAGTTGCGGCAGCGGCATTTGAAAAAGGTCTTATCATGGAAACAGCTGGGCCAAATGATGAAGTATTTAAACTCTTCCCAGCACTAACAATTCCAAAAGATGACCTTAAAAAAGGTTTAGAAATTATTGAAGAAAGTGTCAAACAGTTAGTAAAAGATCCTGTAACTAATTAATGCTATTGGATTTTTTCACATAATGTAATCCTAGTTAAACCTTGAGATTACAATTGGAAGGATTTATTTCCTTCCCATACTTATAAAGAGAAAATTAGGAGGAACTAAAGTCTATGAAAGTAGTAAAGCTAGGAGAAATTTTAGGGACAGAGCATGATGTAGATGGTGGCAACTGGGTAAGCAGACGCCTCATTACAAAGAAGGATGGAATGGGATATTCCGTTAATGATACGATTATTAAGGCTGGTACTGAAACTCATATTTGGTATCAAAATCACCTTGAGTCCGTATATTGTATCGAAGGTGAAGGAGAAGTTGTGACACTTAGCGATAACAAAGTATGGCCTATTCAAAAAGATACATTATATGCACTAGATAAACATGACGAACACTTATTACGTGCTAAAACAGATATGCGTATGGTGTGTGTCTTTAATCCACCACTTTCAGGTAATGAAGTACACGATGAGAATGGTGTATATCCAGTAGACGAAGATTAATTTATTTTAAATATTGAATAGATAATCTCTTTTCGTAGCTGATCATGAAAAATCCACATCCCCATTATCAATATGGCTAGCACTTTTAAAAAAGTGCTAGCCATTGTGGTTTTATGGATTGATTGGAAATATCCTCTTTAGTTCTATATACTGATACATACAACCATAATTGAAGAGGTGCAAAAAATGTCAGGGAAAAAGCTGGATGATTATATTACGGAAGGAATCTACGGACCTAAGGAAATCAAGCAGGACGAAAAGCGAAAGTATCTTGGAACCTATCGTGAGCGAGTTCTATTAGCGATATATAAATCTGAGGTACATCAGAAAAAGGGAATTTCAGAAATTAAAGCACTTAAAAATAAGTATCCTGATGCCGTTATGCTACTCAATGACAGAATGAATATCAACACATTAAAACCATATCGACAGCTAGCCACAGACTCTAATTTTACGTATAGATATATTCGTAATGAGACAGTAGATAGTGAATATGGGGTAATCATCGCCTTAGATCATGCTATCGAGATTGAAAACATTCATCTTCCAGAAGAAAACATTCCCAATAAAAATAGTGTAAAAGAGAAACAACCATGGTGGAAAAGATTATTTAGTTCCTCTAATGAATAGTAAAAAAGATTCTCTTAATGAGAATCTTTTTTACATGCGTAATAATTATCTAGCCTATTGTTGTTTTATTCTGCTCCAATACTTTCACAAATCTACGCATACCCTCTTCAATGATTGCTGGTTCTGAATTGGTAAAGTTCATGCGTAATGTATTTTGCTTCACATTGTCCACATAGAAAGGAGCTCCCGGAACAAATGCTACCCCTTCTTTTACTGCATCAGCTAACAAAATTTCCGTATTAATACCTTCAGGAAGCTTTACCCAAAAGAACATACCACCTTTTGGTTCCAGGTATTCCAAGCCATCCATATCTACTCGATCGAGTAAATCCTTCATTACTAGCATTCGCTCGTAGTACGTAGCACGTATCGTCTCAATATGTTCATCGATATCAAAATCATTTACTAAATGTACCAATGCATGCTGACTTATTGAGTTCGTATGCAAGTCCGTTGCTTGCTTTGCTTGCGCCATAATTCTAATAATTTGGTGTGGTCCCGCTATCCAACCAATCCTCATCGCCGGTACGACCGTTTTTGAGAATGTACTTGTATAAAGAACAAGTCCTTTTTTATCCAAGGATGCCATCGGAGGTGGTACATCGCCTGAACTAAACTTTAGTTCCCCATAAGGATCATCCTCAAATATAACAACATGGTATTTTTCTGCTAATTGTAATATTTGTTTTCTACGTTCCAATGACCATACTTTACCTGTTGGATTCGAAAAAGTAGGCACAACATAAATGCATTTAGGTTTCCATTTCGTAATTTTCTTCTCTAAATCCGATATAACCATTCCGTCCTCATCCGAATCTACTCCAACTACTTTTGTTCCGTACGATTCAAACACTTGTAAGGCAGCGAGATACGTTGGATTTTCCGCTAGAATAACGTCGCCTTGATCAAACATAACACGAGAGAATAAATCAATTGCTTGCTGACTTCCTGAAGTGATCAATATATCTTCGAATGACCGTTCTATTCCTTTATTACTCATTCTATTAGCCAACCATTGACGCAGTTCTGTAACACCTTCTGTTTCTCCATATTGTAATGCTTTCCTGTTGGTTGTAACCGCCTTATGAAAAGCCTGTGAAACTGCTTCGGTTGGAAAAAGTTTTTCTTCTGGTAATCCACCAGCAAACGAAATAATATTTCCTTGATTAATCACCTTTAATATATCTCTAACTGCAGATGACTTTAAATATTTTACTTTTTCTGAGAATCCGTATTTCATGGTGACAATCCCTTCCTTCATCGCATTATATTCTTTCTTTTAAAGAAAACAGCTACTGTAAAAGTAACTGTTTTGCTCTTCCTTCTATCCAAGTACTGCACGATCACTTTCCATTTGCTTTCCTCGGATTCTTTGAAACTCATGAAGTAGTTTTTCAATCGTTAAAGCCTTTTTCTCTTCTCCAGAAACTTCTAAAATGATTTGTCCCTTATCCATCATAATTAATCGATTTCCAAGATCAAGCGCTTGTTGCATGTTATGAGTTACCATTAATGTCGTTAATCCAAATTGCTCTACTACTTCACCGGTTAACTTCGTAATCAATTCCGCTCGAGCCGGATCAAGTGCAGCGGTATGTTCATCGAGTAAAAGTATATTAGGCTCGGTAAAAGTAGCCATTAATAAAGATAAGGCTTGACGTTCCCCACCTGATAGCAGACCGACTTTTGCGTTCAAGCGATTTTCAAGACCGAGGTTTATTCGCTCTAGATTCTCTCGAAACATTTGCTTTCTCTTTTTATTGACACCAATACGTAAGCCTCGTTTTTTGTTACGTGCATATGCCATTGCTAAATTCTCTTCAATTGTCATCGTTGGTGCAGTTCCAGCCATAGGATCTTGAAAAACTCTTCCTATATATTGGGAGCGTTTATATTCAGGTAGCATCGTAACATCTTTTTCGTTAATTTTCACATGACCGATATCTGGTTTTAATGAACCAGATATCATGTTCATTAACGTAGATTTCCCAGCACCGTTACTACCAATGACGGTAACAAAGTCTCCTTTTTTCATGTGGAGATTAATATGTTGAAGGGCTTTCTTTTCATCAAGCGTCCCTTCGTTAAACGTAATCGAAAGATTCTGTACATCAAGCATTATCTGCACCTCCTCCTTCTGCTAACATGGCTCGCTTCTTCCTTTTTCGGGAGGCTTCTTTCTGTCTTTCTATAATCTTTGGAGCTACAAGTGCAATGATTACTAGAGATGCAGTAATGAGCTTTGCATCACCTGTATCAAGAAACTTGACTCTTAAGGCAAGTGTTAAAACAATACGATAAAGGACCGCACCTGCAATAACAGCTAGAGTAGCACGTGCAATCGTTTTGGTTCCAAAAATAGCTTCTCCAATAATTACGGAAGCAAGACCTATAACAATCATCCCAATACCAACACTTACATCCGTAAAACCATCATTTTGTGCTACGAATGCACCCGATAATGCAACAAGGCCATTTGATATCCCTAAACCAATAATTTTCATATTATCCGTATTTGCCGACAAGCTACGAATCATTTTTTCATTATCGCCTGTTGCTCGTAAAGCAAGACCCACTTCTGTTTTTAGGAAGTAATCGATCACGAATTTGACCACGATTGTCACTAAAATCATGATAATAAGTACTGCCCATGTCCCTGGTAAACGATCTGCTCCAAGAGCCGTTAATATACTATTCAAAAATTCATCAATACCTAATTTTGCCCAAAATCCTTCTATCTGATTAAATACAGTCGACTCATTTAATAAGGCAATATTTGGTTTACCCATAATTCTTAGATTAATAGAATAAAGTGCAATCATCATTAATATTCCTGATAATAAAGGGTTAATCTTTCCCTTCGTATTCAAGACTCCTGTAATAATCCCGGCTATAAAACCAGCTATTAATGCATAAAATGTTGCTAAAACAGGCGGAACTCCGTTCACAATAGAAATTGCTGCTACTGCTCCCCCAGTCACAAAGCTTCCATCTACCGTTAAATCCGGGAAATCTAAAATACGAAACGAAAGATATACACCTAAAGCCATCAGCGCATAAATAAAACCAGATTCAATTGCGCTGAAAATCGCGATTAACATAGTACTCTCCCTCTCTTTTGCGCTGTCGACTCATTGTTGAGAAAACCCCGACATTTTTTCTCTGGAACTCGTAAATGTCGAGGTTTGCTATCATCTTCCCTATTATTCTGCAGCTGATGTCTCTACAACATTTTCATCATCCCAAGCATCTTGCCATTCAATACCTTGGGCTTCCGCTGCATCTTTGTTAATATACAATTCGATGTCTCCTGGATATTCAGGTGCTATATCCGTAATCGATTGTTCGCCTGTCAAAATAGAAACTGCCATTTCACCTGTTCGATAGCCAATATCATAATATTCAAATCCATAAGCTACAAAACCACCACGTTTTACAGAGTCAGGTTCTGCTACGACTAATGGAATACTTTGTTCTTCTGCAACACTAATTACAGATTCAAGTGCTGAAACTACCATATTATCCGTTACAATATAGAAGACGTCTGCATCTCCAACTAAAGATGTGGCAGATTGATTTACTTCTGAAGAGTTACCAACTGTTGCCTCTGTCGTTGAAAGACTCGTTCCTTCAATTGCTTCTTTCACCGCATTTACTTGATTAACAGAGTTGGCTTCTCCAGCGTTATAAACAAAACCTACCGTTGCACCTTCAAAATACGTATCAATGAAATCTACGGTTTGTTGAACTGCGTCAGGATGCATATCTAGTACACCTGTTATATTATCACCAGCTTGATCCATAGATTCTATTAATCCAGCATCTACCGCATCCGTTACAGATGTAAATAAAATTGGAATATCAGATGTTGCTTGTAATGCTGTTTGAGCACTAGGTGTTGAATTCGCAAAGATTAAATCAACATCGTCAGCTACAAAGTTGTTTGCAATTGTTGCTGCATTCGATTGTTCTCCATTTGCTGTTTGGAAAACAAACTCAACATCTAAACCAGCTTCATTAATCGCTGCCTGAAATCCTTCATATGCCGCGTCTAGTGACGGGTGTTCGACAATTTGTGTAGCACCAATAACAAACGATTCGCCACTCTCTGTTGCTTCTTCCTCTTCGTTCGTTTCTTGCGCTTCCGTGTTCTCGTCACTTTCCTCTGTAGAACTGTCGGAATCATCTGAAGAACCACATGCTACGAGTACGATCGACGTAAGCATAGAAACAATAAGAAGCATTAACCAATTTTTTCTCATCCCTCTACCCCCAAATATTCTGTATTGTTTAAATTTTTTGAAAACTTTTACGATAGATTATATCATATCTTTAGGTCTATGGGTATATAAACTATGAAGTTTTTTGCATAGTAATTATTGGTTTCTCTTGCTTATTCTAATTATCTACGAGAAACTAAAGATAGTTCTCCTTCCTTTTTTGGAGAATAACTTTAAGAACTATAGACATAGACTTTTTACGTATAGAAAGGGGAGATAGTATGGCTACTTCTGCAACACAAGAAACCATTCGTAAATGTATTGATACGTTATTCCAAATGACGGAGTACCTACCAGAGTTAGATGGTGAGGAACGCAATAAACGTTTCGAGTCGGCTAAGGAGATTTTGACGACTACAGATAAAGTGATTAAATCGTATCTTCGAGTCCGAAAAGATGATGGTCAAATTGTGCGTATCCCTTCCTACCGTGTACAACATAATAATATTGCTGGATTCTACAAAGGTGGAATTCGATTTAATGAATCTGTAAATGAAAAAGAAGTAGAGAATCTAGCCGTATTAATGACACTTAAAAATGCACTTCATCGTTTGCCTTTCGGAGGTGCAAAAGGTGGAGTTGTTGTTAATCCAACAAATTATTCCGATAAAGAACTATTTCGTATTTCACAAAAATATGTACAACGTTTCGCTAATGACCTAGGTCCAACCCATGACATTCCTGCTCCAGATATGGGGACAGATGCTCGAGTAATGGACTGGATGGTTGGAGAATACAAAACGATTCACCCCGGGCAAAACTATCAAGAATCATTTACAGGTAAAAGCATCGTAAATGGTGGTGCTAAAGGAAGACGCAAAGCTACTGGTAAAGGTACCTACTATAGCTATTGGTGGCTTGTTGAAAAATACGGACGGCAACATGCGGAGGCACCAAATAGCCTGCAGCTTGATCTACAAAAGGAACAAGTAGCCTTACTACAGCAACTGTTTGAAAAGAGCGACCAAGGTGAAACGATTTCCTTTGCTGTACAGGGCTTCGGAAACGTTGGTAGTGTGGCGGCATTAGAGGCTTACCACAGTAGTAATTTGAATCACAGAGTTACAGCCATAAGTGATGTTGGTGTAACACTTTACCACGAAAAAGGATTAGACATTCCTCGTCTAACTGAATACGCACGGGTACATAAGCATTTACCGTCAACACAACTAGAATTAGAGCAACTAGGAATTGAAGCTGAAATTTTGGACCGAGACGCTATTTTAACAATCGATGTGGATGTCTTAGTACTTGCTGCTTTAGAAAATCAGATTACGTCAAATAATGTACATGAAGTAAAGGCTAAAATTATTGTCGAAGGGGCCAATGCTCCCGTTGCTGGTGATGCGGACAAAATTTTGGAGGAAAAAGGTAGGATTGTTATCCCTGATATCCTCGTGAATGCTGGAGGAGTTATCGTCTCTTATCTAGAATGGAAACAAGGAAGAATTATTGAGCGTTACACAGAAGAACAAGTGTATGAAGAGATGTATGAGCACTTGGAAGAAAGCTATCATGAAGTATTCACTGCGTATGTGAAGAGTGGCTTTTCAAGTATTCGTGAAACATGTTATGTTCACGCGGTTCAACGTTTAATTACTTTATTGTTCCGTCATGGCAAACTCTATTAATAAATATAGGAGTACAGACTCCTTTTATAAAAAATATAGAAAACCAGTGGAGTTTTTATCCACTGGTTTTCTATTACTTATCCAAATCTGGTCGGTTAAAGAAGTCTGTAACTGCTCCTAAAGAGGAACATGATACATTATGTGCATATTTCCCTAAAATACCTCGTTTCACCATTTCTGGAGCTTTCCATTGTTGGCGACGACGTTCCAATTCTTCCTCTGAAACATCCATCGATATTTCTTTCTGATCCGAATCAATCGTAACCATGTCACCTTCTTCAAGCAGTGCGATTGGTCCGCCATCCTGAGCTTCTGGAGCAATATGACCTACCACAAGACCATGAGTACCACCAGAGAATCGACCATCTGTAAGCAATGCTACTTTTTCACCGAGTCCTTTTCCAACTAAAATAGCTGATATCGAAAGCATTTCTGGCATTCCAGGGCCACCTTTTGGTCCTACATAACGAATGACTAATACATCACCTTCGTTAATTTCATTATTCATTACAGCTTCTGTAGCTTCTTCCTCTGTATTAAATACGCGTGCAGGTCCAGTATGACGTGTTACCTTTACACCAGACACTTTGGCAACTGCTCCTCTTGGAGAAAGGTTACCTTTCAAGATTACTAGTGGGCCTGTCTTTCTATATGGGTTATCCAATGGATGGATAATGTCTTGTCCTTCAGCTAATTCAGGAGCATCTGCATAGTTTTCAGCAATTGTTTTACCTGTTACCGTTAAGCAATCACCGTGTAAATAGCCGTTCTCTAATAGAAGGCGCATTACTGCAGGAACTCCACCGATTTTATAAAGGTCCTCCATCACATACTTACCACTTGGCTTAAGGTCTGCCAAATGTGGCACTTTAGCTTGGATTTCATTAAAATCATCAATTGTTAAATCAACACCAGCTGCATTAGCAATAGATAGTAAATGCAGTACAGCATTCGTAGAACCACCTAACACCATTACAACAGTGATGGCATTCTCAAATGCTTCTTTCGTTAAAATATCTTTCGGGTAAATTCCTTTTTCTAATAAGTTAAGTACCGCTTCTCCTGCTTTAAAGCAATCTTCTTCCTTTTCAGGAGATTCTGCTGGGATCGAAGAACTTCCTGGTAAGCTCATTCCAAGTGCTTCTACTGCAGTTGCCATAGTGTTTGCAGTATACATACCACCACAAGATCCAGCACCTGGACACGCAGCACATTCAATACCTCTTAGTTCTTCATCATCAATATCACCGTTATTATGTTTACCAACACCTTCAAATACAGAAACAATATCTAATTTGTCTCCATTACGAAAGCCTGGCTTAATTGTTCCACCATATACGAAAACAGCTGGTACATCTGAACGAGCAATCGATATGAGACAGCCGGGAATATTTTTATCACAGCCTCCAATAGCTACATATCCATCCAGATTCTCTGCTCCAACAACTGTTTCAATCGAATCCGCAATTACATCACGACTTGGTAGTGAATAACGCATTCCAGAAGTCCCCATTGAAATACCATCAGAAACTGTGATGGTATTGAAAATCATCGGAGTACCTCCAGCTACTTTCGCACCATCTTTAGCAGCAATTGCTAAATCATTAATATGAATATTACATGGTGTTACTTCACTCCATGTACTTGCAATCCCTACCATCGGCTTTTTAAAATCTTCATCGGTAATACCTACTGCACGCAACATTGCTCTGTTTGGTGCACGTTTTGGATCATCATAAACATGACTTTTAATACGTAAATCTTTTCCCATTCCAATGCCTCCCGTTCTAAAACTCTTCTTACTTGTAGATCCGAAAATTACATCACCAAATTGTGAGAATTGTTCGACATCTCTTTATAATATACTATTCTAGCACAGTTAAATTAATATGAAATGGTAGATTGCTTAAAAATTTTAAAGTTTGTAATCGGACTATCCTAAAAATGGATTATACAAGCTTGTTTTTAGCTAGTTAACCCTATCGATAAATCACAGTACTATACTGCTGTTCAACTGCTTTAGGGTCGATCCATTTATGTGCTTTATTGACTGCAGTAATTGCTTCACTGTAACCAGAAGCGATTAATCCAGTTTTCCCATCGTAAGAAACAATATCTCCTGCAGCAAATACACCTGGTATATTCGTTGCCATATCTCCCTCTACGAGAATACGTCCCTTCTGCAATTCCACACCCCACTGATTAAATGGGGTAGCTTTTAGCTCTACTCCGTGATACATAAGAAGCTCGTCCGCTTCTATATTAAGCTTCTTCCCTTCCGGTAGCTCTAGGGTCACACTAGATAACTGACCATCTTTGACTTGTAAATCGCCTATTTTTGCTTGGTAATATATGTCTGCAGAGGAATTCTCAATTTTTTCAATATCCGCTTTATTCGTATAGTTGAAACGACGATCAGGATTCACCATGATTACTTCTTTTGCTTTATTTTCTAAAAATAGCCCCCACTCTACACCTGTCTTCATATCAGAGCTAATTATCACCCTTTTATTTACATACTGCTCTGCATTCATAATCGTAAACTTAGCTATTTCCTTATTCCGTACACGTTCCTTCCAACCATCCGGTTCTTTGCCATAAAACGTTCCATTCCCCGTAGCAAGTAAGATTGTTTTCGCATAATGCTTTTCCCCTGATGCTGTTACTAGCTCAAAATAACTGTCATCTACTTTATATATGTTTTCAACCCACTGATTCAGCCTTATTTCTGGTTGATGGCGCTCTGCTTGTTTTGTCATTTGTTCCACAAGCTCTTCCCCTGTAATCTCTGGATAACCGCCAACATCATAAATTCGCTTCTCAGGGAAAAATTGCATTACCTTTCCACCTAATTGAGGTTGAGACTCGATTAATTTCACGCTCATGCCACGCATAGTGGCATAGTATGTCGCAAATAAACCTGTTGTCCCTCCACCTATAACTACTAAATCCACTATATTATGTTGGGTCATCTATACTCAGCCTTTCTGTTTCACTAATCTGCTTGTATCTATAAGTTCTTGAAGGTTACCTGCACCAATACCGAACATAACCATTCTAAGTTCTAATTCTCTTTTTTCCATCCAAGTCATGACTGCTTCTTCTGATTCCATAGCTGGTTTTAATAATTCCCGAGCGAACCCTACATGATGTGCTCCTAGCGCTATTGCTTTTGCGGAATCATGTCCATTCTTAATCCCACCACTAGCCATTAATTTACTCTTGATACTCTTTTCTTTTATAAGCTCTAAACAATCGGATGTAGAGATACCCCAATCAGCAAATGCCTCGGCTGCTTCTTTTTTGACTTCGTCCGTAGAACGTAGCTTTTCTACTTGACTCCATGAAGTACCACCAGCTCCAGCAACGTCTATATAGGAAATTCCAATATCCATTAACTTTTGCGCTACTTCTCCATCTATACCAAACCCGACTTCTTTAACACCAACCGGTACATGTAAGTCCTTGATTATATTTTCCATCTTTCGTAACAGATTAGAAAAGTTTGTATCACCATTCGTCTGTATGATTTCTTGAATAGAGTTAAGATGAAACACAAGAGCATCCGCATCTGTCCACTCGATGATTTTCAAAATATCAGCTGACGTAACTCCGTAGTTAAGCTGCACGGCTCCGATATTTGCGATAATTGGTATCGTTGGTGCGAAAGACCGAACTTGAAAACTTTCCCTGTGCTGTTCACTTTCCAGCATTATCCGTGTAGAACCGAGTGCTAGAATCCAGCCACGCGATTCCGCTGCTTGGGCCAAATTTCGATTTATTTTACTTGCGAGCTCGACACCTCCAGTCATAGAACTTACAAGAAAAGGTGTGTTCACAGGTCGTTGGAAAAAATCCGTTCGCATGTCGATTTCGGAGAAGTCTAGCTCTGGAAGCGCGCAATGCCGAAATTGATACCGATCAAAACCTGTCATTTTTTTACTAAGGGATGCGTCCGATAAACTATGCTGAATATGCTCACTCTTTCGTTGATGGATATTGGTCATAAGCTATTCCTCCGTCATCTTTTTCTCTATAGTAGCTTGAATCAACAGAAAAAGCATGTATAACGGTACAAAGGGAATAAAAATATAAACAAACCAATCCACATTCTACCTATTTTAAGGCATAATAGAATTGGAATTTATTTAAAAGGGAGCATTTATATATGAAAGCGAAACTTATTGATCGACTTATTCGTTATGCAAAGATAAATACACAATCAGATGAAAACAATCCAAGTTGTCCTTCAACAAAGGGCCAGTGGGATTTAGCTCATTTATTAGTAGAGGAATTGGATGAAATAGGCATGGAGGATGTAACAATCGATGAAAATGCTTATATTATGGCAACACTTCCAAGTAATATAACGACAGCTGATACGATTCCTACAGTTGGATTCTTAGCACATATTGACACAGCAACAGATTTTACAGGTGAAAACGTAAAGCCACAAATTGTTGAAAATTATGATGGTGGAGACATCGTCCTTAACAAACAAAAAAATATTACGTTATCACCATCTGACTTTCCAGAGCTTTCCTCGTATCAAGGAAATACCTTAATTACAACAGACGGCACAACGTTACTCGGAGCAGATAACAAAGCGGGCATTGCTGAGATTATGACTGCTATGGAGTATCTAATTAATCATCCAGAAATAAAACACGGTAATGTGCGAGTAGCCTTTACGCCTGACGAGGAAATTGGGAGAGGACCACACCTATTTGATGTCGAAAAATTCAATGCAGATTTCGCTTATACGATAGATGGGGGACCGTTAGGCGAACTACAATATGAAAGCTTTAATGCCGCAGCTGCAAAGCTGACGTTTAAAGGGAACAACGTTCATCCCGGTACAGCGAAAGGAAAAATGGTGCATGCAAGTAAGCTAGCAATGGAATTTCACAACCAGTTACCAGCACACGAAGCACCTGAATTCACAGAGAATTATGAAGGGTTCTATCATTTAATATCATTTGAAGGAGATGTAGAGGAAGCTAAACTATATTACATTATCCGCGACCATAACCGTGAGCTGTTCCAACAGAAAAAGAACTTTGTAAAAGAAGCTGTAAACAAACTACAAAAACAGTACGGTGATGAGCGTGTACGCTTAGAAATGACCGATCAATATTTTAATATGGCAGAAAAAATTGAACCGGTTAAATACATTGTAGATATCGCGGCTGAAGCAATGAAGGATGTTAGTGTTACACCAATTATCCAACCAATCCGAGGTGGCACAGACGGTTCACAGTTATCTTTCATGGGGCTCCCTACTCCTAATATATTTACTGGTGGCGAGAACTTCCACGGAAAGTACGAATATATCTCTGTTCAATCCATGGAAAAAGCTACCGAGACCATTATTAAAATCGTTGAACGATTATCTGAAAATAAGAACTGATTTTCATTTTTTAACTTCTGAATTCTATAACATCACATAGCATATTAAGGGGATAATACCTTATTCTTTTATGGTTATCCCCTTTCCATTAAGATTGCATATTTTCGATTAGAATCTACTATATTCGTTTTAATCATATAAAATAGGAAGTTCCTCTACAATATTTGTTAAATTATGCTAGTATATATATTGTTTATGACTTTTTTTCATATAAATTTACAGGGAGGATTATATTGTGGATAACAACATTCAACGCCCACTTAGTTTTGGGAAAATCTTAGATCAAACGTTTCGTATTATTAGAGGATATTTTAAACCTATATTTTTAATTGTATTTTATATCATGATTCCAGTACTAGCCTTGCAAGCTATTATTCTTGCAGTAACTGGTCACAAAATGCTAATTGGCGATGATTCCATTCAGAACATTTGGAGCGCCACTGCGACAGAGTTAGATATGTATGCAGATTACAACCCTATTAGAGATTTTGGTTATTTCTTATCCATGGCTCCAATCTTTTTTGCTACCCCATTAATTGTAGGTGCTATTTCTCATGTAGTAAAACGAGCTAGAGCTGGAGAACCTGCAGAGGCTGTAGAAATGATAAAGTTGACCTTTCCTAGATATTGGCCATTATTAGGAAGCACACTACTATTTGGTATCATAGCTTTTAGTATTGTATTCGCTAGTATCTTTGCTGGAGCATTTTTAGTAGCATTCCTAGCAATCGAATCGGCATATGTTATCGCTATTCTTCTTGCACTTCTTATGATAGTTGGTGGCTTTATCGGATACGGCCTCTTATTTACAAGATGGATTCTCTACCTTCCGGCTACTCTTTTTGAAAAAGTTGCACCAGGATTAGGGAGAAGTTGGAGATTAACAAAGCGACAAACATGGAAGTTCTTTGGTATATACGTTATTCTTACCATTCTTAGCTCTATTATTATCGGAGCACTTAATTTTCTTCCGGCACTATTTTTAGGTACTAGTATCATTGGAAACCTATGGACAAATTTTGTATCGTTAATTTCCTCTATCATTCTTGCTGTTGCTTGGGCGATTATGTATTTTGACGCCTCTTTAAGACAAGATGCGGCGGATATTCAAGATTTGGTAGATACATATAATACGTAAAAGGAGATATCTACTTGTATGAAACAAGAGATGAGAGAAAATCTCGATTCCATTTTATCGAAATCAGAATATCAAGTGTATTACGAGGATAACCGTAGTTTGATAGAGCGACTCTGGGATTGGTTTATGGACTGGCTTATTAAATTTCTCAGTCTGTTCGATATTGAATTAGCACCAAGCAGTCATACGGCAAATTTAATCGTCCTTATCCTAGTTATTATTGCAGCTCTCCTGCTTGTTCTTCTTGTTACATTATTTATTAGGAGAATGATTAGGCGTCATGCGCTAAAATCTAAAGGGATTTTCCTTGCAGATGAAGCCGATTGGACGTATCAGCAACATTTAGAAGAAGCTCAACTCAATCGCGATAAATCATTGTTCGATATCGCCACAAGACATACTTTCTTGGCGTTCTTATTGTTTTTACAAGAACATAACTTAGTCGAAATAAAGCGCTGGAAAACGAACTGGGAATATGCAAATGAGCTCTCATCGACGAATCCATCATTTGTTCCTCGATACCATGAAGCTGCTAATTTCTTTGAGAAGGTTACTTATGGTGATGAAACCGTCAATGAGGAACAATTTCATCTATATTATGAAAATATGAATCATTGGATGAATGACCTCGAAAGCACGAGAAAGGCAGGTGAGGAAAAGTGAGACGTATAAATCCTGCCGTTCTCTATCCGTTATTTCTAGTCATTGTACTAGTTTTAGTTACGATCTTTACGTATAAAGAGGAAGCAAAGCAATATCCACCTTTTGCTATGGATTCTCCTTCTCCTACAGGAACAAAGGCAATCGTAACGTATTTACAGGAGAATTTAGACGCCAAAATTGATGAAGAACTACCTAGTGAAGGAAATAATCTAAATCAAATACGAGTGCTCATTGATCCTGCTCTATTCTCAAAGATAGAAGTCGAAGAAGCGTACCTTGATTTTATAGAGAGCGGGAATACGTTGGTCGTTTTGAAAGAGAATCCAGACGAATTATTTGATATTCAATCCGAATATTCCTTTCAAACATTAACAGTTGTTGGAGAGGCTGAGGAGACAACGGTCTTTGCCGATAACGAACCTTTCCAAGCTACTATTTTTAGTAACTTCCGTATTACACCGTCACCCGATGATACTGTACTAGTAGAAGACGAATCTGGTGACGCAATTGCTATCGAACGAAATATTGGGGATGGGAAGCTAATTGTTTCCACAGAACCTGGTTGGATAACGAATCATTTTATACTATCTAGTAATCATTTAGAGCTCTTTCAAGAAATAGCACCGTTGGATGAAGATGGAGAATGGGTTCTCGACAGCTTATCGGCTGATCATGTAAGTGCTAGTATCCCAATCTATGAAGTTTATCATGGCTGGGTTTATATTATCATTTTCTGTGGAGCAGTCTTAACACTTCTGTTTCTTTGGTATCAGGGAAAGAGATTTGGACCTGTTCATGTACGACGTGAGGATATCGTTCGATATAGTAATGAACGTATAAAAGCTATTTCGATTTGGCACGTCAAAGGAAAGCACTATAAAGAGGCTATCGATAAACAATTAGACTATTTAAAAGAAATCATTAGAGCACGATTCGGAGTCCCTTTACATCATAGTTGGCAGGATCGACTCCAACACATTCAAAAGTTTCTTACAATTAAGAATATAGATGAATTATCACATCAAATAAGTGAATTAGAACAAAAGGATGCAGTCAATAAACAAGAATTTCTTGCCTGGTCAAAATGGTTAGATGAAATTCGGGAAGAGGTGGAACAAAAATGACAGAAACGATTGGTGAATTATTAAAAAAGTACGAAGAAAGAATTATTGGGCAGCAAAAGAACCTTCGCTTTATGTTAACTTCTGCACTAGCTGGTGGACACGTCTTAATTGAGGGTGTCCCCGGAACTGGAAAAACACAAATGGTAAAAACGTTAGCTAGTCTATTGGACTCCGATTTTAACCGTGTTCAGTTTACTCCAGATTTGCTACCGAGTGATATCACAGGTAACGCTATTTTTAATATGAAAGAACAATCCTTTCAAACGATTAAAGGACCGATTTTTACGAATGTATTGTTAGCTGATGAGATTAACCGTACACCAGCAAAAACACAAGCGGCTTTGTTAGAGGCAATGGAAGAAAAGCAAGTAACGATTCAAGGAGAAACCTTTAAGCTTCCTGATTTCTTTTTCGTAGTAGCCACTCAGAATCCAATAGAATTTGAAGGGACATACCCTTTACCAGAGGCTCAGCAAGACCGATTCTTAATGAAAATTATGATTGATTTCCCAACTCTGGAAGATGAAGTTAGCATCTTAAACATGGTATTAGAGGAAGCAATACAAGAAAGTGCGATTACTCCTATTTTTGCGAAGGAGCAATTAAAAGAAATCCAGCGAGAAGTTCACGCGGTAAAATTAAGTGAGGATATAGCAGATTATGTTACAAAAATCGTTCGAAAAACTCGTGAAACTGAACATATCCAACATGGCGCAAGTACGCGCGCGATCATTGCGATCGCAAAAACTAGTAAAGCTTGGGCTTACCTGGAAGGGAGAGACTATGTTACTCCTGATGATGTGAAAATGATGGCAGCTCCTTGCCTAAGACACCGTATCCAGTTATCTCCTTATGCCGAATTGGAGGGGTCCCACATTGATGAAACGATTCAGACGATTGTTGGATCGGTTACTGTTCCGAGATAGGGGAATCATTCCTACTAAAAAACTGCTCTATCTATTTCTTGCATTAAGTGGTGCGCTGTTTCTAATTTCCTTTTTGTTTTTCTCTTGGATATTATTAGGGTTAGCTATTGTAGCAGTACTTGGACTTACCCTATTTGACTTATTCTATTCCCCAAACCGGAAAGATTTAGAGGTACATAGGGACGTTCCAGATGAGTTAGAGCGCTTTGAAACAGAACTGATTACCATAACGTTAGAAAATAAATCCATCTTCCCCTGTTATGTAAGAATAGAGGATGACTTGCCACAAAGTTTTCAAGCCTCTTATCCTACAAGGTTTCTTTTACAACCTGGAAAAGGAGAGTTGGAATACAGTGTTAAACCAAGCGTGCGAGGGAAATATCATCCAAATAAAATCTATATTCGTTATCATAGCCAGCTTGGTTTATGGGAAAAACAAATAACCATGCCGTACGAACAAGAAATAAAGGTAATACCGAATCTATCTGAAACAAAGCGATATTTAGAAAGTGCACAAAGCTTTTTGCTTCACGAAGGAATTAAGACGAGGCGTTTAAAAAGTGGTCAAGGCGAATTTGCTAACATCCGAAATTATGTTGTTGGCGATGACCCTCGTAAGATTAATTGGAGACAATCCGCTAAATTACAAGAGGTTATGACAAATAACGATGAGCCCGAACACGGTAAATATGTGACAATCTTAATTGATTGTGGCCGATTAATGGGAGCCGAATTAAAGAGCGGCAATCGCCTTGAACGTACCATTGAGGCTGCTATTACTCTGGCTGCTTGTGCGCTCGATAATGGAGATCATGTTAGCGTTGTTGCGTTCGCGAAGGATATTGAAATGACAATTCCTGCAGGTAAGGGATTAGATCATTTAAATACGATTTTAAGAGGGATTTATGATTTAGAAGTACAGGCAAGTGAATCTAATTATGCGATGGCTTTTCAACACGCACAACGAATTCAAACAAGGCGAAGCATGATGATTCTATTTACCGATGTGTACTCTCTTACGCACGAAAGTCATTCCTTCTATTTTCTTAAGCAATTGCGAAGAAAACATTTAGTGCTGTTGACAGGTATAGAGGACGAGTTGCTCCACCGTACAATCGAACAAGAGCCAACAACGATTTATCGTGCGATGCAAAAAAGTACTGCTCAAGAACAGTACTTAGCTTTTAATCGTATGAAGCTCGTTTGGAGTCGCCAAGGTATCACTTTAATAGAGTCTAAGGAAGATAAACTCGCTGTATCGACGATATCGCATTATATCGATGCACTCAATCGTGGATTGATTGGCTAAATGTAGTAAGGCACGAAGGTTCAAGTATTACTTGAACCTTCAACTTATGCAGGATTTTTCTTTAAAAAATAATTTCCTAACATCACATAGGCAGTGATTCCAACTAATGTTAGTCCTGCAACAGCATATTTCATTTCTAATGAAAATGATCCAGGGGTAATAAAGCCTTCTATAATCCCGGCAATGATGAAAATAGGAACGGTACCTATCATTAGTAAAACAGAACGCTTTGCTTGTGTTTTTAAGTGTGACACACGAGAATGGGGGCCAGGTACGAATAGTTTATAACCCATTAACAATCCTGCTCCACCAGCAATGAATATCGCAATTAGTTCAATTACACCGTGTGGTAAAATAAATGCCCAAAATACATAGGAATTTCCGTAATTCCAAAAAACAGCAGCCAATGCACCTATAATGAGACCATTGTAGATTAATATATAGACTGTTAACAAGCCAAACGTAATACCACCTGCAAAAGCTAGAATAGCAACTTGAATATTATTCGTCATAATCATAGCAGACATGCCAGGAGCATCTTGATTACCTGTGGATTCACCTAAAGTTGCAGGTTCTACAGATTGAACCATATCCTCTGGTAATATGCTATAAATATAGTTGGGATTTTCAATCACAGCTAGGAAACTAGCCAAACCACCAAAAACAAACAATAGCATAGCAATAACAACAGCTTTCCATTGCTCAATTAGCAGACTAGGAAACTTTTTCCCTAGGAAGCTACCTAATTGTTTCCAAGAAGATTGTTGGGATTGGTATAATATATTATGTGCTTTCGATAAAAGCTGATTTAAGTAGAAAGTAACTTCTTCATCTGGAAAAAAGGTTTGACTATATGATAATTGACGAGAAACCTTTTGGTATGTAGTTTGAAACTCTTTCACAGAAGTGTATGTCTTTTTCTTCGGCATTTCTATAATTAGTTTCTCTAAATCGTTCCAATCATTACGATACTGCTGAATAAATTGACTTAGTTTCATCACACTCACCTTTGCTAATTGTTGTTTTAATATCATTATATAGAAAAGAGGGAAAGGATGGAAGAACAACCATTTCAAGTGAAAACACCGGAATATGTCTCTTTGCAGTTTCAATTAGCCAATCTCGGATCCAGAGCTACGGCTAGTATAATTGATCACCTCATTATCATCGTTGCTCAAGTATTAACACTGATTGGATTCTCATTTCTTGCAGGATTAACAGCAGAAGCCATTCCTATGTCACCAGGGTGGATTATTGCTATTATCCTTATTATTATATTTATTTTTAACTTCGGATATTTCATTATATTAGAATATTTTTGGGGTGGCCGGACAATCGGAAAACGAATCCTCGGAATCCGTGTCATCCAAGAAAACGGACACAATATTACATTTTTATCTAGTATTATTCGCAATTTTTTAAGATTAATTGATTCATTACCATCAAGTTATGCTTTAGGGATTTTACTCATTTTCTTACACTCTAAACATAAACGCCTTGGTGATTTAGCAGCAGGTACAATTGTCGTCCATGAAAGAGGAAAACAAGAAACTTCTAAGCTTAAACGCTATATCGACTCCAAGGGTATAACCGAGTATACCATATCGATAGAAGAACAGGAATTACATGTTTTCTCCCAAAAGGACTGGGAATTACTCGATAAATATTGCCAACGTCTACCTAACTTAGATACCCAGACGAAGAATAAATTAAATAAAGAGATTGCGGATATTCTTCTCCCTAAAATAAACATTACGTACAATGGGAATGAAGAAATGTTACTATTAGCACTTTACCTAAACCTTAAGAAAATATGGAGCTATTAAAGCTACTTAGCCCATAAAAATAAGCCTGTTCTCCTAATATAGGAGCAGGCTTTTTAATTGACTCAAGAGCCAAATTAGTTATCTCATTTGTTTTCCAGCAATCACTGGTGAATGGTGCATGTTTTCCGCATTTAACTTTTCTTTTAGTTTTTTTCTGCGAGTTGCTAAATGTTGAAGAGCAGATAAAACAAGAAAAGTAAGAAGAACAGTCAATGAAACAAGATACAATGACAACGTCATGACCAACTCTCCCCTTTCCTCAAAAATTATCCATTTATTAATGAATTCACTTATATCATAACATATTTACGCTTAATGTAAATGATATTAATGAAATTCTTTTATATTCTCTCATATACTCTCCATTATAGTCGATTACTTAAAATTTGTTCATGAATATTATTAAAAATGGCTTTTCTCTCTACTTTGCCTACCCATGTCCAGGAAAAATTAATTCCGTTGAATCTAAGTATGCATGGAAGTAAAATTTTTTGTCAGAAGGATGCCTTTTTAGCCGACGCAAAGGATTTTAGTCTCGATATTGAATTTCAGCGTAAGATAAGAACAAACTTCTTTGGCGGAGAAAGATTTATCACGCAATAACTTGAAGACGACGGGGGGAACGATTATTTTAGTCAGCAGAGTCTTTGCAGTAGTACCTGAATAGGGAGGTAATAAGGGGGGAAGGCAGAGTTGGTGGATTCATCAATATGTTCTCTTGCTTTCACCCCAAAGGTGAAGAACTTCGTTTCTCTATTTTCTCTCCATCCTCATAAGTTACATCAACTCGTCTACTTTGAGTATTTCTATTTTCCTCGATGTTTTCTGGATAATATAACCTTTTTCTTCAAATTCGGTTAGCTTTCTGCTAATTGTTTCTGGAGTAGTACCTAAGTAAGATGCTAATTCTTTCCTTGTCATTTGAAGAATAACTTCCTCATTTTCATTAGCATTATTGATTAAATACTGCGCAATCCGTTTATCAACGGTTTCGATCGCTACACTTGTCGCTTGTGTTTCCGTTTCACCCAATCTTTGTGAAAACTTTTCTAAGATTTTAAGAGAAATGGTCGGATATTCTAACAAAAAGTTCTGAAGGTCTTTCTGCCCAATACTACATATACTAGATTTTTGAGTCGCCACAGCATATGATTCATGGGTAGAAGCATTAAATAGAGCATATTCTCCTGTAAATTCACCAGGGCCTAAAATACGAATCGTTTGTTCACGACCAGATTCACTATCCCGATATATACGTAGTCGTCCTTTGTACACAATGTATAACGTCTGGGATTCTTCATATGGTCGATACAAAATCTCTCCTTTTTCTAAGTGGATTGGACGGGCGCTTTCCATAATTTTATCCATTTGCCACTCTTCTAAATGATTGAATATCGGAACGGAGGCTACACATGAGCGATGGCTATTTAAAGAAGACACATTATCTCATCCCTTCAATTCGTCATAATAACGTACCTATAGTTTGAGTATAACATGTTTAATTGCGATGAAGAAAAGTCGTAAGAGGTAGAAAAAGCACTCTCCTCTTGTGGAAAGTGCCTTTCATATGATTCAAGTTCCAAGACTAAAAAAGGGGAGCAATCACATAATTAATTAGAAACCAGAGAATTCCGAAAAAGATAATTAAATACGCAATATATTTTATCGCAGCGACTCCCACTTTGCTTGGATCCGACTTTTTCTCTCTTTTTTCAACATCCACATCTCGTTGTTCGTCACTCATGAAGATTCTCCTCTCCCGATTAGGTAGTATATATCTCTTTACCCGCTATTCGCTCACCATAATCATTTACATGAGAGGAGCTCGATTGTCCTATCGTTTACAATTAACGGCTCATGAAAGCCCACGACTTTAGTCGTTGGGATGAAATGAGCCAACTACATTAAATACAAACTAATACTTGTGATTTGTTTAAATTTTGCATACAATAATTATTAGATAGGGGGTATCTATCTAATGTCTGACAAATACATTCATAAAAAAGGGATCGTGTATTTAAACC
>NZ_JACHON010000009.1 GCF_014206945.1 Gracilibacillus halotolerans
ATCCCGAAGGAATCGGTTTGCTTCCCGCGCTCGACTTGCATGTATTAGGCACGCCGCCAGCGTTCGTCCTGAGCCAAGATCAAACTCTCAATAAAGTAGTTGACTTTAAGCTCGCTTAAAAGCTAGCATATTGCTTATATTTCTTACTCGTTGTTTGATTCAGTTTTCAATGATCAAGTAATTGCTGTTATTATCGACAGCTTATACATCTTATCATTTTCTTGTATAAGTGTCAATAACTTTTTTGAGTTGCTTTGTCGACTAATTGCGACAAATTTATTATACCAAAGTACCAGTGTTTTGTCAATAAATGTGAAAAATAATTTTCTCATTACTTTTACGCCGTTTTATAAATGACCTTTCGTTTTTTGGCGTAGTTTTATTTTAACATAACAAAAGAGCTAGTCAACAACCAATTACTTCCAGCACGACTAGCTCCATGTTAACTTAGTTAGCTACAATGTTCACTAACTTACCTGGAACAACAATAACTTTACGAACCGTTTTTCCAGTTAACCGTTCTTGAATACTATCCAGTTCTAAGGCCTGCTTTTCGATTTCATCTTTCGTAGCATCCTTAGCAACCATCATTTTCTCTCTTACTTTTCCCATGATTTGAATAACTATTTCTACTTCATCTTCAACTAGTTTTGATTCATCATAAGTTGGCCAAGACTCATAAGCAATGGTACTTTCGTTTCCTAATCGTTGCCATAGCTCCTCTGCTAGATGTGGCGCTACCGGCGATAGTAACTTCACAAATCCTTCAGCATATACTTTAGGAAGCTTTGTAGCTTTATAGGCTTCGTTTATAAAGACCATCATTTGAGATATACCGATATTAAATCGTAAATCTTCAAAATTCTGCGTTACCGTCTTAACTGTTTCATGATATACCTTTTCTAACTCGTCGGATTTATCTTGATCTACAATCTTTTCCGATAACGCTCCTTCATCGGTTACGTATAATCTCCATACTCGGTCCAGAAATCTCCTCGCACCATCCAAGCCTGTTTCAGACCATGCAATCGATGCTTCTAATGGACCCATGAACATTTCATATAGACGTAATGTATCTGCACCGTGGCTTTTCACAATATCATCAGGATTTACTACATTACCTTTTGATTTACTCATTTTTTCATTATTCTCACCAAGTATCATTCCTTGGTTGAATAATTTTTGAAACGGCTCTTTAGTAGGAACAACTCCAATATCATATAAAAACTTATGCCAGAATCGTGCATATAGTAAATGAAGTACAGCGTGTTCCGCACCGCCAATATAGACATCTACAGGCAACCATTCATTTAATGCCTCGTAGTCAGCTAACTTATCTGAATTATGCGGATCGATATAACGGAGAAAATACCAACTACTACCTGCCCACTGTGGCATCGTGTTAGTTTCTCGTCGGCCTTTCTTTCCTGTCACAGGGTCCGTTACGTTAACCCAATCTTCTATTATTGCTAATGGAGATTCTCCAGTTCCAGATGGTTTGATCTCATCTGTTTTCGGTAAAATTAAAGGAAGTTCTTCCTCTGGAACAGCTGACATTGTTCCGTCTTCCCAATGAATAATTGGAATTGGTTCACCCCAATAACGTTGGCGGCTAAATAACCAATCACGTAAACGGTACGTTATTTTCCTTCTACCTACTTTATTATCCTCTAACCACTCAATGGCTTTTTTAATTCCCTCTTCCTTATTTAACCCATTCAAGAAATCAGAATTAATATGGATACCGTCTCCAGTAAAGGCTTCTTCTTCAATATTTCCGCCTTCTAGAACTGGAATGATTTTTAGGTCAAATTTTCTAGCGAACTCGTAGTCACGCTCATCATGTGCTGGAACAGCCATAATTGCCCCAGATCCATACGACATTAATACATAATCCGCAACCCAAATAGGTAGCTTCTCTCCATTAATAGGATTAATCGCATAAGCTCCAGTAAAAACACCTGTTTTATCTTTTGCCAAATCGGTTCTTTCCAAGTCACTTTTCTTCTGAACTTCTTCTATATATTGTTCAACGACTTCTCTTTGAGATTCCGTTACTATTTTTTGTACTAATGGATGTTCAGGAGCGAGTACTGCGTATGTAGCTCCAAACAAAGTATCTGGTCTAGTTGTGAACACTTCAAAACTTTCATTAAATTGGTCTACTTTAAAAATAACTTCTGCACCTTCGGATCGACCAATCCAGTTACGTTGCATATCTTTAATACTCTCAGGCCAATCTAGTTCCTCTAAATCATCGAGTAGTCGATCTGCATAAGCCGTAATCTTTAACATCCATTGTTTCATTGGTTTACGAATGACAGGATGTCCACCACGTTCACTTTTGCCATCGATTACTTCTTCATTAGCTAGAACTGTACCGAGAGCTGGGCACCAGTTAACCGGAACTTCATCGATATAGGCTAAACCTTTTTCATATAGTTTAAGAAAAATCCATTGTGTCCATTTATAATAGTTAGGATCTGTTGTATTGATTTCTCGATCCCAATCGTACGAAAAACCAAGCTCCTGGATTTGTCTTCGAAATGTGTTAATATTTTTTTCCGTGAATTCTGCTGGATCATTACCTGTATCAAGCGCATATTGTTCTGCAGGAAGGCCAAAAGCATCCCAACCCATTGGATGAAGTACTTCATAATCTTGCATTCGCTTCATTCTCGAAAGTATATCCGTTGCTGTATAACCCTCAGGATGACCAACATGTAACCCTGCACCTGAAGGATACGGAAACATATCCAATGCATAGAACTTCTTCTTATTAGAATTTGTATCAGTTTTAAATGTTTTATTATCTAACCAATACTTTTGCCATTTTGACTCGATTTCAATATGTTGATATGACAAAACAACAACCTCCTTATAAAACATATGTTCTCCCAACACAAAAAATCTCTCCTATCCCAAAAAAACATGGGACGAGAGAGATTCCCGCGGTACCACCCAAACTTAGTACTGACCGTGCCAGCACTCACTTAAATTCCTTAACGCGGACTAACGGCAAAAGTTAATAACGTTCGTGTGTTCACTTTTGCAACATCAAAGGTGAGTTCATAATAGTAAAAGGATAGCTCGCACCAATATGCTATCTCTCTGATTCCTTTACTATCATTACTACTCCTAATCATCGTTGTTCCTTATCACTAATTATACTAATGATAGTTTAAAGAATTGTGTGACTATTGTCAAGATGGGACGATTACCATACATAGACACGCGTTTCATAAGGACGTAACATCATCTGTTTTTCCATCGATGTTGCCTCATAATTCGTTAATTCAATTGTAGGTTGCTTTTCGAGAATGTTACTTGGTATATCGATCGTTGTATCTTCAGCAAACATGTTACAAACAACGAGCGCTCCGTGATCTCCAGAATTTCTTGTATATGCATAAACTTTTTCATGTTCTTTCTCGATTAGCTCGTAAGTTCCATATACAAACAAATCATATTTTTTACGCAATTGAACCATCTTCTTATAGAAGTTTAACACAGAATCTTCATCCGCTAACTGCTGCTCTACGTTAATCTTCTTATAGTTCTCGTTCACTTTCATCCAAGGAGTACCTTTTGTAAAACCTGCATTTTCTTCGCTATTCCACTGCATTGGCGTACGACTATTATCACGCCCAGTTTGCCAAATGATCTCCATTACTTCTTGGTGAGACATACCTTCTTCAATCGATTCGTAATACAGATTTTTAATGGCTACATCGTCATAATCATCAATAGAATCAAACTTTACGTTAGTCATACCTATCTCTTGACCTTGATAAATAAAGGGTGTTCCTTGCATAAAGAAATAAAGTGCTCCCAGAGATTTAGCAGATTCCTTCCAATAATTCTCCGCATCGCCCCATGTTGAGACCGATCGTGGCTGATCATGATTTTCGAAGAATAAAGCATTCCAACCAACGCCTTCTAAGCCCTTTTGCCATTTAGTTAGCGTATCCTTAAGAGCTCTAAGATCGAAACCTCCATCAGCAGTTCGTTTCCATAGCCCTAGGTGCTCAAATTGGAAGATCATATCGAAGTAACCCTTTTCTTCACCGACCCATTTATCCGCGTCTTCAATCGTAACCCCGTTTGCCTCACCAACCGTCATTACATCATAATTATGGATTGTTTTTTCAGCGAATTCAGATAGAAAAGCATCAATACCTGGTCGATTCATATGTCCTTCAAATGACGGTACATATTTTTTATTATCAGGGTTAGGCATGTCAGGGAACCCAGGAACTTTTTTAATATGAGAGATAGCATCGACACGGAATCCATCAATTCCTTTATCGAGCCACCAATTAACCATATCGTATAGCTCATTTCTAACTGTTTCATTCTCCCAGTTTAAGTCAGGTTGTTTTCTTGAAAATACGTGGAGATAATATTCTCCTGTCTTCTCATCGAATTCCCAAGCTGAGCCACCAAAGATAGACTCCCAATTATTTGGTTCTTTTCCATCCTTACCAGGGTGCCAAATATAATAATCACGATAAGGGTTGTCTTTGGAGGAACGAGACTCAATAAACCATTCATGCTCATCTGAAGTGTGGTTAATGACTAAATCCATAATTAATTTCATCCCACGTGCATGCACAGCATCTAACAATTCATCGAAATCTTCCATCGTACCGAAGTCATTTAAGATTGCTTTATAATCACTTATATCGTATCCATTATCATCATTAGGTGATTGATAGATTGGAGAAACCCAAATAACATCAATTCCTAAATCCTTTAAATAATCAAGTTTATTTAAAATACCTTGTAAATCTCCAATCCCATCTCCATTTGCATCCATAAAGCTTCGCGGATACACTTGATAGGCTGTCGCTTCTTTCCACCATTTTCTCTTCATCCGTTTACCTCCTGATAACTTCACTATTGCGCAAACGATTGCATTTACATTATATCATTAATATGAACGATTCTGTCAATATATATTATCTTTTTAATAGCAAACGATTGTATGAACTGCAAAAAGTAATTGGAAACGTTTATTTATTTATTTTATCTTTAACAACTTTCCATAAAAAAACCGAACTATTTCGATTTTTATACAATCGAATAGCTCGGTCTTCATCTCTATTTATGCGTATTTTTTCTCTTTTCTAATTTGTTTACTCCGTAATTGTCCACATGCTGCGTCTATATCTGTACCTTGCTCTACCCTTACACCACATTGAATACCATTCTCTAACAATATCTGATAGAAATCTAAAATGGCTTTTTTCTCACTACGATTATATTGGTTATGTTCGTCCACAGGGTTATAAGGAATCAAGTTCACGTATGATAAATGTCGTTTGTTTTTTAATAACTCCACAAGCTCTAAAGCTTCTTTCTTATGATCATTAACGTCCTTAAGTAGAATATATTCAAAGGTAATTCTGCGATTTGTCTTCTCTAGGTAGTAGTCAATTGCTGGCATTAATTTCTCTAGAGGGAAAGCTTTATTTATTTTCATTATTTGCGTTCTCAATGCATTATTAGGTGCATGTAACGAAACAGCTAAATTTACTTGTAGATTTTCGTCGGCAAAATCATATATACGTTTCACTAGGCCACTAGTTGAAACGGTGATATGTCGTGCACCAATGGATAGCCCATTTTGATCATTAACGATATTTAGAAAGTCCATCGTATTATCGTAGTTATCAAATGGCTCACCAATACCCATCACTACTATATGACTTACACGATCATCATTTTCTCTACTGTCCAAATGTCTTTGTACATTCACGATCTGCTCAACAATCTCTCCCGCTGATAAATCCCTGCTTTTTCGGAGCAACCCACTAGCACAGAACGAACAACCTATATTACAACCTACTTGGGTCGTCACGCACACAGAATACCCATAACTAAATTTCATAAGAACCGTCTCAATAAGATTCCCGTCCTCAAGTTTAAATAAGAACTTAATTGTTCCATCCTTGGATTCTTGTCTAATCTCTTCCTCCATTGATTGCATGGTGTATTCATCTCTAAGTAATTGTAAACATTCATTGTTGACATTTAACATATCATCAAACGAAGTAACTCGTTGCTTGTATAACCAGTTCCATATTTGTTTTGCTCGAAACTTTTTTTGTTTATTATTTACAACCCATTCAACCAGTTGATCAAAGGTAAGCGAATAGATGGATGGTTTTTTCATTGTTATTTCCTCATTTCATTTCCTGAATTCATCTATCTATCATAAACAAATGAAGAGCCAATTGCAATATATTGTTAGGCAATAAGCCACTCTTTAAAAAATTGAGATAACTTTATAATAATCTGAAGATAACTGGGAATAATGGTACTAAGCACGGACATAGCTCTTATTTACTATTTTTAGCATGGTTGGCAAATCCTTATGTAAAAGCTTGATTTTTGTTTTTTCGGCTGATATACTATGATTAACTATTTTGTTCGATGACACCTTCAAGTGCGTTACGTGAAGTTTTCGTTTTGGGGTAAGAGCAAGAATAGTAATACATTTGTGTGATGCATCACACTAGGAGGAAAAAGATCTATGGTAGAAGGTAAAGTAAAATGGTTTAACGCAGAAAAAGGTTTCGGTTTTATTGAAGTAGAAGGCCAAGACGATGTATTCGTTCACTTTTCTGCAATCCAAGGCGAAGGTTTCAAAACACTTGAAGAAGGTCAAAGCGTTACATTCGAAATCGAAGAAGGAAACCGCGGACCACAAGCAGCTAACGTTGTTAAAAACTAATCTTTTTAACTCGTAATGGCTTAAATAAAACCGATAGAGAATATTCTCTATCGGTTTTTCTATGTCTTCATCTATATCCACTTTAAGCTCCCCTATTTGTAGGTATCCCTTTCATTCCATTAGTGACACTACATAATATATTTTTTAAAAAAGTGTAATATTTTTATTTGTAAGACGTCTATTAAGCAAAGACATGAAACGTTCGCAAAAGGAGGTTCCTAAATGAACGAGGAATTAATTACTGATTGGTTTGATGCTTACGCAAACGATGTTTATCGTTTTTTAATTTATTATACCTCCTCCGCTGATGTAGAAGATCTCGTACAAGAAGTTTTTATAAAGGCGATTCATCATTACGACCACTTTAGAGGAGATTCTAGTCCAAAAACTTGGCTCTTTTCCATCGCAAGGAATGTCGCGATTGACCAAGCAAGGAAAAATAACCGAAAAAACTGGCGATCACTCATTCATTTATATGAAGATAATACGGATCCTTCACCAGAGGAAACAAAAATAACGAAAGAAACTGTACAGGAGCTCTATGAAGCCATCGAAAAATTAAAGCAGAGTTACCGTGATGTAATTATTCTCAGAGCAATCAAAGAATTGTCAGTGAAGGAAACCGCTAAAATTTTAAACTGGACTGATACAAAAGTCCGGGTCACCTATCACCGGGCATTAAACGTATTAAAAGAACAGTTAAAGGAGGTTCATAATGAAGGAGAATAATCATCAGCCCTTAGAAAATAAATTAAAAAAATTAAAGCTTTCATCCACGTTAGACCTTAATAAAAAGGAGGAGATTGTAATGGCACTTCAAAAAGAAGCGAGGACAAAAAAGAAACCAAACCGATTTTGGATTTACTTTCCGACAGCGGCTGTTATCGTACTTTGTGGAATATTTATTTACAATGTGATTATTGACAATGATGCATCGCATAACGCTAATGATTCTAATCAAGAAGAGCCTCCAGTTCAACAACCAATCGAGGAGGATAACAAAGACGAAACAGAGGATAACGAACAAGAAACGAATGTTGAGACTGATAAAACTACTAATGAAGAGGAAGACGAACAACCAACCTCTGAAGAGACAGGCAGCCTATCTATAACGGAAGGTGACTCTTCTAAGAAGACCATTCTCGTCGAAGGTATGGAGGAAGAAGAACTTTTCATAACTTACACATTAGAACCATATGATATTCAGTTTGAAATTGCCGATTATATTAATAATTATGAAATAAACGACGATCAAGTAAGATTCTATACCGATCCTTCTTATTCTTCTATTACAATGGAGATAAAAGAAAACACAACACCAGAAGCTATCTTGCCAGATATACAGCAAGAATATGCCGCCAATGAACCTGTCGAAGAAGTAAATGACTTACCGACTGACGAGAACAGCTACTATGGAGTATTCCAAAATTTCTATGATCCTCCACAAGGTTTTTACCTCTACCAGATAGGAGATCATGTATTCGTTATTCAGTATGAATATGGCATCGAGGGTGGAGACGGCATGGACCCAAGACTTGAGGTATTAAGAAAGTCGATAAAATAGCCCTAGCTAGAACCATTTCATGTTTGGTTTATTCAAGCATGAAATGGTTCCTTTTTTACATTATCTATATTGAATCTTCCTTACTTTTCTACGCTGTTTATCACTTATCCCCTTTACTTACATACACAGACCATAAGCAGATAATTAGAACTTCTTCTATCAAGAGCGTATCATTTCTTTAAGAAACTGTTCCTAAAGGAGTGTCCATTAATGTCCAATCCGTTTGAAAATATTAAAGCGTCTATCCTTGATTTAGCACCTATCTTAGAAGAAGGAACAATATCGGAATCCTTCGAAAAAAGTGCTGATTTGGCGAAACATGTCGAAAATTTAGGTTATTACCGCTACTGGTTAGCGGAACATCATAATATGCCTGGTATTGCTAGTTCAGCAACCTCCGTTGTAATCGGACATATAGCAAGTCATACTTCTAAAATAAGAGTTGGTGCAGGTGGAATTATGCTACCTAACCACGCTCCGTTAGTTATCGCAGAACAATTCGGAACATTAGATGCTCTATATCCGAATCGAATCGATTTAGGCCTTGGTCGTGCACCAGGAAGTAATCAAGCTACGGCTATTGCATTACGACGTACACTAAATAGTAGTCCGAATGATTTCCCACAGCAAGTTGAAGAATTAGAGGATTACTTTAAAGGACAAGGTTATGTGCGTGCTATTCCAGGTGAAGGCGCGAATGTTCCGATTTGGCTATTAGGCTCAAGTGATTTCAGCGCTAGACTTGCAGCAGAAAAAGGATTACCTTTCGCATTTGCTAGCCACTTTTCACCTGATTATACCATCCCTGCTTTACGTATTTATCGAGAAAATTTCAAGCCTTCTGGTCAATTAGCAGAGCCTTTAGCAATGGTTGGTGTAAATATTGTAGCAGCGGAAACAACAGAAGAAGCCCAATGGCTAGCAACCTCTCAACAACAACAATTCCTAAGCCTTGTGAGAGGAGAACAATCCAAGCTACAGCCTCCAATTGATGACATTGATAAAGAGTGGTCCATTCACGAAAAAGCTTCGGTAGAGAAATCACTCAGCTCTGCGTCTACCATAGTTGGAGATAAAGATATCGTACGAGAAAAACTTCTATCATTCTTAGAGGAAACAAAAGCTAATGAAGTAGTTATTAACTCGCAAATTTATGACCACGAAGCTAGAAAAAAATCATATGACATTGTAGCTGATATAATGCAACTGTAGAATTCAGAATTGGCTGGCACAAACATCTCCGATTGTGCTAGCCAATTATTTATTCATTTTTACTTAGTGGAAGCCACTCTAATACCTCTTGAATCGTTTGATCCCAGTAATCCCATTCGTGTTCCCCTGGAGAAAATGTCGTAGTAATTGGCACGTCATACTTTTTGGCCAATTCCAAAAATTTCTGATTTTCCTCAAAAAGAAAATCCTCTGTCCCACACGCCTGAAAGAGTTCCGGTATGACTGCTCCTTCTTTTTTTAATCGTTTCACTAAATAAAATAAGTCCTCTTCTGTTTCCTCGATATCTCGTTCACCAAAGACATGATATAGTGCCTGTTCAATCGGATTATGAAACTCCCTTTCAATTTCCAGATGTCCGACTATGTCTAATGCTCCTGACAAACTCGCAGCCGCAGCAAACATTTCTGGTTTTCTTAACGCCCACTTAAACGCACCATAGCCACCCATCGACAATCCAGCAACAAAATTATCTTCTCTTTTATCTGAGATTGGAAAGAAGGATTGAGCTACTCGTGGTAATTCCTCAGACAGGAAGGTCCAATACTTCTTTCCATACTCCATATCCGTATAAAAACTATGGTCAACTTGCGGCATGATTACGGCTATACCATAAGAAGCCGCATAACGTTCTATTGAAGTTCTCCTAGTCCATATTGTATGGTCATCGCTAAAACCATGTAGAAGATACAATACAGGTATTTTCTCTCTTTTTCTGTTACTCTTCATTCCGATTTGGTTCGTTGTATTCTCTGGTAATATAACATTCATTGCTGTACTAATTGATAATGTCTCCGAAAAGAAATTACATTGAATAAAAGCCATTGTATCCCTCCGCTATCGATTTTTAAACAAGTCTAAACGTATCTTACATCATGTTGTATGATACTGTAATCATAATATATCTCATAGAACAATCCTAGCCAATATGCATTTATGACTGTTATTTGGTACAATATGGGGACAAAAATACAAAGGAAGTATAAATATGGTTGCAAAAGAGACGAAACGACCACTCGTTTTACTATCACTTATGCTCGCAATGTTCATGGCTGCCATCGAAGGAACGATTGTTGCTACAGCAATTCCAAATATCGTAGCAGATTTAGGTGGCTTCTCCTTATACAGTTGGGTTTTTTCTAGCTTTTTACTAATGCAGGCAGTTACAACGATGTTTTATGGGAAGCTCGCAGATATATTTGGTAGGAAACCTATTTTTATTATAGGTATTACTATTTTCCTTATTGGCTCTTTTCTTTGTGGATTAGCGCCGACAATGGGTTGGTTAATCTTTTTCCGTTTCGTTCAAGGCTTTGGAGCGGGAGCAATGCAACCAATTGTTACTACTATTGTTGGTGACATGTATACATTAGAAGAACGTGCAAAAGTACAAGGTTACCTATCAAGTGTTTGGGGAATATCCTCTGTATCAGGTCCTCTCATTGGGGGGCTTATTGTACAATACGTGGATTGGGCTTGGATTTTCTGGATGAATATCCCGCTAGGAATATTAGGTCTTATCGGTGTTATTGTCTTTTTCCATGAAAAAGTGGACAGAGAAAAACAAACGATTGATTATGGTGGATCTGCTTTATTCTTCATTGCGATTTCCGCTTTAATTATTGTGTTTATTCAAGCAGGAACAGCATGGAATTGGCTCTCTACTCCTGTCCTTACATTAATTCTAGTTTTTATTGTTGCAACTTTGCTATTTTTACGACACGAGCGAAATCACCCAGCACCAATGATGCCTCTTTATTTATGGAAAAATAAATTAATGGTTATCGCGAATAGTGCTACCTTTTTAGCAGGAATGATCATTCTAGGCTTATCTAGTTTCTTGCCAACCTATGTTCAAGCTGTAATGGGAATGTCACCAATTATTGCTGGCTTCACATTAAGTACGATGTCGATTGGTTGGCCAATTGCCGCCACTGCTGCTGGCCACTTAATTATAAAAATTGGCTTTCGCAAAACGGCGATTTTAGGAGGGACATGCTTACTTCTTGGCTCCAGTTTATTTTTATTGTTAGATGCTGAGAAAGGACCTATTTTCGCAGGGATTAGTTCGTTTATTATTGGAATTGGTATGGGACTAGCCAACACTAGCTTTATTGTTTCGATCCAAAATTCTGTAGGCTGGAAGGAACGCGGCATAGCTACCTCACTTAATATGTTTATGAGAATTATAGGAAGTGCAGTAGGTGCAGCCCTTTTAGGTGGTATTTTAAACACAACACTAATGAACTACCTAAACAATAAAAATATGGATACAAGTCTATCTAATACAGAGATTTTATTAGACGAGACAATGCGACAATCATTACCAGTTCAAACGATAATCGATTTACAAACAGGGTTATCAGAGGCTATTCATATGGTATTTACAGTTTTGTTTATTATCGGTCTTGCTACCTTCGTTATCCTGTTATTCTTTCCTGCTATTAAGATTAAAAAGAGTGACGAGTAATTTCGTTTTATCGATTTCTACTTTGAAAATTACAGTGTCGCCGCTTTCAAAATATGATATGATGGAAGAAACACTTCAATATTATTAACCGGCAACCGCAACACCAGTTCATTTCCTTTGGGTGATGAACAGACTTATTTTCAAAGTGAACGGAGGTGCCTTACATGAAGTTAAGTAATCTTATTCTTCATAAAGATATATTATTAATCCATGCAGATATTCGAGGCAACGATTATATTTTCACCGTCAAATGGAAATTACACGAGGATAAAAAAGGTGGCGAATGGCAATTGGCTTCCTATATGAACAATACAACTGGAAAACTTGATTTAACAGAACAAGAAATAAATACTTTCCTAGATCAAATTAATCCTAATTGGGACTGGGAACAAGATCAGAAAGAAATTATGAAAGCAATCAAAAATGACTAGCATCTTAAAGGCTAGTCATTTCTTATTTAACCGATGATCAAGCGAATGGCTCCGATTGCAGCGAAAATCAATACAACCGTCTGGAACATTTTCTGTGGCATCCACTTAATCACCTTCACACCAACTAATGCTCCTATTAATATAAAGACTATTAATTTTAGATTAAACGTAATCGAGTCGACTGTAATCATTCCTAATGAAACGTATAAAGGCACTTTAATTAAATTTACAGTTAAGAAAAACCATGCACCCGTCCCAACAAATTCAGTTTTCGGCAGTCCTTTTACGAGTAAATAAATAGCCATGACTCCACCTGCTGCATTACCAATCATTGTCGTAAATCCTGCTAAAATCCCCATTAAATAAGTGAATAACTTTGATTCTGGTAGTAGCTCAACGAATCTCTTCCCAAGCTTTTCTCGACTAATATGTAAAATAATTAATAATAAGACCAAGATTCCGATTAAAGGCTTTAATTGTTCACTCGAGATAAACTCTAATACAGCATACCCACCTATAATTCCAATTAACACCCAAGGCATCAAACTAATCAAATACTTCCATACTACATGACGTCGATAATACACTACAGCAAATAAGTCACCTACGATTAATAAAGGTAGTAAAATACCAACTGAATCGCGTGCAGGAAATATCATCATAAAGATTGTTACAACTAAAATCCCCATACTTGATACTCCTGCTTTTGAAAAACCGATTAACATGGCAGCAATGACTAATATAGCCCACTCAAGAATTGAAAGGTCAAATATAGTAAGCCTCTCCCCTCTTTATCTTCTATAAAATAAAAGTAGTCGTTATCCATATAAGAACAAAACTTATTAATATCGTAAGATTTGACGCTGTACCAACTAACTTTTTATCGTACTTAAACATCACGGCATATGGAACAACAGATGTCGGTGTTGGTAGAATAAAACCAATGATTAATGTATAGAGAAACAAACCATCGATTGGCACAAAAAAATAACAAAGAATACTTGCGGTAATACCAATACCGTATTTCGTTAATAGAAATGTAGATAATTGAAGTACATGTTCCCTTTTCATTGAGAAATTCAGATATATTCCAAGTAACAGCAGGGATAATGGCATATTCGCAGAGCTAATAACAGATGCGGTGTCGACCAAAATTTCTGGCAATGATAAATTGATAATATTTAATATGAACATAATTAAGTAAGTAACAAGGGGGACAGAACGAAAAACTCTCGTAAAGATTGTTCGAATATCAACCGTCCCTTTTCCACCAGCATAATAAGCGGCAATTAAAAACGTCAGGCCAAAGACAATAAATGCATTCCCTACGTCCAGCATACCAAAATACTTAAGACCTTCAAATCCCCATAGTCCTTCTACTAATGGATAGGCAAATAAACCGATGTTCAAACCAGGCACCATCATCATAAAGGTACCTTTTGTACGTGGTGCTTTATGACGGAACACAAAAAAAGCAACGAGCCAATTGAATAAACCAAATCCTAAACCGATTAATACGAGCCATAATAAACGAAGGTCGAATTCAACGCCGCTAAACGTCACAATTATCACACATGGTAGAGTTACGTTAAATACAATTCTAGCGATCGCTTCTCCATCCGCTTCTTTTACAAGATGTGTACGCTTTAATAAATATCCTAGAAGTATAATGGTGATAGACAATAAAAATTGCAGATGAAAACTACTCATTGGTTAACTCCTCATCTTTAAATTACCTCCTTACTATATCATAACGAAACAACAATTCTAACTATTCAGATTGGATTTTCAATCAACACTTTTGACAGCGCATTTTTAAAGTTGTACGATTACTATAGAAAAAAATTGGTAAATGAGAAAGGGGAGAAAGAGCTACTGCTTCAATTCATCAACATTAACTAGCTCTATATACAAATGACTGAATATTGGTATTATTTAGACTCAGGTAAGCAAACACCCGCATATAATATGGCGGCGGATGAATGCTTGCTTCATTGGCATAGCAAAGGTGAAATTCCTCCGGTTATTCGTTTTTATGAATGGAAGCCAGCAGGCCTTTCTGTAGGCTATTTTCAAAAAACGAAGAATAGAATAGATGGAGAAGCTGTTAAACAAAATGGTTTCGATTTAGTTAGAAGACTTACTGGTGGTAGAGCTGTACTTCATGACGATGAACTTACCTATAGTGTAATCGTTTCCGAAGATCACCCAAAAATGCCAGCATCTATAAAGGAAGCCTATCTCGTTATATCAAAAGGTTTGCTACAAGGCCTCCAAGCATTGGATATCCCAGCAGATTTTGCGATACCAGAAGGTAAATTGGATATTCAATCATCTGCAGTATGTTTTGAAGAGCCTTCTTGGTATGAAATCATTATCAATGGGAAGAAGGCGATTGGGAGTGCACAAACGAGGAAAAATGGTGTTATTTTACAGCATGGTTCGATTCCAATTACAATCGATAATAAAGTATTATATGATATGTTTCTCTATAAAAATGATAAAGTAAAGGATCGCGCTATGAAAGGCTTTAAAGACAAAGCAACCTCTTTAACAGAAGCAACGAATCGTTCGATTTCAATAGAAGATTTAAAAACATCTATTAAAAATGGAATAGAACAAGCCTTAAACATTCAATTGAAACCGTTCCAGTTTTCCCAAGAACAAGAGCAAGCTGTCTTAGATTTAGCAGAAAAAAAATACAAAAATGATGAATGGAACTTATCAAGATAGGAGTGAACAACATTGGCTAAAAAAGAAGAACATCTCCGTAAGCCCGAATGGTTGAAAATTAAGTTAAACACGAACAAATCGTATAATCGTTTAAAACATTTAATGCGAGATAAACGATTAAATACCGTATGTGAAGAAGCGAAATGTCCGAATATTCATGAATGCTGGAGTGAGCGTCAAACAGCTACCTTTATGATTTTAGGGGATACGTGTACACGTGGATGTCGATTCTGCGCAGTTAAAACAGGTCTACCTAATGAACTTGATTGGCAAGAACCAGAGCGTGTTGCTGATTCTGTAGAAATTATGGGACTAAAGCATGTCGTTGTTACCGCGGTTGCAAGAGACGACCTGAAAGACGGTGGTGCTGCAGTTTTTGCAGAAACAGTAAGACAAATTCGTAATCGAGTACCTGGATGTACGATTGAAATCTTACCTTCTGATATGAAAGGTGACTATGAGAGCTTACATACATTAATGGATAGTGGTCCCGATATCTTTAACCATAACATTGAAACCGTACGTCGACTTACGAAAAAAGTTAGAGCGATTGCAACATACGATCGTTCACTAGAATTACTACGTCGAGTAAAAGAAATTGCACCTCACACTCCTACTAAGTCCAGTCTTATGGTTGGTTTAGGAGAGGAAAAAGAAGAAATTATTCAGGCGATGGATGATTTACGTGCAAACAATGTAGACATTATGACAATTGGTCAATACTTACAGCCAACGAAAAAACATTTAAATGTTGAACGTTATTACCACCCTGATGAGTTTGAAGAGCTTAAGGAAATTGCACTCTCTAAAGGATTCACGCATTGTGAATCAGGTCCGCTAGTCCGTTCTTCTTACCATGCAGACGAACAAGTAAATAGTACTTCTATGCAACGTAGAATCAAGTACATGAAAGGCTTCGAGGAAACAAGCGGCGAGAAACTAACCAATTTTAACTTTTAATATATTCTAGCGAGAAACTGGTGAATCGGCCATTTCTCGCTTTTTTCTTCCTAATGAGCTAACATGACAAGTAGAGAAACGTTAAAGGTGGGATAAATCTTGAGCAACAACTATAAAGTATTATTTTTAGACATGGACGGTACCATTCTGCGTAGCGACCATTCAATTTCAGAAAAGACAAAACAAGCCATTCACATTGTTCAAGAGAAAGGCATCGAAGTATTCCTTGCTACTGGTAGGCCAATTCACGAAATAAGAGAAACGGCAGTAGAGCTAGGTATTGATTCTTTTGTTGGCTATAATGGGGCATTAGGAATCTATAAGGATGAAGTTATAGTCGATAAGCCGATGTCTCCTTCGATTATAGATCATTATTTACAAATTGCTACATCAAATAATAACCAAATGGTATTATATACAGATTCCTATAACTTGTTTACAAATTTAGATAATAAAAAAGTAAAAGAGTTTATTGATTACTTCGGATTAGTTCACTGTAAAGCTTTCCAAAATAGTTATCGTGATCAAATATTAGGTATTACCATCATCAATGCTAATAAGGATGACATTAAGCAATATGAAATGGAACATGAGGATATTTATTTTGCACCTGTAAATGTTCAAGGTATGGGACATTGCTACGATGTTATCCGTAATCAAGTAAATAAAGGAGTAGCAATCCAACACCTATTAAGTCGATTAAATCTTACTGCTGACCAAGCAATAGCATTTGGTGATGGGTTAAATGATATTCAGATGCTCAACACAGTTGGCACAGGGTTTGCTATGGGAAATGCTCATCCTGATTTATTCCAGCATGCTACATACAAGACAACCTCCGTCGAAGATGATGGGGTATATTACGGTTTACAAACATTAGGACTAGTAAAGTAAACAAGTACAAATATGAATAGTTATAACCTTATAACTTTTTTCTTAAGCGTCATTTTACAATTGCATATATGAAGTACAGCTGTTCTAACTCACTCTTTTATTTTCCTTGAAAGCGCCTATTTTTATAAAAACTAGACGTTTACCTAAACTTTTAAAGAAAATCCACATACATTAATTAGTGAAAATAAAGGAGGAGGTTTTCAGTATGAGTCATTATGGATGTTATAACCCTTGCGATAATTATGGTTACGGATATGGATACGGCGGAGGATACAGCGGCGGAACTGGTAGTACTTTTGCCTTAATTGTAGTTCTGTTCATCTTACTAATCATTGTAGGTGCTTCTTTCTACAACTAATCCAATCAAAAAGAAAACTTGGCTTTCCGCCAAGTTTTCTTTATTTTCCTTTTGATCCTTTTGACCCTTTTCCATGAAGTGAAAAAAGATTTGAATCAATAGAAAAATGAATGGATTGTCTTTCTCTTTCTCTCTTTAATGCCAAACGGATAAGTTCATCCGTTAATTGTTGAAAATTCTTTCCGGATGGTTCCCAGAGATAGAACGATAACGAACCAGGAATCGTGTTAATCTCATTTACAAAGATTTCTCCTTCATCGTTAAGTAAGAAATCGATACGGGAAACACCACTAGCATTTAGGAGCTGAAATGTCTTTTCCGCTAGCTCCTTCACTTTCAAAGTAGCTTCTTCTGAAATGTCAGCAGGAATAATCCGGTTTACACTTTCCATACCTTTCGTATCCCCTGTTTTCCCACCACTTTGGTATTTATCTTTATATGATAAAATTTCGTCTGTCATTAATACTCGTTCACAAACAGAGCTTTCCACATTTTCGTAATCGCCCAACACAGAGCAATTTACTTCTGTTAGATTCGTAATCATTTTTTCAATGATTATCTTATTACTATAACTTACCGCTAAATCGATTGCTTCCTCTAATTCTTCAGGGTTTGTAGCCTTAGATATTCCCACACTAGATCCTAAATTAGCAGGCTTCACAATAACAGGATACGCTAATTCATCTGCATATTGGATAATGTGTTCCTTATTTTCCTGCCAAGCAGAAGCATAAAACCAGCGATAATCTACAATTGGGACACCAGAATCTCGAAGTATTTGCTTCATTATAACTTTATCCATGCCAGCTGCAGAGGATGCAACATCACATCCTACATAGGGTAAACCGAGCAGTTCTAAATAACCTTGTAACGATCCATCTTCTCCGTTTGTCCCATGAACGACAGGAAAAACGACATCAATCGTCGAAATGATACCTTTGGAGAACAAGCCACGTTCTTTCTTTTTCAATACAACTTGATTATCAGCCGCTTGTTCCAATACTACCGTATCCACTTCTTTCAATAATTGATCTAACTGCTTATAATTTTCTATCTCTAACAGCTTTTCTCCACTATACCATTCTCTGTTTTTACTTATATAGATTGGAATTATTTCGTATTTCATCGTATCCATCGCATGAATTGCCTGTAATGCAGAAATAACAGACACCTCATGCTCGACGGATACACCTCCAAATATAACAGCAACTCTAGTCTTCAAGTCCATGTACCCCCTGTTTATTCGTTGTACGTATCTGGTAAATCATTTTCCAATAAAATAATTGCATCCGGTCGATTGAACGTTTTAATTTGCTCAATCGCATGATTTAAATCTTTTGCTATAAATAATTGATCTTCAGGATAACCTTTTTCTCTTAGCCCATCTTGAATCGGCTTTGTTTGTTTCTCTCCGACCAGTATGACATAATCTGCTGAATCTGCGGCATACGTCCCAAAGGCTTTATTATAATCATATTCTTTATCTCCAAGCTCTACCATTCCAGGTGTCACTAGCACTTTAAAGCCTTCCATAGAGGAAAGAACTTCTAACGCCATTTTGGAGCCAGTTGGATTCGAGTTAAAACTATCATCAATAACCGTTAAGTTTCCAAAGCCTTTTTTAATTTCCATTCGATGAGGAACGGCTTGAATTTTCTTAACCCCTTGTTGAATTTTATTTAAAGGTACCTCCATCTCCCACGCTACACTTATCGCCGCTAATATATTGTAAACATTATGCTTACCAAGTAATTTTGTTTCAAAGTCAGCATCTAATGAACCATCTTTATTTTTAACATGGAAAGTAGTCCCTTTATGGTGGAATTGAATATTTGTCGCTATAAAATCTGCATCATTATTTTCAATCCCAAAATATACTTTTCTACAATTATTTTGCGGGGTATACGACATAATATTTTCGTCATCCCCATTTAAAAACACTACACCATCTGGTGGTAATGTTTCTACAATTTCAAATTTGGTCTTCTTAATAGTATCTAGTGTCTTAAACGTTTCTAAATGTTGCTCGCCAATTGCAGTTAAAATCGCGTATTTATGACCAACTAGCTCACAGATTTCTTGAATATTACCAGGCTCTTTTGCTCCCATCTCAGCAATAAATACATCATGGTACGGCTTTAGAGAGTTTCGAATCGTAATCGTTACACCTATTTTCGTATTATAAGAATTAGGAGTCTTTAATGTATTTAAATGCGTTGATAAAATTGTATCTAAAGCAAATTTAGTACTTGTTTTTCCGAAGCTTCCTGTAATACCTACAGTTGTCGTCTGTCTTGCACTATTCATTCGATTTCTAGCATCTTTATAATAGCGCTCTTTAATTCCATTCTCAATTGGTCGATTGACGAGATTCGCTACTAATACAATTCCATAAACAAAGATAGTAGCTAAAACCATAACAAGCGTACCAATTCGGTATGTTTCCTCGTGCCAAACAAAGTGTAAATTAACGGCTAGTATAACGATATAAATGATTGCAATTGTAGCCATTAATCGTTTTACACGCGCGGTAATAACAAGTTTTTTCTTTTCTGGTTTTTCACGATGCGTAAGTATACCAATAGCGAGTATAGCTAAAATGACGATATACCAATCAAAAAGCATACATATAAGTGCAAGGATTATGATGATGATGTCTTTTACTGGTACGACTTTTAGAGGTGAGCCTTTCATCCAATGAAATAAACGGTTGTTGAAATAACTATTAAGCTGTAACATATGAATTGCTTTTTTTGTACGGAGTAGCAGATAGACAACCCATACGATTGATAAAATAATAAAGATAACTTTCATATTAGTTGACCCCTTTATCTTCTTCTAAAAACGAGTTCATAATGAGGTGTACTCGATTCTGTTGTTCTAAAAACACGTAATGACCGGCATTGTCTAGAGCAACAAGTCCAGCGCCCGGTATAAGCTGCTCCATTTTTTTACCGTCCTCTAGCGGAGTAGCAGTATCGTTCTTTCCCCAAATTAATAGAGTCGGGGCCTTAATGTGTGGCATATGATGCTGTAAGTCCTCATTCACAACCTTACTTAAGGTTTGTTGCATAACTCTAGAAGCCTTCTGATAATCACTAGATCCAGCTTTACCACGATATTTCTCCATAATTTGATCTTTATATTTATTTAAAATTGGTAAGTTTAACACTTTTTTCAACGCTTTATAGGAGTATACTTTCATATAATAATCGAAGCTTCTTTTTGGCTTAATCCCTGCACTTCCAATCAGGATAATTTTATGAACAGAGTGACGGGAGGCAAATTTAATCGAGACTCTTCCTCCAAAAGAATGACCAACAAGAATTGGATTTTCGATTTCAAGCTTAGCTAAAAACTCTTCAAAAAACTGGACATATCTTTCTACATCCCATGGCTCAAGTGGTTCATCACTTTTACCGAATCCTGGAAAATCAAGAGAAATTACTTGGAAGTTGGGAAGTAAATAATTTTCCATGGATTCAAACAAATCTAGGCTAGTTCCCCATCCATGCAGTAATACAATTGGCTGACCTTGCCCCGCCAAATGATAATGTATTTTTAGTCCATCTATATTTATAAACACACGCAGACTCTCCTTCAGACGATATCATACCATTCGTTCGTCACTCTTACTATATGAGGTTTGAACGTTATTTAGTAAAAACAATTAAATTTCCTTAATAACAAAAAAAGAAAAGGCAAACCTATTACACCTGTACTCTGACAAAATTCTATCCTTAATCATATCACAATTTATACCTAAACTAATAATGAAAAATGTCTCTTTAATCAGAATTCGCTCTAACTTATTTAAAAGTAAACTTGTCATATTTCTTTTTATATGTTAACCTTCAATTTATAAAAGTTAACAAAGGAGAGATAAAGTTGAAAGTTAATGCGTTACGAGGTTTAATTTTAGCAAGTATTTTTGTGGCTATTACAGCAATCCTAGCACAGGTACAAGTTCAACTATGGATTGTTCCGTTTAGTGGACAAACCTTAGCAGTTGGGTTGGCTGCTACTATTCTCGGAAGTCGGTACGGTGCACTTTCAATGGTCGGTTACTTGTTAGTTGGGCTAATAGGGGTTCCAGTGTTTGCTGGACTTTCTGGTGGGCCACATGTAGTATTTGGACCTACTGGCGGTTATATTATTGGATTTATCGCATCTGCTTTTGCAATTGGCTGGATTTTGGAGAAATCAACATTTAATTTGAACATGGCGATAATAGCCAACGTAGTCGGTATGTTTGTTAGTTTACTATTTGGAGTTGTACAATTAAAGTTTATTCTAGACTTAAGCTGGGGTGCAGCGATGGCATCAGGATTTTATCCATTTCTAATAGTTGGCTTAATAAAAGCATTTCTAGCTAGTTGGATTGGAATTATGGTACGCAAACGACTTATTCAAGCAAACGTAATGGATGTAAAATCTGTAGCTTGATCTGTCATATGTTATTTCTACATAAAATAACTTAACAAATAAAAAGGATTCTATTATCTGCTTGATAGTAGAATCCTCTCTCAATATTATTCTCTTTCCGCTTTATCGAACTCTTGTAATAATTGTTGTTCATATTTAATTCTGCTTTTTACATCATCATGGAAACGGTGGACATTTTCCATCGTAAATGGTTCTCCCCAATTTAAGTTTTTGAGGGTTACATCCCATATCATCTTAATGTCATCATCAAAGACATGTGGTTTCCCAGGCATATTACTATCTAGACTTTCCCAGTATACTGGTTGTAGGTTCTGATTCTGAAAATAAGGGTCTTGTTTGATACCTGTATAGATATTTAACATATCATTCGTCATATGTTTTACAAACTCCCATGCAAGCATCTTATCCTCGCTTTGAGAGCTAATAGCCATAGACATACTGTTGTATTGGTCAATAGCGGTTAATTCAAAAGGCAATGTAGTAATCGCCCATTTCCCTTCTTGTTCAGGTGCCCACCCTTTTAAATGATGGTCCATATAACTCGCACCTATAAACATGATAAGCTCATCATCCCTTAACGCTTGTTGCGTCTCCTGTTCCCAAATTGTCTTTCCAAAATCTAATTGTTCATCATAAATAGTTATCGCCGTTTTATGGATATCTAACCATTCATTCGAACTGCCGATATACTCGTTTTGCTCGTCCATAAAATAGTTAGCTCTGAATAGAGTATCTAGAAACGTTACCTCCGTATCAGTTATATAATATCCCTTCTCTTTCAAATCTCGCGCCATTGTTAACCAATTATACGTATTGTTTAGATACACTGCTAGATCTTGCGGATCACTTGGATATCCTAATTCTTCTAAAATGTCTACTCGATAATACATTACATACGGAAAATATAGTAATGGAACAATATTCATTTCTTGGCTCTGCGAATCTATATATGGTTTCATGAGCCCTTCTGGTCGATTATCTAGGTAGGTAGGATCATCGTAATATTCATCTAATAAGTTCTCAAAACCATTTATACTAGAAAAAGACCCTAAAAACTCATCGGGTATTACAAATATATCCGGTGACTTATTCATGACGAGACTCGACCGATATTGAGAGACTAACGTACTTTTTCCCATCTCCTTAATTTCTACCTCTACATTCGGAAACTTTTCAGAAAAAGCAGTAAGTGAGCCCTGCAATATATCATCATGTGTCCATACCTTTAAAACTTTTTTTTCTGATATTTCTACAGTATTATTTTCTGTTTTTTCTTTATAATTAGCTAACGGGGTTTGCTCAATTGGAATAAATGCTGATTTACTACAAGCTGTTAATAGTAAACCTATAACAATATATAAGGCTAAATAGAATATTTTCTTATCTATGATAATCAACCTCCGCTACCCATCATTACTTTCATCTCGCAAAACTTTCCGCTCGTACATTTTTTGATCTGCCTCATGCAGTAAATCGTCAATCGTTGCTCCATCGTCTGGATAGAAGCTAACACCTATGCTGGCAGTTAAATGAATAACTAGTTTGTTATTAAGCTGTATAGGCTGCTCGCATATATGCTCTAGCTCTTTACGTATAATCGTTACTTCTTCTCTAGACACGAATCGTAGAACACCGACAAATTCATCACCCGCTAGACGATATGGAGTGAACTCTGGGTATGATGCTTTGAATTCAAGAAGACGTCTACCAAATCTCTTAAGTAATACATCTCCTGTTTGATGCCCATACGTGTCATTCACTTCTTTAAAACGATCCAAGTCGATAAAAAACAGGCAAAATTCTTGTTCTTGTAAATCCGTCCGCCTTATTATATGAGGTAATTCTTCATAGAATTTATTCCGATTTCCTAGTAAAGTTAAGGAATCATAATGAGCAAGTCGGAATAGCTTATTTTCTGATTCCATCAATTGATCTGTCTTCTCTGTTAATTGTTTGTTTTTTCGTTCTATCACAGAGAACATATGGCGTAGTTCCGTTGCAACTTGCTTAATATTGTTCGCCAATTCATCAAATTCTCTGATCCTAGTAGCTTTAAAATTCAATGCCTCATTATTTTTCATTCGTATCGGAAGATTAGTAGCAAGGCTCGTAATATGGAAAATAGATTTAGTTAAAATCCTATTAATAATAATTGTAAACAGAAGAGCTACTAATATGACAGCTAATAAAAATATTAAATAGTGGTAAAGCTGCTTAATTATTTTGACAATACTTTCTTCTAAAGGGACGATTAAAAAAGCCTCACTAGACAACATGGAGGTGCTAGAAATAAACGAACTTTGATGCCATCCGTTTAGAGATTCCCCCGATTGAGGAATATAAATAAAACCATTCTCCATGATTGTTTTACCAATACCGTTTTGGATATCATCCTTATGACTCCACTGGATTTGATCTTGATTTATTGTAAGCCATGCTTCTCCATAATTATTAAAAAGTATCACTTGCTGATTCCGATCACCAATAAACTCTGAGAAAATAGCGTATAAATTAGCCTTTTGTAGGTCTGATTCAAGTCTAAACTCCATAATTTCTGACAATTCTAATGAAGATGCTTCCTCAGCTACTCTATTTTTAAAGGAGTTTGCCTGATACTGTAACGTTTGATACATATCATTTTCTAGGCTTTTTGCGACAATAAATACGATTAGTAATAATGGAAATATCGTAGCAAACAAAATAATATGGGAAATAATCTTTCCAAAATAAAAAGAGCTAGTAGAACGGAAGATTGTACGAAAGCCTTTTATAACTGGCAAATAATCACTAATAATATCTGCAACTAATGCACAGAAAAGTAATGTTACTATCTCTTTTACCATTTCAAAATGAAAAAGAGTTGTAGGTAAATCGCCTGCCAAATATTGACCAATTGGATAAGATAAAAAAACCAGAAGAATATAAACAAAACTCCAGGTAACAAAATCCTTTTTTCTTTTTATCCATAAAAGGCCAATGATTGCGACTTTGATAATAGAAGTAACAAGTGTGACAATGCTGCCTCCAGTGAACAATGCGGCAACGGAAGTAATAATGGTAACTAGTAACGCGTATGGAAGTCCAATTAAGCGGATAGCGGCAAAGAAGATAATATCTGTAAAATAAATATGCGTTCCAAATAAAAGTGGAACTGGGATATGATGAATTAGTATTGCTATCAATGTAAAAATAATGACTAAAAACATTGGCTTTCTCGTTATTTTATTCATGGAAACGTCAAACTCCCATCAAAATAGCATATCTAGCATTCCTTCATATTATAGATTAAACATTACTAATCTCTTACTCTATAATTTCTATATGAAAGGAGCCTATACCTTCATGAAAGAAAAGTATAGGCTGCCTTCTATCTATTTCGGCAACTATTCTTATAAATGCCAATATCACCAATTAATTCTTTTTACCCATTAAAACACTTTCGATATAGTCCTATTATATCACAAAAGTCATTTTTATCTGATATAATTTAACATTTCATACTAAAAGAGTAGTAATAAAACTCAATATCCAGGCGAAAAGTTTCAAAATTCGATAATTCAATTCCTTAATTTGGTTATGCCGTATTATATTAGTCTTATTAAGTTATTTTCAGCCTATTCTCTCATTATTATAAACGAGGATAGGACAATAGAAAAGCTAAGCCTGTTAATATATCTACTCTATTGACAAACGATAGTCTAGAATACTACTAAAATCATCTTTCTTCATTACCTTCTTTAATAGTTTTTTTTGCCAGCAATGCACTTATCGCTCCTATTATCGGAAATATAAGAGTTAAGAGTAAGATTGGAGTGTAGCTTCCGAAATAATCGTAACCAATTCCAAAAGGCATGGGGCCTAGAGAAGATCCGATTACGACTATCGTCATTCCTACCCCACTAATACTTCCAATATACTTTCTACCAAAGTAATTTGGCCAAATTACGTTAAGACCAATTCGTTCTAAACCGCCTGATATCCCCCATAAGACACCAAAGACAATTGCTAACCAAAATTGATTCGTAATCATTAAAAGAAGTAAGATGATAAATTGTACGACAAAAATAAAGAATAATATGTAATTTGTTTTGATTTTATCCACAATGAAACCAGACGCAAGTGCCATAGGAATTCCTACTATAGCCATTAAACTTAATACTAATGCAGCTACTTCTATCGATAATCCATTCATTTGCATGATAGAGCTGATATGAAAAGTAATCCCTGTATTAACCATTGCAGGAATCCCCACACATACTAGTATCGCCCAGAAGGCACGTGTTTTCATCGCTTCTTTTAATGTCCAATCTTCTTCAGCCTCTACATTAGTAGAAGCAAGAAGTCCTTCTTGGTTGATTTCCTTTTTCTCTGAAAAGCCATCAGGTTCTAATCCGATTTTTTCTGGCCTATTCACTACACCAAAAAAAGCAATCGGAACAAATATAATTAACAGAGCAAATCCCCAAAATTGCCATGCAGTTTGCCAATCCCATCTTTGAATAATCCATGTATTTATAATTGGAAATAAGGACGCACTACCAAATGAAAATAAAGTTAAAAGGCCAAATGCTTTTCCTCTCTTTTTAACAAACCATTGAGCTACTAATGTATTTGGGATAAGCGACATACTTCCTTGACCAAGAATTCGGACGAGAAAAAAACCAATTGCAAGCATCCAAATACTTGTAATAAAACTATTATAGAAACAAGCTATTAAAAATAGGAGACCTATTAGGACCATCATAAACCGTTGGCCGAATCGATCGATAAACTTACCTACAAACACCATTAATAAACCAGCTGCCAACGTAGCTATTGAATAAACACTAGATACTTGAGTGCGTGACCATCCAAATTCCGTAATGTATTCATCTATAAATTGAGAATTAGAATATGTTTGACCCGGGCCAGAAAAAAATAAACCTAAACCTGCTATGATAAGAATAAACCATCCATAGTAAATTCGTTGAAAGACTTTTAACTTATGTAACATGCACTTCACTCCTAGACGTTATAAAAACAGTACAATTCATTTTAGCAATTACTCTTTAATAAGGAAAGGTAAGCGTTTAATATAAGCTGTTCTTTTCTGAAGAGTAAGATGTGCTAAATCACCCCCGTACACTACCCTAAAGATTATCCTTTTGTCGAGGACACCTGAAAAGGGGCTGGGACAGAATTATTTAATCATACTACAAACCGAACGATTCGTTAGAATCAGGGAGTAAATGTGGTGCAAGAGGGAGAACCATTCGATGGGCCTTTCAGGGCGAGGCAGGTAAAAGAGGCTTTCAGCCGCAGAGTAAAAAGGCCGAGCATAAAAAAATAGCACGAAAATCCAATCAAATCATGGAAAGGATATAAATAGCCAAGTCAAAATACAAGACTCCTGCAGGAAAAGCAACAGCCGAAAATCCATTACAAAAGTTTTTATATAACTTTTGTAATTAGTTGAGGCGTTGCCGAGGTATAGGAAACACTGTGCAAGTATTTTTTGCACAGATGTTAACTTATACCCTATGGGTAAAAGCGAAGTATTTTGACAAGGCGTTAGTATAACACTCGGATTTTGCATTATGAAAATTACTTCTGTCTCAGTTCTCTTTTTCTATCTAAAACAGACGTTTCCATGTTTCTGGTCCAACGATTCCATCTACTTTAAGACGATTCTCTCTTTGAAATTGTTTTACTGCTGCTTCCGTATTTGCTCCAAATATACCATCAGGGTCCGTACCTACTTTTCTTTGAATCGCCTTTACAGTGTCTCCACGCGATCCCCTTCTAATTAAGCTTCCAGGATATTTACGAACACTATTTAACGCCTTCTCTAATGCGTTCCATGTTTCTGTGCCAACTATACCGTCCACTCGAATCATTTCTTGTTTTTGAAATTCCCTTACAGCTACCTCTGTCTCTCGTCCAAATCTCCCATCTACTCCATATCTATTTAAGTTCATTCCTACAGTGATTAATTGTTCTTGTAGTTCTCTCAATGCTGCCCCACTCATCCCATAGCGCAATGTCCGAGATTCTTTTGAGCGATCATTTACCGCATTCTGTAATCGTGACCTAGTAACAGGTCCCGCTATACCATCAACTGTTATATTCTGTTGTAACTGAAATCTCCTTATAGCAAGCTCTGTTTCCTGACCGTAGATCCCATCAGCTCCATGATTTGATAATGCTATGCCAATAGATTGAAGTTGCTCTTGTAATTCCCTAACTTCTCTACCACGCATACCTCTTCTTAAAGTGGAGGTGTTATTATTATTGGACTGATTACCCCCGCTAGATTGAAAGTTATTTAAATAACTAATTGGTTCCAACGTGGAGCCTTCTCGATTGCTACGGTAACCATATGGCGGCATTCTATCATCATTCGTTCGCACCTCAAAATGCAAATGTGAACCTGTAGATTGTCCAGTATTTCCTTGATAGCCTATGATTTGATTTTGGCGTATTTGATTTCCAGTCCTAACTGCTACCCGATCTAAATGTGCGTATAGCTGTAAGTTATTATTCTTGTCCAGAAGAACTACAACATTTCCATACCCACCAAGTCCCGAGCCACTTCGTCCAACTCCAGCATAGACTACTTCGCCTGCAGTAAAGGCATGGATAGGCGCTTGATGACTTTTCACCAAATCGACACCTGCATGAAAACTATTGGACCCACTAATAGGACTTCGTCGTCTTCCATAATGACTTGTAATTCGATACCCTCTAAAGGTTTGTGCCATTCATTTTAACCTCCTAATCGAGTTTCCTTATTAGCTTATGAGGCAACACAAAAATTGGAGACGTTTTTAACCTCTTTTTCTCATTTTTCTATTCAATTTCAAAATACCTTTACACCTGTTACTATCTTGCTGCATATTAAAAATTGAATCGATTCACTTAAATAATCTTAGATTTAGTTTAAAAAGTGTTGCTCCTTATTCATATAAAAAGCAGATTCCTTTTCCTTTTCTCCTTAATATGTTTACAATAAGAAAAGTTATTTTTATAAATGAAAAATGAGGTGAGCTCATGAAAGTAGAAATTTGGTCAGATTTTGTATGTCCATTTTGTTATATCGGAAAAACCAAATTGGAGCAGGCAATCGAGCGATTTCCGGAAAAATTATCCGTTGAGAAAGAATATAAAAGTTTTCAATTAGATCCACAAGCAAAACCATACGATGGAACGAGTATTCATGAATCACTCGCAGCCAAATATAATATGAGTGTAGAAAAAGCAAAAGATATGAATGAACAGGTTGGAGAACAAGCGAAAATGGTGGGCCTAGACTTTGTATTTGATACGATGAAGCATGGAAATACACTCGATGCTCATCGTCTAACTAAATTTGCTAAAGCCGAAGGAAAAGAAGAAGATATGGTGAACCATTTACTATATAGTTATTTCACACTTTCCATTGACATTAGTAATCATGAGGCTCTCTTAGAAGTTGCAGGGAAAGTTGGACTAGACACAGATAAAGCGAGAGCTGTTTTAGAAGATGATGAAACATATAAACAAGAAGTAAATAATGATATTTCTAAGGCTCAATCACTTGGAATAACCGGTGTACCATTCTTCGTATTTAATGGAAAATATGCTATCTCTGGTGCACAACCTCTGGAAACTTTTATGCAAGCTCTAGAAAAAGTTGCGGAAGAGGAAAATCAAGGATTTGAAGATCTATCAAGTAATAACAATGGTAGCTATTGTGATGGAAATTCTTGCTCCCGATAAAACCGTCACTAAAAATTGAAATAGACGAGAAAGATAATGACTTATAGAATAACGTGGGAACGGAATGATTCATTAGAATCAGATAGTTCCCACATTTTTATTACGTTGTCTAAAACCCCCTCGATAAATGAATATTCTTCTTATTATGTTGCAAGTTCTTCGTTATTTTCACCCGAAAATGACTTATTCAATTCACTTATAGTTCTAAAATCCCCCAAGAACTAGTCTAAAGTCCTTATTAATACGTTTTCATATTATGCTAAAGTTCTTATCGAAAAATGACAAAATCCATGATATAATCTATTTGAACTACATTTTTTAAGTTATTATCCTTATTTTCGACAAAGAACGGAGTGATATACCATTCCTATTAAAGTAAACCCTTCCATTTGGACAAATAGACCTAATTTTTTTATTCCATTTTGTAAGTGCTTTATTTTCTTTGTCTCGAAAAAATTTATAAAAATTGAAAGTATTGAATACTAAACTATCATTGTCTTGAATTCAGAAAGTCTATCTCTTTGTCACAGTTATACTCTCTCTTATATTCAGTTTTATTGAAACGCCAAATAATTGTTAAACATCCTAACACTATAAATGGAGGATATACATAATGAAAAAAATAAAATTTAAAAAGCCTAGATGGTTAAAGGGATTCAAGGTAAAGAACCCTTTAAAAAATCGTCAATTATTTAAGAAGTTGTCTAGAAAAGATAAAAAAACGACTAAGACTATATCAGGTGGCATAGAAGTTAAGAAAAAAGATTCAATTAGCACTCGAATTCTATTAGGCCTTCTATTATCGACACTTTTAGCGGTAGTTGTTGTAGGCGTATCTTCTTACCTTATTTCTAATAATATAATTAAAGAAAAAGTTACAGATGCATCCGAACAAACAATTATTCAGGCCGGTGATAAGCTAGACTACATGATGCAAGGACATCGAGATAGGATTAGCGAGCTTTTATTAAGCGATAATTTCACTACTACTTTGACGGAAGTTACTCGATTTGAAAACACAAATAGCTTTGAATATTACACTGCGAAGAAGGTTATTGATGATGCACTTACCAACATTTCGATGGTAGATAAAAATGTAACTCTTTATTTGTTAGATTTAGATAAAGATACATTAATCTCATCTTCGGCGACTGTTCCCGAAGTCAACATTTTAGAATCTGAATGGTATAAGGAAGCTAAGGAAGCAGATCAATCTACTTACTGGGTTGGTGGTTTAGAAAAAGGTGTTTCTCAATCTAATAAAGAACCTACCATTTTATTTACGCAGAGACTAAGTATTTCTAAAACAGATTTCTTATTACTAATTGAACTAAACAAAGCGGTATTCGCTGATGCATTGGAAAGTGTTCGTTTTGGTGAAGATGAAAGAGCTTACGTTGTGAATGAAAATAATCAAGTTGTTTTCTCTTTTGAAAACAATGAGATTACAAATGCCTACCCTTATAAATTTTCGATGGACGAGGGAACAAACGTGACACAAGTGAATGATGAGCTTGTTTTCCATTATCCATCTACTGTTACGGATTGGTACTATGTTGGTTCTGTGTCTGAATCCGAACTAACGAAAGATACAAGAATCATTTTCTACATTACGATCGGAATTATTATTCTATCTTTAATTGTAGCGTTCTTTATCGCTAACTTTATTGTTCGCTCTATTGCTACACCATTAGCGAATATGTCTGGTCTTATGGCACAAGCACAAGACGGAGATTTACGTGTTCGTTCTAATGATGTAAGTCGAAAAGATGAAATTGGTTATTTAGCGAAGAGCTTTAATCAAATGTTAGAGAACATCAATGATTTAATGCACCGTACAACGGAATCTTCAAATAAGGTAATGAGTGCAGCAGCAGAATTATCTGAAATCGCGCAAGCACAGTCTCAATCAGCTAAAGAAGTATCCGCTGCATCCGAAGAGATTGCAAGTGGTGCGGCAGGATTAACAGATGAGGCAGAACGAGGTAATACATTAGCAAGCAGTATTCATGATGAAGTCGAAAATGTATATCGAAATAATAGTGAAATGGAAAACTATGCAATTAATGTACTAGAAACAAGCCATCAAGGACTAGAAAAAATGAATGAACTCGTCCAAAAGACAAAAGACGGCGAACAAATGACATCCTTACTTGCTGATAAAGTAGACACATTAAAAACAAGCACCGAACAAATAAATGAAGTAATGGTAATGTTGACAAACATCGCACAGCAAACGAACCTCTTATCTTTAAACGCGGCAATAGAAGCTGCTCGTGCAGGTGAAGCTGGAAAAGGATTTGCAGTAGTTGCAGACGAAATCAGAAAGCTATCTACTCAATCTAAGGATTCAATTGACAAAGTAGAAGAAATCACTTCAGGTATTGTAAATGAAGTAAATGAGACTCTTGTTGTCTTAGAAGAAGCAAACCCTAGATTTAAAGAACAAGTGGATCAAGCAGTTGATACACAATCAATGTTGAATCAAGTTGGGGAGCAAATGGCAAGCTTTACGAGTAAGATTCAAGAAATTACGACTTCCATGGAACAATTAAGAGAATCTCAAGAGGTCTTAACTTCTACTGTTCACCAAGTAAGTGCAACAGCCGAAGAATCATCAGCAATAAGTGAAGAAGTTTCCGCTACAACGGAAGAACAGCTTAAAGTAAGTGATTCGTTAGTGACTACTTCCAATGAACTAAAGACTCTCTCCGAAGAATTACAAGAAATGATCAAACGTTTCAAAGTATAATAGCACAGAATGAAAAGAGCGTGGTACTTCCAATATGGCAGGTACCACGCTTTACTATTGATTAAAAAGAGTTATTTTAAAAGATTAGTTGATGTGCTACAATTACCATAAATAACTAATTGGAGGTGAAAAGTATTGTTAATACGGTTACTAATATCCGTCTATTACCTTCTTCTAGTTTATAATTCTTTTGAGTATATAAATACGTATATCGAAAATAATCAAATATGGATTAGTTTCTTTTTTATTGGTTTTGCACTTTTCGCATTAGCTGCCATCCCAGGATATTTTATTAAGAAAAAAACACTTGGATGGATTAGTCTTGCTTTTATTTCATTCTTAACCCTTTATCAAATTGGTGCTTTTTTTTGGGGTCTATTTAGAGAATTTGACTTGTTGTTTAGCTTATTCCTTTTTATGGTTCTCTTCTTTGTCCTTATCATTAATTTACCGATATTCTTTTATACACGTAAACATCTATTACAAACAAATAATTATTCTACGACTAACACAGCAACTGAATGATACAACTATTATTTCTTCACTGTTTTCTTATATTCCCCTCCTGGATACAGCGTGACAGAGTATAGTCTTTTTTCTTGATTTTTAATGCTGGCATACTTATCCAAATCCAGATAGTCATTATTATAAATAAACAGTTCGTTCTCATCATAAACGATTACTTGTGTTTGCCCTACTCCTGTTAAATCTGCATGAACAACATAACCATCTACCGGGAAAGTTACGACTTCATTAAGATGTCCATCGTATATGGTAGGGTAGACGCCCCCGCCTCTTCGATATGCTAATATGTAATCTTTCTCACTATTATCCCAATGCCTTAATGTTTCAATAATAGTAAGCCAACCGCCTGTCTGTCGATCTTCTTTGCCAATTTCTCTACCATGTGCATCTAATAGAAAGATACCATCTTTACCATCATCATAATGTTTTCCTCGAACAATACGATCGAGTCCTGCAATTTGCAGTCCAGGAAGGTCTTCTCTAAATTTTCCTATACTTACATGTTGGGATTCCACTGAGCCATTATATCTCCAGATTTCTTTGCCTTTCCAGCTATATAAAACGGTCACACTACCGCCAATGACTAGCTGATACTCCTTGCTACCAGGGGTAATTTGACCAATCCAAATACAATCTGCATGGTCATCTAGCTCATTACAAGACCATAAGCGTTCACCGTGACTATTCAAAAAATCGTACCCTGCCATCACTTCATCTTTTCCATCACCATCAAAATCAAACACCCACGGGTAATGACCAATATTACCTTTATGTGTCCAAAGTAGGTTGAATTCACTATCTAGCGCCCACATTTGTTCGTAGCGATTTTTTAAAATGATATCTTGTGGAAAGTCCTGACCCGTTAAATTGGCAATGATTATACAATCGTGCGCATCGTCTGCTGGTAAAGGAAACTTCTTTTTTACGTTACCTGTACTACCCTCTATAATTAAAAAGTGCTTTTCCATTACGCAAAGTACTTCATTTTCTCCATCTCCATCAATATCGTATATTTGTATCGGATAATCGCTCCCTGGTCCTCCTGGATGACGATCTAACGTACCTACTTGCCATAACTTGTTTCCATTCAGATCGAAGGCTGTCATCGCTTGCACTTGATGTGGGACATACCGATCATCGATACCACCATCTGGTTGAACGAATAGTAAATCACTTCTTCCATTACCAGTTAGATCACCAGTATACAACTTTGTATTTTTACCTGCAGTTGCGATATCCAATTTACGTAGTAAGACTGGTTCTTTCTTCTCTATCTTCATGTTCGTTTAACACCTCCTGCTTATATTCCAGACGCAAAAATGTCCGATAAGAAATGTACATAATGACTAAACTTGTCAGGCTACCTCCCAAAAAGAAAATGAAAACTGGAAAGTAAAAATATAAATAATAAAGCGTCAAACAAGCGGCTATTAAATATGCAGTACGGATCGGCGAATATATTGCGAGTAAAACTGCATTTTTAAAGTATCCAAAAATCTTATTCTCATAGTGAACAAACATCGGGAAAATATAAATAATCATAAGAACATATACCGCGGTGGCAATGATTAACATTACTCGAATAAAAGATTCCCCTGATATATCCGTAAGCGATAAAAAATTAAAATTCACATACAACATGTAGCCAAAGAGTAATAAGATAATACCTAAAACATTAGCCTTCACAAATTCTTTTCGATAAACAGACCAAAACGTTTTAAATGCTGGCATATCTCCCTCCCCCATCGACCATTTACGAAAAACAGCAAACATGGCTACGGTGCTTGGTCCAATCCCAAACAGGATTCCTCCCAATAAAGTGAAACAAATCCATAAAAAATTCACGTATAGTAATAGAAGCACCGTTTCCCCAAAATGATAAAACTTACCAAGTAAGCCGCTATCTAACATATAAAATACCTCCATTTCATTTTTACTTAAAGGAAGGTGAAGTCTCTAAAATAGCCTTTTTCACTGTAAAATTAGCATAAGCAGCCTTCATGGGTGCCATCTGACGAAACCCTACTTTTCCATTCGTATAAATGGGACCATAGTTTTGCCCATTATCCTTCCACTCCAAGACAGGTAACCCATTAATCGAAAATTGGACGATATCGTTATACTTTACAACACGCATTCGATAATAAGATTCGGAATCAGACGCAGCTGGCAAAGGGTCCGCACCTTGAGCAACTAGATGAAATCCGTAGCTCTTCCGTAAGTTACATGTTCGAAAGGCGCGTTCTTCCCTATGTTTTCTGCGGTAATACGATAAATGTAAGGTGTTCAAAGAACCTGAATGATACTGAGGATAATAACCCGTCCGTTTCGGTAGTACATCCGCCATAATATCCTCTCCATTTCGCCCCTTTGCAGCCAAAAACAGCATACATAAACCATGTTCACTAAGTGGAGTAAATTCCCACTCGATGATTATCTGGTCAGGGAAGTCTTCAGGACACCATAATACCCAATGTGCATGATCACCATATTCTAGTGCATCTCGTTGATGACTGAATACTAGTTTTCCTTCTAATTCACGAATCCCTATTTCTCCTTCTTGAATCCAATCACTAATGTCCGTTTTTTGTGATAATGGGTTCTTATATATGAGCTCGCCATCACTAAATGAATGATAATTCATTTAAATGCTCCTCCTTATTAACGGTAAGTAAGGGTAAAGTTAACCTATGCCACTCATAGCTAACTATCCTTTTACAGAACCAAGCATGACACCCTTCGCAAAGTGCTTTTGTAGAAACGGATAAAATAATAAAATTGGCACTGTTGCTACTACAATAACTGCTAGTTTCACAGATTCCTCAGGTGGCTCATAGAGAGATGCTTCTGCAATATCCCCAATTCCAACATTCGCTACCATCACTAATTGCTGTAATAATAATTGGATCGGCCACTTTGTTGTATCTTTTAAATAGAGTAATGCTTGAAAGAAATCATTCCAATAGTAGACGGCATAAAACAATGTAAATGTAGCAATAACAGGCTTGGATAATGGTAGCATTACTCTCCAAAACGTTTGGAATTCTGTACAACCATCTATTTTAGATGCATCCTCCAGCTCTTTCGGTAGCTCTTGAAAGAAAGTTTTCACGATAATAAGGTTAAATGGATTGATTGCAAGTGGTAAAATAAGAGCCCAAATAGAATCTAGTAAACCAAGACTTCGTACTAGAATAAAGGTAGGAATCATTCCACCACTAAATAACATCGAGAATAACACTAAATTCAAAATTACATTTCTACCTATCATAGTTCTTCTCGATAAAGGGTATGCCATCGTTAACGTTAATATCATACTTATTATCGTTCCAACGATCGTCACTAGAATCGAAACACCTAGACTTCGAATTACTGAATTGGTAGAGAATATATAACGGTAAGCATCTGTTGTTATCTCCTTAGGGAATATAAAAAAGGACCTTGTTGCAAGTTCAGTTTCAGATGCAAATGAGCCTGCTACGATATATAAAAATGGAACAACGGTTATTATCGCAACAAGTAACAGAAAAATATGATTAAAAAAATCAAAAATTCTACCAGCTGTTGTATTATGCATCTTGTGCATATCACATACCTCCAATTCTTTAGAATAGTCCACCTTGACCAAGTTTCTTCGCCAACCTATCTGCACCAACAATTAATACAATTCCAACTACTGATTTAAATAAGCCGACTGCTGTACTATAGCTAAACGCTCCTTCTGTAATACCGACGAAATATACATACGTATCAAAAACATCTGCAACACTACGGTTAAGAGAGTTTGACATTAAATATATTTGCTGGAACCCTGTATCCAAGAAATTACCTAAACGCAAAATTAATAAGATAACGATTGTGCTACGTAATGCAGGTAAAGTAACGTGCCACAATCTTCTAAAACGTCCAGCTCCATCTACAATTGCAGCTTCATATTGCTCTTGATCAACACTAGCTAAAGCCGCTAGAAAGATTACCGTCCCCCAACCTGTCTCCTTCCAAATAATTTGTCCAATAATCATTGGGCGGAACCAATCTGGACTCGATAGAAAGTTGATTTTCTCACCTAATAAACCTTCTAACAATTCGTTAACTACCCCACCACTAGTAGTAAGGAAAACATAGCTAATACTCGCAATAATTACCCAAGACATGAAATGCGGAACATATACGAAAGTCTGGATTGCTCGTTTATAAAAGCTAATTCGTATTTCATTTAAGAGTAATGCTAGAATAATAGGTGCAGGAAAAAAGAAAACTAAATCATATAGGGCTAAAATAAATGTGTTCCTTAATAACCGTAAAAAATCCGGATTAGAAAAGAAATATTGAAAATGTTCGAATCCAACCCAATTACTTCCTAGTAATCCCCTAAAAGGTGAATAGTCTTGAAAAGCTATCAGTACTCCCCACATTGGAAAATATTTAAAAACGATAAAGTAAATTAACCCGGGTAATACCATGAGATAAAGCCATTTTTCTTTTCCCATTTTCGCCCATTTACTTTTCTTTCTCGGTTGTTTTACTACTACAGAATCCAAAACTTCCCCTCCTTGTAAGTAAACGTGATATAAAAAGCAGGGAGTCTAAGACATCACCTGCTTTTTAATCTCCATAATTTTTACTGTGCTTCCTTATGAAGTTGGTTGATTTCTTCGATATAGTCGTCTCCTCCGCTGCTTCTCCATAATTCCACTGCTTCTTCTAAGCCCGATTCATCAATTTGTCCAACAATATACTGAATTCTTGCATCAAGTATAATGTTATCCATTTGTTGTCCCTTTTTAGCATATACATCTGAAATGTAAGGCTCTGCAGGGTTAGCCACGACGATATCTTCATTTTCAAGCTTTAAGTCCTCTTCTAGTTGTCTTAATTCACTCGTATCAGGTGTTAAGCTTAATGGTTCTGGAATGTACATAAGTAGCTGGTTTAAGCCATCCATCTCTGCAAGTAATCCAGCATCATCTTTTACAAGAGATACATATTCCCCGTCTTCGATTTCAAAATGGCGACCTTCGATACCATTTTCAGCTAATATTTGTGCTTCCTCATCATTCATCTTATCTAAGAATGAGAGTACTTTTTTCAATTCCTCTTCGTCTTTAACAGCAGTTGTAGATATCGATAGCATTCCTGAATATCCTGATGTAGGTAAATTCTTCATACCAAACGGTCCTTCCACGGCCTTGATAACAGTGATTGGGTCTTCATTTTCCGGTTCAGCGTCGATAATTTTTTCTTGGATACGGTGACCTTCATCAAGTACGTTTACTTGAACACCTGCTTCACCCGCTACTACCGGGTCAGACCATTGTGCTGGATCCATTACAGCAAAGTCTTCATTAACCAATCCTTCATCATAAAGCTTTTTAAAGAAGTCTAGTGCATCCTTATAATTATCATCTAAGAACCAAGGGTATAAGTTACCATCATCATCGATACCCCATTTATTTGGAACTCCAAACCATGTTTGCATAACATCCCACGGACCTTCATACTTTGATACTACTAAACCATACGTATCATCTTGTCCATTTCCATCAGGATCTTCTTCCGTAAAAGCCTTCAACATATTATAAAAATCGTCAATTGTTTTTGGTTCCTCTAAACCTAAATTTTCTAACCAATCTTTTCGTATGATAACTCCATTCCGTCCTAAATCCCTTGATCGGTAGATTCCAAATATTTTTCCATTAATTGAGCTATTATTTAATATGATTTCGTTTGCTTGACTTAAATTCGGGTAATCATCTAAATAAGGCCCTAGTTCCCAAAAAGCCCCATCTTCAACAGCACTAATAAAACTCGGTGATTTACCTGGCACATACATGACATGAGGTAAATCGCCAGACGATAGGGTGATATTGAATTTGTCTTCTAAATTACTATTTGGTGCCCACTCAATTGTCAAATCAGTATTTGTGTAGTCCTCTAATGCTTGCCAAACCGGACTGCTGTCTGTAGGTGGCTCTGTCGTAAAGGTAGGTACAAAAACATCGATAGCCATCCTATCTTCATTTTCCTCGTCCGAACTGTCCGAATTTGAATTAGAATTTGTGCTTGATTCCTCACTGTCACTACTACAAGCTGTTATAAAAAGTAATCCAAATGCGAATATAGCTAGTAGTAACAAGCGTAATTTACTTGCTTTCATCATTTTATGACCTCCCATTTTTTAAGAATCCATAAGATTAAACGTTATGTTGTTTCGTTAAAACTGCTTTATCACCTCTTTTCTTTTTTACAGCTCGTTTGCTGCTACACCAAATATAAAACGCTTACATTTTTCCAGCAATAATCATTTTTTGTCATCCTTTACACTATAGCTAATTTTACAGATTCTACTTGGAAAGGGGCTATGTTATTTAGCACCTTTTTGCATTTTGACACTTTCTTGCATATTGAATAATTGAGGAAATGCATCCTTGTTTGGTGGCATATCCTGTAACAGCTCCAAACATACGATTACATTAATACACCATTGTGAAATTGTGTTCGTTGTTATCCAAGGTATTTCTTCTATTCTCTTCCAGTCGTTCACTTCTTCCACTACAATTGGCAGCGGTGTATGACTATATTTTTCATCTAACAATAATGTCCAAGCTTTTTCTGCTAGTTCTAAATTATTTTTGTGCTTGGCTGCATAGGCTGTCATGGCTGCTGCAAACATCGGCCAATGAAAATGCTGATCATTTAATACATTGTTTGTTTTATTTCTTTTTTCCTGATCAGATAGGACATAAAACTCTCCATATTCTGCGAGCATATCCTTCCATTCCTCATCCTCTAACAATTCAGCAATCTCCATCCAAACTTGTGGTGCACCAAACGCTATCATCATATGGTATCCACCTGTTCCATCTCCCATATGTGTCAATTGTGATGTTTCTGGATCATAGCCAAATGTTGGTCCCGACAACAATCGTAAGGGTAGTTTCTTTAAAGTGTTCATGCCGCTCGTTATTTTATCTAGATATTTAGTATTTTCTGTTCGCTCCCACTCGACCAACCAATTAGACGTAAATGCCGCCCAATCTGGTCCTGACCTTACATGCGTTGGATATTGATCCTTCGGAAAATATTCTCTCATTGGATCTAAATCCCTTGTCGCATAGTCCGCATCTTTCACTTCTTTTAATAACTCTCCTGTTCGTTCATCAGCTGTTAAATAATAATAGTAACGATACAAGCCTGCCATACTAACTCTTACCTCTTTACAGCCACAACCCCAATGGCTCACATTATGTCGTGAACCCAAACCTTTATATTCTCCAAAATGGTAACAATCAACCTCACTAGTATGTCGTGTCATCGCTTCTGCAAAATCAAAGATATCATTTCTTCCTGTTCGAAAAAACATATACCAGAGCCATATGTTCGGAGCAAGCTCCGTATTTTGCCAAGCAAATCCACCTAAATCATAGCGCCACTGATGGCGAATCGGATCATACGTATGCATGACATCTCCATAATTCCAGAATCCATACCAACTCCGCTGTTCAACTTCTCTTTTATAAAACGTAAAAGCATTGTCTAACTCGACCTCTAAAAATCGGTGAAACGGTGAAGATTCGTTTGGTAAGCTATAGGCACCTACTGCTTTCGTTTCATAATAGTATGATGGTTCACAAATTAATAATGGGTTGTTTCTCCAATTATCTATATAATCTTGAAACTCTTCCTTCTTGGGTATTTTGCTATAAAATGAAATAAACAACTCATTCGTATTTGCGATTCCAATCGGAGTTGCTCGCATTTCATCAAATCCTTCGTAAGCACTCTTTACATATGTTTCGTTGCTATAATGGCGTAAATCCATTGCCTCACTGTCTGGAGACCAAAGCCAAATCGTTAAAACGGGTTCTCCAGCTAATTGATTCACCTCTAATCCAGCAGGATGCTTCTCACGCATCTTCGGATGTGAAATAGCGATTGCACCGTTTTTACTTCCTACACACATTGCACCACTTGCCCTTTCTCCATGGGCAATTTCAATCCATGCATGGTTCGCTGATGTTCGTTTCAGCATTTTATAATGATTAGCTGAGTCATGAACAATTTTATAATCATTCCATATCGCATTCGCCGTTACATGCTCCTTCAGTTGTTCAAACTCATCTAAATCGACTTCGATATTTTCAATTTGCTTTGCATATAACCCGTTAGCATGTTGAAAACTCCTTGTTAATAAAAGTTGAGCAGCTTCACTATAAACCCCAGTTTCTGTTCCAATTTGAACATAACGATTCCATGGTGGCTCACCAGTTGAAGCTGAGTTTACTTTTAACGCCATTCCTTTTATAAAATACTTTGATGGATTGATATCAATCATCTGTGTATGAATTACCTTAATAGAATTCGTATTCAGACGAAATTCCAAACGGAGTATGAAAGGTAATACTCGATGATTTTCATTATTAATATGATGTCCTGTAACTTTGGTAACCGAGCGAATCTGACCTGATGTTTCGATTATCACATCATCGATTACCCCTCTGTAAGTACTCTCCACCCTTACCTTTTTATCTCCGGATTCTTCTCGTTGCTCAAGCAATGTTTCAAGCGATAAATTTGAAGCAACAATACGATTATCTTTTCTAATCTCATCAATAAGAATATTACCCTCTCTTAAAATTCGATAATTCATGTTACCAGTATGAATCACTAGTGAAGATGGTGTTTCCTCCACTTGAATCCTTTGTGAAGAGAGAGTAGACACAGACTTTCGCTTGATTGCTAGATTCGCCTCTCCAGCTAATAATGCTGAGTGAGCCGTCCATTTTATCGTTCCATCTGGCCAATATGCAGTTGGTCTTACTTCGTGTAACTCTAGTTCCTCATCACCATTCCATAAAGAAAGCGGCTCATCTTTTTTCAATTTTCCTTTTGGCCAAGGTACTCCCCACGTAACTACCGTTGGTACATGTGGTCGATAAAGCCAATTAAGTTTCACCATTAAAGTTCCTCCATTCGATTACTATGTTCCAAGTAAACTTAAAAACTTTAAATTACTACTACGTCGAGTTACTCTTTTAGTGCGAGAAAATAGATTGGTCGAGAATTCACTATTCCCCGACCAATCTATGTTTATATCAATTTCAAAAATTGCTCTGATACTATTCTAGCTATTTGATTAGCACCTTTCTCCGTAAAATGCGTGTAATCTGTGCCATTATGCGCAACCATGTAATAAGATTTAACCTCTTCGTATCCAACTTCTTGATAATGTAGGATACTATGTTTCATTAAATCGATCAGTTCTATATTTTGTTCTTCCGCAACCTCCTTCATCGCATTACAATAGTCATTGAAATCGTTGAGAAACTCATCTAACACATAATGAAGCCTTGCGACAGGCGTTATTAAAATTGGCTTCGTTTGCCTCTGTCTTGCTGTATCAATATATTGTTTTAAATAGTCCTTATAATCATGATATGGCTCTGTGAACCTTTCGGGTTTTTCTTTCGTTGAGTCATTGTGACCCATCTGTATAAGAAGATAATCACCTGGTTGCATACCATCCTTCATAGCATCCAAACGACCTTCTAAAATAAATGTTTTTGAACTTCTGCCACCAATTGCGTGATTGTGAATTTCATAGTCTGCTAAATAGTTAGCTAAAAATTGTCCCCAACCAGCTTGAGGTGATTGTTCTTTCTCATATGTTTGACATGTAGAATCACTCGCTAGAAATATTCTCTTCATGGCTTAAATCTCCCTCTTGAGCGATTACTTTCACTTTGACTGGACCGATTAATCCAGATGGTTGCGGTTGTTGATCCATCGCAACAGCACTATTATTCGTAATACGGACAACTATTTCGTTTTCTCCGTCCCTTAAATATTGCTTTGGAATGGAAAATTCGTATGGCGCCCACATTTTCACACCGACTAGCTGATTGTTTATATGTACTTCAGCTATCTCATAAACACTACCTAAATCTAGCACAACCATGTCAGCTTTTTTTGCCTGCCATTGAAAATGTAACATATAGTTAATCGCGCCAGAATAATAGGTTAACTCATCCGTTTCTTGCCAATCTTGTAATCCAGAATATTGCCAGTAGCCATCTTTTCTACTAGGAACTAATTGTACTTCCAACGTATGTACTTCTTTAGTAGAATCATCCAACCTCAAAGGTGCCTCCTCATTTATTGTTGAAGTTAGGATAATTGATTCTCGATACCCTAAATGTAAATTGGTTTTATTTTCGCTAAATTCTAATGAATGTCTTTTACCTGTCCATGCATCCCACGCTTCGGTCGGTATATCCTTTGAAAATTGAATATTGCCAGAAAAAGGCTCTTCACCTTCGTTAACTATAAAGTAAAAGTATTGCTTTCCTTTCCATACTTTAGATACTCGAATATTCGATGAACGAGATTCTAGTTGTATTTGTTGAAATCGGGAAAAGGGCCCCATTTTCTCAAGTTGATCATAGGATAGATAATGAATTTGTTTGAGTTGTTTTATAGGTAACGTAGAGGAGATAACATAAACCTTTCCTCCTTGAGAAATAAAATTATATAACACAGTAGCAACTCTTGGATTAAATTGTTCTAATTGCATATCATCTAATATAATCACTTCATATTGTTGTTGTTCTATTTTTAGTATATTTCCTATTACTTTTACTTTATTTAGAAGAAATAAGTCTTCGTGCACATAGTTAAATTCCATTTGATTCTCAAAGAAATAACGAGCCATTTTCCAAGGTAGTTGATTATTTAATGTCAATATTCCAATCTTCGCCTCGTTGACACTGTCGGTCATTAACCAGCTTAGTCTTTTCATATAGTCGCTAAATAAACGATAATAAGGCCACCAAACATTATTTGGACCAACATCAGGTGGTCGTTCATGACTTCTTTCCACCCCATCAATCGAATAATAAAAAGCATGTGGACAAAATAAATTAACCCCTCGAACAGCTAGCCAATCGGTATACCATTTCATATCTGCTGCTGATAAATTCCATGTGTTTTCTTTTCCACAAACACCTAAGTACTCATTCATGTTCCGTCTTCTACCGAAATGTCTAGCGGCATCTGCCCCACACTTTCCTGCCGTTGAATGTGGACCAGTTATACCTTTGTCATTTTCAGGAGCTACCCATCTCCAAACAACATCTTGACCAGGAATATGGAAGGCTTTCAATAATCCAATATCGTCACTTTTTTCAGGATGACCTGTTAAATCGAGGTTATTTTCCAAACACCATTCACTAATTGGAATATAATAGCTTGCTAGCATCCGCTCATTTATGGCTCGATCATAATCTTGTCGCACCTGTTCTGCATTCGCACTATCGAAAAAGAGACTTAATAAATCATTATAACGATATCCTTCATTTATTAGTTCATGTTCAAACCCTTCTGTCCATGCAAGATAACCTGGCTTCGAATTCCTACCTGTTATATCTGGCTCATCGGTAAACATGGCAACTATTGTATTTCCAAAGTATTCCCCAACTACTTCCTTGTAACGTTCATGCGTCAATTGAATAAATGCTTTTACTGCTTCAGGATTTAATAAATCTGCTGACCTTGGAGCGTATTTTTCACCATCGTCTTGACCATAATGTATACCTCGTATTGTACCGTTTGTATAGTCTTCAGATAGTACAATAATTTGTTTATTTTTCATTAAATGATGTTCCGAACTTTCAATCTGTATACCATGTTGTTTATTTAAAATGGTGTACGAATCATTATTTTGCTCCGGATAAATACACAAAATATTTCCCGGGTCATATTCTTTTTCTTTCTTATCAAGTACAAATATCGCTACAATACGTTCATCCTCTTCTAACTTAATAGAGAATGGAAATTGCACCTCTTCGTATACAGTTGCATGTAATCCTCTACTTGCAAATCTAGGATTTAATTCTACAACTTTTCCATTGGCAGCTCCTGATGGATACATTGCTTCATCGTATAACATTACTCGCATCTTTCGTTGGTGAGCCTCTTTCACAGCAAAGGCAACAAACTCCATAAACGTATCCGATAAGTATTCGATATCTTTTGGAATGCCTAGACGTGGGTGTAGTACGAATCCCTCCACTCCTTTTTCCTGAAAGCCTTCTATTTGTTGTCGCAGCAACTTTTTATCGAGTTGGTCATTCCAAAACCAAAATGGAATTGGTGTATATGCTGCTCCTGGATTAAGGAATTCCTTAAATATTTTACGATCCGTTGTCATTTTCTCTCTCCTTTAACTACTTCTCCTGCGGAATTGGCTCGGTGTTATTCCAACATGTTTCTTAAAAATACGATTAAAATAACTATGCCTATACCCTACTGTTTCCGCTATATCACTTATTTTTTCATTTGTTTCCATCAGTAATCGTTTTGCTTTATCCATTCGAATCTTTGTTAAATAATCAATAAAATTGATTCCTAAAATCTTTTTAAATGCTTTGCTCAACGTATATGGCGTTGTTTGGACATAATCGGCACAGCCTTCCAATGAGATATCCTCCATATATTTTTCCTCTATATACGAAACTACCTTATCTACAATTAGCTTCATTTCCATATTTATATTTTTCTCTAAATACGCTGTGTACGGTTGGACTACTTCATCTATAAACCATTTGATAATCCACTCTATTTCACGTAATTGTGTTAACTCTCTCCACATATTTCTGCCGTCATAAAGTTGAAATGGATCGATACCTGATAGTAATATTTCATGTTGAATCACACTATATAGTTGTTGTACACCAGTGTTAACACTAAATTCCTTAGAACTTCCCTGAACCAATTGCTCAAAAAACTCACGAATAAGCGTTTCTGTTTCCTCGCCTCCACCACGACGAATGGATTGGATAATTTCTTTTTCAATCTCAAAAGGATAATGAAGACGACGGTAATTCTCTTCCTTAAATTTATCTTGCATAACGATAATTTGATTATCTGTCTTGTAATCTCTGTAGCTCCTAACACGCCTTGTTTCCTCAAATAAATGATTGATTCCTTTTATCTTATTTGTTTCAGAGCTTATCGTAATCGTAGCAAACACATTTAAAATACGATTAATTGCTAGAGTCATTTCTTTCGCTAGAGAATGTAGCATTTTCTGACTATCCTCTATTGTTTCAGGGAGTAAGATAAAAACACTTGCTGTCATATCGTAATGATTTAGTACGGTAAATTGCTCCACATAGTCTTCAATTAGCTCCTCTGCAATGTTGGACATGGCGAATGCCAACCAGCTATCATCCTCCTTGTAATGACGATGATCCATACCTGTTATTTGAATATCTAATAATACAAAAGAATGTCCTTCCACATTCCAGCCGTAATTCTCCATCCTTCTTTTTAAAGCCTCTTCATTGAAATTGTATAGGTAGCCTCTCGTTAACTGTGTTAAGAAATTTTGTCTTAGCTGCGGAATTTGATGGCTAATTTTATCCTTAAGCTGCTGTTTTTCAATTGTTAGGGAATTAAGTCGATCACGAATCTGGCTAAATTCATCATGATTTGTACTAGATACTCGATTAGCCCCACTGATATACGAGCTAACAATATTTTTAACTGGCTGATATAATCGATTGGAAGCAAATAATGTTAGGAAAAATGCAACAGCCAATACTGTAAAACTAACAATTAGAATCACTTTTGATATCGTCACGATTGGAGTTGTTATGGCAGAAATAGGTGCAGCGGATATGTATGTCCATTCTGAGCCAATTCGATCAAAGGAACCATAAGTAACTGAATAAGTTTTATCATCCCATTGAAGTTGACCAGTCCTACCTGATTCCTCATCCATATATAAATCAATAAGTTCATTAATAAAAGGGTTATTCTTTCTCATCCCACTCGTTAAAAGTACATCATTGGTTTCATTCAGTAGTACAGTAACTCCGCCAGTATAAGGTGTTAAGGTTTCTAGGTTTTTAGCGAGACTTTTTTTATCAAGGCTTACAATAATCGCACCAAACGGCTCTTTTACAACTCCCGGTATTTGATGCGCTAATACTATTTCCTCCATGTAACCTGCATGTTCCATAAATTGTTCGTCATGGTCCCACGTTATATTTTTCCTTCCTGAAAGCAGAGTTTCATATCCCTTATGTTCATTCGTATTATGTATGTAATTCACATAAGGACTGAACACGACCGCTCCTTCTTTCGTTTCAATATAGAGATCTACTTCATTTATAAAGGGGTGGCTCCCTTCAAGAATCAGAAGTTTTTGCATCAAATCTCTTGTTTTTTGGAATTCATAAACAAAATCTGTAGTGATTAATTGATAATTAAACGTTGGCTCAAAAGCCCAATAAGTTAAGGATTCTTCCAAGTAAGTTAACTGGTCATCAATATTTTGTGCACGCTCATCGATTTCTTCTAAATGGACTTTCGTTAACTCTTTTTCCGTTGAGTTCAAACCAATTGAATAAATTGCAATACCTGATATAATTCCGGGAATTGAAGTTATAAATAAAATTAAAAGAAAACTCCTACGGAAATACTGACTTTTCCATCTAGATTGAATCCATTCCACCATTTGTTTTTTTTGTTGCTTCATCCATCTCTCACCTCACTTCTTTTATTCTACCACTAAATTGTAAGCACTTACATAAAGCTGTGAGGAAAAGTAATACTGTAGTTCTGTTTCTGCTTATTTATCATAGACGTATTCTTCTTTTCAATCAATTGTATTTTTTTGCTCCGTCAAAATTTCTTTTATTTAAATACTGTACTTTTTTGCAAAAATAAAACTTTTTTGCAATCATAAGAGATACGTAAAACAGGTGACCCTTTATTGGATCACCTGTTTTATCACATCTATTACGTATCGTCCACACTAGTTACAAGTAATTATCGTTAAATTGATTTTTTTCTATTTTTCATTATATGAATAAATTCATTCGCTTTTTCTATAGGTGCTTTCGTTGAAAGACTTACAACAATAAATAGCAATGTGGATAGTGCTAATCCCCATATACCTGACATAATTCCGAATGGGGTCGTACTCGTAAATTCTAAATAAATAACTACGATTCCACTAATTGCGATACTGGAAATAGCGCCTGCAGCTGTTCCTCGTTTCCAAAAAAATGTTCCGATAATAGCAGGAACGGATACAATTAATCCAGCTGACGATGCAACGGATAATACAGCAATTAAGTCTAACTGCAATTGCGCAAATAGAAACGCTAAAACTGCGATAATAGGTATCACAAGTTTTCCTACAAGCAACTGCTGCTTATCTTTCGCTCCTTCTTTTAGGTTGCCATATACATCTCTAGAGAATAGTGAAGATAGTGTCAGCAGGATGGAATCAATAGTTGAAACTGCTGCTGCCATAATACCTACCATTACAATTGCCCCTAGTACTGGTGGAATGATATCCGATGATAATAATAACGGTGTTGCTAGATCCGGATTATCCAAATCAGGGAAAAGCAGTGTTGCCGAGAAACCCCACGTAACACTTACAATCGTATAAATAAAACCAAAAACCATAAATCCTAATAACATGGAGCGCAAGCTTTTCCTCGATTTAGGCATAAATAATCTTTGACTTACTTGAGGGTTAGAAATACTAAAGAAGAACCATGGAATTGTCATACCTAAAAAAGTCCAAAAATTAAAAAATCCATTACCTGGAACACTTAAGGATTTCTCATTGGTGTTCTGTAGTTGTTCGAAAAATGCTCCTACTCCACCTAAACTATTTAAAAGTAGAAGAACAACAATGGTAGATGAAATAATCATAATAATAGCTTGTAATGAGTCTGTCCATGCTACGGATCGAATCCCAGCAATATAGGTGAAAACAAGTGCTAGTATCGTAGCAATCATAACACCGGTCGTAAATGTAATTCCATTATCGGTAACACCTGATAATAAATATCCAATCCCAGTTAATTGTACAGCGCTATATGGAATTAGGAAGAGACAACTTGAGATTGCTGCAACAACTGCCACCCATTTATTTTGATATCGATCACCTAGCATTTCAGCTGGTGTAACGTATCCATTTTTCTTTCCAACAAGCCAAAATCTCGGACCAAAAACTGCTACCAAGGACACACCGATAAAATAAATGATTTCAAAACCGAATGCACCTACTCCACCGTTGTATGTTAATCCAGCTAAACCAACTAACATAAACGCACTAAAGGTAGTCGCACTGTAACTTAGCGCTGAGACGAAACCGTTTAGTCCTCTATTACCTAAAAAGTATCCATCCATGCTTGTTTCATTTCCTTGTCGAGATAAAAATGCAATTATTGAGGCAATAATAATGTAAATAATGACAATTCCCCAAACTAACGTTGTACTCATTCGTCATCCTCCCAGCTTTTCGTGTACTGATAATTAATGATAATTGCAATTATTGCTAGGATGGACCACCATAAAAAACTACCATACCATGTATGTACGTCTCGTAATAAAGTATAAGGAACGATATATCCTAAGAGAACTACAATTACAATGGTAATAGCAAATATTTTTTCTTTTTTCCCCATCATCATCTGTCCTTTCTTGAGTTTACTATTTTATTATACACATAATCTAACACGTGTAAAGACACTTGTAACACACTAAGAAAAAATCTAGTTGATTAGTAGAATAGAACCGTACCAGCTAGTATAACCTTTTATATACTCCTTTATAAAAAAGCACCACCCGTTTGCTGTGAGTCTTTGACTTGTGAATAAATTCAAACAGACTAGGGGACGAGGAGAGTACTTATCTGAAATTAAAAAATCAGTGTAGTTTACCTCTACTTAAGGCTTACCACACTGATTTTAAAAATGTTCATTTTATCTCTTTAAACTTTATTTTTCTTTAGCATTCCGAGCATCAATCCCGTTATAACTGCACCAATAATTATTGCAAGAGCAAATAGCCATGGACTACCATCGACAAGTCCAATTACAAAAATTCCACCATGTGGTGCTGGAATTCCGATATTAAATGCCATAGAAAGAGCACCTGCCACGGCTGAACCGACTACTAACGAAGGAATAACACGGCCTGGGTCTGCTGCTGCAAAAGGAATAGCACCTTCTGTAATAAAGGAAGCACCTAAAATAATGTTTGTTTTTCCTGCTTCACGCTCCTGATTCGTAAACTTTCTTTTAAAGAGAATGGTTGCTAAAGCAATCCCTAATGGTGGGACCATTCCACCTGCCATAATAGCTGCATGTGGAGTTAAAAATCCTTCAGCAATCATAGCAATACCAAATGTATAAGCTGCTTTATTGATTGGTCCACCCATATCAATCGCCATCATACCACCAAGAATTGTACCTAATACGATTGCATTCGCTGCTCCCATACCTTGTAGCCAATCACTAAGAACGTTATTAAACGCCGCTAATGGCGCATTTACAATAAAAAACATAATCATTCCAGTTGCGAAGATACTGATAACAGGGAAAAGTAGTATTGTTTTTATTCCCTCAAGTGATTGTGGTAGTCTTTTTAGCATTTTTCGAATACCTACCATGAGATAACCGGCAAGAAATCCTGCTACAAGTCCACCGATGAATCCTGATCCACCTTGGGCAGCCATAAACCCGCCGATCATACCAGGTGCTAAACCAGGTCGATCTGCAATACTCATCGCGATAAATCCTGCTAATACAGGTATCATTAAACCAAATGCATTTCCACCACCGATCGTATTTAACGCTTCGGCAAATTGATTATAACTTTCTTTACCAGGAATGTGGGCTTCAATACCAAATAAGAATCCGAGAGCAATTAAGATTCCTCCCCCAACAACGAAAGGTAACATGTTGGAAACACCGTTCATCAAATGTCTGTAAAACGCATTTTGTTTCGTTGATCCATCATCATCTGTAGCTGTTTCACTACGATCGCTCTTAAAGATAGGAGCAGAGCCACTTGTTGCTTTCTCAATCAATTCCTGTGCTCGATGAATTCCATCAGCTACCCTAACTTGAATTACTGGTTTCCCTTCAAATCTATTCATGTCTACATTAGTGTCCGCGGCTACTATAATCGCATCGGCCTGTTTAATGTCATCAGCAGTTAACACATTTTTGGCGCCACCTGAACCACGAGTCTCGACTTTTATATCAACCCCTAATTCACCAGCTTTCTCCTTTAGGGAATCAGCTGCCATATACGTATGGGCAATACCAGTTGGACAAGCTGTTACAGCAAGAATTCGGTTTTTATTTGACGTTTCTGGTTCAGTTTCTTTCTCTAATCTTTCTGTTTCCTTTTTATTGATTACGTTTAAAAGTTCTTCCTCAGTGTTAGCAGCTAGCAATTGCTCGCGAAACGATTCATCGATTAACATCGAAGCTAGGCGAGCTAACGTATCTAAATGATGCTGATTTGCTCCTTCGCTCGCAGCAATCATAAAAAATAAGTGTGCGGGTTGACCGTCTAAAGATTCATATTCGATACCATTTGTACTTCTACCGAAAACAATGGAAGGTGCTTTTACTGCGCTTGATTTTGCATGTGGAATTGCAACTCCATCTCCAATACCTGTTGAACCTTGTCCTTCTCTCGCTAAGATTTCTTGTTTAAATATTTCTTTGTCTGTAATTTTGCCCGCTTCATAAAGCTTATTAATAAGCTCTTCAATCACTTCCATTTTTTCGGTTGATTGCAAATCTAAGATGACTGTATCTTTCAATAATAATTCAATGATTTTCATCGTTCTTTCCCCCCTATAGTTTATAGTGTTTGATTTGGATTTTTGGTAATAAATTTTCGACTTCTTCCCTTTTACATAAATCATGAGAAAAAGCAGTTGCGCTACCTGCCGCCACACTATAGCGAAAGGCTTGTTCAATATTTAAGGATTTCATATAGGAAGACAGGAAGCCTGCCACCATTGAATCCCCGGAACCAACTGTGCTTTTAACTTTTCCCTGAGGAACAATCGCAATTAATGTCTCCTTTTCATTAACAAATGCGGCACCTTCGCCTCCTAATGAAATCATGACATTTTGGGCACCTAGGCGCTGTAACTCTTGTCCTCCTTCTAAGATTTCTTCAATGGTTGTTAATTCTTTACCTAATATTTGATTAAGTTCTTCTTTATTAGGCTTAATCAATAAAGGACGATACTGTAATAAGTCTTTTAATTCCGGATAAGAAATATCAATAATTAGTGAAACTTCGTTTTCATAACATATTTGAGATAATTCCTTATAGTATGAGAATTCAAGGGATGTAGGTAAACTACCTGATAACACGAGATAATCTCCTTTTTTTAACATTTTAATTTTTTCAATTAATGCTTCCCTTGATTCATTTGATATCTTCGCTCCAACTCCGTTAATTTCTGTTTCCCTATCTGTTTCCTTTAACTTCACATTCACTCTTGTTGGACCGTCATGACTGACGAAACTATGGTTTACTTCTTCTCCATTTAGGTAATCTACAATAAATTTCCCAGTAAATCCGCCTAAAAATCCGAGAGCAGTATTTTCTGTATCTAAATTATTTAAGACGCGAGATACATTAATTCCTTTTCCACCTGGATAAAAGGTTGATATATTCGCTCGATTTAAGTGACCGAGTTTTAACTGATCTGCTTCAATTCGGTAATCAATCGACGGATTCAATGTGCAAGTATAAATCATTTGTCTACCACCATCTCAATCTTTGTTGTTGAATTAAATTCTTTTATAATAGCTGGGTCATTTATATTAGTAATAATCGTTGCTTCTTCTAAAGGTGCAATCTCTGAAAAAGTGACTTCGTGAAATTTAGATTCATCCGCTAATACATATACATGTTGCCCTAATTTAAGAGCTAATGACTTAATAGCAGCTTCCTCTGGGTCAGGTGTTGTATAGCCGTAATCAATATGAATACCATTAACACCGAGAAAGGTTTTATCAAACCGAAACTTACTTAACATCTCACGTGCAGTTTGGCCAATTACCGCTTTTGTAATACTTCTTACATAACCACCGATAATATAAGTCGCAATCCCTTTATCCGACAAAAGTTCAAGATGAGTAATACCAGTTGTTACTACTGTAATATCTTTCGCAGTCAAATGTTTAATCATCTCGTATGTTGTTGTGCCAGCATCCAAGAAAATACAATCACCATCTTTTACTAGTCCAGCGGCATACGCTCCAATTCTTTGTTTTTCTGGTAGGTTGTGTAATAGTTTTTCATTCATACTTAACTCTGTTCGTTTTTGCTGTAGTAAAGCTGCTCCACCGTGGACCCGTTTTAATTTATTTTCCTTTTCTAGTAAGCTTAAATCCCTACGCACCGTTGATTCTGATATATTCAACACCTCAACGATTTCTTGAATATGAATCGTTCCTTTTGAATTTAAAACGTCTAAAATATACTTATGTCTTTCTTCTGTGAGCAATTGGAACAACTCCCTTTCCATCTTCTCATGTACCATTTCTTATCATTATATGTAAATCGTTTTCACAAATCAATCATTTTCTTTCATTTTCAATCATAATATATCATAAGTTGTCAAAAATACGTCAAATTCATTCAAAACTATTCTTAAATGATACCGAAAACTTTATTAGCGCAGGCAATCGCCTATATGGAGCTTATACTCGAAATTTTGATTTTTACTACGTCGAATGACTTCTACGTTGAAAAGTTTATGCTTCACTAACGTGTAATCAAAACCACCAGTGTGAACTGGAGGTTTGCTCTGCGGCTGAAAGCTTTTTATACCGGCCACGCTGAAAACTTTCCGGAAGAGCCTGGGACATAACTCAGTCTTAAATCATCACAAAAAAATGCTGTTATATTAATTACGTAGTTAAAACACTAGACTCCTGCAGGAAAGCAACAGCTGAGGGATTACAGGATGTAATTCAGTTCGGCGTTGCAACAGGACGTTGCAATATTAGCCGAACATCCTATACGTTTTCAATTGAACTTTTGTAATTAGTTGAAGCGTTGCCGAGGTATAGGAAACACTGTGCAAGTGTTATATCTTGCACAGATGTTGACTTATACCCTATGGGTAAAAGCGAAGTGTTTTAGCGAAGTAATTAAAAAAAGCGTAGATACCGAATGAATCCTAACAATTCGTTCGGTATCTACTATGATAAAATACTTCTGTCCCGGCTCTTTTCAAAAAACATAAAAAACTGAGACAAAATAGTCTCAGCCTTATTCTTTCGTTATTATTTTACATATAAAAGTTTTAATTTCTCACATACCACTGGAATTTTATTATGAAAGGGTTGTTGAATACCTTCTAGCTCTTTTTTTAAAAAATCTTCATGTACCTTTCGCCAATAAGATAAAGAACGATCACCTTCTCCTTCCAAGTAAGCGTGCTCTTCGGTTACTTCATCGAAAGGGACGATTTCCACAGCGACTGTTTCCATCACCGCCACAGCCTCTCCATTTCCATCGAGTATAATATTGTGAAGTCCTATATAAGGTAACGGTTCGTCATCTATTTGATACATCGTATAGTTCGAAGCTGTGGCAGACTTTGTCCCTTCTACAACTAATTTTGCTAGTTCATCTGCCATTTCCTTTGAATTTCCAAACGGCCATGCATCATAATGATCAGGAGCATTCGGATTGATTTTGTTATATTCTTCCCATAGTTGTTTAATTGAATCGTTATTCATGGATTACTCTCCCTTTGTCGCAGTGTTCTCTGCTGCTTTCTTTTTCTTTAATAATTGTTGAAATTCTTCTTCTAATTCAACTGTTGGTTCAAGGCTTAACCGTCCTAAGACGTCCGATATCTTTGTCTCGATAACAAGTAATTCTTCTTCAGTAGTGGATTGTTCTGATTTATGTTCTATCATTGTATCAGAATCATGAAGCATTTTATCCTTCATTTCTATAACTCTTGATGCTACCTGTTCCACAAATCGGCGGTCATGTGATACAAATAAAATCGTGCCTTCATATTCCTGTAATAGCTGTTCCAATGCTTCTACTGCATCTATATCAAGAAAATTCGTTGGTTCGTCAAAAATTAATGTATTCACGTTACTTACGAAAATTTTAGCCAATGCAACTTTTACTTGTTCTCCACCACTTAAGACACTTATTTTTTTATGGACATCTTCCCCTCTAAAATATAAACGAGCTAAAACAGTACGAACTAGCGTTTCCGTCTGATTAGAAGTAGCTAATACATTTTCAAGAATGGATAAATTACTATCTAGCTGAGATAGGTCTTGTTTAAAATATCCAATCCGACAAGAATCTGAAATGGTTATCCCATCTTGTCTGGATAGGATGCTTCGTATTAACGTCGTTTTCCCGCTACCATTTGGTCCAGTTATAGCTATTTTTTCACCTGTTTTTACTTCAAACGAAGCATTTTCCCAAAGTAATTTATCGCCGATCTTCCCCATGACGTTGTTCAAACGAATAATCGTTCGATTAGCCATCTTCTCTTCGTACGGCAGCTCCATTTTCAACGGTTTTTGTTCCATTGGCTTAGCGACCTTTTCTAATTTATCCAACCTTGTTTCTAATGCACTTGCTGTTTGGTGTAATTTTTTCTGCTTTTTTGCGAAATAAGGCTTCGCTCCAATTATTTTCGCCTCAGAGTTACTCGTTTTCTTCGGTTTTTTAGTAGCTCGTGCTGCCTTTTGATCTCTAAGCTCTAATGCGCGTTCTAACTGTTTTTTCTTTGCCAAATATTTTTCGTAGTTTTCTTGATGTTGTTTTTCTTTGCTTTCCTTTTGGTGCTTATAGGAAGAATAATTACCACGATAAAAATGAAGCTTTCCATCGCTAATTTCCCATATTTGGTTGCATGTCGCATCTAGAAAAGCACGATCATGAGAGACGATCAAATATGCACCATTCCAAGATTTCAATGTATCTTCAACCCATTCAATATGATTCGTATCGAGATGGGTTGTAGGTTCATCTGCAATTAGCAAACCAGCTTGCTTTGCAAAGGCCCGCTGAATATATTGTTGTGTAACTTCTCCCCCACTTTTTTCGGCATCTTGTTCTTTCAATTGGGGAACATATTCGATGATACCGCTCCGTGTTATTTCTCCTTTTTCAATTGGTATATTACCTATCAAAACATTGATGAGCGTTGACTTCCCTGTTCCATTCTTTCCAATCAAGCCGATTCTATCTCCATGATGAATCTCAAAAGAGACATTCTCCACTAAGTGCCTCGCTCCAACCGTAATAATAAGGTCTCTAGCTTGTAAAAGCATTCTTTTCCTCCTCTTTTCCTAAGGAGGCAAAAAAAGCCTCCTATCTGACTACCAGAACAGGAGGCGACCAAATATACACAAACAATTGTGCATGTATTAACGCATCCATATGAAGTCAGCAATCCTGTTCCGAGTATTTCATAAAAAAGGGCATACGAATCCTATTCGTAAACGAACTCTTTTTATGAAACTCATTCTTAAAAACAGGATTATAACTTCATCGGATTAACGTCATTCCTTTCCATAATTAATTAAAACTAGAATACCTAATTGATATGAGTTTGTCAACGTTATCTTTTTCTATTGTTAGCTGCATCTTTACGAATTTTTACATTATACCAAACTAAAAATAACACGGCTGCTAAGATAAAAAATCCCGGTACATGTATTACACCTGTTAAATCAAGGATTGCTAATATAATAAGAATTGCCAAAAAAGGTATTCGTATTTTATTATACATGCGCCGCTCCTCCCATCTTTTTTATTTCAGGAATTACTCTTTCAGCTAAAAGCTTTACCGTCTTCTTTATCTCCATTAGGGACTGACCACCAAAATCGACTTGCAATAACATGCGATTCTGATTGAAAAGAGTCTGCTGGTACTTTATTTTTTCGATAACTTGTGCTGGTGTTCCTACAAGTAACGTAGACTCCTTGCTTGTGACAAATTCTAAATCCGTTCGTGCCATTCCCATTGGACCACCAATTCCATTTTCCATTAAGTGCTTCCAATATTTCGCGTATAACGGATAAAATTCATTCTCGATTTCTTCCTCTGTTTCGCGAATAAATGTATGAGCGGCAATCGATACAAATCGATTATTAGATGAAGCGTTATCATTATAGGCATCTATAATAGGCGTGTATCTTTTTACTGTACCACCAAGCATTATTACTGCTAACCCACATTGTTTTTTTGCAGCGCGTATAGCACTCTCCTTTGTTCCACTTACTCCAATATGTACAGGCAACTGGGACTGATAAGCACGTGGTGAAACTTCTGCATTCACTAATGAGTGGTGTACGTCACCTTTCCAGTTAACCTTTTCCTCTTTATTCGCTTTCAATAAAATTTGCAAATGTTCGTCAAATAAATCATCGTATTTATTTTCATCGTAACCAAATAAGTGAAAGGACTCGTTAAAAGCACCTCTTCCTACAGTGATTTCAGCTCTTCCTTTCGATAAAAGATCCAGAGTCGCAAAATCCTCATATAGCCTTACAGGATTTGTTGTTCCTAGTAAAGAAGTAAGTGCTGTAAGCTTTATTTGCTTTGTTGAAGCAGCAATATAGGACAATATTAACTGAGGAGAGGAGCTAACATAATCTAGCCGATGATGCTCCCCTACTCCAAATAAATCGATACCTAGTTCATCTGCATAGTTTCCTAAATGAATTAACTCCTGAATCCGTCCTAATTGGCTTTCTTGACCGTTACTTGAAAATTGTTCTCCTAAAGAAAAGACTCCAAACTCCATTCTCTCTCCACCCCATTCTAGTTGTTTCTATCGTATCATAATTATTTCTTTTATTGCTAGCACCTTAATCAAACTGAAAATCTAGCCAAGGCTTTTCTTTCGGTGGTGAAGAGATTGTTTCTACATTTTCATCTCGGACTGGATGTGGGAACTTCAATTTATAGGACCATAAGGCAATTTGCTGACCTGGTTTATTTACATCACTTCCGTATTTCTGGTCACCATAAAGTGGATACCCTCGCGAAGCAAACTGAACTCTTATTTGATGGGAGCGTCCGGTAATCAAATTTATTTTTACTAAGCTTAAGTCTTCAAATGTTTCCAGCACCTCATATGTCAATATCGCTTCTTTAGCACCTTTTTTATTCGCTGAGACAACCTCTGTTTTATTCTTATTCTTGTCTTTTAATAAATAGTCCGTTAGAGTTCCATTATTATCAGGAACACCTCTTACGATTGCCAAATAGATTTTTTCCATTTCGTTTTTCCGAATGGTATTAGAGAGGCGTGAGGCAGCTTTCGATGTCTTAGCAAATACCATCACCCCTCCTACTGGGCGATCCAATCGGTGAACTAATCCTAAATAGACGTTACCTGGTTTTTGATAACGTTCTTTAATATCTTGTTTTAAATAGGTAAGCATGTCCATATCTTTACTTTCATCTTCCTGTGCAGGAACATTGGGAGGCTTGGAGACAAGAAGTAGATGATTGTCCTCGTATAATATCGGTATGTGCATTTGTAATCCTCCATTTTTTAAATGTTTACATGTATCGTAGCATACTCACTTACAATCGTGCTATTTTTGTACAGTTTCTATATATAGTCTCAACAATTTAGTCGCTCCATACGCGATGATGAGCATTTGAGTATTTTTCAGAAAAAAACGTGACTTCCTCTCATTTTCAGTGAGGAAATCACGTTTGTTAATCACTCGTATTATTCAACAATTAATGTAGCAACCATGTCATCATGACCTGCACCACATGGGATGTTACATCTAATAATATATTCACCAGGCTCTAATGTTGCAGTAGTTGACCCTTCAGATTGTAAAGCAACATCTGTATCTACAATTTCAATACCGTGAAAGCCTTCTTCATTTGTTAAATTTACCGTTACTTCACCAGCAGCAACTGTATATGTCTCTTGGTCAAAATCCCAGTTAGAAGCTTTTATATCAACTACTTCACCATCAGCGGACTCCGTAGTATTAGATTCTTCTGCACTGTTATCTGCATCTGTATTAGAATCCTGTGCGTCGTCTCCGCCACCACAAGCTACCAATACACCAGCTACTAAAACAAACATAAGCATAAGTAGAATTTTTTTCATGTTATGATCTCCTTTCACTCAAGATAGATTATTTGTCTATCATTATAGCTATCTTTCAAGATAATTATACGCTCTAATTGAATAGTAAAGCCAATTTAACAAATCAACTTTATAGATGTGTCATTTATTGTTCAAACTTCCGTCAATATTTGGACAAAATTATACTCTATAGAATTTTTTCGTGACAGATAATAGAACAGAGCTCACTTCTTCTATTGTTTTCTCTTTTATTTCTGCTATTTTTGCAATCGAATGCTTCATCATCTTAGGATGTGTCATTTGATGTTGAAAGGGGCCTTCAAAGGGCCATGGACCATCCGTTTCAACCATTAACAATTCTAATGGATAATACTTGATGATTGACTGAATTTCCTTTTCATATATGCAATCTGGAGTAACAGAAATAACATAGCCTCTATCTATCATTTTGTTCATCGTAGTCTCACTGCCTTTAAACCAATGAAAATGTGCCTTCTCGATACGATGATTATCTAATAATTGGATTACTGTGTCCGCATCCTCATATACTGCATGTAAAACTACTGGTAGCTTGCATTGTTTCGCTACTTGTAAGAATTCTTCTAAAATGTCCTCATACATCTTACTATTTAGTTGTGGATTTTCCTTTTTTAAGTAATAAGGTAATCCTATTTCACCTATTGCTACAATCTCGGATTGCCTCTCTTTTATTAGCTCAAGAATTTTTGTTAATTCCAAAGATTGAATAGGCTCTTGCTCCGGGTGCCACCCTAACGCAGGGTATACTTTGTTATTTTCTTTGGCTAACTCTAGTACTCTTTGGCAACTGTTGTAATCACTAGAGACAGCAATTAATCCATCAATTTTATCATCGGCTAAATCTTCTAAAATGATTGTTTGCTCGTTCTTTTTGTACCAGTCTAAATGAACGTGAGCATCAATCATGCGAATCACTCCGTAAGATTTGATAGATTTCTCTTTTTATATGCAAAAATTCTTCCGATAATCGAATGTCTTCTACTCTTGGTCTAGAAAATTGTATCGATATCTCTTTCACGATAGTCGCCGGTCTATCCCCTAATATTAAGATTCTATCAGATAAAAATATTGCTTCCTCGATATCGTGAGTGACAAATAGAACGGTTGGTTTTGCTTCCTCCCATATCGATAGCAACCATTTTTGCATTTCCATTCTTGTAAATTCATCCAAAGCAGAAAATGGTTCGTCTAATAACATTGCCTTCTGTGGACTTAACAAACTTCGCACGAAAGCTGCTCGTTGTTTCATCCCTCCAGATAATTCACGTGGATAAGATTCCTTATATTCGCTGAGCCCTACCTTATTCAGCATTTCAATCGCTTTGTCTCTATTTGGCTTTTCCTTTAATTCCTGTGCAAGCAAAACATTATCTAAAACACTCCGCCAAGGAAATAATGATGGAGATTGTGGCATATAGCTAATCTTCCCTCGTTTACCGGTAATATCTTCACCATCCAAAGTAATCGAGCCACTATCTGGGGCAAACAGTCCTCCGATTAAATGAAAAAGTGTACTTTTCCCACTGCCCGAAGGTCCTAACAAAGAAACAAATTCTCCATCTTTAATGACCAAGGAGACATTTTCCAAAACAGCCGTATCATCAAATCGCTTGGAGAGTTGGTTAATTTCGAGTTTACTCATCTGTTCTCCCCCTTCACATACTGCCAGCGTAAAACGAAGCGCTCAATTAAAATTATTGCTCCAAACAAAATAAAGCAAAGTAAAATTACAAGCAAAATTGCTACAAATACTCGATCTGTTCGGAAGGAGGAGGAGGCTAGTGTCATATAAACACCAATTCCTTTACTTGCACCTAACCACTCTGAAATAACTGCTCCCATTACACTGTACGTTGCGGAGATTTTTAGTCCCGAAAAAATGGATGGCAATGCATGTGGTAATTCTAGCTTTGTAAACATTTGCTGTTTGCTAGCACCCGCCATTTTCATATAATGTACAAGTTCTCGATTCGTTTGACGAAATCCGTCTAGTGTTGCGATTGTAACAGGGAAGAAGCATACAAGCGTAATTATGATGATTTTTGGTAATGTTCCATAACCAAACCAAATAACAAGTAACGGAGCAAGTACAATGATTGGAATATTTTGTGATAGTAATAGTACTGGATAAACCATCTGGCGTACAAATGGTAATACGTGCAATAGAACAGCTATAAGTAAGCCAATGCTTACGCCAATCGCAAAGCCGCTTAGTGTTAACACTACTGTTGAACTAATGTGGTGTTGATAATTAGTCCAACTCTGTACCGCTTCTTGCAGAATGATGGAAGGAGCTGGTAGAATCCAGCTCTCTATGTTAAATAATCTTGTACTCACTTCCCACATTACTATAAGAAAAGCAAGAAAAACGGCCGGTATCCATATCTTCCTCATTCGTGTCCTCTCCCATTGACTATTTAATAACTACAAAATTTTATCGATATTTCTTAGTCAAATCTTGCATGGACGCCTGCTTATCTTTCCTTGAGTAAATCTTTACTTGGGAAATGATACTCGGACAACCTAGTTCATGTAATCGCTCATTCATTTTTTCAATAATGTTTAAAAGCTCCGCTAATTCCCCTTCCATTGTCGTTTCCAATGGATTTACTTGATACGATACGCCAGATTGCTCAATGATTTGGATTGCTTCATCAACAAATGGTATAGAATCCTCACCATTTTTAGTGGTAGGGATAATCTGTATACTTACTAATGATTCTGCCATTTAAATTCTCCTCCTACTCTGGTATAAACTCGTTTGTAAATGCAGATTTTACGTCTAACTCACTATCTATTAGTTCATTTTCGTACATCCAGTCCGCATAGTTTTGCCAAATATCCTCGGATTGTACTCCCCATCTATCTGCATCATCTTGATATTTTGGTGATAACCATTCCTGGCTTGCATGAACAAGTTCACTATCCAAATCCGGTACATGGTTGACTAAAATGTCAGCAGCTTCGTCTGGATTTTCGATTGCAAATTGATATCCATCACTAATTGCCTTCATGAAAGCAGCGACTACTTGATCTTGCTCACTTATTAATTCTTCGCTCGTTATTATAACTGGTGTGTAATAATCCAACTTGTCGGAATAGTCAGTTAGGTAAAGCATATCTAAATCTTCACCACGTAATTCTGCTTCTATTCCAGTCCATGCATAATAAATCCATGCAAAATCGATGTCTCTTTTAATGGCAGTAAAGAAATCTGTATTACCAATATTAATAATCTCCACATCTTCCACAGAAGCATCCTCTTGTTTCATTAATGAATCAATCACAGCGGCTTCTACTGGAGCACCCCATCCACCATATTTCTTACCTGCAAAATCTTTCGGTGATGTAATGCCATATTCTGTCGGTGCGGCAAATCCAGAAGTGTTGTGCTGAATGATCGCCCCAATGGATACGATTGGAATGTCTTGTACTCTAGCTTCTGTAACTGTTTCTTGTGCACTAATGGCAAATTCCGCCTGTCCAGATGCTACTGTCTGCTCTGGTCCTGACTCACCTGGCATGATAATATCCACGTTAATACCTTGTTCTTCAAAGTATCCATTTTCTTCTGCTACATAGATACCTGTATGGTTCGTGTTCGGTGTCCAATCTAAAACTAATGTAACGTCGGTTAATTCTGTATCTGTTGTCTCTTCTCCGCCGCCGCATGCTGCTAGCAAGATAACAACCAAAACAATTGTGAAACTCGTCCAATATTTACGCATTTTTATCCCCCATATTCTAATTATGTTGTTCAACTATCATAAGGAGTGGACATACAGAGGGATCTCATCTGACCCATATATACGAAAAATTTAAGGCATAAGTGAAATAAAAAGCCTTTTACAATATAAAAAGCTCTAGGCAAAAGCCTAGAGCGCATATATGATGATCATACCTATATGTTCCCTACGCTGGCACAACCCAGATCAGGTTCAAAGAGTCCGTATCTATCGGATACTATCTCAACCGGCAACACCGGTCCCCCCACATGTTTCCTTATAAAGTTGTCTATAGATAACTTTGCCATAGCTTGCATTATTTTTCAAGCATCGACTCTCTTTAACGGATTTAAAGCACTTAAGTCAATTTATGACCACAGTTACCACAGAAATTCATTCCACCTGTCTTTGTTCCGCAGTTTGGACAGAAATTCGGAATATTAGCATTGTTCGTTGTTTGTTGATTGTTCGTTGCCGGCTGTTGTTTAGAAGATGAATCAGAATCTTTCTTCTCATCTGAATCCTTCATCATTTCCTTCGCCATTTGCATACCCATCATCATTCCTGCCATATCTGTTGCACTATTGCCACCTTGTGAATTTCCGGAAGCAATCGCATCTGTAACAGAAACGTCTTTATAACGTTGCATATCTCCAATCATCCCATGAGAAGCTGACTTAGTAATCATATCTTGGATTTCTTTCGGATAATTAAAGCTCATAATGTTAAATCGAGTAATTTCAAATCCGTCTCGATTGACTTGCATGTCTAAATCTTCTTTAATCCCTTCTCCTATCTCAAAGGAATTAGCCTGCAAATTAAACATGTCTTTTCCTTCTCTCGCAATCCATTTCATAAGTAATTGGTCGAGAATTGCTGAGATACGTATACGAATGTCCTCAACTAAATAGCTGTTTTTTACACCTGCGACATTATCAATGAGCTTTACATAATCAAGGACTCTAAATTGAAAAGTACCATTTGCTCGTATTGGGATACCACCTGGTAAACTTGGACTAGGGATGTTAATGACATTTTTTGTTCCCCATTTCACGGTAAATTCTTTCGTATTAACGAAAAGTACTTCTACTCGCATTCCACTGTTGAAACCAAATCGGAATCCTTTTAGTGTAGAAAGAAATGGAACGATTTCAGATTCAACTTCATATTCGCCCTCTTCTTTAAAAATCCCTTCAATTTTACCTTGATCAAAAAATATTGCGTCCTGGCCTGGACGAATAATTAACTTACTTCCTTTTTTAACTTCATTATTTCGCCATTTCCAAAAAATCATATCATCGCGAAATTCATCCCATTCGATTACGTCTGAAAATTGATCCTTAAACAAGTTAAACATCTAATCATCCTTTCTATATTAGAATCCACCACGGCTACCAGAGAAGGAGCGACCACCACCGGTGACACCGCCACCACCGCCGCTTCCACCAGAACTATTATTCTTAGGAATTTTTGTTCGTGTGACTGTTTTACGTACGTATCGATCATGTCTGTTACGAATTCGTGATTGTTTCGGATCAAAGTAAGTTTGGTGATTAACTGTTACTTTACCACCTAGATTAAATACCATTGTTCCGACTATAACAGCACCGATCAAAACAGCAATCAATACTTGGAACCACCATTTCAATAGTATACTATCTGGATTAATTATTGGATTTACTTCTAAATAACGATCAGCCTTTTCAAAAAACTTTTTACTCGCAGCTAGATAATTTTCATTCGTTAAGTCTTGTGTAATATATTCACGGATTTGAGTTAATCGTTCATCGTCTAAATAGTTCATTGGACGCTCGCCAAATGCGCTTAAGAATACTTCACGATTTTCCATGTCAATCGTTAGCATGGCGGTATCTCCATGTGGTTTATCGTAGCCAGGAGCTTCCTCATCATAGAAATCACCCATATATTTTACAACATCTCGGCGCTGTAAGTGTATTTCATCTGCAGTTAAGATAATGTACTGTATTTCTTTCTCTTCGCTGTATTGGGCTGCAAGTTGTTCTATTTCTTGCTCCTCACTTTCCGTTAAAATGTCTGCGTTATCGTATACATGTTTACTTTCCGCTTGCATTACAGAAAAAGGTATAATTGCGAATAGTAGTAGTAACGTAATAAGAACTTTTTTCATCAATAACCACCCCCAAGTATGAGCGTTATGATTAAGAATATCGCATACACAGACGCACTAATACTAGAGAACCATAACGCTACTTTTTTATAACTTACAGGTGGTTTACCGACGATTTTTCCTGTTTGACCATTCATTGCGAATGTGTGCTCTTTCTTATCAAAGTCGTAGTACACCATCCAGACTGGGAGTAGAACGTAATCACTGTTTACTGGCTTTGTTCGAATGTCTCGCTGCTGATAGGTTACCGATGTATAGCCTGAAATTGTCGACTTAATATATGTATCAACAAACGATTGTATTTTCGACTTAACTCTACCGAATAATTGCTCATCCGTATAATTATATTTCTCTGCTAAATACCCAGCTAAATAAGGTGTTTTGAAATCTTTTAACTCACTGTAGTTATATGGCTCCAATTTATCCATAAGCTCGTCATCCATCTTTTCCGATGCATCAACTGGAACTTTTACATAACGCGCTTCTAATGATCGATATACATCATAATAATGGGTCTCGGTATAACGATAATCCCCTCTCGTATACGTCCGTACTTTTGTACCAGTCGCTTTCACTTCAATATCATTATCTAAATCATACATCCAAAATGGTACATAGATTCCTGTGACGCTTTTGACACGATCTGCTGTCATAAACCCTTTTGGTGTGAGGCGGCCATTTTTACACCATTTCTTAAAAGCAGCCATTGCTTCTTCCTTACTAATTGTAAATGGAATTACTCGAGCTGGTGCTAGATCACCAGATAGACGATCCGCCAATACGACTGGCGCCCTACAAAAGCTACAAGATGTTGCAGTTGTGTCCGCATCTGTTATGACAACCGCTCCACAGTTCTCACATTGATATTCCTTTGCTTCCTCTTCTTCGAATGTTTTTTCAATATGTATCTCATCGTATGAATCGATATGTTCGTTATTTCCACAGCTACTACATGACAAATTCCCTGATTCACTGTCATATTTCATATCTGAACCACAATTTGGACATTTATAATGTAAAATCATTCATTATCCCCCCTTAGCAAATGGTATTTCTATGAATTAATAAGGATCTTTTCTTAACTCTAATAACGCTTCTGCTTCAAATAGTTGTCTCATTGACTCTTCTTCTAGTTGTTTTAAATTTGTTTGTAAGTTACCTTCCTCTTGTTTATTTTTCAACTCCACTTCTATACTCTGGATACGTTGAATCGTGTCGGTATAGGTATCATCCATTTTATCATATTGTTGTTGCAAACGAACTAGGCCTTCTACTAATTGTTTTTTAGTTTTTTTCAACTCGATTATTTCTTTTTTTGCCTTTTGTTCTTGTAGCTTGAAATTACTTTTATCTGCTTCACCTGTACTTTTTTCCACATATCTACTATATTTATCAGCTAATTGGTTCTTTTCTATTATTTCTTGTTCAGTACGTTGGACATGTGTTTCAATTGTTTCTATTTTAACTTTTAACTCACGAATGGACTTCTCTACTTGTTTTTGCAAATCATTTAGACTGTTCTCCTTAGCAGGCAGCTCGCTCTTCATAAAAGTTTTCATTCTTTTAAATAAACTCAATACCGACGTCCCCTTTCCTTTACTCATTACTTATTCTTACGTTAAAGAACAGAAAAACGTTTCATTTTTTATCCGATCTGAGCTCCTAAATATGTTCCAAATAATATGCGCAATCTTAATCATACATTCCATAAATAAAAATAATGTCATTTTTAAATAACCTTATATAATACACTATATATTTTTCTTGTGTCAATAGAAAATTTGTGTATTTTTCTAGAACATGTTACAATGTAAAGTAGAGTTCGTTAATTGACGTATTTCAAATTCTTTCGGCGCTTCTTTTTGTTAGAATTTGAGTACGCTTTTTTTATCTCTCTTTCCACGTAAAGGCTTATTAGGTAATTCCTAATCGTACCTACCTTTTTAAAAATGTCGAAAGAGTAAAGTAGCTTGTCAAAGTTCAATATGAGGGAGAGAAAAGCGGATGAATTTAATCGATAAAATAGTAAGGCATGAACATTTCGGAAAAGGTAGTGTAGTTGGGCAGGACGGATCAATTATAGAGATACAATTCAAATCAGATATTAAGAAATTCGTGTTCCCTGATGCATTTGGAAAATTTCTTAAGATAGATAATGAAAAAATTGCTCATTCACTTAAAAATGTGATACAAAAAAAGCAAAAAGAAAAACAGGATGAATTACTACAAAGAGAAGAAAATCGAAAGCGTCATCGCATCGAGCAAAAGCTTCGAGTCGAACACGAAAAACTTATGAGAAATCATAAGCTTCATCCAGAGTCGCAATTGGCTTTTTGGTGTGACGAAGAGGACAAGGAAAAGGCATTCACGGAGTGGAGAATTTTCTATGATGTTTTTAAGAGCGGACAAAGCAAGGGACAACCAAAGAAACCATCACGTGTACATCCAAACAGTGTCTGTCTTTTAACAGCGAGAGATACGAACATGCCTGAAAAAGATCGATATATATTAGGTGCTTTTATGGTAAAAGAGGATTTCATCGGTAAGTTTTGCGAAGATGGATATATCCCTTCTCATTCTGTATACAAATTACAGCTTACAGAAGAGGAATCGGAAAAGATGTCTTTTTGGAAATATTATTCGAACGAGAAGTCACCTCATAAGCCAACATGGAATACAGGTAGAGCTCGTTATTTTGACAATGAATGGATGGCACAAATTTTAGCGGATATCGTTACTTTAAAACAGGAATCAGATGATTATAATCTAGCTAAGAACTTTTTGAATCATTTTTGTAAAATGAATCGAATTAATATGGAAGAATTACCTGAAGCTAACGGCGCACTTACACATGTGTAGATTTTTCATACCATAAAATGAGAAGAGAGACTGGGGCAGAAGTAAGTTTCATAATACAAAATCCAAATGTTATACTAAAGCCAAGTCAAAATACTTCGCTTTCCGCAGGCAACGCCTCAACTAATTACAAAAGTTATATAAAAACTTTTGTAATGGATTTTCGGCTGTTGCTTTTCCTGCAGGAGTCTTGTATTTTGACTTGGCTATTTATATCATTTTCATGATTTGATTGGGTTTTCGTGCTATTTTTTGTGCTCGGCCTGAAAGGCCCACCGAATGGTTCTCCCTCTTGCACCACATTCACTCACTAATCCTAAAAGAATCCTTTATTGTTTATTGTTTTTTCTGTAAACGGATCAAACTCTTCGAAGATTGTTAATTGGTCAGTCATGCAATCTTCTTTGAGCTGCTTCCTAATATGATCCTATATTTTCTTTCTATTTCCACCCACTGTATCTACGTAGTAACCCCGGAACCAAAACTTGCGATTTCCGTATTTATAATTAAGATTGGCGTGACGATCAAATATCATCAAAATACTTTTCCCTTTTAAATATCCCATAAATTGAGATACGCTTAATTTTGGTGGGACACTCACTAACAAGTGCATATGATTCCTACATGCGTTTGCCTCATGTATTTTGACACCTTTGCGTTCGCATAAATCTCTTATAATTTGACCGATAATTCTCTTATTTACCATATATTATTTGTCTCCTGTACTTTGGTGCAAAGACGATATGGTACTTACAATTCCATATTGTGTGCTAAACTATTCTGGACATAACAATATTAAAGGCGAACAATTAAAAATGAGATATAAATTACGCAGCAAAAACACGTAGACTCCTGCAGGAAAGCAACAGCTGAAAATCCATTACAAAAGTTCAATTGAACTTTTGTAATTAGTTGAAGCGTTGCCTGCGGAAAGCGAAGTGTTTTAGCGAAGTAATTATAAAAGCATACAAACATAACTGATTCTAACGAATCGTTCGGTTTGTTGTATGATTAAATAATTCTATCCCAGTCTACTTTTTATTCTTCTAAAGCCTTGTCAATTACTTCTAAATTCCTCTTCATTAAAGTAAAATAATCTTCATTCGCTTCAACTTCTTCTTCTGTTAAAACCGATAGATTATGCAAATACAATATATCTGCACCAGCTTCTTGCTGGATAACCTGCGCCACTTTTGGTTGTACATTCTGCTCAAACAGAATAAATCCGATATTTTTTTCCTTCACGATTTCAATAATTTCTTCTAACTTCTTTTGGCTTGGCTCATCAGACGGAGAAATACCCGTAATCGCTATTTGTTCAATACCATATCTTTGTTCCCAGTACCCATAAGCCGCATGAGTAACTACTAACTCTTTACGTTTTGCCTCTGAAATTTGCTCATGAAATTCTTCATCTAATGTAAGTAGTCGTTCTTTTAGTTCATGAAAATTATTTTCAAACTTGTTTTTGTGCTCTGGCTTTAATTCGATTAATGACTCCTTTATATTCTCTGCCATTTGAACGGCATATAGAGGATCTAACCAAATATGCGGATCGATATCACCATGTGAATGATCGTCATGTGAATGATCCTCGTCGTGATTATGCTCATGATGATGATCTTCACTGTGCTCATCTTCTTCATGATGATGCTCTTCTTCCTTATGGTTTTCCTCGAACACTATTCCGTCTGCAGCTTCCATTACCGTTACATCAGCATTTGTTAAAGTGGAAGATATTTTATCCGCGAAAATTTCTAATTGTGCTCCATTAAAAATAAATAAGTCCGAATCTGCGATATCAACCATCGTCTTAGAAGTAGGTTCAAAATTGTGTGGATCTGAGCCTGCTGGTAGAATCGTAGATACCTCTACATGATCACTACCAATTTGTTCTGTAAAATAAGCCAATGGATAAATTGTTGTGTAAACTTGCAATGTTTCTGTACTTTCAACATTATTTTTTGCTTGTTCTGCACCGCACGCAACTAAAAATAGCGCACTTAAAATAATAGATAATTTCTTAATCATATATTCACCTCTAAATCATAATGATTACGATTTACATTTTAAAAGCTTTTTTATTATAATTTATCTTTCGATCTTTGTAAAGCTAAATTGTTCACTATTTAGTCATTGCAATTTTATGATTTATTGGTATTATCAATTACAGAAATATACCTAAGAAAACATTTTTTGGAGGTTCCATATATGAAGAAATGGATAATGTTAGTAGTTTTTTGCTTATTCTTATTTGGGTGTTCCTCAGATAATAATGAAGGAGCTCATGAAGAGGATCATCATTCAGATGATACACACGAAGAGCACTCCGATCATGATGTTGCAGGCTTAGAAGTGGATTTCCCATTACCTGAACAAGCTACCGTTGGCGAAACTGTTGAACTTAAGGCAATTGTAACTTCTAACGGAGAACCTATTTTAGATGCAGAAGAAGTGGATTTTGAGTATTGGAATGTAGAAGACGAGGATAACACTACACACATTCTTGGAGAGCATACCGAAGACGGTGAGTATGTTGCAGAAGTAACCTTCACTGAACCTGGAACGTATGAAATCTATGCACATACTACAGCTAATGGATTACATACGATGCCGAAAAAATCAATTGAAGTAACAGAATAAATGAATATAAATAAAGCGCTAGTACCTTTTTCACCACCAACAAGCTTAAGTAAGGCTTAATGTGGCGTCCTTTGCCACAGAATAGCTTTACTTAAGACCTCGAGGGTAGGCTGCTTGCGCTTGACATTCAATCAGAATTTTATACTTCCTTTGTTAAGAGCTAAAGAGCAGCGCATAGTAAGAGCTGCTCTTTTTATGTATGTTCTGGTATATTGTAAATTACTTAAAGAATTGAATAACAAGAGGAATTTTATACATTTCCCCATTGTACGCTTTAACCGCTGCGATAATAGTAAAGACAAAATACATGATTGCAACAACAGGTGCTAGTAATAGGCCAATTAGTACTATTATTGATATAGAAGCTACGATTCCATATATAGTATAGGATAAGAAAAAGTTAAAATATTGCTTACCGTGGAAATCAACATATTCCGAATCCTCTCGCTTCATCAACCAAATAATTAATGGTCCAATAATTGCAGTAAAAAAACTTAATACATACATAAGCATTGAAAACAATCTTTCATCACTTTGCGACATTCTTCTCCCCCCTTTCCTACTTAATCATATCAAAAAAAATTTATTTGTGTATGGGCCTTCTTTCGTTATTTTATAGATATTAATTATAAAAAAGAACTATAAATCATGATTTTTTAGCTTTTCCTCTTTACCCAGAGATATTCCTCCTAATTTTGTTTACATATAAACAGATTCAACAACGTTCGGTTATTCGTCATTTATTTCTATATAATCTCCTGATTAAGCGACTGCTTATCCAAACACTTTACAAGTCTACTATTACTTATACTGTTAACTATTCTATTGATTTATTTGACATCCCTTCTTTAATATACTATATTACTAAAGGCGAATGTTTTTAGTTATCGCCATAAACATCATTCGTATATAGGAGTGTTATCCCATGGATAAAGTGTTTGATTATGAAGATATTCAGTTAATTCCAGCAAAATGTATTGTTAACAGTCGATCTGAATGTGATACATCTATTCAGTTAGGAAAACATACTTTTCGTTTACCAGTTGTACCAGCTAATATGCAAACAATCATAGATGAAAAAGTTGCTTACTATCTCGCAAAAAATAATTTTTTCTATATTATGCACCGTTTTGAGCCCCATACAAGAAAAGATTTTATTAAAAAGATGCAAAGTGAAGACTTAGTTACTTCCATCAGTGTTGGAGTGAAGGAAGAAGAATATGGATTCGTAGAAGAATTGGCGAAAGAAAATTTAATTCCTGATTACGTTACAATCGATATAGCTCACGGTCATTCGATCTCTGTGATTGAAATGATTCAACACTTAAAAAAACATTTACCAGAAACTTTCGTTATTGCTGGAAATGTTGGAACACCTGAAGCAGTCCGCGAACTGGAGAATGCTGGAGCAGATGCAACCAAAGTCGGCATTGGACCTGGTAAAGTTTGTATTACAAAACTAAAAACAGGATTCGGTACAGGTGGATGGCAATTGGCAGCTGTAAAATGGTGTGCGAAAGCTGCTTCTAAACCTATCATTGCGGATGGAGGAATTCGCCATCATGGTGATATCGCGAAATCAATCCGCTTTGGAGCTTCAATGGTTATGGTTGGCTCTCTTTTTGCAGGACACGAAGAATCACCAGGTGAATTAGTAGAAAAAGACGGAACATTATATAAGGAATACTTTGGTTCCGCTTCTGAATATCAAAAAGGTGAACGTAAAAATGTTGAAGGTAAAAGAATGCTTGTGAATTATAAAGGAAAGCTAGAAGATACATTAACCGAGATGGAACAAGACTTACAATCATCGATTTCTTATGCAGGCGGAAAAACAATTGATTCGCTTAGAAATGTTGACTATGTAGTCGTTAAAAACTCTATATTTAACGGAGATATGTTCTAAACATGTTAACTGCCAGTGAGTGAAAACACCCACTGGTTTTTTATTTACTCACAAGGAATTAAGTAATTCTGAATGATTGTTCTTTGGACTATTCACATTTTTAGATACGGGATAATATGTTATTTCTCCTTCTGGAAGTGGAGTTAGTAAACTTTTTAACGATTCATGATTCGTTATGCTTCTGTCTAACCACTTCTCTCGCTTCTGCTCATCCAAAATAACAGGCATGCGATGATGGAATTTATTCATATCTTCATTCGCATCTGTTGTAAGGATGGTACAGCTAATAATTTCATTATCTTCCTCTTCCCAACGATCCCACAAGCCAGCGAAAGTAATAACAGGATTGTTTTTTAGTAAAAAGCGATAAGGCTGTTTTTCTTTACCATGCTGATCCCATTCATAGAAGCCATCCGCTACAATTAAACAACGTCTACGAGATAGTAAATGTTTGAATGATGGCTTTTTATCTACTGTCTCACTTCGTGCATTAATCATGCGACTGCCGATCTTTTTATCCTTTGCCCACGAAGGAATCAAACCCCAACGCATAAAACCAGCTCTTTTCTCCTCCTTACCTTGAACGATAGAAAGGACACGCTGCGTGGGTGCAATATTATAGCTAGGTTCCAATACGTCCAAATAAACATCTAACGTCGATTCAATTACTTCTTTCGATAATGCTAAAGTAAAGCGACCGCACATTCCTATTACTCCCTTCTCTCTTATGATACAATAACACGTACTATTATTATGGCAGGTGATAAATATGGCGTCCATTACGATCCAAACAACTGAGCAATTAGATAACTGGTTACGTAACAACAAATTAGCCTTATTATATATTTCGAAAAATGGTTGTAGTGTTTGTCATAGTTTATATCCTCAAATTGAAGATATACTCAATGAATTCCCGATGATTTCATTTGGTTACACTGTCGTAGATGATTTTCCACAAATCGCAGGAAGGTTTCTCGTTTTTACAGCACCTGTAATACTATTATTTGTGGACGGTGAGGAATACTTACGAGAGGCAAGAATTGTTCATTTGAATCAATTTTACGAAAAATTAAAAAAAGTAACCGAATCTATATGATGTCCTGTAAAGGTATTGTTAATGAACTGTAACGTCAAGAAACGTTTAATCTTCTCAATTTCGGTGTATATATTAGTAAACAAAGAATAAACTACAACGAGATTTTGAGGAGGAATATCATACAATGAAACAAATTACATCGATTCAAATACAATTAGAAAAAACATTAACGATTAGAGAGACATTAGGATTACATATGATTGAGAAACAGTCAGATTGTAATTTATATGTTTTGTACGATCATAAAAAAGTTTGCTTAAAAGACCTTTCTAAATTAGTAGTGTTCTCACTAACAATCAAGAAGAATAAGCCAATGACCATTATTGTAGAAGGTTCTGACCCATCAACAGTGGTAGTAGGCATTAAAAAGTTGCTAGAACCAGTTTCATCTACGGAACCAATCCAAATTGTCTAACTTAAGCGACTTTGTTTACCTTGGCTAAAAAAACCGAACGACAAAAATGTCGCTCGGTTTTATATTTCTCTAATTGTTATCGAAACAAATCTAAGAACTTTTGCCAAAAGCTTTTCTGCTCCTGTTGTGCTTCTTCGGCAACTTCCTCTTTTTCTTCTACAATCAATTCTTCCGTCTTCATAACAAATTGGACGGTCCGTATTTTTTCATTTTTATCCGAAATAAAGGAGACAGGCTCATAATCTGAGAAATCAAATTCCTCAAGCATTTTCTCTACTTCTTGTTCCATTTCCTGTGGCATATTAGTTGTTTCACTCGCAAGCTCACTTGTACCATCTTTCAGTTCGCCAACACCGTCACTAATTTGCATTGTACCATTATGGAGATCATGGATACCTTTATCTATATCTCCATAAGACGAAGCCACAGTATCTATACCATCCGTATATTCAACTAATCCATCGTGAAAATGATCATAATTGCTTGATAATACTCGAATACCTTGTTGTAATTGATTAATTCCATCCAATAGACTTTGACTATCTAAATTATCTAACCCTGTAATCATTTCATCAAGTGCACCACTTACTTCCAATAATGAACGATCCATTTGAGAAAGTGCGGTAGGAACAGCTTGAAATGCAGCCTGCGTTTCATCGTAAATATATTGAATTTGTTTAGCTGCTTCATACGTTTTTAAAAGCTCACTGATTATATTTGGATCAGCGTTACTTTCTAACAGGCTGTTAATCTCCTCTTCTTTTAACACACTATCTGGAATGCTCCAAATGGCCGTTTCTAGCGCATCTAAACTTTTCTCATAGCTATCCTTGAGCGGCTTTAAACTTTCTTGCCCCGTACCTAGTCCTTCCTTCATTTCTTTCAAACCATCTCTCAATTGGCCAAGTGCAGAAAAATCTACATCATCCGTTTGACCCGATAAGGATTGATCGATCGCATGTAACGCATTCTTAATTTCATTCGACGCGTTCGTTAATTCATTTGAGGACGCAGATATTTTTTCGATACCTTGATAAAATTCAGAAGAGCCATCATTTAATTCTCCTAACCCATCTTCAAGTTCGCTTAATCCTGTCTGTAAATCCCCAACCCCTTCATCAATCGATGCTATAGCATCTGATAAGGTCGTGATATCTTCTGTCATTTCCTCCGTATCTGGCTTCTCTACGGCTATATTTGCAGGCAACGCATTAATTTCAATCGGAGCTAATTCAAAGTTATTAGCTTCTGCCTCTATTGTAAATCGTTCATCTTGACCTGGCATAACGGTATAAGTAATTTGCTCTTTTTCACCAACGTTAGCGATTGTGCCATTTTCCGATTGCAGAACTTTCACTTTTTCAGGCTCTGTGGTCACCCCTATTTGTAGTAAATAATAATCATTGAATACACTATTTTCCTCATTTTGATTAACCTGAATCTCTATTTTTAATTTACCACTTTCTCCTAACTTTTCTTTCGGGTTTACTTCTTCCCCATTCCAAAAATAGCGAATTGAAATATCCCATGGTAGCTGACTTTTTTCAAATGTCCCTTGATAATAAAATTCTCCCTCTTCAGCTAGAAAACGGACTTCATCGTTATTTTGCTCAATCTCTGCTAGACTCGTTAAATTTTTTACCTCGTTGTATTCACCATAGTCTATTATTTTTCCCGGCTCTGTAACTTGAAAGCCATTCACCACGTACATATTATTTGTTTGTCCATCTGAGGTTAGATTCACATAAATTACTTCATCTTTATTTTCATATACTGCTGCTGGCTCACTCCCTATATCTTCAGCATATACTGGGGATACAATCATAGTCACGAGCATAAGACAGATAAGCATACTAAATATTCTCTTCATTTCGTTCACTCCCCTTATTATCAGTTGATCTCCAAGTTGTTTTTTGGACGACTCTATCGAATAGATAAAGCATCGCAGGTAAGAAAAATACTACTAACACAAATGCTAACAATGCTCCTCTTCCTAACAAGAGACCAATAGAAGATACGATTGGATTGCTTGATGTAAACCATAGGATAAAGCCGACACTTGATAAAATAGATGCAGAAATAATGATAGAGAACAATTTCTCATCCAAGGTTTCTTTTAATGCTTGTGATTTAGGTAATACCTTTCGTTTCTCCTTATATGCTTCTGAAAATAGAATGGCATAGTCGACAGTAGCTGCTAATTGCACCGTACTTATAATTAAGTACCCAACAAATACGAGTGGTGAGTCAGTAAAGTATGGAAACGAAAGGTTAATCCATACGGCTGTTTGAATCGTCAATAATAAAATGATTGGATAGGAAATCGATCGAAATGTAATTAAAAGAACAATTGCAATTGTGACAACCGTCAATATATTTACAAGTGAATTATCTCTTTCCACTGTCTCCTTTATATCATAGAGCGTAACACCTTCTCCTAAAAGGTAGACATCATCGTATAAAAGATTACTTTTCTCTTGTACTTCTTCTATAAAAGCAAAGCTCTCCTCACCTTCTGCTTCACTTTCTGTATTAATAATGATTCGTGCATAATTTTCAGAGTAAAATTGTTCTGTTACCGATTCATCTAAATAATCTGGCGGAATTACGGGACTAACCGTATTTGTGTAGCTTAAAACATTTTTAACAGAAGGTAGATTCTCCATTTCTTCTGTAAGTTTCGTTTCCTTTACCAAATCACCTTTAGGCACAAGTAATACAATTGAGGTTAGTTGACCAAATTCTTCTTCAATAGCAATTTTGTCACTGCCAGTTCTTGTTGTCTCTGGTTGTTCTCCAATTCCATAAATAAAGTTTGTATTACTCTGAGCTAAAAATGCAGGAATAATAAGAATAGCTACAACAATTACTACAATGTAACGTATTTTTACAACAAATTTTCCTACACCTTTTATAGGAGGTATTAACGGACGATGCTCCGTTTTATCTATCCACTTGTAGAACAGCATCGTAATAGCTGGTAAGAAAATAACAACACTGATAAAGCTCAGTAATATCCCCTTCACTAGATTAATACCCAAGTCCGAACCAATCTCAAATTCCATTAAGGAAAGTGCCATAAATCCGAAGAACGTCGTGGATGCACTTGAAGCAATAGCAGGAAATGAGCTTTTCATAGCTTTCAGCATCGCTTTATGAGGATCACCCATTCGTTTACGATTATCATTAAAGCTATGAAGTAAAAAGATGGCATAATCAAGTGATACCGCGAGCTGCAAAATTGGTGCCACCGATTGTGTTACAAAGGAAACCTCACCGATGAATATATTTGTACCTAAATTAATTAATACCGACACACCTATTGCCGTTAAGAAGAACACAGGCTCAGCCCAAGAATTTGTAGACAATATCAATATAATGATAATAATCGGAATTAAAAGAGCTGCGGCATACATAGATTCCGTTCCAGCCATTTTTTGAGAATCCGCTGTATTAACAGCTTCTCCAGCAATTGCATTATCGTCACCGATTAATTCGTAAATAGCTTCTGTCGCTGCTACCTCTTCCCCCTCTTCAATTGCCAAAGAGAATAGCGCAGTTGAATCTTTATAATAGGATTCTACCGTGTCAGAATCCATCATTTCTATTGGGGTCTTAATGTCTGTGGCATCATCTAACCACATAACATCATTAACCCCTTCAATATCTAGTAACTCTTCCTTATAATTTAACGCTTCAGGAATCGTTACGTCTTTTATCATAACGCGTGTATTCGGAACTGTACCTTCAAACTCTTCTTCCATAATCTCCATTGCTTTTGAAGAAGGCGCTTCTTCTGGTAAGTAATCTGCCATATTATAATTTACAGATACACCGAACTGAACAACCGCACTGACTGCTGCTAATAGTAGAAATACGATTGCAATTGTTTTTTTATATTTAAGTACCCACTCCGCCAACTTTATCCCAACCTATTCTTTTAATTTCCTTTTACTGTAAAATCATTCGGTTATCTCGTCATAAAATATTGATTTAAATTGTAAGTATAGTTATGTATAGAAACCTTCATACTAACACCATACTTTACTATTTTATATAACCTAACAGCTTTTCATCTAGTATTTGGACTTAATTGAATGTAATTTGTTAACAAATTGTGACTGTAAACGTAGTGCAAATGGAGAACTCTATTTTATGATTATAATAAATAAGATAGTTTGTCTTTTGGATATACAAAGTCATTCGCTTTTGCTATAATGATAATTGTTAGCGATTACTATTTATTTATGGAGGTTATTGTAAATGACAAAGCCTGAACAAAACAAACCAATAGTTACTCATCTTTATACTGCAGACCCATCTGCACACGTATTCGAAGGAAAATTATACATCTATCCTTCTCATGACTTAGAACATGACGAACCATCTAATGACAATGGTGACCAATATAAAATGGAAGATTATCATGTATTCTCCATGGAAGACGTCGATTCAGAAGTAGTGGATCATGGTCAAGTACTACATGTTAATGATGTTCCTTGGGCAAGCCGTCAAATGTGGGCACCGGATGCTGCATTTAAAAACGGTAAATATTATTTCTATTTCCCTGCTCGCGATAAAGACGGTATCTTCCGCATCGGAGTAGCAACAGGTGATCGTCCAGAAGGGCCATTTACACCAGAAGAAAACTACATGGAAGGTAGCTACAGTATTGATCCTGCAGTATTTGTAGACGATGATAACCGCGCATACATGTATGTTGGTGGACTATGGGGTGGCCAATTAGAAAAATGGCAAACAGGCGAATATGTAGAAAACCCTGAAGAAATTCCAGCAGACGCACCTGCATTAGGCCCAATCTTTTGGGAACTAAATGAGGACATGAAATCTTTTAAAGAAGGTACTAAAAAAGAAATTGCTATCGTTGATAAAGATGGAAACCCAATTCTTGCTGGTGACGAAGAAAGAAGATTCTTTGAAGCTCCTTGGATTCATAAATATAACGGTAAATATTACTTATCTTATTCTACTGGTAACACACATAAGATTGCGTATGCGATTAGTGATAGACCAGATGGTCCGTTCGTATATCAAGGAACCATCTTAAATCCAGTTCTAGGTTGGACGACACATCAATCTATTGTAGAGTTCAAAGGTAAATGGTACTTATTCTACCATGACGCTTCTCTATCTGGTGGCTTAAACCATCAACGTTCGATGAAGTTCACGGAGATTACGTACAACGAAGATGGCACAATCCAAACGATAGACCCTTATCCAGAAGAAAAATAATAGAAATGTTTTCAAGAGGCAGACTAGCTTTAAGCTATCTGTCTCTTTTTCATTTCTAAGCTGATATAGCAGTTTACGTTCCTAATCGTTTAACTTTACATTAATCATCTAGATTTGAGAGAATAATTGGATATAATAGTAGGCAAAACAGATTTTTTCGGAAAATGGACCAAAGGAGGTTTATCGTTATGCCACCGACTCAAAAGCTACAAGCGAGCGATCGTCGTTATACAATCGCAAATAGAGAAGCACTTTTTGGTATCTCTTTAGTTGTATTCCATTTTTTATGGTGGTTTGGTTTTGCATATGGCCTAGGTAGCAAAGAGGTTGATGAATACACCTATATTCTTGGTTTCCCAGCATGGTTCTTTTATAGCTGTATCATAGGTTTTATCTTGATCTCTCTTCTAGTTTTCATAATCGTGAAGAAATTTTTTGTTAATATTCCATTAGATGAAGAGGAGTCAGATATATGAACTGGGAAGCTACCTTAACTTTATTTCTTACAGTTGGAATTATTTTTATTATAGGTTTGTATGCGAGTAAACGACAAATGGGTTCAACAAATTATATGCAAGATTATTACTTAGGCGGCCGAAGCCTTGGTGGATTTGTCCTTGCAATGACCATGACAGCAACATACGGAAGTGCATCTAGCTTCATCGGTGGACCAGGGGTAGCTTACAACGAGGGGCTAGGTTGGGTATTACTTGCTGTTATTCAAGTTGTAACTGGATATTTTACGCTAATGATTTTAGGGAAAAAATTCGCAATTATCACTAAGAAATACCAATCCGTGACGATTATCGACTATTTAAAAAAGAGATACGATTCCCATGGCGTAGTCATACTGTCTTCATTAAGTATTATTATCTTTTTATTTTCTGCCATGGCTGCACAATGGATTGGTGGAGCTCGTCTTATAGAATCGCTAACTGGACTGTCTTATACAACAGCACTATTTATTTTTGTCGGTACGGTTTTAATTTATGTAACACTTGGAGGCTTCCGCGCCGTTGTTACAACAGATACCGTACAAGGGATTATTATGTTTATTGGTACACTTGTATTGTTGATAGCCGTCATTATAGCAGGCGGCGGGGTAGAAAATATTATTCAAGACCTAAAACAAGAGAATCCTAACTTAATTTCTCCATACGGGGCAGAAAGAACATTAACACCTACATACGTTTCGTCTTTTTGGATTCTAGTTGGGGTTGGGGTGATTGCTCTCCCTCAAATTGCTATACGAGCAATGTCTTATAAAAGTAGCGCATCCTTACACCGCGCACTTATCATTGGTACAATTGTTGTTGGTTTTATTATGCTAAACATGCATTTAATCGGTGTTTTTGCACGACCTATTTTGCCAGGAATCGAAATTGGCGACAAAGTAATGCCGGAAATTGCGCTACACGTACTTCCGACTTGGTTAGCCGGAGTCGTTTTAGCAGCACCTTTGGCAGCGATTATGTCGTCAGTTGATTCATTACTATTATTAGTTAGTTCAACAATCGTAAAAGACCTATACATTAATTACGTCAATCCTGATATCGAATACAAACGAATGAGAAGAATTAGTACTGGGGTAACAGCCGTACTCGGTATTGTTGTATTTTTACTTGCTGTTCAGCCACCTGATTTAATTATTTGGCTTAATCTTTTTGCAATTGGTGGATTAGAGGCAGCTTTCTTATGGCCAATCGTGCTCGGGTTGTATTGGAGAAAGGGAAACAAGTATGGTGCGCTAGCATCGATGTTCACCGGGATAACTTCTTATGTAATCTTTGAACAGTGGTGGCAACAACCTTTCGGAATGCATTCTGTTGTTAGTTCGTTATTCCTTTCCCTTATTGCCTATGTATTGTTCAGCCTAATGACAAAAGATAGGCAACGGCCGTATATAGAAATATGAGAATGGGTGAGCCACTTTATTATTGTGGCTCACCTTTTTAGTTTCTACTTAATTAAAATTCATTTGGTGGAAAGCTGTCTGGTTTATTTGCATCCGATGAAGAAGATGATGATTTATCTGATTCTAGTTTTCTTTCTAACTTTGATAATTGTTTTTTAGCAAAGTCTCTTCCGCCAATTCCAAAGGAGATCGCAAAGGCAATCATTAGTCCTCCTAAGATTAGTAAAAATGCTAGGTTAACGATGGAAGACGCTAATTGTAACTGGTCTAATGCCATAAACACTGTAAATACGATTATAGTATATTTAAGAATTTCTGCAGAAAAACCACTCTTCGTATATTTCTTTAGCCAATTCGATACGAGATTGGCAATGAAAAGTCCTAAACCTACGATGATAAGAGCACCTATTAAAAATGGTAGATAGACGATTACTGCACTACCAATCGTATTGAGAACATCTAGTTGTAATACACTTAGTGCTTCAACTGTAAAGAATAGAATAATTAACACTTTAACAATTGTACCAATTGCTTTTGCTAAATCAAACGGTGCATTTGCTTGTTGTAGTCCTAGTGATGAATAAATATTATTGATACCTGTTCCATGTAATAAGCTCGTTAATAATCTACTTATAACTTTACCTAAATAGTAACCAGCAATCACCAAAATAATGGCTACAAATATATTCGGGATCATATTAAGTACACTATTTAGAACAGATTGAATCGGTTCTGAAATCGTGCGAATATTTAATACTTCTAAAGCAATTGTTATAACCGGGATAATAATCAAAATGTAAATAATATTACCAAGTATTTGCGAGAGCGACAATTTAGCCTTTGAAATATCCCTTCCCTGATCTGGAGTATTAGCAGGGGTAATTTTAGTAAACCATTTATCTAGATTCAAGCTTCTGAAAAAGTTAGTAAATAATTCTTTAACTAATCTTGCGATAAAGACACCTGCTATTACAATAAATGCAGCTGCAATGATATTTGGGATAAAGCCCAGTAACTTATCCATCATATTGGAAATTGGACCCGATACTGATCTCATATTGAGTGCATCCAATATTGCAGGTAAGAATAAAATAAATACTAAGAAATAAGCAACCTTCCCCAAACTCCCTAATACATCCTTCCCCTGCTTCTCATCATGGATCATCGGGGTACGTGCCAACGCTTTATGGAAATTCCACTTAACAAATAACTTCTGGACAATATTTTTCACTGCTAATGCTATCAGCCATGCAAGTAATAACAACAGTAGCGCCTTGATAACATTCGGCAAGGCATTTAGAAGTTCGTTCCACATACTTTGAAAAGAATAACTAATATCTGACATATTTACCTCTCCTTTGTATAGTGATGTGAGTCTAGTAAGTTTATACCTTCAATAACTAATGACTAAACATCATTTCTTGCTTACAGTTTTTTTCAGATTAGTTGATTTTAGTTGTCCGGTAAGCTAGCATATTAATGGTGCCGTTACCAAAAGTCATAGACAGAGAGAGGATATGTATGAAAAAGTTTGTTTTTTGTTTTACTATTATTCTATTATTTTTAAGTGCATGCTCACAAAATGAAGATGAACAAGCAGTAAATGAAGAAATAGAAGAGAGTCCTACTGAAGAAGTAGTAGCGGAAGAAGAAAATTCCGAAGAAGAATTAGAGGAAGAAAAGGATATACCTACTAACTATTTAACTGATGTAGAAGCAATTCCGATATCAGAGTATCCAACTGAAAATTGGACTAAAGCTGAATTTCCTGATGACCGAGACTATAAAATGGTACATAACGCATTCATTGAGAACGATACCTATTATATTGGTAGTGACAGCAAAAAGGCTATATCTTATAATGCCGATCATTCTTCTAATTGGGCATTAGAGCATAAATATGGATTTGAGATTGAATTAGCAATGGACGATCAACATCTCTATAGCCATACGATTGGAAGTAGTGACAATTACAATTATCTGAGAGCGATTGATAAGCAAAGTGGGAACGTTAACTATGAAATAGATTTAACAGGTTACGAAGAATTTAGCGAAGTGTTTTCTGATGATGGTGTACTTTATATGATTTTTGGAAAAATGTCAGATGAGGACCAAATTTTCGCAGACCTATTTTCATTACACGCGTATGACGCAACAAATGGAGATGAACGATGGTCGTTAGATATTGATGCTCTTCAACTAGGTAAAAGAAATGGACATTATGAAATTACTTCAAATGAAAAAATGATTTTTTATTTCGAAAAGGATTATAAGCTAGTGGCTAGGTCGAAAGAAGATGGTTCCGAAGTGTGGTCCCAACCTTTTGATGAACGACTTAGATTTGTTCAGGCTTTTATCCATAATGATTCACTTTATGTACTAGATAAAGATTATGTATTTCATAAAATAAATATGGAAACAGGCGAGATAATAGATGAAATACCTTATGACGGTGAAGCAATGGGACCCGAAATTGCTGAACCTATTTTTGTAGACAATCATATTATCATGCAACATAATGACGTAGAAATTGACCAGCATTTAATTAAAGGATTAGATACAGAGACTAAAGATATTGCTTGGATTGTTGACTTAGACGGTTACTTTGCATTTGGTGTGGAAGAATTGAATGGTACCGTTTATGCTTTACTTGGGGATTTAAATTTTGAGGCAGAAAATCCTACACGAGTCGCTAAAATAAATCCAGAGAACGGTGAAATTATTGAGGTTATTGAATTAGAGGATTATGTTACTCCAGGAAAAGTGAACACGTACAATCGCTTTTCAGGCCATACTGTTCATAATGGAGTACTTTCCATTTCAAAAAATAACATTCTGTATGGATTCTATTAATTTTAAGATAGGGGTCAATCAGGAAAATTCCTGTTGACCCCTTTTTCATTCATTAATTAGCTGTTTTTTGTTTTACGTGTAAAGTAGAGACTAATCATCCCCGCTACAAGAATAACTGTACCAAATAGTATTAAATTAAAAGTATTCGTAGCTGTATTCGGTAATTGGTTATCCTTATCATCTGAGTCTGTATCAGAGGATGTTCCAGCAGCTTCTGAGTCTCCGCTATCCTGATCTTCAGCTGTTTCATTATCTCCATCTGTTGCATCTGTAGAGACATTATCGTCTTCATCTGAATCTCCATTATTTGAACCAGTATTATCGTTCTCTAATCCTTCATTATTAGAGTCAGTGTTGTCGTTCTCTGATCCTCCATTATTAGAACCAGTATCGTTATCCTCAGTTCCACCGTTATCGTTGTTATTGGATCCGTCATCATCATTAGCAGGATCATCTTCTTCCGGTCCATCGTCATCCGTATCTTCGTCCTCTTCCTCAGGTACCTCTTGACGATCATCGATGAAATTTTCGTGGTAAACGAATACACCATTTTCACTTAATCTTTCTAATAACTCGTTGTCATCATTCGACAATTCAATTCCATATAAGTAAACACTCTGTAAGTTTGATAACTCTCCTAAAGTACTTACACTCTCAATCGGATTATTACTTAAATTCAAAGATTCAATTTCTGTTAAGTTAGCTAATGGAGAGATATCCGTAATATTGTTAGATTGTAAATTGACAGATTGGAGATTCGTCAATCCTTCTAATGGACTTAGGTTACTGATGTTGTTACTAGATAATGATAAATTATTTAGCTGGTCAAAACCTGATAGAACCTGTATATCATCGATTGCATTATTCGATAAATATAGTGATTTTAATTGCTGAAGGTTCGATAGAAAATTAATATCCGTAATACCAAGGTCTGACATCGTTAAATCAGTAAGTGTTGGTATATCTCCAACAATCGAATAATCTGATAATGGGTTACTAGAAATATCAAGGTATTGGAGTTTATTAAAGTTTTCTAAAATATCAATATTTTCAATATGGTTATAACCAATTCTTAAAGTAATTAAATTCGTTAAATTACTGATTGGAGATAAATCGGATACTTCATTATTATTTAGATTCAAGTAACTAAGAGTTGTTAGATTCTCCAATGATGAAAGATCTTGAACCTGATTAAATCCGATAGAAAGATCTTCAAGATTCTCTAACTGTTCAATTGGTGATAAATCAGATATCTTATTCTCTAATAGATAGAGCAATCGTAGGTTATGAGCTAATTCTAAACCTTTTAGAGAAGCAATATCACCGTCAGTAACAGTCAAATTCTCTAGATACTCAATATCTTTTTCCGTTACATTACGAGTATGAACTCCTACTTCTTCAGACACAGCTTGTTTTAGATTATCGCTCTCGAAAGTAACTTCTGGTGCATCTGCATCTTCTCCATCTGTCTTTACTTTTACAGATTCAAGGTCACTTAAATCATGGAGATACTGCATTTCTAAATAGATGTTATAAAGTATATTTGGTGTTAAATCAGTGAAAGTGTATTCTGTGACACCATTTTCTAGTAAAATTTGTTCTATGTAGTCTCTAGTGTCTCCTAAATCACTGCCAGTACCAAATAAACTAATACTTAATAGCTTGGTTACATCTGACCATTTTATCGTAAAAGAAGTCTCATCGACGTCAACAATCTCAAACTCGAATGGTTCGGATTCTTCACGCATCTCACCCAAATTGAATTGGAGTTCAATCGGATTGTTAGCATAATTAACCCCATCTTGTACTTGGAAGGTTATCGATTCTGAAATACTCGGGTCACTTCCACTATAAAGAATTGCTTCAAAACTACCTACAGGTAAAGATAATTCTACTAGTTCATTAGCCGAGGATAAGTAATGGCTTTCCTCAACTCCTTCTGTACTTTCTTCATTTCCACGAATCAATAGTAATTCATCCTGAATAGGCACATCTACTTTCGTTTCAATGGAAACCGGAACTAGCTCTTCATTAGTCCAATATGGCGTTGAGTATAAGTAATTAGAAAATACATAGTTATCAGTAAGTAGATTAATCGTGTACTCTTCTCCCAGCGTCAGTCCTTCAAACGTATAGCTAGTCGTGTCAGCAGAAACAGTATCCACCAATTCAAAATTTAAATAAACTTCAATTTCTTCTACATCTTGTAGTCCACTTGATTCCCATGAAACAGTAACCGAATCCTTTGTAACTTCTTCTTCCGAAAGTATTAATTCAGGCTCTTGTACCTCAGATCCATCATTCTCGTCTTCCGCAAGAGTAGTAACTTCAGAGTCTTCTAAGAACTCTTCAGGTTCTTCTACCAATTCTTCGTTTACTGCTGCTTCAATTTCTTCCTCTTCTTGCACTTGTTGAGTCTCAGCTTCTGTGCTGTCAGTTTCTACACTGTCAGCTTCCGTTTCTTCCACTTCGTCAGCCGTTATCTCTTCACTTTCGGCAGAATCTGTGGATTCTTCTGATTCCTCATTTTCACCTTCAGTTGCATTGTCAGCAGCTTCATTTGCTTGTTCTGTTACGAATTCTTCATTGTTAACAGATTGAGTTTGGTCCCCATCCTGTTCTGTTTCGGCTAATACTTGAACAGGCATTAAAACTAGCGAAAGAACTAAAACAATCGCTGAAAATCCACTAATGAAGCGCGTGAACTTTTTTCTCCTCAAAGTAATTCCTCCCTTTTTTTAGATATTTCTACCATTTCATATACTAACCTACCAATTTGGTAAGTCAATATATTATAGTAAAAATAAGGAAAAAGTTACATTGGAGGATTTTCACAATGGAAACTATAGATTCACTTCTTCACATTAACCAAGACTTTTTAACCAATTTAAATGATACGTTAAGTCATTTAGTATGAGGAAGTTGTTAAATAGATACTTAATATCTATGAGTATTCGAAGAATCGATGTCATTTAGATCAAGAATGAGTGCTATATACTTTTCGGCGAGTAATGTTGGGGTAAATGTATCTTCTTCCATTAAAAGACGGATATCTTTTTCAAACTGGATCCATATTTTTTCTATTTTCTCTAAATTGAAACGTTCATCAGGATTATTTTTTTCAGTATTTTCTGCTAACTGCTTGATATATTCTATCGTATTATTTTCAGGGAGTTTGGTATAGGAGATCCAAATATCTTTATCGACGACAGATTGATACTTTTCCATTTCTTTTTGTACTTTATTATCAATATTTTGGAGTGTGTAATATAACTGGAGGTAATTTTTTTCTGTTGGTGATGCTTTAACTTCTTCAAACGCACTTGAAATTTTATTAGAGATATAATCAGCCAATGCTAGTTCTGTTAGGGCAAACTCGCTTATTTCTTCCTCGGTGATTAATTGATATAGTGGATCCGTGATATCTATCGTGGTGCCTCCTGAAATAGAATTTACAATCGTCATTCGGGGCGAGTGATGTTCCCAACCCTGATACATTGTCTGTTCATCTTCTTTGAAATAAAATTCGTAATTAGGTGTGCCAGCCATATCATAAATACCATCAAAAGTTAGATTCTCGAGCATAATTTTTATTTCTATTATTTTTTCTTTGTCAGTAAATACCCTACTATCTTCTAATGTTTGATTCGTATCTTTCAACTCTCTAATGACAAACTCCTCTTTTTTAAAACCAATTAAATCACTAAAATTAATAAATAGGAATAAAAGAATGACAGCAAAAAACAGTAATAGGATATACTTTCTAAATTTCACTTCAAACCTCCCTCAATATAATTAATTTTTCTTTCATTTACTATAGATACAGCTCCATCCCATAAAGACACTCAATCGAGAATCTAGATAATATGATGTTGATTCCTATACTATTCACCACTGTCAATAAACGCTTCAAGTTCTTTTGTTTTCACTCCGTCCGCTTGGTATGATAATCCATCCTGTTGATTGTCGGGTACTGTTCCATTGATTGCAATGTCCACATCTTGAACCAATTGCGTCAAATACTCGAACGCCTGAGCTTGTCGTTCGGTAGCTGGCTTCCATTCCTTAACAGCTTCTCCTTTATTTTCACCGTACTTCTCATCCAAGTATTCAAATTCCAAATGTTCCGTTCGCTTGTCATGTTCTACTTGAACGATTTGTGCCAATGTATAAATATTATCGAAATCTTTTTCAAGGTCACCACCCTCAACATCAACAAATGTTCCTAAGATATTCGTGATCGATTGCGCTTTCAAATATTGGTGATACGCTTCGTCCAATCCCGCTTCAAAATATTTATCCGGAGTTTCGTTTTGCAAGGAAGTCAACGTTTGGGAAATCCATTTCTTTGCATTTGCGGTGAAGTCCGGCTTTTCAATGTTGCCCGTCGTCGATATATCTTTCCATTCTTTAGGATCCATTGAAGCGGCTTCTACTTTTCCTTCCGTTACAGCCTCTACTTTTTGTTCTTCGGACGCATCGGCTTTAATTTCCGTTACAGTCTCTTCCTTTTTTTCCTCTTTCGATGCTTCTTCCGTCTCACCCATTCCACAACCGACCAACAACACGCAGACCAAGATACCCGTCATTCCTGTTTTCCAAAAATTCATTATTATTACCCCTTTAGAAATGTTTGTAATATAACCGTACCATATATAGATTGGTATTTTAAGGCTAGATCAAATATTAATTGTTGATATCAACATTAATAACGCCCAAGCAAGATGCTGTGACAAGGTAAAAAGCCACGAGTAAATCGGAATATCTCCTGAACACTTTTGGATTTACGATTCTTTCTTTTCATTGACCAACCATGGAATTTCCAATCACTATCACTTCCCTTTGAAGTAGAGTTCTGTGAGGTATGTCAGTGCTCACCCCTGAGAAATGGGCTAATTTGGGATGATAAAATGAACTCACATTAAATGGTCTTGTAGCATGTGGATTATGAAATACTACTAAATCCTCTAGTAACTCTTCACCAGCTTGAACTTTTTCTGATATCTCGAAGATGGGTTGTGTACCTAGATCGTTATATAGCTTTTGTGTAGATATAATTAATCTAGGAGCAACACTAACCATTCTATCTTTACCTGCTGTTGCTACAGCAACATGCTCTAACTTAGAAATATTGACACATATAATTAGTGTTTGACATGTAATTTGAGCAATTTTTTCGGTTTTAATTCATGGAATACTCCCCCGTTACTTCAATATTTATTGCTTTCATACCAACGCAATGTTCAATAAATCTCGATAAATATGAAGTTGATCAACTCCAGTGATTACAACACGATTCCACCACTTCTAACATTGACTTTTACCTTGGGATTAACGAGGATTTGCTCATAATAATTTTCTCCCTTTATTTCCTCCCATATAGATGGATAAAAAGCAATAATTTCTCTACCTAATCCAAGTATGTCACTTTGATTCGCTGCAAGTTTTTTGAACAGATTATCCGCTTTTTCAGTGAGAATCTTTGATATTTGTATTTCCAAAAAACTAATCCTCTCCTGCTTATTTAATTGGTCTGGAGGATAGTCAACAATTTCCACGTCCAATTCCAGCAAAATATCAGCATGTACCTTTTCTTCTTTTCTCAGTTTAAGTTTTCTTGATACACTTTTGACATTATAGCTGACGGATACGTTAGCATCCTTATCTAATTGCTCTGTTAAAAGTACCTGTTTAGATTTCTTTTCCATAAATAATATTAGCAAAGTACTTTCAGCAGGAGTAAGAAGCTGTCCGGTAAAGCTGTGGTCATGAAAAAGAGCAACCCCATTTATTATAACTTCATTTTCCGCCTCATCCTTGCTCAAATAAGGAAGCATGAAATCTTTTCCTTCATCAAACAAATAGGTGCGAATCGATCTTAGTGTAATATTCTGAATCTCCGAATTAATTTCACTACTGTGAATCAATTCGTACAGATATTCCCCTTTTTCAACTTCATTTTCGGATAAATGGGCAATTAATTCATTTGCACTGTTATCTGTTACAGCAATTTTGGCGTTTAAATCCACCCTTGGATCCCGATAAAAAGCATCCAGCACATTATAAATATCACCTTTTGCAACGTCGATTCCTAAGATCAATGCTCTTCCTTTTGCGGGATCATAATTACCAGGTACGCTTCGGTCAATCGTCATGCTTGCTTCTTTTATTGAACTTCCTTTTCCAGTTACCAATTCATTCAATATCGATATTTCTCCTCTACTTGACTCACTAATATTCATATCTCTAATAATTGAAGTTATTTGATAATCACCATTCTCATTCAAGTCAAAACCTGATAAATACACAGTACGGGAATTCTTTAGTAGTCTTTCATCCCAGCATCCAGCTAGTAATAGAAGTATACAGATGAGCAAAAAGAGCTCAGTTTTCCTCATAGGTCGATGCCGCCTCTCTTTTAAAAATAATTGTTATTAAAAGCAGTACGATAGGGATAATAACACCGAAAATTAAGCTAAAATACTTTAACCATTCTTCCAACAAGGTAATCTCCATATAATAAAATATTATCGAAACGATAAGAGCGAACGTTCCAGATAGCATCACAGCAAATTTATGTTTTATACGGATTAATTTACTTATTCCTATACTTGCTGAAAAGGAGTAGCTGATGATAGTAGTAAAAACGACCAGCCCCCAGAAGGAAAGAAATATTAAATCTAATCGGCTTAACACTCTTATTTCCACTGCACTTAGTATGTATAGAACTGGTTCCCGCGTGATTTTCATTTCTTCTGGACTAAGCATCATCGTACTTATAATTACGATATACATAAAAAATATTGTTACAAATAAGATTGTGAAAAATGCCCCTTTCAGTACCGAAATACTTTTAGACCGCTTCATAAATGCAAAATAAATAAGTAATGTTTCATAGCCTATGAAAGATACAAAGGCATCCTCTGTACCTTTAAGAATATTCCATCCACCATTGTGCCCAATAGGGAAGAGATAGCGGATATCCATGGATGGATCATCATAAACAACAAATGTAATAAGGAATAAAAGCGGGATCAACAAGAAGAGAAAAGAAAATAAAGAAATCACATTTTTTATCGTACAAATACTTCCATAAATAAGTAGAATGAAAAATATCAAAAGTAAAACCCATCCTGGAGTTTCAGGGAGTATCCATCGTTTTAAAGTATCTGTATATATAATAAAGATATAACAAATGATAGTGAGCAGGTACATAACATATAAAAAATTTAATACAGTTCCAAGCATTTTCCCCAATATTACTTTAGAGAAATCAAATAAGGTAAGATTGGGGAACTTTCTGCATAGAAACCAGATAATCAGTAAAATTAGTTGGATTAAAATCCCAGTAAATAGAATAGAAATCCACCCGTCACTGCCTGCTGTGTGATGTGTATGGTGAGGTAATGCTAACAAGCCTACCCCTATCATCGTTTGCGCCAGCACATAAAATAGATTTACAGAACTAATACGGCCCTTCACTTTCATCTATTTTCCACTTCCTTGATTGTTTTTCCTGTTTGAAATGAGGGGAGTCTTTAGGCTGTTTATACATCATCCATGAAGGAACACGAATAATAGTGTCTTTAAAATCCTTCATGTTCAATGGAACAAAAGGCGCAAAGTATGGCTGACCGAATGAAGTAAGACGTGACAAGTGAATTAATACACATAACACCCCAATAACAATACCAAAAAAGCCAAATGTTGCTGCCAATAGCATTAAAGGGAATCCCAAGACACGAATTGAGCTGCTCATTTCTATGTTTGGCTGAACAAATGATGAGACTGATGTTAATGCGACAACTATAAGACCACCATAGGAGACAATTCCTGCCTCAACCATTGCTGTTCCTACAACTAGCCCTCCGACAATCCCAAAAGTTGTGGCAACGGAAGGTGGCAGTCGAATGGACGCTTCTCTAAGCAACTCTAAAGAAAGCTGCATAATCATCAACTCTATAAATGGCTGAAATGGTACATAGCTCAACGAAGACTGCAGCGAATAAACAAGCTCCAAAGGAATTGATTCATAGTGGAATGAAACGAAAGCAATATATAATGCAGGTAGAATAAGCGCAATAATATAACTGAACAGGCGTATAAGTCTAAAAAATGAACCTAACCACCAACGGGTAGTATAGTCATCAGGTGTTTGAAAGAACGTCATAAATGTCGCTGGCAATATAATTACACTAGGACTTCCATCTATAATTAAAGCAACCCTTCCGTCCTTTAAATTTGCTGAAGCTTTATCTGGCCTTTCCGTAAGAAAAAGCTGGGGGAATGGGGTAATTGTATGATCTTCAATGCAATCTTGGATATCTCCTTCTAATCGGATAGAATTAAGGGTAATACTTTTTATGCGTTCTTCAACCTTCTTGATAATTTCTGAATCTGCCACATGCTCCAAATAAATTAGTGAAACATTCGTCGTTGTTGAGGAGCCCAATGTAAACTCTCTAACCGTGAAATCCGGTGATTTTGTTAAAGTACGAAGTAAATAAGTGTTTTTGTCTAAGCTTTCAACGAAACCTACTTTTGCTCCAAGGATTGTTTTTTCTACGGCAGGCTCTGAAACTTGCCTATCGATTGATGCAGTTGTTTTCAGCAGGAATCCCTCATTATTCATGCCTTTTTTTATTAGTAGACAATAACCATCTAATAATCCGTTGATGGCTATTTTAATACTTTTGCTCGTGCGAATCTCCTGGCTATATAGCTCATTTAAAATATCGTTATTTTCCATTTTTATAAGTGGTTTAATGATTTTGGATTCAAGAATTTCCTGATCAACTAATGAATTGATGTAAAGGATATTATAGATTTGGCCATCGCTATGTATTTCACGCTCTTTTAAATCGCTGGTATGATTTAATTGACTTTTAATATTCTCTATGGAGAGATTTTCTTGATTTATCAAGGGCCTTTTGGATTTATTTCTTTTAATTCGCATCTCTGCACACCTCTTCTGCACCACTTCTTGTTAGTAGTATGTAGAACTTGAATACAATTATGCAAATAGAAGATGGAAGTTGATTCAAAGAGCATGCAAGGACATCAGTAGGATAAAACAACTGTACGCACTGGATACTTACTCCCATTTATTAACGAGCATGGACCATGAAGCAATGGAAAAATTCGAGGAATTATTTGTTTGATTAAGTGTTTTTTTTAGGTGTATCCGTAAGGGAGTGTTTAGAGTAGTAATGCAACTAAACAGGATAAGTAAAAACCCCCTGAACCTATCTGGGTCAAGGGGTTTCATTTAGTGATTCCGATTGGGCTCGAACCAACGACCTCTACCCTGTCAAGGTAGCGCTCTCCCAGCTGAGCTACGGAATCATATTAAATTAGACATACATAAATATAAGCCAACCCTGTCAATTTGTCAACTAACCTTTTCAACTGTTAACTTATGTATTGCTTCAGTAGAAAACAATGCGACCAGTTCTTCATTATATTTACATGGTGTTCTTATAGCTTTAAAAAAAGACCTCCCTCAATATAATTAATTTTTCTTTCATTTACTCGTTTTTTCTCAAAATTCCACTTACACCGAATAGTTAATTCACCTTAAATAATGGATACTATTTGCATTTATAATAAATATTTACATAGTGAAAACCATCCTATCCTCCAAACTGGTATTGATTGGAAAATGACAGTATAACCGTGCTTAAAAT
>NZ_JACHON010000010.1 GCF_014206945.1 Gracilibacillus halotolerans
ACGGACACCCTTACGATTAGCTAACCACTACTTCTGCCTTCGTGGCTCGGGACTCTCACCCTAGAGATTACACCCATGCCGGGCACACTAAAAAAATGGCTATTGACTTGCCGTATTGGCAGGTCAATAGCTTTTTTAATGGTTAACTTATAAAGATTGGACGTAGCTAATAATTTCAGTTATTTTATTGTCGTTCTCATTCACTAGATACATATCACAAAAACTATAGTGAGACCATTCGCCTTGATTGCTCAAAGAATGAATCGTGCCATTTAATGCAGCTTTATTTCCTTCAATAATAATATGCTCCAAATCTATCTCAAAACCCTCATCTGATTTTACATCCGATAAAAGCGCCTCTAATTTCTCTTTCCCTTTAATCGTTTCTGTTCCAACCATTCTCCAAACTACATTGTCCGAAACTTTTTCTATTACACTTTTTACATCAACGTTCATTAATGCTTTATTAAAATCCATAAAAAAATGTTTATCTAAGCTCATCGTCTGCTTCCTTTCCTCTACTACTAAATAATTGTTCTTTTATTATAGCATGGTCTATATTTCTATCCTTCGCACAGCATTCTCTTACTGTACAATTAAAAACCAACTCAAAATCGAAAAGACTGTGAATATTATTCGTTAAGACTGATATGCTCGAGATGTTTGTGATAAACTAAGGTATAAAAATAGAATGTAATGGAGTGTTTGAATAGATGGGAGAAAAGTTATCTAATAATAAAGTAAAAAGAAATTATAAGCCCGCTATCATTACCATCTCTATCGTTCTGATTGGGGTTATTGGACTTCTTTCGGGAAAACGCGGTGGTGAAGAAGTAGAAGCTTTTGATATTACCATCCTGCCTTTAATGAATGCTATTTTTAATAGTTTTACGTTTATCTTTTTACTAAGTGCATTCATCGCAATTATGAAACGAAAAGTAAAAGTGCATAAGCGCTTTATCTATGCCGCATTTGTAACAACGTCCTTTTTCCTTGTTACGTATGTTACCTATCATTATCTAACACCGTCAACTTCTTACGGTGGAACAGGTATTATGGCATTTATTTACTACTTTATTTTGATCACACATATCGTGTTAGCAGCAGGTATTGTGCCACTTGCTTTAACAAGTGTAGCGAGGGCATGGAATGAAGAAAATGATCGCCATCGAAAAATTGCTCGTTGGACCATGCCGATTTGGCTTTATGTAAGTATTACTGGTGTTCTCGTTTATGTAATGATTTCGCCATATTACTAATAAATGAAATCCCCTATTAGCAAGTATCAAATACTTACTATTAGGGGATTTTTTTAATGTCGAAGATTTATGAGTCAACTACCATTGAAAACAAACTTTTATAGCTTAATCGGCCACTCCTCTTTGTTTTCAGCCATGTCCCAAAACATGTACTCATAAAGACTTGTTTTTACAACAATATCTTCTAACACAGCAAGATCTCTCTCGGGCATATCATCTGCCATTTTGTTCATTAGTTGTATACAGTCATTTGCTAAGGCAGTAAATTCCTCGGATGAATAGGTTGTCACCCAGTCTCCGTAAAACTCATGCTCCAAAGCACCTGGAATTTTAGCTAGTTCTTTCCCAATATAATTATAACTCCATGCACACGCTAATACAGAAGCTACAACATTTTCAATACCACCTCGTTGAGACACATTTAACATATAACTTGTATAAGCAGTCGTTGTAGCAGCTGGGTATGTTTTCTCTAAATCTTCTGGAGTAATATTAAACTTTGCCGCATATTGGCGATGCAAATCCATCTCCATATGAAGTGTTCCATGAAGCAACCCGGCAAAAGTAGTCATTGTTTCTAAGTCTTCTGCTTTTGCACTACCTAAAGCAAACAATCGGGAATATTCAATTAAATAGACATAATCTTGCTTGAGCCAATGTTTAAATTTTTCCTTATCTAACGTGCCATCACCTAACCCCTTCACAAAAGGGTGCTCCAAGTAGGCAGTCCAAATTGGTTCTACTTTACTCCATAAACGATCGGTAAATACATTTGTCATCATACATTCTCCTTCTTCATTATATTTTTTTAAATAGACTCTCCAATATGTATTCTAGAAAAATATCATCCTTTCTCATCGACAAGGGGCATTTCATTAATAGAAAAGCAAAAACCCATTTCCGTAAGTACTGGAAATGGGTAGAGTTCAGCTAGCAATATTAACTAGAACATCATAAATTGAATATGCTCGTTATGCATGCTTTCCATTCCACTTCCCTACGCTAGTGCTAACTAGATCAGGTTCAAAGGGTCGATTTTACTCTCTCAGCATTTTCATGCTCCCCTAGTCGAATTAATTATTCAATTACTAATATTCAGTATAATAAGGAATTTATGGTAAGTCAATGATAGTGTATGAGAGTATTAGTATCGAAGGTTTAGAGCATGCGACGATTCTGCTTTATCCGTAGTGGATTCGTGGTATCGTGAGTCGTTTATGCTTTATCCGTAGGGGATGTGTAGTATCAGGAGTCGTTACTGCTTTATCCGTAGTGGATGTGTAGTATCGGGAGTCGTTACTGCTTTATCCGTAGTGGATTCGTGGTATCGTGAGTCGTTACTGCTTTATCCGTTGTGGATGTGTAGTATCGCGAGTGTTACTGCTTTATCCATAGTGAAAGTCTATTATCGTGAGTGTTCCTGTTCATGTGCAGCCATAGCTTCAGCCTTTGTGCGATGCACAGTTCCAAATGGATGATTCGGTGGAGCGTAAATAGAATAAAGCTTCATCGGGACATTCCCAGTGTTGATAACGTTATGCCAAGTTCCTGCAGGGATAATTATCGCCGAATCATCATGCACAGGTGTTACTTGTTTCAAGTTTCCTTGATGATCACCAAATTGAACAATCCCCTGTCCCTGTTCAATACGTAAAAACTGATCCACTTGCGGATGAATCTCTAATCCAATATCTTCTCCTGGAAGTATGCTCATTAAGGTTACTTGCAAATGGCGCCCTGTCCATAAAGCTGTTCGAAAATTTCTATTCTCTTTTGTAGCCTGATTAATATTAATTGTAAACGGATATGGGCCGTAATCAGTGACAGTACTTTGCACTCTATTAACATCTTGATTATACGACCAATCATTATAATACATAGTTATCATCCTTCCCTTTATTTATCTAAAAATTTGTCCTCCATTAACATGTAACGTTTGACCTGTTACAAAACGCGAATCGTCAGACGCTAAATATACAAATGTTGGCGCTAATTCAAATGGCTGTGCCTGTCTGTCCATCGGATTCCCTGCTAATGTTACCGCATCAGGTGAAAAACTTGATGGTATTAAAGGTGTCCACACACGACCTGGAGCAATGGCATTGACCCTAATTCCCTTCGTCACTAAGTTTTTTGCTAAGGAACGAGTAAAGCCAACATTAGCTGCCTTCGTAGCTGAGTAATCAATTAATTCATCATGACCATCAAAGGCAACCACAGACGATGTATTAATAATCGAACTTCCAGCCTCTAAAAACGGCAAAGCAGCCCTCGTCGTGTAAAAATGTGAATATATATTTACTTTAAACGTATCCTCGAATTGCTCATCACTAATATCTTCTAAATTTTGCTGTTGAAACTGAATGCCAACATGATTACATAGAATATCTAACTGACCAAGTTTCCGTATAGTTTCCTCTACTATAAATTGACAATGCTCTTTATCTCTAACATCTCCTGGTAACAAAAGGCACACTTGACCTAATTCTTCTATTCGTCTCTTTGTTCGATTAGCATCCTCATGTTCATCTAAATAAGAAATCGCTAAATTAGCACCTTCTTTTGCAAACGCAATTGCCGTTGCTGCACCTATTCCGCTATCACCACCAGTAATCAATGCTACTTTTCCTTTTAGTTTTCCACTACCTTTTTCTTGTGGATTTTCAATGATTGGCCTAGGAACCATAAGACTTTCGACTCCTGGTTGACGGTATTGTCTTTGTTCTGGAACAGTTAGTGCTACTTCTTGATATTGTGTAATTCTCCCGTAATTCCGTGCCATAGGATACGTTTCATTTCTATTATTAGGCATGAGAAAACTGCCTCCTTCATAAGTATCTAGGTTTACTTTATGATAGTTAGGCATACGTTGTGCATGTTTCCTCATAAAGACTTGCTCTGATTTTAGCAGTGTAGCATATAGTACATAGTAAATCGTGAGAGGAGAGAGAATATTGGAGTATTACTACCATCCGGAAGTTAAATATCTCTTATTAAACCATTCAAATGAAAGGGTTAGGGTTTCTTATGCTAATAATTCTTCCCCCTTTCTTTTACCACTTATAGCAAGTAGACCACCGTACTACACGAACCCTATTTATGAGCCAATGTATCCCATTCTATAATAAAAGAGCTGCTTCCCAGGAGGAGGCAGCCGATACTCAACATTTTATTTTACAAACAATCCTGCTATTTTGTCTTCTGGATCGAAGGTTATCGTGTAAACTCTATTTACGTTGCTATAATTACCCGTAATCGTTACAATATAATATCCTTCCTTCATCTCCACTGAAGATTGATCAAAACTTTGAAATTCTCCTGACTCTTCGATGACTGGTGTCACTTCAGCATTCATTTTTTCTACAGATAATTCTGAAGACATTTTTTCATCAAATTGTTCATAAAGTTCTTCAAATTTTCCGTCATTTAATAATTGGATAGCATCTTCTGCTTTTGTAGTGTAAGTTTGTGCTGTCTCTTCATCTACATTACCACTTACACAACCTACTAATATAAATAGGAACCCTGTTAATAATAAAATTGTAATCTTTTTTTTCACCTTAAAGACCCCTTCCTTCTAACTACAAAACTATACGCTAACATGATTAATCCCATCATAACAATAAATCCTTCAATTATATATAAAGATAGATTAGTAGGTACGTAATAAGATATAACTCCAATTGAAGCATTTACTATCGTATGTAGTATTATCGCTATCCACACATATCGAATCTGTTTTTTGACAACTCCCTGCAGTATCATTAAAGATAAACCAACATGGAGAAACATAGCGGATAATCTTTCTATTCCACTAATAAAACTAAGACTATCCGTTAGTAAATAAGGCGTCATCAAAATAGCATTAATCATAGGGATTCCCACTAGCAATATTGCTTCTATTCCGCCATGGCCTAGACCAAAAATAACACCGTGTCCCCAATTTCTCCGTTTCATAAGAAAGCGCATCGTAACATACCTTCCCCATTCCTCAATAAGGGCCGCTGTAACTCCGAGGAATAAAGCAAATAAGATAGGCTGTGTTGCGCTAAAAAATAAATAGCTAGTACTATTCTTTTCTAAAACAGACAGTAAAGGCATTCGCAGAGTTACTTGGGAAACAACAAATGTTGCTACACCTAACAAAAAGGAAACATAACTTTTTTTCCAACAAGCATATATAAATACTGCTACTGGTAAAATAACACTCACTAGTATAGTGAATAATCCCCCTAGCATTCCCTTCCCCCTTATCTCATAACGTTCTATTCTCTATCTATTTCAATATACAGAATTCCTATCTCTAAGACAATAAATGTCTAACCCCCCCACAATCAACCATTTCTATGAGCCTTTCTTTTTCCACGGTGGATCTCCATGTTCGTGTAATTTTTTATTTGCTTTATAAACGGTCAATGGGATTAGAAAAGATAGTATTGTACATATCATTACCATTCTATCTGGAAGGAAACCGAATATGTATTCTAAAGTAGATAACACCTCACACAACCTTTCTTATTTTTTATTTGACTTATCGATTACACCATGAGCTCGTACCTCTGCAATTACATTGACGGTTATTTCACTATTAACAAAATATTTTTCGCCTTTTTCCCAATCATCTTTCATCTTTTTCCAAGTCTTATAATCACTCTTGTTGAGCTCATCTAAAAAACCAAATATATCCGCTTCGAATTCTTGTTGTGCCTTTTTTATTGTTTTTTCGACAATCTCTTCTGTTTTTGCTGCTACTTTTTTCTCTAGCTTCAAATTAGATTCAATATCATTCAGTACTAGACCTCCAAAGGTTTCTTGCAATTCGCCCTCTAATTTAATCTGAACATTTATTTTCGGATTTTCTTGATTTTTTGCTTGAACATTAACGATACTTTTCGCTTCTCTAATTGAAAAAGTAGTTATCCCACCTTCTATTTCCACTTCTATCGGTCCACGTGCATCCTCTTCTGTAACCAAATTCAAGCCAAACATTTCATTTAATTCTAGTTTACCGATAACTTTTTCTGACACTGACCCATAAATGGCTCCATCCGTTTCCTCTAATAGCTTTTCCTTGCTAGCTAACTCGGTTAGAACAAAGCTACGTTTCGTTAGTAAATAATCATGAATATCCCCAAGCTTTGTGTTCTTTAATTTATTCGTTTCTTTTAGATTTTTCTCTAATAATTCAAAAAGGTACAGAGTTGGTAGCTTCTCATTTTCTGGTTCTATCTCCAATATATCTTTTGCTTTGTCTTTTGAAATAATAACATCTATTCCTCTATCGGTATCTCTATTTCTTATAAATATATCGAGTACATCTGCCATGAGTCCAGGGGTAGACGCAACTTCTTCTGAAATGGCTATTACTTTAAGATGTTCAAAGAATGGTATCTTGTTTGTCTGATTAGCTATTTTTTGAGTGATGAGATCTATACTATTTCCGCTAGCAGATAGGTTCATATAGGGATTTCCACCACCACCTGATTGAGCAGGATTTCCTAATCCGGGAGGAACTGCAAACTGAGTAGTAACTGTCAAATGATTCTCGGCAGCCTCTTGACCTTCAGCAAAATCTATCGCCATACCAATAATTAAACCCCGATCCTCTATATTAACAATATCCCAACATCCAGAAAGCAGAAAGATAATGAGTAGACAACCAATAAAATTAAATAGCCTTTTTTCCATTAGATTTCCCCTTTCTCACCTTGGCGATGATAAACAATACAATCGCTATTAAATATCCATATATATACATAGAGGTTGCGATATAATTTCCAAATTGAATAATTTGTGTCGTATTTTTTGGAATTGTTCCAATAAAGTAAACAAGGGGGCTAAGAAATAAGATGATATGTATTTTCTTTATTTTCTTAAAAATGGATTGTAATGCTAGTATAGCCACATCAAAAACCATCATTGCTGTCGTAAACACTCCCATTGTCCATACAGTAAAAAATAGTGCTTCTATTCTTTCTAACATTCCTCCAGGAAGGTCTACACGCTTGGCTAAATCTACCGTTGGAAATAGCATGTTCGACGTTCCAACTTGTCCAAAAACTAAAATACAATTTAAATACACAACAATATAGAGGACCACTGGAACGGTTACCCCAATGATAGATACTTTTGGTATGTTCTTCGGATTTTCTACGAAGGACGTATAGAATAGTATAATACTTATCCCGATATACGATAATGCACTCGTATACAAACCATGCATATGACCTTTAATGTCCGTTTGGAAGGCAGGTCTTAAGTTTGAAACATCCATTATTTTCGAGCTTAATAGGAAAACAACAATTGCAACAATGAGAATGATAGGCAAAAAGAGTATGTTTAGCCGAAATATTCCTACTCTAGACCCCGATACCGCATAGACAACTACAAGTAAGAAGGCAAGCATTACTACCTCGACTGGTGTTTTCTTAAATAAATATTGCTCGGATATATGTCCCAACATTCGAATATCATAGGCCGTAACACATATGAAATATACAGCAAAAGTAAATGTGATTACTACCGCAACAGGCTTGGACACCAATTTGGCTGAATACGATAAAAAGCTTTGTTTCGGAAAACTTGAAGCAACTTTAGCCATAAGCCAAATAACACCCATTTGCAAAATACCTGCGATGAGAAGGGCGATCCATCCGTCAGAACCGACTGTCACTGATGCGATACCACTTGGTAAGGAAAGAACTCCTACCCCAATAATCATAGAAGGTATAGCTATTTTTAATTCTTTATCACTTATCGTTTCGTTACTATAAAGAAACTTCATTCCTTCTCCCTACTTCCTGAATCTACATCTTTCGTATTCATAAAGTTAGGTCGCCTCGTTAGAATCGTCATCGGTGCACGTAAAATAAGATCCTTCCAATCTCTATCCATTGTTGGAGAAAAGGGTGCTGTATACGGTACACCGAATGATTTTAAATTCACCATATGAATCATCACCATAATGTAAACAAGGATAATCCCGAATAATCCAAGAATTCCTGCCGCTAACATAAAAGCGATGCGTAAAATTCGAAACGATATACCAAGACTAAAAGAAGGAGTGGCAAACGCTGAGATTGCGGTCAAGCCTATAACAATAACCATAATAGGACTAACGATCCCTGCTGAAACAGCAGCATCTCCAATGACTAATCCTCCTACGATTCCAATGGTTTGACCAATCGGTGCAGGTAATCGGAGACCAGCTTCTTGTAACAATTCCATCGTGAGAACCATAAGAAAGGCTTCTGCTACTGGTGGAAATGGCACTTCCTCCCGTGTTGCCGCAATAGACAATGCCATATCAGTAGGTAATAACCCTGGGTGTAGAGATATTAATGCTATATAGAGCGAAGGTAATAGTAATGCAAAAAAAGCTGCTACATATCTTAAGATCCTTAATAGAGTTCCAATGAGCCAGCGCTCGTTGTAATCTTCAGGCGATTTTAGAAAATCCCCTAAGGTAAATGGCGCAATTAATACAAAAGGAGTACCGTCTAATAAGATGACTACCTTTCCCTGTAATAATTCTGAGGAAGCTTTGTCCGACCTCTCCGTATTGTCCATTTGTGGAAAAGGTGACAAAAAGCTATCTTCAATCCATTGTTCTATAAATCCTGATTCCGGTGCGTCATCAATATCGATCGATTGAATCCTTCTATTTACTTCTTTAACTATCTCAGGGTGAACAACCCCATCTACATATGCAACGACAAGACTTTTTTTGCTACGTCTACCAATTTGATGAGTTTGAAAACGCAAACTCGATGTTTGTAATGATTTCCTTAATAGTGCTAAATTCGTTCCTAAACTCTCCACAAACCCTACTCTTGGACCACGAACAACCATTTCTGTTGTAGGTTCATCAATGGATCGGCTTTCTCCACCCTTGGTATTAATGATTAAAGCGGAAGTTTGCCCATCAATCAGTATTACCGTTTTACCTACAAGAATTCCATCTAAGGCATCTTCCAGAGTATTTCCCTTCTCAACCGAATGAATAGATATAAAGTTTTCATACATCACTTCTAATATCGTTTTTGAAGTATCGTATGATTTTTTGTTAGATGCAAAATCTTTCATATTCCTTAATATACTTTCTTGTACTAACTGTTTATCGATTAATCCGTCCATATAAACGACGGAACCCTTCATGGTAGGATTATTATTTAAAAGAAATTCCCTAATGACAAGATCATTTGGCCCGTCTAGTAATTGTTTCAATTTTTGAATGTTTGCATCAAGTTGACTATTCAAACTCTCATTGCTCGTCTGTTCTTTTATATTCTTTGATGGCCAGTTTGCTTTTTTTGTATATCGACGCCTCATAAAAAAACCTCTTGTCTTTGTAAAAGTTATTTCTATCCTTCCCAATTTCTTCATTTTTTATATAAATGTACGTCGACAACTTATTTTCTTTGTCAAAATAGGTTGTATTCTGACAAAGGACAGCTTCTAATAGATTTCTTGTACGTCTAAGGGAGATAGGCATAAATAACCCCGATATATTAGTGTTTATCACTATCTTTCCTGTTTTATCGCGTTTGTTGGGATAGATATCAATATGATATAGTAGAAATGTTGCTCATTCACAATTTAATAAATGAAAGGGAGTTGATAGTTTGGAAGCTATCCAAACAACTGAAGATTATACAACCAATAATAGTGGTGAGGATTACTCATTAGACAGAGTTCCCCGCGATAAGAGAAACATGGGATGGCTTAGTATAACGAATATTACTTTCGGTATTGCGACTGCTATTTTTTATTTCCAAATGGGAAGTGTCATGGCACTCAGCTTTGGTGCAATGAATGCCATTATTTCTGCCGTTTATGCTATTGTTGTTGCCGGAGTACTCGGCACGTTTATTGCTTATCTATCGGCTAAATCTGGTATGAACGTGAACCTGCTTTCTAGAGGAGGCGGATTCGGTTATATCGGTGCATCTTTAACCTCATTTATTTATGCCACGAATTTTATTATGTACTGTGCGTTAGAGGGAATGATTCTCGTTGCAGCAGTGCATGAATTTATGCCTTCTATCCCACTATGGGTATTAATTGTATTTTTTGGTTCCATCGTTATCCCCCTCAACTGGTTCGGAATCAAACAGTTAGATAAACTACAAAAATGGTCATTGCCGATATTTTTTGTATTCTTAATCGCAGCAATTATTATGGCTTTCATGACCCCATCAGGATATGATGGTTACTTTTGGACATACCTTCCAGAGGGAGTTCAAGTCGGCGGATTAGCACTATTATCATGTATTGGTATGCAACATGGAATTATGGGATTAACCCCACTTCTAGCCTCTGATTACGCCCGTTTTCTTAAGCCTAAAGATACAAAAGTAGGCATCTTCGCAATTGGATTTATACCTCAAATCTTCTGTTTTGGTGTCATGGGAGGACTTGGAATATGGTTTGGTGTTCGACTCGGAGAACCAAATCCAGGTGTTTACATCGTACTTCTTCTTGGTGCATGGGGAGCATTATTTACGATGCTAACACAAATAAGAATAAATATTACTAATATTTACAGTGGGTCTTTATCACTGTCTTCTTTCTTCGAAAATATCTTTAAATTTACACCAGGTAGACGCTTTTGGATTGTTGTGACAGGGGTAGCAGCAATTGGTTTAATGCTTGGAGGAATTGTGGATCACTTAGAATTAGCGATGACGTTCCAAGGAGTATTTTTATTAACATGGGCAACGATTTTGGTAACGGACGCAATCTTTGTGAAACGATTTCTTAAAATTGGACCAGGCTACTATGAAGCTAGACAGCAATATTTGTATAAATGGAATCCTGTTGGGGTAGGAGCTTTACTGATTGCAAGTGGGCTCGGTACGATTGCAGCATTAGGATTTATGGGTGAATTTTTACAAAGTACGGCTGCATTCTTCGCAGCAATTTTAGCAGCCATGTTAACATTTGTTCTAGCTATTTTTACGAAGGGTAAATATTATGTAAAGAAAGATGTAAACGATATACCTAGCGAGGACTATATAAGATAATGAAGGTGGAGGACGAAACCTCTCACCTCCTTCCCCATCTGGGGTAAAACTCTTCGATATATTCTTCATTTTCTCTCTACTATTCTTACCTCATTAAAGAAAAATATCTTTATTTATACGGTTGTCTCTGCTTTCTTCTTTTCTGACAACCATGTTTCAAACGTATACGACATTTCCCAGAAAGCAAGCTCATATTCCTTAGCAATAATAAATTGCTCTTTCACTTTTTCTTTTTCAGTATCCCCTAATTGTTCTACCAACTCGTCCAATAAATCTATCATTTCTTGTGTGGAATCCTGAAACCAATCGCTTGCATACATGTTTAACCAGTTCTGATAAATTTCCTTTTCAGGTTTCGCATCTTTATACGTCATCCCAATATCTGCATACAACCAATAACATGGGAGCATTGCTGCTACGATTTGAGCTAGACTTCCTGATAAGGATGCTCGATACAAGTGAGAAGTATAAGCATACGCAGTCGGAGCAGGTTTAAAATTAGCAATATCTTCATCCGTTATTTCTAAAATTTCCGCATGCTCCTTATGGACGGTTAATTCTGCTTCGGCAGTATTTTTCGCTTTTTCTGCAAGACTAGCAGCAACGTGGAAATCATCTGCATGAGCCGCTGCGAAGGCATGTACCTTTCCATAATGCTTTAAATAATAGATATCTTGCATGATGTAGTTCTTGAAAATGCTAAGTGGCAAATCTCCATCCACGATACCTTTAACAAATGGATGATTTAGACTCAGCTCCCAACTGTCCTTCGTTAATTCTTTTAATTCATCTGTAAAACGCATTAAAAATTCCTCCCCTATTTTCGTTTCCGATGTTGGAGGAGGAAATGGATATACGCTAATAATAATTATCATACGCGTGATGAGAAATCATCACTATTTAATATGATAATGGTTGCGTTCTTCCACTTCCCTCCGCTGGTATTAACCAGATCAGGTTCAAAGGGATCAAGAAATCATTCTTGTCTCAGCCCATAGGCACCCCTAGCAGAAACGTTATAATTTTGTACAAACCAACCTTATCATACTTCTTTCTATATTAAAAGGAAATCGCTTTAATTTATACTCTAGTACTGAAGCAACATTGTGATAAATTCATAACCCGTCCCAATCGTCCAGACAAGAACATAATCTCCACGTTTGATTTTTCCTCGCTTTACACCTTCATGAAGTGCTAAAAATGGACTGCTTGTTCCTGTATAGCCGAATTGATCGGCTACAAAAATAATTTGATCATCAGCGATGCCGATATTTTCTTGGATTAACCTTACATTCGCTTTATTAGATTGAGAGAAACAACATTTTACATCACTTGGCTTCAAATCGTATTGATTCAATAACTCTCTTATTGATTCATACACTTTAGGAAACATTTCTGCATCATCAAATGGCTTTGTTTCCATGTAACGACCTTCCCCATTTTCTAACAAATGGGTCAATCCTTGTCCTGGAAATACCATGTTATTTGGATCTGTATGATCAACATAATGGATAGCATCGATAAAACCGCCTGATTCCTTGGTTCTTTCTAATACAACGGCAACGGCTGCATCTCCAAATAGAGGATAGGTTACTTCATTCTCTGGATCTAGTATTGGCGAAAAGTAATCACTACCTACCACTAATGCTCGTTCAATACGTGGATTGGTAAGCATATTACGAGCGGCTTGCTCCACTCCTACATTCATCCCTGCACAAGTCGCATTTATGTCGTATAAAAGTGTTCGATTTTTCCCATTAATAGCTTGATGTACGTAGATAGAACTCATTGGAATCGTTTGTTCAGGAGTTTGTGTAGCAAAGATAATCATATCGATATCTTCTCCCGTAAGATTCGCACGTTCCATTACTTTCTTAGATGCTGCAACAGCCATTGTGATACTTGTTTCCTCATCCGTTGAATCAACCAAATACCTACTTTCTCTTCCAATATGTTGAAGCAAACGTCGAATATCTTTTCCTCGCTTATCAAAATGTTCAAAAAAGTAATCATTGTCTATCGTATGTTCTGGGTGATAAATAGCTATGTCCTTAATCTTTATGTTCGTCATTACTGATAATCTCCTCGATCATGTGATATAAATTATTAAATATGTAGTTTTAAACACGCCTAAAGAGTAAAAAAACAAGGTTTGAGACAAACCTTGTTTTTTACATCTATTATACTTCAAGCAATTTCGCGTTACTTACTCCGCTATTACGTATAATTCTATTTAATTGCATTTTTAGAATGCCATTAGATGCTTTAACAGTAAATGTTATATCTTTAAATCCGGTTTGTTGGTACATTTTAAATACTTCTTCAAGTTTTTGAACTTTATCTTGTGTTTCCACAGACATTTCTTGACAATCTACAACTAAAGCAAAATCACTTACTTGGATGCTACTAGTTTTACTATTATATTCATTCAAAAACTCTTGTATTGCTTCAGGATTTGCTGTACCTGAAACATAAATATTTACTGTTTTACCTACGCTATCTACTGTAATTTCATAGCTGCCATCATACTTTGACACGAAACTTCTCCCTTTCTCAATATGTACTGTTAGTCAAAAAGACACCTAACTATTTTACTATATTTTAGGAAATAAAGAAAGCGATAAGGGCGTGCACAGTTAATACAAAAATGCTTGGCTATTTTTAGCCAAGCATCTTTAATTTAACTCCTTTATGAATTACCGTTTTTCACTACATTTTTAACGCCGACATATGTTGAATAAAAATATACGCCATATATAATCCCTAGGAATAACGTACTTACGATAATACTCTCATAGTGGAAGGAAAAAATGTCGTTAAGTGCAATAATCCCTACTATTGAATGTACAATCGCTAAACTTAAAGGTGCGAAGAAATAAATGAAGCTTTGTTTTAATATTGCTTTATTTATCATTCTTTCAGTCACACCTATTCTCTTTAAAGCTTTATACCGTCCTAGGCTTTCGCTAGCATCTGATAGTTGCTGTAATGCCATCACTGCCGCACTAGAAATAATAAAGATTAAACCTAAAAAGAGACCGATAAATACTACCATTGCTGCCATACCATTTTGTCTATCTTTTATTTGATTTAATGTATTTCCAATTACTAATGCTGGAGAAACATCTCTATATTTGTTGTCCCACATGTCATTAAATAATGTTGAAAATCTTTCTTCTGATTCATCAAAATATCGTTCATCATAAATCACATTAAAATTTGTAGATTCTAATTCTAAATCACCATCAAAATTATCAGGGATAACGAGATAAAAGAAATCACTATCTAAATTTGCCTTAATATTCTTCTCTATAGCAACATCATTTTTTATCGTATATTCCTTATCCTCTATTTGGATGCTATCTTCATTTTCCATGAATTCTGGTAAAGCATCCGTTATATTATCATAACTTGATAATACTAATACCTCATCATCACTTAATTGAATAGACTCATTTCCAGTAATCTCTAATATGGAATTGTAATCCGACAGTTTAATCGCAGACATAGGACCACCTAAATAGTCTTTCACTAAATCAACTTGTTCCTGCTCACTTAAATAATCTGAAAGTAAGTCCTCTATTGTGAGACTCAGCTTATATTCGCTATAAAAAGCATATTTTTCATTGTTTTCAAATGTGAAATTTATATCCTTTAAATATTCCTCAATATCATTTTCCCGTGGATCCTCACTTTCGTTATCAACGACGAGAAATGCAGAAGCATCAAATTCCTTATTACCCTCTAAACTCCGATCAATCGTTCCCTTTAAATCAAACGCAGTAAAAAGAAGCGTAATGGTTAAGAAAAGCATTAAACAAATTAAAGTCATCGACAGAAAGTTCGTATTAATTTTATTGTTTATCTGTCTTAAGATAAATATATTTATTCCTTTTAAGTAGACTTTCTTGTTCTTTTTCACAACATGAATAAAGAAGCTAGAAGTACTAAAAAAGAAAAATAACGTTCCGAAAACTCCCATTATGACGGTTATGAACAATTCCGTGTTTGCAGCATCTAAGCCCGTTTCTAATACCCTAACATATGCAGTTACTAATAGTATTACTGACAACGTAAATACTAGTACCGATATAAAGGCGTTTTTTAGTTTCACCTCTTCATTTTTCTTAGATGCATGTAGCATATCAATCAATTTATATTTGGATATCGTATACTGATTGAATATCATGACTAATCCATAAATAATCCCAAAATAGACGACTGATTTAATCACAGCGCTTAATGAAATGATAAACTGATAGTGATTCAGATTCACTCCCAAAATGTTAGCTACAAGAAGGGATAACCCTTGTGATACGAGGATTCCAAGTAAAATTCCGACAATAAGGGATACAAGACCAATTAAAAAGGTTTCGAATAAAAGTATCTTAGAGATTTTTCGTTTCGGCATCCCTAATGTCATATAGATACCTAATTCTTTTTTTCGTTTTTTTATTAAAAAATTATTTGCGTAAATGATTAGTCCACCGAGAACGAAAGAGACAAATATAGATGTCCCAGTAATTAGTTTATTTAGAGAATCGTGAAAAATCGGATTTTTATTTAATTCTAATATCGCGTTTTGAGATTCAATCGAATTAAAGCTGTAAAAGATACAAACTGCAAGAGTTAATGTTAGGAAGTAGATGGAGTAATCTCTAAAACTCCTTTTTACATTGTTGACGGCTATTTTAGAGAACATTGTCAACATCGCCTCCAAGCAAAGTTACAACTTCCATTATTTTATTGAAAAATTCCTTTCTCGTATCATTTCCACGAATTAATTCATTAAAGATACGACCATCCTTTATAAATAAAATTCTGTTAGCATAACTTGCTGTAAAGGAGTCGTGGGTAACCATTAATATCGTTGAATTAAATTCTCTATTCAACTTTTCAAATGAATCTAATAGCAATCTTGAAGATTTAGAATCTAATGCTCCAGTAGGCTCATCAGCTAAAATAAGAGAAGGCTCCGTAACGATAGCTCGAGCACTTGCTACTCTTTGCTTTTGTCCTCCTGATAATTGAAATGGATACTTATTCAACATCTCGTTAATCTCCAACTTCTTTGCTACTTGTTGGATTCTTTTATCGATTTCTTTTATAGCCATATTTTGAATCGTTAACGCCAAAGCGATATTTTCGTATGCAGTTAGCGTATCAAGTAGATTAAAATCCTGAAAGATAAAACCTAACTCCTTGCTTCTAAACTCTTCTAAAGCTTTAATTTTCAAATTTGTAATATCTTTTTTATTAATAACAATCCTACCTGTCGTTACCGTATCAATGGTTGAAATACAATTAAGAAGAGTAGTTTTACCACTACCTGAAGGACCCATTAAACTCGCCCTCTTTTACGTTAAAACTTATATTATCAATGGCCTTTGTTATATTTCCTTTATTACCATAATATTTTTCAATTTTTTCAACACTTAATATTGTTCGCATAATTTCCCTCCGCGGTTTAGTAATTTCGTTGCGATAAATTCCTTGTATCTATTTACACCTCTAGTTCAAATGTAGCTTTCTCTTCCATTATTTCTTTATCTTGTACGTAAATAATCACTCCATATGAACCTTCTTCCAGCCCTTCTGGAATTGTTAATTTCGCAGAGAAATATTTTGCGTCGTTGACTTTCACGTTTTCCTGTACCAATATTCGGTTTTCCTGTTCAAAATCTCCTTTATACCAGATAATTCGTGCCTCATCAATCCAAAATCGATTCTGCTTAGCAGAAAAATAAATCGAGTCTTCCGGAGTAAATACTTTTGTTACCTCTACTGGTTTTCCTTTTTCATCTATATCCTTTGATAATACACCATCTACCATTTTCGGTTCTGTAGCATATTCGTAACCGAAGAAAATCACTAACCCTACACCAATGATTATTAATATTGTTCTTATGGCTTTATTCAATTCCATTCCTCCTAAAATTTATGTCCTACAAATATCTTATCAGGAGGTATCAGAGTGACATATTGGTTTATATTTTATTAACGTTACATTTTTGCAAGATTAGTTAAGAATAAAAAACGGTTTTATAGCAAATTGCCATAAAACCATCCTGTGTAGGTTATCCTTTCATTAAATTCATATTTCCTAAAGGAAAAGTAATATTCACCTTTGTTCCTTCGCCTGCCTCTGACGTTAAAGTGATACCTAATCCGAGTTGTGTTGCAAGCTTTTTACATAAATATAGCCCTATTCCAGTAGATTTACCGTATTTCCTTCCGTTCTCTCCAGTAAACCCCTTCTCAAAAACTCTATTTATATCATTTTCTACAATCCCTATACCATTATCCTCTACAGTAAGTACGATATTGTTTTCGTTTTTGCTCGTCGAAATTGTCACTTTGCCATTACTATCTTTAATATACTTAATGGCATTTCCTATTACTTGATTTAAAATAAATTCCAGCCATTTAGCGTCACTATAAACGGTGGCATTGACTTTTTCGATATCGACGGAAATACCCTTGTTAATAAAGTCTCTTGCGTTTTTCTTAATAACATTTTTAACGAGAGATTCTAAGGATATTTCTTTGATAATATAATCCTTACTCACATCGTTGCTTCTAGAATAATAGAGCACTTGTTCAATGTATTCTTCTATTTTTTTCATTTCATCATGAATGCTTCTAGTGATATCGTTTTGATTATTCTCAATCATTAATCTTGTAGATGCGATTGGAGTCTTAATCTCATGCACCCACGTATCTATATACTCTCTATAGTCTCGTTGCATATCTCGATACTTCTTAACATGCTCGTGCATATCCTTATTTGCTTGTTTTAATAGCTCATATACCATTTTTCCTTCGATAAACTCAGGCTCCCTCATAATCTCCGACAACAAATATTTTTGATCTAAACTTGCCATTAACTCATTTAACTCATCATAGAAAGTCTTTTGCTTAACAAATTCTACCATGATGTAGGTAAGCAGAGGGAGGAACCACAAACAAAAAACGAATAAGATAATAGTTGCACGGACGTTCATTAATATCATAATGCCTGATAGAGTGACAAACAACATACCATTAATGAGCAGGAATAGAGTTCGCTCTTTTAAATAATCTTTGAAATTCATGGCAGTATATATCCTAATCCACGTCTCGTTTCGATGTTTTCTTCCATTCCTACCGCTTCAAGCTTTTTCCTCAACCTTGTAACATTTACAGAGAGGTTATTGTCGTCCACAAAAATATCGGAATTCCACATAAAATCCATAAGTTCATCTCTCGAAACGATTTTTCCCTTGTTTTTTATTAGACATGAAAGGATTTTGAGTTCATTTTTCGTTAGCTCTGCTGTTTTACCTTCATAATTAATAGTACCATTAGATAAATTAAGCTTAAGATTTTGATAATCAATCGTATCTCGACTAGAGCCTTGAATTCTTCTTAAGAGCGATTCGATTCTCGCTAAAAGAATTTGAGTGTTGAATGGTTTCGTAACAAAATCATCCGCCCCTAAATTCATACTCATTAGTTCGTCCATCTCGTTGTCTCTACTTGTCACAACGATTATTGGCACATCCGAACTTTTTCTTATTTCTCTGCATATATAGTATCCGTCCGTCACAGGTAGGTTTATATCCAAAAGTATTAGATCCGCTTTTTCTTTGAGAATATCATCGATGATATTTTCAAAGTTAGTAGGTGCTATCACTTCATAACCATAACGAATCAGAAAGGTTTGCAATTCCTCTCTTATTGTTTCCGTGTCTTCTATAACCATTATTTTGGACATAGCTTCACATCCTTTGCGCATTCGTGAATATCTATTGACTGTTTTTCGTATTTCAAGTAATAATGATTCCTTCTTCTTCATAAGAGAAAATGTATTGTTACTTATTATAACAAAACAAAAAACCATCCCCTAATATTAGAGAATGGTCAATATTTATGTAAGTATGATTGCTATTTCCAATGCATTACGAAAAATTACTACATTTCAAAATCCACGACAATAATATCTTCTAATCCGATTCCTTTTAAATAAGCGATAATCTTTTGATGCTCAGGATGAGAATCATAGCTTTCTAACGATTCCCTGTCTTTAAATCGAACCGTTAACCCTATTTCGTATCCTTGGCTTCTAGATGAAAAGTTGATGCCTTGTTGAATATCGACAATACCAGGGATTACATTTTTTAACGCAAGTGTTCTGTTTATTAACTCTTGTTTTTGTTCCATCGTTGCGGCAGGCGAAGGTTTGATTAATACAATATGCTCAATCATATGTGGTCTCCTATTTATTATTCAACGTTTCTTTATCAAAACCAGCTACTTGTTTGTATTTATTCGCGATATTTTCTAACTCCTGTTGTGTAATAACGTCAGATAAATTCTCAAAACCGTTAGGGGCTCTTTCTTCGACAATTTGCATAACTTCTTCTGGTCCATTTTTTCGATTAGCATAAACAATTTTAGCAGTCGGTTCTAGCCTTATTTGTTCATAACTCTTTAAGGCGACCTCTGGATTCTCATATTTTCCAATTGATTCACCTAATGCATCGGCATCTAATATTGCTTGCGAAGCACCGTTAGATCCAATTGGATACATAGGATGAGCAGCATCTCCGAGCAAAGTAACACGCCCAAACGTCCATTGAGGTAATGGATCACGATCAACCATAGGAAATTCAAAAATGTCTGCTGCATTTTCTATAATTTGAGGTACATTTAGCCAACCAAAATCCCATTTTTCAAATTGAGGCAAAAATTTCTCCTTATCGACTGCGAGATTCCAGTCAGCACGAGAAGGTAGTTCTCCTCCCACTGTTAGTTCCGCTATCCAATTAATTAGGGAGCGACCTTTAGAAGCAGTATCTGGACAAATAGGATAGGCTACAAATTTCTGATCTTGGTGTCCAGCCATAATCATCGATTTTCCTGTTAAAAAAGGAGCGGATTCGGTAATGCCACGCCACAAGATACGACCACTGAATTTCGGTTGACCCTCATCTGGATAATAGAATTTTCTAACAACCGAATGAATACCATCTGCGGCAATCATGATATCCGCACTATAGGAACGTAACCGTTCTCCTGTTTTCTTATTGACAAACTCTGCAGTTACTCTATCCGCAAAATCATGAAAGGATGCTAGATGATGACCAGTTACGATGGCGCTTTCCCCTAATTGTTCTTTTACTGCTTTCAATAACATCATTTGCAGTTTCCCTCGATGAATCGAATATTGAGGCCATCGATATCCTGCATGGATTCCTCTATCTTCTTGCCAAATTTGCTTACCAAATTTATTCACATAGATGAGTTCCGCTGTAGGAATTCCCGTCTTCTTCAGCTCATCACCCAAACCAAGTTCCGTTAACACTCTCACAGCATGAGGCAATAGATTAATCCCTACCCCTAATTCTTTAATTGTTTCCACACTCTCAAAAACACGAACAGATACTCCAACACGATTAAGTTTTAGCGCGGTTACTAGTCCACCAATTCCTCCACCAATAACCATCGCTGTTTTAACATTAGACAAATAAATACCTCCATGACCGAAACAAAGAAATTTGAATATTCTGAATTAATTTTATTAGAGTATTGTATAAAGGTCAATCGGAAATTAGGCAACAGCTTTCCCTAAGGATGAGTTTTTTTACTATGGATGGCCAAGTATTTTTCGACCAATTCCTCCAATAAACGATAAAAAAGAGGCCTTTCAAAAGTTACAAAAACTAATGAAAAACCTCTTTATATAGGCTATGTTAACTATAGCTTATGCCTCTCTATACAGTTTTTTTGATAAGATTGCTTTCGAGTTCTTCAAGCGATTTTCCTTTGGTTTCAGGTACGAACTTCCAAATGAATAGTGCAGATAATAAGCTCATCACACCGTAGAAAGTATACGTTAATCCACCACTAAACTCCATCATCGCTGGGTATGTGGAAGAGATAAAGTAGTTAGCTGCCCACTGTGCTGCTACTGCAATAGCCATTGCTTGTCCTCTAATTTTGTTCGGGAAGATTTCTGAAAGAAGTACCCAAACGACAGGACCCCAAGACATCATGAATGATGCTGTATAAATGACGATAAAGATTAATGTTCCTATTCCAATCGCATCTAAGAAGGCTAGTGTTCCAACCCCAAACATACCTACTGTCATCCCAACTGAACCGATAATTAATAAAGGCTTTCGACCAAATTTATCAACAGCAAAGATAGCGATTAAAGTAAATACAACATTCACTGCGCCCATCACGATTGTCTGGACCATAGAAGCATCTCTTCCTGCACCCATGCTTTCAAATATCCTCGGTGCATAATAAAGTGCTACGTTAATTCCAACAAACTGCTGAAATATTGATAACAGAATACCAATTACGATAATCCCCTTACCATAAGCAAATAATTTGGCTTTATTGACATCAAAGGATTTTTTAATTTCAAACATGGTCGCTTTCGCAAATGTAGTGTCGTAAATCTTATTCAATACATCCATTGCTTTGTGATCTTTATTTTTCAAGACTAAATATCGTGGTGTTTCAGGCACTGTAAATAAGAGTAGTAAGAACAGTCCTGCAGGGATTACTTCAGATAAGAACATGTATCTCCAACCAACGTCGTTAATCCACTCCATCGATTGTCCGTTACCAATTCCCCAGTTAACAAAATAAACAACTAACATACCTAGTACAATTGCAAATTGATTTAGAGAAACTAGGGTACCTCTTATTTTTGGAGGTGCCAATTCACCGATATACATCGGTACAACAGCAGATGCAAGACCTACCCCAATACCTCCAATAATACGATAAAGATTAAACGTAATTAATAGCGCAATTGTAGGTTCTCCTTTTTCAAAGAATAAAAACTCTGGAAATGCAGAACCAAGTGCTGATAGGATAAATAATATAGCTGCGACAACTAGTGAATACTTTCTTCCGATTCCACCGGAGATATAACCAGAAATCAAACCACCGATAATACAACCAATCAATGCACTAGAAACGGTAATTCCGTGTGCTAATGAACCAAGTCCTAAGTTATCTGCAAAATATAGCTGTAGGGACGATTCTGCTCCGGATATAACAGCGGTATCATAACCAAATAAAAGTCCCCCAAGTGTTGCTACTAAAGTAATTAAAACAATATATAATTTCTTGTTTTTCATTTTTTGTACGAAAGAGAATACTCCCTCTCTAACTCTCCCCTCTAAAAGTTGTCTATTTTGTTAGCCTTTACATTCCATTGTGCAAACCATACTATTTTCTAGAAGAATGTTAGACGGCTCACTTGTATGTTGTCTAATTCTGATGATTTCGTTTTCATAAATCAGAAAGTTAGAAATGTTGTACTTTTAAATTATCATGAAAAAAGCTATCAAGTAGTAAATTAATCTTCACAATCTTGTTATTATCTAGACAATATTGTTTCGTAAGCGGAATTGAATCGTCCATTAAAAAATGCAACAAAAAAACGACCTATGCAGATCGCTTTCTTACTCTTGATATTTATTTCTATACCCACGTGGGCTAACACCAAACTCTTTTTTGAATACTCTACTGAAGTAATTCGGGTCTTTATATCCGATATCCATGGCTATCTCTTTAATTGATTTGGAACCATCCATGAGAAATGCTTTTGCTTTTTTCATGCGTATATTTGTTACGTATTCAATTACGGTTACCTCATAACGATCTTTAAATAATTTGCTCAAATAATAAGGGCTTATTCCAATGTAATCAGCTAATCCTTCAAGGGTAATGGTTTTGCCATAATTTTTATCTAAATATTCCTTTGCTTGCGCGAGAAGAGCTTGGATCCCACTTACTCTCCATTCACCTAGCCGTTCCATCATATAGATAAGACGAGAGCGCGACGCTTCTTTTAGTTGCATAACTGTTTCAAATTGCCCGATGCTCACTGGAATCTCTTGATTAAATCCAAGCTCTTTAATAGCTCGTGTTAATACAATAAAGAAATCTTCTATTGCTTTTTGTGTATTTCTTAGTTGGAAACCAACGTCTTGTTGTATCGATTGAAAGTATGCATCAAACAATTGAAGACCTTTTTGCGTATTTCCTAACTGCACGGCTTCGACTAATTCTTTTTCTACTTCAAACGGAACAAGAACTTGCTCCTTCTCACGTAACCGTTCGCTATAGACCATGTAGGCAGCTCCTGGATGTTTATACACATGCTCTAATGCAAAGATTGCTTCTTTATACGAGTCGGAAAAATAAACCACATCGGAAACAATGCTCCCAATGCCCGCAAACAAACGAGAGTGCTTCAAATGATGCTGCACTTGTTGGATAGTAGTTGTTACAAACGCCTCTCTTCTTTCTTCATTCGATTCATTTGCATTATTATATAATACTAAAACGGGGACTTGTAACCCTGTTAATGGTCCGATAATACAATGTGGCGATTGTTCGACTACTACTTGTTTTAAGGTTTGTAACCATTTTGCCTTTTCTGCTCGACTAGGTTGAAGACTTTCTGATTCAAATGAGAATACAACCATAAATCCTTGCTTATCTTCTAAGTCTAACCATTCATCCCATTCCTCTTGGTCTGCATCCTGTACATGATCAAGCATTAGTGAGAGAATAAAGTCCTTTTCTATAAAGGAACTAGCTCGTGCCAAGCGCTGGCTTACTTGTATTCTTTCTAACATCTCCTGTTTCTCAGCTTCAATTTCGTTCACCATTTGATCATACGCTTCTAAAACTTCCGATACTTTACTTGGTTTAAGCAAGTAAGACTTTACACCGAATTTCATAGCCTCTCTTGCATATTCAAATGTATTAAATGCAGAAACCATAATATATTTTGTCTGTGGGAGCTCTGGCATGATTTTTTTAATCACTTCAAGCCCATCCCATATCGGCATTTTAATGTCCATGAAAATCAAATCAGGCTTATGTTCCAATGCTAGTTCGACTGCTTCTAAACCGTTTTGAGCCTCAGCAACTATTTCAAAATTAGTGCGGTTTCTACTTAACATGAGTTGAAGGCCTTCTCTTTCAATCGACTCATCATCGACTAACATTATTTTAATCACGTATCCCTCTCCTTTCTGTATCACTTGTTAATTTGAATACTTATGGTTGTACCTTTTCCAACCTCCGAAGAGATGTTTATTTTACTATCCTTTTGAAAAAGTTTTAGTCTATCCATTACATTTCGCATCCCAATCCCTGTTGAATGACCACTTCCCTCTTTCGTTCCGCTCATCGTGTCTTCTTTTGGGTTCATTAACCGTTTGATAGACTCCTGATCCATTCCAACCCCATTATCTTTTACGTCAATGCACACTTTATCATGCTTTTCATAAATGTTTAATTCAATCTTCGAACCACTAGCCATATTTTCAATCCCATGCTTAAAGGCATTTTCAACAATAGGCTGTAAGGTCATACACGGAATGACTGTTGAAAGACAGGCAGGATCTATATTTTCGATAAATTCTACTCGATTTCCAAATCGCGTTTTTTGAATAAAGAAATACTCTCTTACTATTTCCACTTCATCTTTTAACTGTGTTTCACGATCTAAATTCCCAATGTTATATCGAAGTAAAGCAGATACAGAGGATATTAAATCACTCGTTCGCTCTGCTCCTTCAATATACGCCGTTTTAGAAATGGTATTTAACGTATTAAACAGGAAATGAGGATTAATCTGGTTTTGCAGGCTTTTTAACTCCATTTCTTTTAATAGGTTCGTTAATCTTGCCTTTTCCTCAATCTCACTGACGGAATTAAGAATATTCTTTTTCATTTCATTAAATGTTTTGGTTAAAAACCATAGCTCGTCCTTCTTAGAAACAACAACATCTTTTCCTGAATAACGACCAGCGGCTATTTCCTGTGCTGCCCATGTTAATCGCTCAATGGGACGCGTTATTCCGTTAGAGAACCATAAAGCAAATAAGACACTCAGAGCAATGATAGCGATAATTATTGTAATACCCGTTTGTTTTGTGTAGGCAACCTTTTGATTGATTAAGTCTGATAACTCTTGATAAGCGGTTAATTCCATATTGATTAATTCTAGAGTGTTTTCATAAATATAATTGGATGTGATTTCTACCTCATTGAAGTACGTGGAATATTGCTCAATATTCTGTTGTTGAACCCCCTCCACAGTCATGTCCGTTTGTTCAAGAAAACTATCAAGCATGGATAAGAAGTTTTTCTTTGGAATGCCTTCTTCTTCTCGTTGTTCAAATGTTTCCTTTAACTGTATGAGGTCCGTTAAATCTTCTTCATAAAGTATTAAGTTCTCGTCTAATGGTTCGTGCACATAAATTTGTAACGATTCCACTGTTTCATTTGTCTGTCGTGTTAATTCATTTAATAGAAAAAAATGTTCCATGTTCTCATCATAAAGATTCATCACTTGCTGATTGTTTTGTTCACGGATGAGTAACAGTAGGACAAATAATAAAAGAATCGTCGCAAAATAAATGAGTAATTTCGTGCGAATTTTAATCATCGGCTAACATCCTTCTCTCTGTCATGCTCGCCAAATCATTCCTTCGAATGACAGATGTATCTGTATGATAAATTTCTTCGATTTCTCTATCTTGTAAAATATCTAACAACACCTTTATACTTTGATTCCCCATTTCGAATGGTTGTTGTTCTACTATCGCGTCAATGTCGCCATTTTCAAGCAATTCTATATTCTGCTTTATCGCATCAAACGTGATTACGTATATATCATTTTGTTTCTTTAGAGAATCTGCTGCTGCCACAATACCTAAGCCGTTGTAAGAGCTTGTCCCATAAAAAGCAGTTATATTTTCATATTCCATCAGCATGCTATACGCTGTTTCCTCTGCTTCTACTCTAGTTATATTAGATTCCTCTATTGCTACAATCTCAATTCCTTCCACATCTTCTACGACATCCTTAAATCCTTGCAATCTTAGTTGATGGTGCAGATTATCAAGATTGCCTGTAATGATTCCGACGGTTGCTTGTCCATTCGTATCGTTCACTAATGCTTCTCCAGCCAATCGGCCTGCTTCGTAATTATCTGTCCCAATATAAGCATTGCGTTCACTATCTGGAGAATCCGTATCCACTGTAATAACGGGTATTCCTTCATTAACAGCTTTGTTAATCATCGGTGTAAAATTGTCATTAAGCGCCTGGACGATAATACCATCAACTTTCGATTTAATAGCCATATCCACCAATTTTAATTGTTCATCCGGGTTAGAACGCTTTGGAGCCTCATACTCCACAAAAACATCATACTCAGATTCCAGTTCTTTCGCACCCTCACCTACTAAGCGCCAATATTCATGGTTCCTCTCCTCACCTATTAAGGCGAAGTGATATGCTGGTAGTGAGGCTTCAAAAGTGACTGCTTCGTCCATCTGTTTATTGTTAATTTGTAATTTTTGATAATAGTAAATAGAAAGTCCCGCAGCAATAAAGAAGGTTGTTATTAAAATAATATAAATAATTTTCGCTTTTCGGTTCATGGTAACCTCCTATAGATAGCTTGTCGAATAGATTAAATAATAACATAATTAGTTTATAAACTCATTAGGATACGTGTTTGCTATATATGTTGTTCCGAAACAAATAAAAGACTCTAGAATGTAAAACGTCCTTTACAAAGGATACACTTTACCGCTTCTAGAGTCTTTTATTCAAGATATACACCAAAAAGTTAACCAAACTTTCCTGTTATATAATCTTCTGTTTCTTGTTCTTTTGGATTCGTAAATAGTTGATTTGTTTCATTTGTTTCGATGATAGAACCATTTAGAAATAAAGCAGTTTTGTCCGAAACCCGCGCAGCTTGTTCCATGTTATGAGTAACAATTACTACTGTATAATTTTGCTTTAGCTCATTTATCAATTCTTCCACTTTTAAAGTTGCTATCGGGTCTAATGCAGATGTTGGCTCATCCATTAAAATAATTTCAGGTTTCACGGCCATAACTCGCGCAATACAAAGGCGTTGTTGTTGACCGCCCGACAGCCCTGTTGCACTATCATTCAATCTATCTTTTACCTCGTCCCACAATGCTGCCTGTCGTAAACTTTCCTCAACTATCTCCATTAACTCTTTCTTATTCTTTATTCCATGAGCTTTTGGACCGTAAGCAACATTATCAAAAATACTTATTGGAAATGGATTTGGTTTTTGAAAGACCGTACCTACTGATTTTCTCAATTGGACAACATCCACATTTGGATCATAAATATCATGACCCTCTATTTGTACTTTCCCAACAACTCTCGTTTTAGGAATCAAATCATTCATTCTATTTAATACACGTAATAGTGTTGTTTTTCCACAGCCAGATGGACCTATAAATGCAAAAACTTCATTTTTATTTATGTCCAAAGAAACGTTTTTCAATGCTTTTGTTTGATTGTAATAAAAATCTAAATCTTCTATTTCTATTATTGCATTACTTTCTTTTTGATTCGTCATCTTAATCTCTCCTCTGTCGAGCTAATCACGCTGAGAATCTTCTAACTAGTAATTTAAATAATCCTGTTGCAGCAAGATTGATGATTAAAATAAGGACGATTAGGACTGCTCCAGTACCAAAGGCCATTTCCGTATTTCCTGTTTCCATTGCTACCAAGTACAAGTGCAAAGCAAGAGTTCTAGCTCCATCAAATACAGTTGTAGCTAATAATAGACTTCCGCCTAGAGTTAATAAGAAAGCTGCTGTTTCTCCAATCACACGTCCGATTGCTAAGATGATACTTGTTGTAATTCCAGGTATTGCTAAAGGTAAAACAATTTTCTTAATCGTATACCATCGAGTTGTACCCAGTGCTAGACTTCCTTCTTTTAAATTATTAGATACACTTCTCAGAGCTTCTTCCGATGCACGAATAATTATCGGTAAAATCATAACTACTCCAGTTAAAGCACCAGATAAAATCGACCAACCACCTGTGTAATCTCCTAGAGCGATAACGAAAAATAGAAAGCCAAACATTCCATGTACAATCGAAGGAATCGCCGCTAATAATTCCGTCGCAAATCGGAGGACACTTTTAAATCTACCATCAGGCATATACTCGTTTAAATAAATTGCTGTTCCAACGCCTATAGGTGCTGCTATTAGAATTACAAGTCCTACTAAATAGATAGTCCCTACAATGGCTGGATAAATACCGCCTTCTGCTCCCATGCTTTTAGGTGAATCTAGTAGAAATTCCATACTAATCACAGATAGTCCTTGACTCATAACATAGATAACAATAGCTAAGAGAATGAGGACTGTTAATGCTGCTGCTAGACTTAACATCGTAAAGGCGAATACCTGATTTCGCTTCACTTTAATAAGGTGATTTGGTTTTACTTCGACCATCGTTTACGTCCTCCTTCTTCTTAGTAATAATGTTAAAGAATTGATGATAATGATAAATATAAATAGAATAATCCCAGTCGCAAATAATGCTTGACGATGCTCTGGCCCCGCATAACCCATTTCAAGAGCAATATTTCCAGTTAACGTTCGAACAGGTGCGAATAGAGTTTCCCAACCTGGAATTGGGATTTGCACACTATTTCCGACTACCATTATAATAGCCATCGTCTCACCAATTGCTCGACCAACACCAAGAATAACCGCCGCAAGTATACCTGATTTAGCCGCAGGTACTACTACCCGAAAAATTGTCTGCCATTTCGTAGCACCCATCGCATAGGAACCTTCTTTATATTCTTGAGGTACTGCACGAATAGAATCTGCTGAAATCGATATGATTGTTGGTAAAATCATAATAGCCAAAATAAGTACCCCGGCTAATACTGAATAGCCTGTTTGGTAACCTGCTGGTAAATATTCACTTAAAGGACCACGTGAAATACGACGAAGTAAGTCTATAATTACCACCATACCAAAAAGTCCGATAACAACAGATGGTATTCCTTCTAACAATTGAATGGCTGGTTTGACTATCTTAGCAACACGGCGAGGTGCAATCTCTACTAAGTAAACGGCGACTGCTATTCCAATTGGTGCACCTATTAGCATAGCAAGTACAGTAACTATTACGGAACCAACAATCATAGGAAAGATTCCATACACTTGATCTGTCGGATTCCATGTTGTACCGAATATAAAATCAGTAATTCCATAGTTAATCATGAAAGGAAGTCCTTCATTAAAAACAAAAAATGTAATGAGACCTAAAGATATGACAGAAGATAAAGCCATAATGAATAATATAACTTTAACAATACCTTCTTCTATATTACTTTTATTATTTTTCTCTTTTTGAAACTTCATTTTTATCACTCCATGACAAATCAAGAATTCAGCTGGTTAATGTACCAATACTGACAAATACCTATCGCGTTTCTTCGTAATTGCACACTAGTTGTAGGTGCGATAAGTTTTTTCCCTAAGAGCTAGATTCATGGGATCTAACAATCGCAATTAACAATCATGAAGAGACTGTTTAATTTATTTTAAAACCTAAAACCCAAGAATGTTGACATACCAGCATTCTTGGGCTTTTCATTTACCAGTTTAAATACTGCTTTTCAGACAGCACATATGCAACGTTTTATTTAAGTTATTAGTTAACTGGAATAAATCCATTTTCTTCAACTACTTTTTGTCCTTCATCGCTTAGTACAAAGTCAAGAAATGCTTGTGCTAATTCGCTTAATTCTGCATCTTCATTCATTGCGTAATTGAACGGTCTAGATACTGCATAATCACCAGATTGAATGTTCTCTAAAGTTGGTTCGAATCCATCAACTGCAAGTGCTACAACTGAATCCGATACAGCACCCGTAGAAGCATATCCAATTGCATTTGGATCGTTTGCTACAGCTTCAAGAACTCCACCAGTTGAATTATGGATAAGAGCAGATTCCACTAATTCTTCATCGCCCAAGACAATATCAGTGAATGCACCTCTTGTACCAGAACCATCTTCACGGCTAACTACAACAATATCTTGATCGTCTCCGCCGACCTCTGACCAGTTCGTAATTTCTCCAGCGAAGATTTTCGTAACATCTTCTAAAGCTATATCTGTTAATGAGTTATCTGGATGAGCAATGATTGCAATTCCATCAATCGCAATTACTTCAGCTGTGATACCTGTTTCTTCATCTTTAATTTCACGAGATACTGCTCCGAAATCTGCTGCACTCTCTTGTGCTGCTGTAACACCTGCACCTGAGCCACCACCAGAAACTTCTAATCGAGTTTCAGGATGTAATTCCATAAAAACAGCTGCTAACTCTTCAGAAAGAGGTTGTACAGAAGTTGAACCAGCCATTGTGATCGTACCTTCTAAATCAGAACCTTCTTCACTATTTGATTCATTGTTATCTGTTTCAGTTTCTTCTGTCGTGCCATTTTCCGCTAACCCTTCCTCCGAGCTGTCATTTCCACAAGCTGCTAGTAAAGGTATGATTATAAAGAAAGCTAACATGAAAAACATTACGTGTCTTTTCTTCATTTTAATTGCCCCTCTCATCTCTGTTTAAGTATTGTTTCTTACATGTACTACTATAAAAGATGAATATGGAGTTACGGTTAATTGAATGTAAAGTATCGTATAGATTATGTAAATTGAAATTTACAAACAAGGATGGAGGAGGAAATGGACAATGGTAGAGGGAATTTGAATCTTTCACAATTCTATAGAGGAATAAAATTAATTCTTTGCTCTTCTATTGATATAGAGTCTATAATGTCACCAATAATGTTTTGTAGTATCGATTTTATCGAAATTAAAAATAGGAAAACAATTTATCGTTGATAATAGAAATAGGGAAAAAGGGAAGTATAATTTTATCCATAAAATGAATGTTATAAACTCTTTGACCTAATATTGAAGTGAGTCTAATAAACTGTAAAGAGGTTAACTTATTGAAATAACATATTAGGAGGACGATTAGATGGGAATTTTAAGCGGAATATTAGATAATGCATCGACAATCAGTACTAAAGAGGCAAAAAAAGAGTTAGAGAACATCTTGATTCCAGGTGAGGAAATAGAAGCTGCTTTTAAACTTGTTAGAGACTTAATTGTTTTTACAGATAAAAGAATGATTCTAGTTGACAAGCAAGGTATCACAGGTAAGAAAATGGAGTTCCATTCCATACCATATAGCAGTATTTCACATTATAGCATCGAAACTGCTGGAACTTTTGATTTAGACTCTGAGCTTAAAATTTGGATAAGTAGCGCAACAGAACCTACTGTTAGTAAACAATTTAAAAAAGATAAAAGTATTTATGATATCCAAAAAATATTAGCATTAATGACGATGAAATAAAGAGGGAATAAAGGTGTATAACTACTGTACACCTTTAACCTAATCATGATTTCCACCTCATAACCAGCTAATTTATTGAAGATTTTCTATTGTAAAATGATTATCTGGTTTTTTCAATCCTAGATGATCACGTAATGTGTCCCCCTCGTAATCCAATCGAAATATACCTTTTTTCTGTAAGATTGGAACAACTAACTCCACAAAATCTTCCAAATCACGAGGCAAAAGGGGAAATTGAAGCATGAATCCATCTGTTGCCTTTTCGGTAAACCACTTCTCCATCTCATTTGCTACTTGAGTTGGTGTACCAATAAAGCCGTCTTTTCTAGCTGCACCGAAAAATCTAGCATAGAGATCCCCTACTTTGAGATCTTCTTCCTCGATAATTTTTTTCATCTCATTGAATTGACTTTGAATACTATTTACTTTTGGAAACTTCACTTCTTTTGCCGGTGTATCTAAGGAATATTTAGAGAAATCTACGTTCCCCATATATCCAGAGACAAATTTCAAGCTTTTATACGGGTCCATTAATTTTTGTAACTCATTATATTTTTCATATGCTTCTTCCTCTGTCTTTCCTACTATTGGTGAAATACCATGAAGAATATGAAGTTCATCTTCATCCCTGCCAAATTCCGCTAATTGTGATTTAAGATTTTGATAGAATTGTTTGGATTCCTCAATGTTATCCCAGTGAGTAAAAACTACTTCCGCTGTCCTTGCTGCTAGCCTTTGTCCAGGAATAGATGCACCAGCCTGAATGATTACGGGTTGACCTTGAACCGACCTCGCAATATTCAGTGGTCCTTTTACTGAAAAATACTTCCCTTTGTATTCGAGCTCATGTACTTTATCTGGATGATAAAATTCTCCTGCTTCCTTGTTATAGGTAAATGCATCATCCTCCCACGAATCCCAGAGACCCTTTACAACATCTATAAACTCCTCGGCTCGTTCATAACGATGATCATGCTCCCAATGTTGTTCCCTACTAAAATTCAATGCTGTTTGACCTGTTGCATCTGCTGTTGTCACCATATTCCATGCTGCACGACCAGCACTGATATGATCAACCGATGCGAACTGCCGTGCTAGAGTAAATGGTTCATTGTATGTTGTCGAAGCAGTGGCACCGACGCCAATTTTCTCCGTAGCTGCAGCTAATGCAGTTATGAGTATCGTCGGATCAAAACGATTTAAAATTTGTGGGTGGGACTCATGATTAATTGCTAAACTATCTGCGACAAATGCCAAGTCAAATTTCCCCTTCTCTGCAATCTGTGCTAGTTTTTGGAGGGTATTGATATCAATACTTGCATTAGGGCTCGATAATGGGTGACGCCAGGAAGCTACATGCATTCCAGTTCCAATCAAGTATGCTGCTAATTTCATTTGATTTTTTATCATCATTCTCTCCTCCCTCTTTGATTTAGTTATTAGAATAAGTTTCTTTGAATGTACTTAATTCCTCTAATGAAATAGTGATTGGAAGATAATTCCCTTGGTAGGTTTCTTGAATAAATGCAGCCGTCTCATCAGATTGATAGATTTCAACTATCTTCTGAAAAGCTTTCTTATCCTTATCTTGTTCCATAGTTGCAATTACATTTATATACGGCTTTGCTGTTTGACTTTCATGAATAAGGGCATCTTTTAATGTGAGTCCTGCCTCTAGTGAGATCCCATTATTGATGATAGAAGCAGCTACATCTTCCATAACTCGAGGGGTATTCGCACTATCTACAGGTACAACTTCAATGTTTTTTGGATTCTCTTTTATTTTGTCTTCTCCACCCAATCCATCAAAGTCATCCACAACGGTTATTAATTCTGCTTCTTGTAATAGCAATAACGCCCTTCCCCAGTTAGGAGCATCGTTTGGTACTGCTATTTCTGCACCATCTGGTATTTCATTTACCTTTTTGTATTTATTAGAATATAATCCTAGTGGAGCGATAATCGTTGTACCAATTGGGACAATAGTTGAATTGGTATTTTCATTAAATGAATCTAAATAAGCTACATGTTGAAATGCATTTATATCGATATCGCCCTCGACTAAGGCTTGATTTGGATCATACGCGGATGAAAAATTTACAATTTCAATTTCAACACCTTCTTTTTCAGCCTGTTCCTTTATATATTGCCAGGTCCGAAGTTCGGAACTCCTAATTCCTACATTGACGGTTTCTTGTTTATCTTCTACTTTTTCATTATCAGAACATGCAGCTAATAAAGCGCTCAATACTAAAAACAATAGAAACAACCACTTTTTCATCTCTTTACACTCCCTATCAAATTGTACCTACATTCTCCTTACTCTCCGTTCGAGTTTGTTTCCTATTTCTTGAATGGCTTGAACGAGAACAACAAGAATTACGACGGTTACTAGAATCGTTATAGAACTAAATCGTTGATAACCATATGTTATAGCAACATCGCCTAGCCCTCCACCACCAATCGCTCCTGCCATTGCTGTTGCGCCAATTAATCCAATCGTCGCTGTCGTAATACTCAATATTAAAGAAGAGAAAGCTTCCGGCATCAAAAAACGATAAATGATTTGTAATGGTGTCGCTCCCATAGCTTTAGCTGCTTCGATTATTCCTTCATCCACCTCTAATAACGAATTTTCTACTAATCTTGAAAAATAGGGTCCAATATGAAGTACAAGAGGAACGATTGCTGCTGTAGTTCCTATGGAGGTACCTACTATTAACCTTGTAAACGGAATGATGGCAACTAATAAAATAATAAAAGGAATTGAGCGGAAAATATTAACAATTGGGTTCACTGTTCTATAAATCACTCGATTTTCTAAGATATGTCCTTCTCTTGTTACTACCAATAATATTCCTAAAAATATACCGATAATCCCTCCAAAAAAAAGGGAAATACTAACCATGTAAAGTGTTTCCCACAACGCATTTAATATTATTTCTGTACTTACTTCCATCTTCGGTAACCTCCTTTACTCTAATATCTTGACTAATGATATATTCCACCGCACGATTGATTTCATGGTCATTTCCAATTAGTTCAACAATTAAATTACCAAAAGGAATACCTTGTAATTCAGTAATGTTTCCGAAAAGGACATTGATTTCAACATCATAAACCTTTGCTGTTTTAGAAATAATCGGTTGTCCGGAGTTTGCTCCAAAAAATTCAATTTTAAAAATACGACTATAATGATTTTTCTCTCTTAATAGTTGATAAACACTTTTTGGAACTTCATCTCGGATAACCGATTTGACAAAATTACGTGTTGTTTCTTTTTTTGGATTGGCAAAGACATCGAATACTTTTCCTGTTTCAATAATTTGACCATCTTCCATTACAGCGATTCGATTACATATTTCCTTAATTACTTCCATCTCATGAGTAATGATTAAAATTGTAATGTTGTATTCTTTGTTTATTCGTTTTAAAAGTTTTAGAATTGATTTTGTGGTTTCCGGATCTAATGCTGATGTAGCTTCATCACATAATAAGATGGAGGGGTTTGTTATGAGTGCTCTTGCTATCCCTACCCGCTGCTTTTGCCCACCCGATAATTGATCTGGGTAATTTTTTGCCTTTTCTTCTAACCCAACAAAACGAAGAATCTCGAAAACCTTCTCTTCAACGGATTTCTTATTATAACCGCTTAACAACAATGGCATTGCCACGTTATGAAATACTGTTTTAGACTTGATAAGATTAAAATGCTGGAAAATCATACCGATATCTTTCTTCGCTTCTCGTATCTCATATTTTGATAGTTCAGTAAGATTTTTCCCTTTTACAAGCACTTCACCTGCCGACGGATATTCTAATAAATTTACCGTGCGAATGAGTGTACTTTTCCCTGCGCCACTGAAGCCAATAACTCCAAATATATCTCCTTTATCTATGGTTAGATTAATGTTTTTTAACGCTTCTACTTTATTTCCATTACTTTCAAATATTTTTGTGACCTGGTGAAATTCTATCAAACTGGAACCTCCTTACGAAACAATTATTTGTATTAGAACACAGGTACGACGGAACCTTCGTAATTCTCCAATATAAACTCTTTCACCTTTTCACTTTTTAATGCTTCAACAAGCTTTTGTACCAGTACACTGTCCTTGTTGTCAGGACGAGACACAAGTACATTGACATATGGTGAGTCCTCGCCTTCTATAATTAAAGAATCCTCAAGAGGCTTAAAATTAGCTTCTAACGCATAATTCGTATTAATGGCAGAAGCTTCTACATCATCAAGCGAATGGACTAAGAGTGGTGAATCTACTGGAACGAATTCGAGGTTTTTACTATTTTCCGTAATGTCTTCTAGTAAATAGTCACCTGATTTCGATTCATCCAATTTAATAATGCCATTATCCGCAAAAAGCAAGAGTGCTCTTGAAAAGTTTGATGGATCGTTAGGGATTGCAATTTGTGCACCATCTGATAATTCATTAATCGAATCAATCTCCTTTGAATACACTCCAAATGGCTCAATGTGAATCCCTTCCACGACTACTAAATCTAGTCCACTATCGGCATTAACTTGTTCCAGATAAGGAGTATGTTGAAAGAAGTTCACATCCAAATCGCCATCCGCTGTTTGCTGATTCGTTTGAATACCATCGGAAGTAATCACAATTTCCAATTTAATCCCATCATCTTCTAAGTCACCTGCAATAAACTCCAATATTTCGGCATGTGGTACGGAAGAAGCTCCGATTTTCAATATATTTTCTTCCGTATTTTCGGAAGCTACATCTCCACCGCAACCCGCAATTATAATTAATCCAATAAACACCATCACAAAAAGAAAAGCATATTTAATTTTCAATTCTGTTTCCCCCTATTTAAATTTATTTCACTACATTAACCTGATTTATTTTTTTCTTATCATGTGAATTATCTCGCTTTACATTTAATAAAGTTAAGGCACTTTCATACAAAAAGTAGGATGCTTTAATGATTGCTGATTCATCTATCGTAAAAGAAGGATGATGCCATTCTTCATTTCCGTTTGTGCCAAAGAAAACAAACGCACCCGGAATTTCTTGCAGATAAAAGGCAAAATCTTCACCACCCATCGTTGGTTGAGCTTCGATAGTCTTTAAACCTTGTTTTTTGGCTGCTTCATTTACTAGATCTATTGTTTCTGTATCATTAATTAATGGTGGAGGTCCTGGAAACCAATTCACGATTGCTTCCCCAGAATGAGCACGTACAGTATTCTCAACGATTGCTTTAACCCTCTCTTTAATTTCTCCACGAATTTGATCATTAAATGTTCGTATTGTCCCCTCGAGTGTTACTTCCCCTGGAATGACATTCCAAGTACTTCCACCTGTTATTTTTGTCACGCTTACGACAGCACTTTCCAACGGAGATATATTCCTGCTTACAACGGACTGAAGTGCCCAAACGACCTGTGATGCTGCAAGAATCGAGTCTTTTCCATTTTGCGGAATTGCAGCATGACTACCTTTACCAGTCACTGTAATATGAAAACGATCCACCGACGCCATAAGAGCCCCATCTTTTACACCAATTGTCCCAACTGGTAAATCAGGTTTATTATGGAGACCAATGATAGCCTCCACTCCTTCAAGTTGCCCGTCACGAATGGCCTGTTCTGCTCCTCCACCAATTTCTTCGGCTGGCTGGAATAGAAATCTAATCTTGCCTTTCCACTTCTTTAGATCTTTTTTTAGTAGAGCAGCTGCTCCTATTAATGCAGCAGTGTGGAAGTCATGACCACAAGCATGCATAACACCTTTTATCTTTGATGCAAAGGGTAAACCTGTCTGTTCTTCGATTGGTAATGCATCAATATCCGCTCGAAGTGCAATGGTTGGTCCAGAACTTTCACCTTGTAATTCTGCAAATACTCCTGTTTTCATGCTTGTGTTACTTATCTTTAACCCTATCTCATCCAATTTTTCTTTGATAAATTTTGTTGTTTCAAATTCTTGTGTGGATAATTCCGGATATTGATGTAAATGACGCCGAATTGCAATCAAATATTCGTTTAAATCGGATGAAAGCATACCATCCCTCCTCTAAAGATCTAATCTGTAGCACTTAGAAACCATATTTCCTCTAGAAAAATCGTTTGTTTTATCTCTTTGAAAACCTAATTTCTTATATAGTTGGACTGCATGAACCATAAAATCAGTTGTATGCAAATAGATGCTTGATTCACCAAGAGCTTTTACTTTTTGAATTGCGTTATTTAGTAAGACATTACCAACACCTCGGCCTCTCGCTTCTGGGTGAACTGCCACTAACCGAATAATAGGTGCTTGAATCTGAAGTTCTGGAATTTCATATGCTTCCACTCCTGAGCGAAATAACTGCAAGGTACCAACAACTCGCTGTTCAAGCTCAGCTACAAAAATAATATCTACATTCGGATTATCAATAGATGAAACAATTCGATTGGAATACTCCTCCCATGCTTGGGGAGTGAAATAATGCTCATACTGTTGATAGCTTTCAATCAATAGTAGCCGTACTGCTTCCGCATCCTCACTAACCAACTCTTTAACAATGATTTGATTGTTCATTAATTTGCTCATTGCTCCCCTCCATTTCAGGTTTTAACCTCCTTAAGATTGTGTGGCTTCCACTCTCGCCATTATTTCAATGGGGCTTAATAATTGAAACGAACGGAACCGTTCCGCTTCTTTCCAAATCGGTGTATGTAACATAAACTCATCCACATGAAAAAGCTGGTGTAGTCGATTTAATTCCTGCGTAACATATTCGGGTGTGCCAGCGATTATCTCTGCTGTCTTTTCTTGAACCTCAAACGGTCCTTCTGCTTGTTTTTCGTATGCCTTTACTTGCTCTTCTGTCTGTACAGTTAATGTCCGGCCATTATGAAGGTGTAGTATGAATAATTTATGATCCTCTGCTAATTTCACCGCTTCTTCTTGAGTTGGTGCTGCAAGTACAGTTAAGGCAACGATGAATTTTCCATCTTTAAAGTCTTTCTTAAAGGAATAAGCTGTTTCTTTGATAATCTCTTCATTACTATTTAAAAATCCCGCAAAAACAAAATTGACCTTTAATTTAGCTGCCAGTCGGGCACTATTGACACTTCCTCCAAGTAAATATATATCTGGTTTCTTATCTGGCTTGGGTAGCGCTTGAATACCTGCCAAGGGATGATTTTGCTCAATCGTCTCATCGACCAACCTTTTCAAAAATTTTATGCGCTCATTAAATTCATTTTCATTATTGAAAGGTCCATTCTGTAAGGCTTTCGTTGACAACGGTAATCCACCAGGTGCCTTTCCTATCCCTAGGTCTACCCTTCCAGGAGCGAGTGTTGCCAAGACATTAAAATTCTCAACAACTTTATATGGACTATAATGTTGTAACATCACTCCACCTGAACCCAATTGGATGTTATTTGTATGTGCTAATAAATGTGAAATTAACACCTCTGGAGAAGATCCTGCTACTTGTTCCATATTGTGATGTTCCGATACCCAGAAGCGGGAGTATCCCCATTCTTCAGCCTTTTTTGCCAACTTAATCGTATGTTGAAAGGCATCCGTTGCTGTTTCTCCCTTGAAGACAGGACTCTGATCAAGAATTCCAAGTTTGTAGTCCACGATATCCCCTCCATTTTCTCCAAAGAATTAAAAATAGACAGCACTCCACTCCCTTAGAAATAGAGGCTGCCTTTAGTTGTCTAATCGGCAAGGTGTATTTTGTTTGTTAGCTTGCATTCTTGAATTGATTACTTTCTAATGGATTCTATTTACGTTTTTTCCGTTTCTTACGTTCCTCTTAAATAACTAGGACGTTTCATTAACTCTTTGCAACAACTTTTCCAAATGTTCTATTCCTACTTTTGTTACTGCTTCATATACATTACCTCGGCCAATTTCCACAACAGGAACATGGCGAATTCCGTATTTAGCCTTTAAAATATCTCTTCGGTCTTCATTTTCTGTTATATCAATCGTTTGGTAATCTAACTCTTTACCTTCTAAATATGTCTTCACTTCTTCACAATAACTACACCCTTGTTTCGACCAAACCACAATATTTTTATTCTCTGCCATCTAGATTCCTCTTTTATTTAATATTTTTTATATCTTCTCTAGGCCAATTAGTCATCCTATCGTAAAGACGGATTAAATCTTATCCCCAAATTTCTTTAGATAAATCAACTATGGATTTTAGTTTTCTCCATTGTTCTTCTTCCGTTACTTTATTACCATGATGGGTAGAAGCAAATCCGCATTGTGGACTTATAGCAATTTGTTCAAGTGGCACATATTTAGATGCTTCCTTGATTCGTGCTTTAATAAATTCCTTATCCTCAATTTCACCATGTTTAGACGTAAAGACCCCAAGCACCACTTTTGGACCTCCTTTTGGGATGTAACTTAAAGGCTTAAAATCTCCAGAACGCTCATCATCATACTCCAAGAAAAATCCATCTACCTTTTCCTTCGCAAATAGCGTTGGTGCAATAATTTCGTAACTTCCCTCAAATGCCCAATTCGATCGGTAATTTCCACGGCATAAATGTGTCGTTACAACTAAGTCTTCAGGCTTTCCTTCCAATACTTCATTTATCACACGTAAAGCAAGTTCAATGAGTTTTTCTCTAGAATATTTCCCATCATTAAATGGAATATCAGGTGAGGAAAGACCTGCAATATACACATCGTCAAACTGTAAGTAACGAACACCAGCATCGTAGAAAGCTCGTAAAGCGTCGCGATATGTTTGAATAACATCATTAGCGTATTCCTCAATGTCAGGATAAATATCCTCATTAATTATCCCTTCGTTAAACAACTGATTTGGACTAGGTATCGTTTGTTTCGCAACTGCACGACCATCAACAATTTCATTAAATTCAATAAAATCTTCAATAAATGGATGCTCTGGATTGAAAGAAACTTTTCCTGTATTGCGGATATTGTACCTTTCTGTTTCCTCATTACCATGGAAGATATACCCCACACTTGGCACATAGCCCTCTATTCCGTTTAAATGCTCTAAAAAATCAGTATGCCAAAATCTCCGTCTAAATTCTCCATCAGTTACTGCTTCCAATCCAACTTCAATTTGTTTATCAACGATTCTCTTGATTTCTTTTGTCTCTATTTCACGTAATTGTTTTGCTGTAATTTTGCCTTCTTGGAATTCCCTTCTTGCTTCATGTATACTCTCTGGACGTAATAAACTTCCGACATGATCTGCTCTAAATGGCGCTTTCGTTAATGTAATTGACATTTTCATACCTTCTTTCGTTTTATTTTTTGTACACTAGCCAATATTTTTTGTCAGACTTCGCAGAATTTGATACTACAAAGCTTTGAGATTCATAGGTTATTCACCTCCTAAAATGCAGTTTAAAAGCCAAAAGGCATCTAACGTTTCCCAATCAAGATTGGAAAACATTAGATGCCTTTAGTTGTCTAATCGGCTAATTTATTATTTGTGTTACAAGAATTTTTCTTGCCAAGCAGAAGAGATTGACCTTAGCTCATAGCAAAAGTTAAATATTAAAAAACCTCTTCCTATTAGAAACAAGAAGAGGTTAAATTTAGCTTTACTACTCTCTTCTCATCTTAAAAGCACTTGGCTTACTGGAATTGGCACAGTACTGATATCAGTCTGTTGCCGAGGCTTCAACGGGCCAGTCCCTTCACCTCTCTGGATAAGAAAATAACTAATTATTAAATTTTAATTTATATTACACTCACCCTTTCCATTTGTCAAATACATTTTTCTATTTATTCTAAAAATTTTTTGCCATTCCGTTCAACTATGCTTAAGACTAATTCTATTCTTACTTCCACAAGGACAGGAAAATTATGAAGGGCCGTATGTCTTAACACTAGCAATTGATGATGAGTTTATAGATAAGAACATCGCTATTTTCTATTTAAACGAGGAAACAGGTGAATGAAAAAATATCGGTGGAGAAATTAATAAAGATAATAAACCAATCTCAGTAATAGTAAATCACTTCTCAAGATATGATGTATTTGTTATCTCAATGCTTCTGTCTATAATATCCAAAACACATAAGATTTACTTACCTATGAACACACGAAAAGGCCTTTCAACAGTTTAGCGAACTGATGAAAGACCTTCTCTAATAAAAGAGTTTTATTTTTAATTACCGTAATCAGATTAGTAATTTCTTGCGATTTTTCATCTAATCCTTCCACATTATCTACAGCAGTTTTTACTATTCTACCAATGATTTCTATTTGAACTTGTGTTTCCTACATTAGCTTTTACCTGTGGCAGTCATTTCATTAACCTATTTAGAAGATTTAGTTATTATAGAACCTACTCGCTCAGATTGAATAACCGGTTCAGTAAAGTTTTTCATAAAGTTGGAAAGATTATTAGTATCACTAGCCTGAGATTCTGACCCTTTTACTAATTCCTGCATTGTATCTCAACTTGTACTGCCGATGATTTTACTTTGACTGCGGAATTTTTCAAGCTGTAATGATAACGAATGCTAAGGCCAAAAATAAAATACCACCATATTTCCAACCAATATACCAATTAGATATTTTTAATGTCCTCAATTTTTTCACCCTCTTTGACTTATTTAATTCTAAATGAAAGGATTTAAATTAAATAAGTCACTTTCAATAGGGTTAAGCCCACCACATTTCACCAACATCTTCACTAAATAAACATTGCTTTAGCAAATCGATAGCTTTTCCTAAACCTTCATCTACAGATGCCAGCATATCTTCATGTTCAATTGATAATACATGGTCATATCCAACAGCCCTTAGAGTGCTTATAATATCTTTCCAAAATTTTTCATCATTGCCGTATCCAACTGACCTAAAAGTCCACGATCGATCTAATATTTCGCCATAATGCTTAGTATCTAATACTCCATTTAATTTGATATTCGATTTATCTAAAAAAGTATCTTTTGCATGAAAATGGAAGATCGCATTTTCCCTACCTAATTTTTTAATAGATTCTATAGGATCAATACCCTGCCAAACTAAATGACTAGGATCATAGTTAGCGCCGATACACTCCCCTACACTTTCTCTTAACTTAAGTAAGGTTTCTGGATTGTAAACAACAAAGCCTGGATGCATCTCAAATGCTATCTTTTTCACACCGTGAGCCAATGCGAATTGTGATTCCTTTTTCCAATATGGAATTACTACTTCATCCCATTGCCAATTCAGCATCTCTTGATACTCCGGTGGCCATGCACATGTTACCCAATTCGGATATTTTGCATTTGGTTGATCGCCTGGACACCCCGAAAAACCATTTACTGTATCAATTTCCAATTTTTCGGCTAACAGCACTGTATCTCTCCATGCCTCATGAGAGACTTTAGCAATCTCTTTATTGGGATGAAGCGGATTACCATGAAAACTTAATCCACTTATAATAAGATTTCTCTTATCTATCTCAGCAATAAATTCATCTAATGCTTGAGGATTATTTAATAAGTAGCTCGGGTCACAATGACTTTTTCCAGGATAATAACCGGTTCCTAACTCCACTGCTTCAAGACCCATTTCGACTACTTTATCTAACATCTCTTTAAATGGTAAGTCTTGATATAATACTGTAAAAACACCTAACTTCATAAAAATCCTCCTACTCTATTTCTATCCATCTTTCTAGTTCATTACTCTTCAGGATGGCATCAACTATTTTCATAATATAATGCGCATCTTCAAATGTGGAATAATCATGTTGCTCACTAGATTTAGGATTTCTAACATGATCATAAAAGTCAATAAATAAATTTTTCAAACCATCGGGCCATCCTTCTTGGTGTCCACCTGGATAGTGCGCTAAGGATCGAGCCTCAGAAGTTAGTAAATCAGGATCCTTTACTAATAGCTCATTTGCTTGATTGCGTTTTCCAATCCATAATTCGTTCGGCTTTTCTTGATCCCAACTTAATGTTCCATCTGCCATAGAAATAGCGAAATGAAAATTATTCTTTCTTCCTGCGCTAACTTGCGAAACATTAAACATTCCTTTTACCCCGTCTTCAAACTGTATTAATACGTGACCAGCATCCTCAGTATCTATATGGACTTCTTGATACTGTTCATGGCTATTATTTGAAAACGTAGAAGCCTCGTTAAACGGTTTCTGTCTTTTGTTATGAACAGTTGTTAAATCCGCAAAAACTCGAACAATCCTTTTACCTAATATATTTTGTATGGTATCACACCAATGTGAACCAATGTCAGCTATTGCTCTTGAGGGTCCATTTAATGTTGAATCCATTCTCCAACTATAATCAGATGGGTATAAACACCAATCTTGAATGTAACCCCCTGATACTAAATGCGGTTTTCCATAATCATTATTCGCAATTTTTGTCTTCGATTCCTTAATCAGCGGATAATGTCGATAATTAAAGCAAACCCCGTTAACTAAGTTTTTTTCTTTCGCTAAATTTGCTAGTTCAGAGGATTCATTACTGTCTAAAGCTAAAGGTTTTTCAGAAAGTACATGCTTTCCTGATTCCAAAATCTGTTTATTCAGAGAATAATGGAGAGAGTTAGGAGTACAATTATGAACTACTTCAATTTCTTTATTGTTTAGTAAGTCTGTCACATCGTCATATGCATATTTTATAGCATGCTGTTTAGCTAGTTTCTCTGCCCTTTCTAGTGATCTAGATACAACCGCTATTACTTGTACATTGGGAATTCGCTTTAACGCCTCAATATGTGAAGTAGCAGAAAAACCAGAACCTATAACTGATGTCTTAATTGTTTTCATTACTAATTTACTCCTTTCTATTTTGTTGCTGTTTTCCTACCAAATGCCACAGCTAATATAATAATAGCCCCTTTAATAATCATTTGTTGACTAACATCTAGTCCCATAAGTATTAGCCCATTATTAATTGTACCAATTAATATCGAACCCATAATTGTACCAATCACTGTACCAACGCCACCAAACAAACTCGTACCACCTAAGATAACTGCAGCAATTACTGATAATTCATCACCCTCACCAAAAGTAAATCTTCCAGCTTGTAATCTACCAGCATAAAGCATCCCTGCAAAGCCTGCTAGAGTCCCTGAAATCACTAGGACTGACAACTTAATTTTCTTAGTATTGATTCCTGAAAACTTTGCCGCACTCTCATTACCACCAGTAGCTAAAACTTTTCTACCAAATTTCATATGTTTCAGTGCAAAATGCCCCATAACCACACAAAGTATGGTCCAAATAAATAACATGGGTAAACCTAAAATTGATCCTGATCCGAATATAAAATTATATGATTGATTTAAGATAGGTATTGGAGCTGTTCCTGATATCCACATCGCAAGACCACGAGCAACCTCCATCATTCCCAGGGTGACTAGAAAGGAAGGAATTAGAACTTTAGATACTAAGAGGCCGTTCACTAAACCTAATAATGCCCCTGTCCCTAGACCGGCTACTATTCCTCCAAACAAGCCAAAGGATTGTAATGCCATAGCAGTAATTATTGATGACAAAGCAGTAATAGACCCTACTGATAAATCTATTTCACCACTAGAAATAACCAATGTCATACCAACTGCCATTATTGATATCATTGCTGTTTGCCTAACAATATTTAAAAGATTATTTGATGTTAAAAAGCCACTATCATTTAATGTAATTGAAAAAGTGATAAACACTAATACGAATGCAATATAAACTATATATTTACGCCAATTAAGTAACTGTTTGTTAATTTTCATTTTGGATTGCATGTTCTAAATCCTCCTCTTGAACAATATCTTTTCTATATATCTCTCTGTCCACTTTGCCTTCCTTAAAAATCAGGATTCTGTCTACAACAGCTAATAGCTCAGACAACTCTGACGAAATAACAATAACGGATTTACCTTGATCGGCTAATTCTTTAATTATTTCGATAATTTCAGATTTAGCTCCAATATCCACACCATTTGTTGGCTCGTCTAATATAAGGATATCCGGATCATTTGCTAACCATTTCGAAAGAACTATTTTTTGTTGATTACCACCAGATAGTAAATTCATTGTCTTATATATATCATCAGTTTTTACATTCAATTTTTTAATAAATCTTTCTGATACATCATTAACAGATTTATTTTTAATGACTGATAACTTTGATACTTTATTTAAAATAGGTAACATTATATTTTCTCTCAAGCTATGTTCTAATACTAAACCTTGCACCCTTCTATCCTCTGGTACTAATGCAATACCTTCATTCATGGCGTCTTGAGGATTCGATATCTTTATTGGTTTTCCATTCACTTTGATTGTCCCAGTATCAATTTTATCTATACCAAACACCGCTTTTGACATTTCTGTTCGACCACTGCCCATTAACCCTGCAATACCCAATATCTCACCTTTAAACAGTTTAAAAGACAATCCATTTACTTTAGACCCTGAATGTAAATCTTGGACTTCGAAAACTGGATTACTTTCATCTAAAAAAGGATTCTTTCTCTCTTTCCATTGAAAGCTATCACCCATATCCTGTCCGACAATATGTGAAACTAAGCTTTTCATCGGCAGATCGTCTACAGGAGAAGTTATAACGTGCTTACCATCTCTTAATACAGTAATCCGATCACTCACTTTATAGATTTCATCCATCCGATGAGATATATAAATAATAGAAATTCCTTTGCTTTTTAATTTTTTAATTAGTTGGAAAAGCACAGTTGTTTCTTTCTTTGTAAGAGTAGCAGTTGGTTCATCCATAATTAAGATTTTGGCATCTTGAGATAACGCTTTGCAAATCTCTGTCATCTGCCAATAACCAACACTTAATTCCTCTAATTTAGTATTTGGATCAACTTTAATATTTAATTCTCTCAATAATTCTTTAGTTTGTTCATTTAGTCGCTTTTGATTTATAAAGCCAGTTTTTTTAAGTTCTTCTCGATTTAAGAACATATTTTCAGAAATAGACATGGTTGGAATTACACTAAACTCTTGAAATATCATGGCAATAGCTGCATTTTGTGCATCTTGTGGTTTTTCAATTCTCACTGGATCGCCATTAATCAATATATTACCTGAATTGGCAGTATAAACACCCGTTAATATTTTCATCAAAGTGGATTTCCCTGCACCATTTCCGCCCATCAGGGCATGAACTTCCCCTTTTTTCAACTCAAAATCTACATCATTTAGAACTACTACATCATTAAAAGATTTATTTATTTTTTCCATCTTTAAAATTGTTTGTGTCAAAATCATCACCCTTTATAATACAAAGGGATCAAATGATCCCTTTGTAATTGAATTTAGCGTTCTATTCGAATCCACTTATCATCCTCGGATGATTGTAATATAGCATCCGAAATAAGTGCGATTTGGTAACCGTCATCAAAATTCGGCGACGCAGAAGAATCTTCTACAATAGCTTTAGCTAAATCATGCACCTCTATAATTTTAGTGTCTGCATAACCAATACCTAAAGCTGGAATTGGCCATAGCCCTTCACCATAAGGATGATTAGGACCTGTGTAAATCGTCTTAAAGCCTCGTTCACCATCAGAGTCACTGGAGAAACACACTTGTAGTTCGTCTCTCCTTTCATAGTTAAAGTAAATTGAACCATTTTCACCATGAATTTCAAATGTCAGAAAATTATTTCTTCCCCAAGCGTTTCTTGTAGCTTCAATACTTCCAACAGCACCACTATTGAATCGAAGCATTGTCATTATTTCATCATCGACATCTACTTCACCTTTAGGTACATTTGCACCGGATTTTATTGTTCCTAATTTGTCAAGCCCACCATCTTGCTTTGGTCTTTCAGGTATCCAAGTCTTTGCTGTTGCCATTACTTCATCAATTTCTCCAACTAAATATCTAGCAAAATCAATTACGTGTGTTCCAATATCACCTAATGCACCCGAACCCGCAATTTCCTTATTAAACCTCCATGAAAGAGGAGAATTTGGATCTGCTGACCAATCTTGCAAATAGGTTCCTCTAAAATTTAGTATTTTACCAATCTTTCCTTCCTCAATTATCTTTTTAGCTAATGCAACTGCTGGTGTTCTACGATAATTAAATGCAACCATATGCTTGACTCCGTATTTTTGAACTGCATCTAACATAGTTTTAGATTCTGCTGCATCTCTGGCTAGAGGCTTTTCTGAAATAATATGCTTCCCTGCCTTAGCCGCCGCAATTGCAATCTCTGCATGAGAGTTATTTGGAGTAACAATATCAACAACATCTATTTCAGGATTGTCAATAATATCTTTCCAATTAGAAGTGTAATCAGCAAATCCTAAACGATTCGCCGCATCCTTTGCCAGTTCCTCTGTTACATCTGCAATCATCATTTTGTTAAATTTCGCTGGAGCTGGCCAAAAGTACATTGGCATCCCTGTATATGCTAAAGCGTGAGCCTTTGCCATAAAGCCAGCACCAATCATTCCTACATTTAAAGTTTTCATTGTAATCCCCCTAATCTTATTAACATTTTCACTTTATTATTCTGCTGCATCTACTGCATCTATAATTTCTTGAGGTGCTGATGAATTATAAACCATTTCCCATGATTCTAATAAGTTATCTTGGGTAACTTTTAGCGAAGGTACTGCTACATAAGGTGGCGTATCTTTACCTAATAAGGCGTAACCTGCCAAAATTGCTTCTGATGTACCTTGAACATAAGGTAATTGTGCTCCTAGACCTTTTATTGGTCCACCTTGAGCAATATTTAAGGCTACATTTGCGCCAAGGTCAATTGTTGTAATCACTATATCTTCTCTACCTGCTGTTCTAGCTGCTGCTAAAATCCCTTCAGAAGGTACATCCCATACACCAAATATACCGTCTAAATCTGGATTACTTGTTAACATTGCTGATGCGACATCCAAACCATCCTCAGGATCAGAAATTCCACCACGATCTACTATTTCAATATTTGGATACTCTTCTGAAATAGTTTTTTCAAAAGCTTCCACTCTTTGTGCAGTTACAAAGAAATCAGCATCATGATACACTACTCCAATTTTGCCTTCTCCGTTTAATTGCTCACCCATTATTTCTGCCGCTGCTATACCGTTACCGTAGTTATCGGCTGATACTACACTTACATAGTCTTCACCATGTTGCATACCGTCTGGCACATTGTCCATAAATACAAGTTCCACACCTTGCTTCGCCGCTTTTTGATATGCTGATGCTGTTGATACAACATCTGTTGGGATACTAACGATAATATCCGGATCTTGTGCTAATACTGTTTCAATATCAGATGCTTGCTTTTCAGGTTTAAATTGCGCATCTGTAACTGCCACTACTTCTATTCCCATTTTTTCAAACGCTGTTTCTAAGCCATCAATTTGAGCAGTTGACCAATCATTACCTGCATAGTGCATGACAATTGCAGCCTTATAGTTACCTTCTCTAATTTTTTCAATATCTTCTACTGTTAGTTCTAATGTTGTTGCAGGAACAGCTTCTTCACCATTTGGTCCAGTACTTGAAATTACGCTATCTGCACTAATATTTTGATTTACAGTAATCGGTGTAATCTCCTCGTCACTTGGTGATTTTTCTTGTTGATTTTCATCTCCACTCTCTTCGCCATTTGTTGCTTGATTATCGTTTTCAGAAGAAACATCATCGTTGCTATTACAAGCTGCTAAGACAACACCTAAAATAATTACCATTAAAAAAATTAATAATTTGTTTTTCATAGATAACGCCCCTTTTTATAAATTTTTTTGTAAGTAATTCTTACTAATTTTCGCACCTTCTTTTGGATCATAATAGCTATCTAGTTCCACAGTTATCCAACCATTGTAATTCATATGTTTTAATTCTTTTATTACTTGAGTTAGATTCTGCGTTCCTTCTCCTAATGGTTGGAAGTTGTCATTACCAAAGTCCTTAAGATGAACATACTGAATTCTGTCTTTAAATTCTTTAATGAATTCAGCCGGATCACTACCAGCAGCTTGTAAATGAGCAGTGTCAGGACATAGATGAATACTTGTGTGTTTTATCAACTCTCTAGTTTGTTCAATTGTTTCTACTGTTGAACCTAAGTGAGGATGGTAACTCGCTAATAAATTATGGTTTTCAGCTACAACTTTTACCTTCTCTAATGCATCCCCTAACTTTTTGTAATCGGTATCATTAATACCTGCAGATCTAATAGCGCCACCTCCGATAACCAGGTGTTTTGCACCAAATTCATTGGCTAAGTGTGCTACTTTATTTATCTTAGCAAGCTCTTCATCTAGAATTTCATCGTAAATGAAATTCGCACCAGTATACACACCTATAAGGGTTAGTTCATTTTTTTTCATTAAATTTTTAAAATCTTCTTTGGAATTTTCATACTGCATTAGGTTTCCATCAAAAATCTCAAATCCTTGATACCCTAGTGAATTCAAGTCACTTAGTGCTTCTTCTGTTGATCCATTTGCAAGGTAGTATGCATCTTTAACTGATGTTACCCCCCCTGGATGTCCAACTACTCCTCCCCAGCAATTCGTTACATAACCTAATTTCAAGTTGATCACTCCTTAACATTACAGATTTAAATAGGGTCTTTTTTTGCAATCGATTACATTTATAGGGAATATCACCCCCTTAAAATTATAATTTTAGTGTTTTTCATAATTAGCTCCACAAGACTCTCTAATAATTAATTCATCATTTAAAACATACTGCTTTTGAATTAAACTATTATTTGAATCTATAATATTAAGCAAAAGTTCCATAGCTTTTTTACCTAAACTAAATTTGGGTTGAGCAATTGTTGTTATACTTGGCTCAAAAATGGATGACATTTCTATATTGTCAAATCCTACTACAACTACATCCTCGGGGACTCTATAATTTCTAGATTTAGCAGCTTTGATCGCACCCATTGCCATTTGGTCACTTGCCGCAAAAACAGCTGTTGGTGGATTTTCTAAAGACAGTAATTTTATCATTTGTTTATAGCCTGAATCGTAGGTGAAGTCACCTTCCTGTATAAGCAGACTTTGACTTTCAATCTGTTTAGTTGATAAGGCTTGCAAATATCCTTTTAATCTATCTTTACTAAGAATTACATTCATCGGGCCAGTAATATGACCGATTCTGGTATGTCCTAAATTAATTAAATGATCTGTCAATTTTCTAGCACTACTTATATTATCGATCGTGACTGATGGAATACTTTCATTTTCATAATACTCGCAGCCTAAGACAATCGGATAAGACTTTGCCATTTCAACTAACTTCTCTTCTTTCATTCTAGCTGTTAATAAAATCATCCCATCAGCTAGTCTTTGTTTTAAAATTTCTGTATAACTAGCCTCGCTATCCTCATCATTTTCTGTATCACCTAGCAGTACCTGATACCCATTTTCTACTGCAACATATTCAATCCCTCTTAACACTTTGGAAAAAATTGATTAGTGATATCAGGAACCACAACAATAATGTTTTTTGTTTTATTCGTCCTAAATTGCCTCGCTACCATATTCGGTTGATAATTTAATGATTCAATGGCATCTAACACTTTTAATCTAGTAACTTCTTTTACCGTTTTAGGGTCCCTTATTACTCTAGATACAGTAGCTGTTGATACATTTGCATATGCTGCCACATCCCTCATCTTAACCATACTTGATCCCTCACTTTGTTAGTAAATAAAAATATTCCTGTTTTGTAATCGTTTTCAATTATAGTGAATTTAACAGCATCTTTCCTAAGACTTAACTATTACCGCTGAACCTTCGTTTTAACAATCTATTATTAAACACTTTTGATTTTTTTACTTACTATATTTTTAAACCTTTTTTCAAGAAACGTATCGATATTACTTTTCAGCATACCAATTAAAGGCGCTAGTTGTTTTTACGATTTTTTTACTGAAACAAATGTTATTTTTATATACAGTCCTTCGAAATGCTATTTAAAGGATTATTTCTTATAATTTACGTAAATACTATCAACTTAGAGTTAAAATGTCAATTGTTTTTTTGTTATTTAAAAAAATGATTGTTTTTTTAAACTTTTTTTTACTAGACTGGCTAATTATAAGGTTAGAGAAACTTATAAGAATAAAGTATAAATCTTTCTATTCTTTCAAAAAATGAATTAAAGTAAACATATCAATAATTAATGAAAAGAATTTCAAACAAATTTTAATTTATAAATTCTTTGTTATTTGAAAATTTACGTAAATATGAAATAATAGATACAGTTCATTAGATTAAGAAGGATAATTTTACTAATATTAGATAGATGATTTAAGGGGGCTACTATGAGTGTAACAATGAAGGACGTTGCTGATATCGCCGGTGTATCAATTGCAACCGTTTCACATGTGATTAATAAGACAAGATACGTAAATCCAGAACTTGTTAAAAAAGTAGAACAAGCCATTTGGGATTCAGGTTATATTTCCAAGCTTAATAACAAAAAATTAAGCCAATATAAAATAGGAAAAGCATCTGAAATCGCGTTAGTTATTCCAAGCACGAACAATGATTTTTATTGCCGTTTGGTAATGACTATTTCTCATTTGTTGAATGATGAAGGATATGTATTATCCACTTATTTATCCGATGAAAATTATTTAAAAGAAAAGCACATATTAAATGAGTTAATTTCCAATCGGAGAATTGCTGGAACAATATTAGTTCCAACTTCTAATGATTTCGATGATTATGAAAAATTAGTGAAATCGAGGTTACCATTTATTTTTCTTGAAAAAACATTCAAAAATAAGGAAGTAAGTGTAGTATATTCCGATAATACTGATGCAATTTATAGGAGTACGAAACATCTTATTAAGTCTGGTCACGAAAACATTGCTTTGTTACTAGAAAAAAGAACAGAAAATTCATATGATGAATATATAACTGGTTACAAGAAAGCACTAGAAGAATATAATATCCCTTTTAGAAACCAATACATTATTCCAATTAATTCTAAGAACCTCACATATGTTGATGAAATAAAAAGTTTATTAAAAAGTAAAATTTCTACTGCATATATTACGGGCTGTAATAACCTCACTCCTAAATTTTTAGAATGTGTAGACGAACTTGGTATTCAGTATCCAAATGATATTTCAATAATTGGTTTTACAGATAACGAATGGTGTGAGAGAATTTCCCCACCCCTAACAATGTTAAAACATAATACTCAAGAATTATCAGAAAAGGCGACTGAGATGATTTTAAAGAAAATTGAACATAACTCTTTAAATGAGAATGAAAGTGTATGTATTCCTATCGATTTGACAATAAGAAAATCTACTCAAAATATCGCTCGAGGGCCATTTGGCGAAATGACCGTAAATCCAGAACAAAATGTTCTAACTGAAGAAGAGATCGAAAAGCTTAATAATAGTAATTTTAAAGTAGCGATTTCGTTTCATTATAGTGGTGACAAATGGACCAAATTACACGAACAAGCTATAAAAGAAACAATGAACAGATATGGAATACATTTATTATCCATTACTGACGCTCATTTTGATCCCGAACTTCAGATAACACAATTGGAAAGTTTAATTATGCAAAAACCTGATGCGATTATAGCTCTTCCAACTGATGAAGTACAAACAGCACAAAAGTTTAAAGAAATTTCAAAAAAGACTAAGCTTATTTTATTAAATAATATGCCATCTAGTTTTGAACCAAATGATTACGCTTGTTGGATATCCGTAAACGAAAGAGAGAATGGGCAGAACGCAGCCAAGATATTGGTTGATCATTTTAAACACAAAAAAACAGCGAAAATAGGAATGATCACACATGGAACACCTTTTTTCGCCACGAAACAGCGTGACTTTTTTGCTGAACAAACTTTAAAAGAAAATGAAAATATTAATATTGTAGCACGTAAGGATTTCCTGAAAATTGATAATACTTATGATGTTTGTAAAAATATGATTCTAGAAAATCCTGATATCGAAGGAATATATATCACTTGGGAAAGACCTGCTCTCAAAGCAATTAAAGCATTAGAAGATATGAATCGTGAAGATATAGTTGTATCAACAACAGATTTGGATTATGATATTGCATCTTATCTAGCAAAAAAGAAAATGGTTATTGGCATCAGTTCACAAAGACCTTTTGAACAAGGTACAGCGGTCGCCATTGCTACAGCTAAAGCTCTCTTAGGTAAAAATGAATATAAGTCCATTGGCGTACCACCATATACTGTGACACAAACTAATTTACCAAAAGCATGGAGAGAATTAATAAAGACAGAGTTTCCAGATTTTAAAAATAATTAATACCTTTTATTAGTAGTTTTAACTTCCCCACCTTGAAATATGAATTGACCACAAAGAGTTAGACAAGTAAATTTTATTAAGCAACTTGTTGGCCATGAGTTCGGTATTGTTATATCGGGCTCATTCTTTTAATTTTCCCTTAATTAGTTTAATATTATATCCCGAGTTCGATAGTAAAGTATATAGAAAAATCCCCACCACTGTTTTCACCAATTAAGATTCATTGCTTGATCTCGTTTATCTTTCGCTGAATTTTTCCATATTCTTTTTTCCAACGGTAATAAGTTGATCGTGCAACTTCGAGACTCCTTTTAATGTAACTAAGCCGTTAGCTAATATCTGTCCATCCAATAGAAACACTCCTATGATTAGTATGCAGTACAATTATACTATATATAATTGGGGTTTTAAGGTTATGTTAGAATAAATATCTTAGGGTTAGAAAACTTCTCTTTTTTTCTAGATCAAGCAAGAGTCCAATCTCCTCACATAAATCCGTATTTCGAATCTAAATATAACCCCACATTCACTTCGTCATACTCATACATCACTTCTTGCCTAAAGTAGCTGTTGATTTATATGAGATTATGGATCGTTTAGGTCATCAGGATGATGAGACAACAAGAAGAGTCTCTTCACATAACTGAAGGAAGGAAACAAGAAGTAGCTGATAAATTTAGTAAGTTGATGGGGGATCTTACTAGAAAGCAAAACGTTTCATAGCATTTCGCTTTCCATCTACATATTTATTCAAATAATATTGGATATTGATATAAACTTTTTTCAAAATTCTAATTGAGGTATCGCAATTTTTGAAGATTTAACTCCTATTTTTCTTTATATAACATGGTCATAAAGAAAAATACGATATAACTAATTAGTAGAGTAACGCCACCACCAATATATAAAGGTAATGTCGCACCTGTTGGCAATTCAATTGGCCGCACCATGTATAGCCACATCCCTAATGTCAATCCAACAGTACCAATAACCGCACTCCAGACCTGTACAGTCGCTAAAGTTGATTTCTTTGTTTGAAAAACTTTATAGTAAACCGCCCATGCATAAAGACTTAACCAACCGACGACTAACACGTGTGCATGTACTGGACGAAAGGCATAAGAACCCGTTCCCGCCATGTGCGCGCCAAGTATTGCTCCTAGCAAACCAAAAAAAGCTGCAAATCTTAGTAGTAATGTACTATAATTACTCATTTCAATAACCTCCTATTTTTGCTATCTCTCCTTCCTCTATAATGTACGATTTGAATATGAACAGTTGATGAATAAATGATTACAATACGAGCTACTGATTTTTCGGTAACCATACACTAAAAATCGTGTGGTTCTCTTTTGTGTTATCTACACGAATTTGCCCACCGTGCAATTTGATAATCGTCCAAACAATCGATAAACCAAGTCCCGTTCCTTCAATCGTCCTTGTTCTTGCTGAATCTGCCCGGTAAAACCTATCAAAAATCCTTTCAATCTCGCTATTTGATAAAGTGATCCCGGTATTTTCAAAGGTAACGACAACCGATTCTTCGTTTTCTTCGATTGCTAGTTTGATACTTCCATAAGGTTGATTATATTTCAGTGCATTGGACAATAGATTATCCCAAACCATATGAAGTAAAGTAGGATCTCCGATAATCTCTATATCCGGAAAAGTATAGCTAAGCATGATATTTTTCTCATTTATTTGCCATTGATAATTTCGTACTAATTCTTTTATTTGTTCGCCTATATTGAAATGCTTTTTCTTCATTAAATTATCACTACGATCTAAAGAAGCAAGTACTAATAATTGTTCCGTTAAATTGGATAACCGGTTAATTTCATCATTTATAACCGCCGTATACTCGGCTCTTGCTTTCTCATTGTTCGTCTCTATTTTCAAGAGATTCGTATACCCTTTAATATTTGATAAAGGGGACTGGATATCATGGGAAATGTTCGAGATAAATTCCTTTCTTACATCATCTAGTTGCTCTATTTTTTTTGCCATTCGTAAAAAGCTTTGCGAAAGTTCACCTAGTTCATCCTGACGATTCGTATCGAGTTTAACCTGATAATCACCATCTGCAAGAGATTTTGTTGCAGCTGTTAATTGGGATATCGGCTTCACTTGATATTTCGTACTAAAAACAACGAAAACGATACTTAAAATAATGGTCAACATAAGGATCGCTCCAAATAAAAAATGCACCTCGTTGAAAAGCAGTTTAATATCAGGTCTCATAAAAAGCGCATAACTTTCCGAGTTATGTGTTACTGGAATACCAATTGTATTTTGTAATTCATTGGCGAAAAAACCAGTCACAAACGTTTCTTGAGGAAAATGAAGAATACCATGATACATTTCACCATTTAAAACAAGCTTTTTCTTATCATCAGAAAGACTTTTATCACGAAATTCCGCCCCAAAAAATTGTTCTTTCCCTTGATTATCAACTAAATATAGTTGATGTCCGGTGGAAGCTATCGTTTCCAAATATTCCTGCAAATTGATTTGCGGATTATCTTCAATATATGAAGTGACTGACTGTGCAATCATGGTGATCTTTTCATCGTTCTCTGGTTTTAATTTTTGTTGGTAATACGAATTGGAAATAATAAAAGCAAGAATACTACTCAAAATCATAATCGCAATTGTTCCGACAACAAATTTCACATAAAGAGTTTTCACGTGTGATTTACCTCCAGTAGATAGCCTACTCCACGTATGGTTTTAATTTGAAAATCATCGGTCAATGTTGAGAAGCGTTCCCTTATTCTTTTAATATGAACATCTACAGTCCGGTCATCCCCTTCATAATCAAAGCCCCATATTTGTTCAATGAGCTGTTCTCTCGAAAATACTTGCATCGGTTTGGATAATAAATAATATAAAAGTTCAAATTCCTTTAAAGGTAAAATGATTGTTTGATTATCAATTTGAACTTCATAATTATTTTTATTTATCGTTGTATTTCCGACTTTGATTATTAGTTCTTTTGGTTGGTTATGGTAAAGGCGCAATAAAGCATTTATACGTAAGATGAGTTCTTTTGGTTCGAATGGTTTAACCATATAATCATCTGCGCCCGATTGAAAACCCTCTTCTTTATCATCCAGTTGATTTTTAGCTGTTAACAGAATCACTGGGATATTATACTGCTCTCTGATTTTCTTTGTAAGTTCAAAACCATCAATAAACGGCATCATAACGTCAACGACTGCTAAATGAAGTGTTTGGTTCCTAAAAGCCTCTAAAGCTTCGATGCCATCTTTTGCTTGTATGACATGAAAACCTTCTTTTGCTAAGTGGATATTTACTAGTTTTAATACATTAATATCATCATCAACAATTAAAATATTTGTCATCATCTTAACCCCTATAAATCGTTTCATTATTAAAACTATACATATTGAAGCAGCCACATGCAATCTCGGAGGTTGCAAATCAAGTACCAAATAAAGCTGTCATCAATATACACCTGCAGATTCCTCTTTAAATACGACACCATCTCTCATATTGATAACGTGATCTGCGTAAGTAAGCATTTCTTCATCATGCGTAACCATTAGTGTAGTAACTTTCTGCTCCTTGGTTAAATTACGAATTAATGTCATCACATCTTTTGATCTTTTTGAATCGAGACTTGCAGTTGGTTCGTCTGCAAAAAGAATTTTAGGTTGGTGGATCATTGCACGAGCAACTGCAACTCTTTGCTTTTCTCCACCTGACAATGAAGATGGATATGCTGTTTTTCGGTGATCCATTTCTACTAATTCTAGGATTCGCTCGACCTCTCTTACTCGGTCTTTTTTGACTAATTTTGATTCAGCTATATCTAACATAAGCATCAATTGTTCTTCAACAGTAAGAAAAGGAACAAGATGTGCGAATTGAAAGACAAAGCCAAACTCTTTTGCCCGTATTTTCCGAATTTGTTCTTGATTCAATGCATTTATGTTTTCCCCTTCGAAAATAATCTTGCCTTCTGATGCATTTTGAAGCCCTGCTGCAATGGTAAGTAACGTACTTTTACCGGAACCTGATGCACCTACTAATGCTGTTATTTCTCCCTCTTTAAGAGTAAGACTAATTCCTTTTAATATTTCTTCCTCTACTTCTCCATTAGTAAATGATTTCTTAACCTTATCCATAGTAAATATCGACATCTTATACCTCTCCTTGTTGAATTGCTTGTAATGGCTCGACCTTCTTAATTTGTATGCCTGATATTGTCGAACCAATGAACCCAGTAATGAGGAACACAACAGACAATTGTACCGTTGTCTCCATCGTTAAATTAAAAGGCATCCCTTCAGGTGCAATTCCATTAAAAACTTGACTAATTACAGCGGACAGTACAAGTGAAATAAATGTAATGAATAGCATTTGTGTCCACATCATTTTAAATAAATCACCTGTTTTTAACCCAATTGCTTTTAAAATACCGTACAGGCCAATTTTTTGAACATTCATCATGTAGAAGAAAATTCCAAATAACATACCACTAATGATAACTAAAAACCATACAATCATATTTAAAGACATCTGTTCTGCACTATAACTCGGAATGGTATTGAGGAATTCTTGATTTGTAAATGATTGCAAGCCAGCAATTTCAAAAGAAGATTCTCCTTCTGGAATAAAGGCTAGTTGCATTTCTTCTACTCGATACATTTCTCGATAGTTGTCGATATTAATATAGGCAACAGGTGCATGACTAAATTTCTTCTGGTCAACAAAACCTTTGACAATAAATTCACCACTAAATTGATTATTTGTTAATACATCACCGACTTGAATGCCTTCCCCCTCAAACGAGCGATCCAAAATGACCTCCCCTGCTTCAACATGATTAAATAAATCTGAACCAGTTGAAGTTACAAAAGCAACACTATGCTGTTTCTCATTACCATCATTCATAAAACCCATTTGAATTGAGAAAACACTTGCATCCTCTCGCTCATTTAACAACTTTTTCTCGGTACCTCTATCTATTCTTGACATATTATACATTTCATCTGCATCTTCACTCATAAAAATATGTCCCTCTGGTAAATCTTTAATTAATGACGCATTGTCTGCTGATAATCCATTTGCTAAACCTGAAATAATAAAGGTTAGTAAACTAACAAGAAAGACAATTGACCCTAATATAATAAATCTCACTTTACTATTCTTAATTTCCCTCCACGCTAGCTTCATTGCTCATGTCCCTCCACACTTTTTAATCAACTCTAGAATATACCCTGTATATGAATAGACAATGAACAGATGATTACATTTTAATGCTTGATATTCAAAAATAAATGAGATATAAAAAAAATAGAACTCTCATCCATGAGCTAGAACAAATTTTGGACAGACTTGGCCAATCAGATGACCAAATTACCTAAGATGTATATCCTGACATAACGGAAGAAGTGAAAAAGAAGCTTCCCAAAAGTATACTCAACTTTTGAGAAGCCTCAATTAATTATCCGCAAAGTTAACAAAATGTTACTTATTCATTTTCTGAACAGCCGAGCTACTCTGTTCATAGCTAAAAATCTTATCAACGACGTAACCGATCAAAGCCCCTACAATTGCTGGTACAATCCAGCCTAAACCGAGATCAAAGAATGGTACGAATCCAATCAGCTTTGCGAATCTGTCTAGATTAAATCCAAGAATTGTTAATACATCATAAGTCGCATAAACTAATGTGAACGCAACAGAAACACGATACATTGATTTCCCTCTACCAATCACTGGTTGCAAGAGGGAAAGAACCATGAGAACAATCGCATTTGGATAAATAAATACGAGTATCGGAACAGCGATGTCTAAGATAATACTTAGTCCAAGACTTGTAATAGCGAATCCAACGATACTGAGAATACGTACATAGCCTTTATAGCTAAGTCTCGGATATAAACCATGGAAAAAGCTTGCACTCGCATTAATTAGACCGACACAAGTTGTTAAACAAGCAAGAATCACAATGACACTAAACAACAAATTACCCGTATTACCAAACAATAATTGGGACGCGGCTGTTAAGACTTCTGCACCATTCGTTAACCCTTGAGTTTGTGGCATAACCGCTCCAATCCACCCCAAACCGATGTAGACAGCTGCGAGTCCTGTCACTGCAATGACTCCAGCACCGACACTTCCTAAAATTTGCTGTTTCTTCGACTTAATTCCATAATCTTTAAGCGCATTAATTACAACAATTCCAAAAGCGATTGCTGCAACAGCATCCATTGTAAAATACCCTTCAATGAAACCCGTAACAAACGGATTTACTGCATATTTCTCCGTTACTGGGCCTGTTGTACTTTCCAATAGGTAGAAGGCACGTACAAATAAGATTGCAAGAGCTACGAGTAAAATTGGTGTAAGCCACTCACCGACCATTTGAACTAACTTTTTAGGATTTAGACAAATATAATAAGTGACACCAAAGAATACAGCAGCAAACAGAATGAGCAGTAATGTTGCCTCTGTTTTAACAAACTGTTGCACCCCTAATTCATAAGCCACATTCGCCGCTCGAGGAATAGCATAAAACGCACCGATAGAAAGATAGATTAGAATTGCAAATAAAACTCCAAATACTTTATGAACGCGACTTCCAATCATCACTAACCCCCCATCAACTGTCACAACAGCAAGTACAGCGATAAATGGAAGGATCACCCCAGTTATCAGAAATCCAACCATAGCCGGAGTAAAATTGCCTCCTGACTCCAAACCTAGCAGCGGCGGGAAAATTAAATTTCCGGCACCGAAGAATAATGAGAATAGCATTAAACCTGTAAAGAATACCTGTTTCTTACCCATTGTTTCCACTCCTAATCTTGATTTAATTTTACATGCTAAAATGGCAAATCGGAACAGAGAGTAAGTGGATGCGAAGCAATTATCCAACTAGATTCAGCGCCTGAATAGATCTAAAAAAACAAAAAAAATCGCCCCCTAAACAAGGGACGAGTTTACGCTCGCGTTACCACCCATATTTCGCATACTAAAACATACGACTCTCTGCTATGTACAATCATACATGCTCCCTATAACGGAGGATACCGTCAATACTTACTAGAAATTCCGCATTGCATCTCAGGGATGATTTTCGGAAATAAGTTGTCCATCGGCTCGCACCAACTACCGACTCTCTGCAGAACAAGGATTATTACCTACTCTTTCCCATCAACGATTTTCAAATCTTATTGCATACTATAACTAATTTAATCGTTTTCGTCAATGGCATTTTTTGAGCCGTTTTATTGTGAATAGTTAGATCCTATGGCATGAATGCACCTATAAGCTCCCCATGCGAGAAAATATTAAAGATACCCCCTGATTAATCTGAATTTCCGACTGGGAAATATATTTTCTTTACTCAAAATTTTTACAGATCACAAGCGTAGACTTTTAGAGTATACAAGAGTAAATAATAAGTCTACTGCTCATATTATAAGCATTATAGAATTAGTATGCTGAATGAAACTAGTGTTGATTAATTACTATTTCCGGAACTAGTAGGGTATGAAGTTCCCAAACCACATTAGAATTTTACGCTCACGTCACCAAGAGAAAGAAAAGGATGCCTCCGAAAAAGTTCGTACTTTTTACGGAAACATCCTAGATGAAAATCACTTTGATTAAAATGTAATTTCTCTGTAAGATTATTACGAATTGACGGATACTAATGTTCAAACCATTGATTTATCAAGGGTTAAGGGCGATAACCCTACATCATGCCGCCCGTAAGATGAGAGTGTGTAATATCGATAACGTGAGGTGCAAAAAGTGCGGTAAATCAACGTTTTGGATATTCTTTACTGTAACATCTATAACGGGGATTTACCGTTTTTTATCGGATTGCGTTAGCAAAATGTTAGCATTTTTTACGTATTGTGAAGTGCTATAGGATTCTCCATCAAATAAATAGAATTGCATATTCCTTCTATTTTGGAATCAACTATTGGGTCTACCTTATTATTAATTACATCAGAATGAATGATAAATTTATTAAGTCAAGTGACATTTTCAAAGTATTTCCGACTACAAATTCTTTGTTTTCCGTCTCTCTCGTATTATTTTGTAGTATCCCTCTCTATTTTGATCCTCCTCAAAATCAGAGATCCAATTACTCTTTTTAAATGCGGTTAATAGTCTATCATTTGTTGTATTAATTTCAAACTTAGGTCGAGTACGACGTTCAAATATTTTATTGTACTCAGCTAGGTCTAATAAATCAAGGTATTGTTTACATATCTCTTCTTCCAAATATGGCAGTGTAGATATGAATAAATCGACTTTTTTGCTATAATCCAGACTACTAGATGCAATTAGTGTTTTACGTAATTTGTTGGAAATATTCTTCGACTGCGTGATGATTAATGATATCTCATTTATTGCCAAGTCAAGTATTATTTGCTGCAGTTCATCATCCCAATCCTCATAAGTTTCAAATAGGTGGGAAAGATCGCTAGAATCTAAATTATTTTCTAGAATCATTGCATTGACAGCAGGAGAATATCCTTTATTTAAAATAGAAAACTGCTCGCTTGTACATCCAAGCAACCTAATTATTATATCATCAGCAACATCCCACGAAAGTATCTCAACCACCTCATCAAGTACAAACACTTCGCTTGTAATTATGTTGGCATATTCATTAATATTTTTTCTAATATAGTATAAGACTTGATTTGAATAATATTCTCGTATAAACAGTAAATTATCCATATTCATGGGAACAATATCTTCATCAATAAGGTTGCGAATCTTTTCATCCGATATACCATCAATATCGAAATTGTCATATGTAAAACCAAGCGAAGTTAATATCTCTCCGTATTTAGGAATCGAAAGTTTATCAGAAACTATCGTAGCATCGAAAAGTTTCTCTTTCTTTTCAGATTGATTATTGTTTTTTACTTTCGAAAAGTCCAACACAGAATTGTCACTATTTATAAATGAAATTAATGCAGGTTCTAACGATTCGCTATCTCCAAAATACTCAATGATATTTTCTTCTGAATACATAGCTATACGATTATCTAATAGTGAACTCCACAACTCTCTATCTATTACATCAATTATTGATGTAATAGTAGTACTTAATGATTCCATATAGGCGATTTTTTGGTTCTCGGTAATCATTTCATCGTTCAAAATAATTATAGCGACTTTTTCATCATCATTGATTATACCACTGCTGTTTGAAAGAACGACATCAATGTACTTGCTAATACTTTGTTTTGCATATTGGGCTAAAGGAGAATTAGGTTGAGTGAGTATCAATGTATAGTTCCTATGAAGAATATCATTCTCGTCTTTAACCAGATAAAACTCTCTAAGCATAAATCGTAAATTATCAAAGTTAATCTCGTATAGTGAATTTCTATAAACTTCTTTCAAAAGTTCAGCATTGGCAGTATCAATACTTTCAAAAGAAACGTTCAATAGAATGAAACTTTGTATCAGCTTATCGATATCGGGTTCGTCTATATATAAGTAATCCGAGCTTTTAGAAATATAATACGTAATACAATTCTCGATATTTACGGCTTGAAGCTCTTCATCATCAGAGTAGTAAAGAGTATAGATCGAATATAGCCGTATCTGTCTTTCTGTCAAAGTACTATCTTCTGTTGCATTGTAGAACATTTCTGGCCATTGCTGATTAAGACACTTTACATATGTAGAAAGTTCTCTTTTGGTATCAAAGAATTCCCCTATAAATTTGTAGTTTCTGCTTTCCCTTAACTGTTGCAAAAATCTAATAAGGAAAGTTTGGTTAGCAGGTGTCCGTAAAAGGTGTTGAAGTAAATCGAAATTAAGGATTTCTTCTTGGTCAAAATCCACTAGCCGTAGCCTATTAATTATCAGTGATGGATTCTTTAGCTGATATGTAAATTCTTTGGCTTTCTTGTCTGTAATACTTCGTAAAAAGGTTTTATCTACTCGACTTAGGCTGGTCTCATAGAAATAAGTCATGTAGTCAGCGTAGGTTTCGTCTATAAATCCGTTACGGATAAGGTATTTCAGCAATGCAAAATACTCGCTACCTTTGATATCATGAAAGTTAGTTTCTTCCCCTATCTCGTTTTTTGTTGTTATTTTGAAAATCGAATCTATATTTTCTCTAGTAATAATCTCATTGAGTTGTTTGGATTGAGTTAAAATTACTTCTTTTTCAAGCCGAGCTAATTCGTCTTCTAAATAAGGTAGGCGACTATTTAATTTGTTTTCAATAGCCTGTTTTCGGATAGGATATTCCTTTTGATACTCTTTATCTAGTTCCTGTCGTTGTTGATAGTTCCTAACATTTTGTAATCGTGACCTTTTTGCATTATATACATCTTCTAATTCTTCGATGGAGGTTAAATACTCTTTTCTAGCAAACTCAATTTCGTTTTTCTTTTTATCTGCTAACTCTCTTAGTCTTTCAATTTCCGTTTTAATAAAATCATCTTTTTTTACAAAAAGTGTATATATCATACCTTGATTTAGTTGCAATTCGCTAAAATCACGTGGAAACAAATTCTTATAGGTTATTATAGCAAGCATTTTATTGCAATTAAGTTCAGTTGTATTAAGTCTGTTAAAATAAATTATAAACTCATTGTATATATTTTTTAGGATTCTCATGTCATCAATATATAGTGAGAGACCCTGTAGAAAGCTTTCATCAAATAGCTCATAAATACCCCCTTCCTTAAAATGGTTTACGAACTGATCATATGAGTTTGAGCTATCTACAACTGGAACAACAGGTACAATGTAATCAAAAAACTTTGTGCGATCCTTTGATATGAAAATGTCGTCTCTCAATAGATAAAAGAATCGAAGCGGGTGTTTTCCATCCTTTTCAAGTTGGATGTTTGCTAAGGTGTTTATCTCACGTAAACGTTCGAATATCCTATTCTCATCGAATCGATCTATATCTTCAAACACAATAACATCGGCTTCAACGTTTTCAAACAGGTACAAAACTTCATTTAGATATTTATCGAAATAGGAATCTTCACTTTCCTCAAAAATCTCAATCTCGTTACCTTGTAAACTTACCTTTCTAAATAAATTTTTGGTCTTTTGTACTTTTACCAATGAGTAAAGAAACATGTAAAATATGACAGCAACCAGAAGTCCACTTATGATAGGCACGTATTTATTTGTAAATATCTCCAAAATGTCCTTTATCCAATAAGTTGGTAGTGAATCCACATACCCACTCCACAAGTCAAACATGGTAATATGCAGTAAAGCTATTAAAAATAGCACTACTAAAATAGTGGTACGCACAATATTTTTAGCATCAATTTTTTTCTTTACTTTAAAATTTGATTGAGGAATATTATCCGATGGAATCTGGTGGATAAGCTGATTTATTATTTTTCCTTCCAATACAGATTCTTTAATTTCAATTTCATCCTTTATATCAGATTGTTTGAAATGTGCAAGAGAAATATGTATAAAACGCAAGTTACTACGCCTTTTCCTATACGATGCTATTACACTACTTTTACCCGCACCGTATGCTCCAGATATGGCAACATTTCGAACATCAGGATTATCAAAAATGTAATCAATAGCATCCTCATAATGTTTTAAGTCTACATTACTATCTGGGGTTAGTTTTTGAAATTTATATTTATTTTTTCCATCTTCCATTTCTATCACCCAATTCCATATACATCCTTCTTTACAAGATTTTTATTTAGAAACTAAACATTAAAATGACAAAATAAAGGTAGATATCTGTTCGTTTAACGAGAAATTTATTAAACCTAAACCTCTTCAACTAATTGTATAATCCTAACACCTATATTACCACACTACACAACTATTTTTGGCCTCCTGACCAATGCCAATATTACCGACTCAGTAAGTAGTTATCTATTTCACACAAAGAAATAATTAAAGAATATATCCAAATACACATTATGACATTCGTTCTTACTATGTCCGGTATCGCACTGTCCAAACATGCACTTAATTCCATTAACGGTGTTTATTCTAATAAAATAAGTAGGATAATATTTATATTGTTAGTGCAATTTGTATTTCAGACTGAGGGAATGCTTTAGCATTCCCTCCAATTTATTTAAAGGGTGATTTAAGTGGAAGATAATATTGAATATTGTCCTTATTGCAACGTTAGCTTGCAAGGTGAACCTATTCCTAAAGAGTTACGAAAACATTATGGTAATGCTGCTTACGGCTCAAGAAAAATTGGAATTTCTAGTTTAGAAGAGGATAGAGTAACAAAATGGGAATGTCCAGATTGTCACCAACAGTGGGATCGGAATTAATTAATTTCTTTTATGGATGTAGCACTTATGAGGTTCTTAAATAATACCCTTAAATAATGAAACAGAAAAATCCAGCACTCTAATTAGCACTGGATTTTTCTACTTAATGTCCTTGTTGCAATTCATACGACACTATTTATTGTTTCCCTTTTCACAGAAAGTAAACATTATCTATGCCCCACTAATCTCTTCCGCATTCCGATTAATCTCATCAATAACTCCAAGAATTTTTCTCGCATCATCCATATTGTCTTTAAACAAACTCACGATACTTCCAACCGTTCGAAATGGTTCTTGTTGAAGTACTTTCTTATCAAGCGTTCCGTTTTTCACAACGTAATCTACGATAAGTTTTACAAAGCGAGTTTGGCTTAAATTTAATCGATTTTCGGATAGAAATTCTGAGAATGCTGCATTAGCTGCTTGTGGGTCTAGACCAACAATTTGCCGAACTAGTTTTGTAATTGGTGTTTCACCAAAATCTTTTTGATAGTCTTCCTTCGTACCAAGCTCTTTCCAAAGTATTTCTTCCAGCATTTCTACATCCTGTGCGGTTAATGGTTTATTATGGTTTAGTTTATAAATTGCCAATTGATCCTTATGTTCATTTAAGTAATGATGAACCTTTTTCTTATAACTTTGTAAATCATTCACATGGAACATCGGACCATTTTCTTTCACTTCAATGACTTGGTCTTGGAAGTTTGTGTAGTAGATCTTTTGTGTTTCTTTTTCAATCAATTTAATTAAGTCTCTTAATGCTTCACGGACTGAATCTAATTCAAATATATCTGCACTATCCCAGAATTCTTCTGTTAACACTTTGTCTATGACAGGCTTTTGTTCTAGTACCTGTGGAATTGTACCTAACTTCGATAATGCCTCTGCTGTTTGAACAACACTACGAATTGGTTTGGTTGCGTTGTTTGATTGTAGTTTGGCTAATTCAATTGTATACATAACCAAATCAAAACGTTTAGCAAATTCATCTTCCTCAAATGGAACAATAATTGGTGAAATATGATCTTTTATTTCATTCGTATCCAGAACCGAAAGTACTTGCCAATTATCTCGATTCTTAAATTTCTCTACATATTGGAGATGCTGTCTAACGCGGAAGTTTTCGTTATCTAATGTCAAAATATCTCTTGTTACTTCATTTACTAATTCATTGCGATGACGAATGTATTCCTCTGTCTGATAATCGGTTCCTTGTAGTTCACGGATAATGTCAACTTTTGAATTATATAGTTTCTCTGTAAGACTCTTGCCAACTTTTCTATCCATTCCTTTAGGATTTTCACGGAAAAATTCAAAGTTACCACAATAGTCAAAGATAAGGAAATGCGTTTTATCTTCTCCTATTCCAAGCAAATCTGGACATAATCTTGTTCCACGCCCAATCATTTGCCAGAACTTAGACTTCGAGCGAACTTTCTTAAAGAAGACAAGGTTTACAACTTCAGGTATATCTACACCTGTATCTAGCATATCTACAGAAATAGCAATTTGCGGCAGCCTATTCACTTCCGAAAAATCATTTATAAGTGTTTGATAATAGTTCACACTATAATCAATGACCCTAGCAAAATTACCTTCATACTCAGGGAAGAGTACATCAAATCGATGGGATATCCTTTCAGCATGGGCATGATTCTTGGCAAAGATTATCGTCTTACCGATTTTGTCTCCGCCCTCGACCTTTATCCCTTTTTCCATCAAGTCTATTAATACTTTATCAATTGTATTATCATTAAATAACCAATTATTTAAAGCTGAACTATCAATATCCTTTAGGTCCTCTTCTTCGTCAAAAGTTTCTTCAAAAAGTTCTTTTTCTTCCTCTGATAAATCATCATAATGGATACCTTCTTCTAGGAACTTCGTCTTCGTTTCAATTGTACGATAGTCTACCAAGTATCCATCTTCAACCGCTTGGTCTAACTCATAGGCATAGGTTGGAACACCATTCTCAAGGTCAAACACTTCATACGTATTTTTATCGATTTCGTCTTTTGGTGTTGCGGTAAGGCCAAGTAAAACGCCATCAAAATAATCAAAAATACTACGGTACTTTTTATAAATACTGCGGTGAGATTCATCAATAATAATGAGATCAAAGTGACCAACCGTAAATAATTTCTTACCGTCTTTCCTTTTTGCTTCATCTATGGCATTCATCATCGTCGGATATGTAGAGAATACCATTCTGCTTTCTTCTGGGTTGTCTTTATTATCTAAGAGGTTACAAAGTGTCAAACTTGGAAGTAAGTTATTAAAGTTTCGATATGCTTGATAAAGTAATGTTTTTCTATCTGCTAAGAATAGAACATTTTTCACCCAGTTGTGACGAGTTAGGACATCTACTAAAGAAATAGCAGTTCTTGTTTTTCCGCTTCCCGTAGCCATAACTAGCAAAGCTTTTCTTTGGTTACGTGTTAAAGCATCACATACGGAAAGAATAGCCTCTTTTTGATAATAACGATTACTAATATCATCGCTGATTTGAATATCTGTTAAAGGCCGCTTCATGGTACGGCGATTCATTAATAGACTCAAGTCATCCTTATCATAAAATCCAGAAACTTTACGAGGTGGATATGGTTCATGCCAAATATATGTTTCAAAACCATTGGTGTAAAAAATGATTGGTCTTGTACCTGTCATGTTTTCTAGACAATCGGCATATAATTTGGCTTGCTGTCTTCCAACTTTCGGATCTTTTGATGTTCTTTTTGCCTCAACAACTGCAAGAGGTTTACCATTATCTCCAAAAAGTACATAGTCCACAAATCCTTGTCCTGTATTGTTGGGTATTCCCTCAACAGGATATTCTCTTTCAATATTTTTATTGAATTCCCAACCGGCCAGTTTTAAATCAAGATCGATATATTTAAGTCTTGTTTCAAACTCCTTCAACTCGTCTACTTGGAAGTCATATTCTTTCGTATTCTCTTTCCGTTTTTCTGTCACCTTTTTACGAAGAGATTCATTCTCTTTCATAATCTCTTCAAGCCTTCTATCCTTTGAACTTAATTGTTCATAGAGGTCTTTTAATTCCTCTGGACGAACACGTTTTTCTTCACCAAGAGGTAATTTTGATTCGTCAAATTCCCCAGCAGTATATTCGTCTGAATAACAATAATCAATCCAAGCAATAAATTGGAATAAATGATGAAGTGAAAGAACCGCTTCATCACGCTTAATTGGTGAATTTGTATGAACGGCAACATTTCCCAACTTCACAATATACTTCATTAACGGTAATAACTCTTCATCAATAATCTCTATAAAGTTTCTGTCATGAATTAAGCTTGAAAGGTTATCTTGATAGGGTACTTTTACTGCGCTATCGAAACTGTATACCCATTTAACAGCCAACTCTAGCGCACGGCGAGACTGGATTGCACTAACTGCTGGACTGACAACTAAGGCATTTTCAGCTTCAAGGCATGCATTAGTAAAATCTCTATATTGCTTCTTTTCTTTAAGAAAGCTGAAGTTTGACACGAATATCCCTCCCTTAGCTAGACATTGGATTCTTAAATATCTGAAAACAACTTTCCTCTAAATGCTCTTTGCATTAATGAATTAAAGATATCTTTCAATCCATTTAAACTTTGTTCTAATATCTCCTTATTTTTATTTATATCTTCTATAATCCCAACAAATTTTTCTTGCAATCTAAGAGGTGGTAAAGGGATCATCATATTCCTAATGTCTTTCAATGATAAAAACTTTTGTGTCCCACCTCTTCCTGCCTTATTTAGAATACTTTCAAGAAAATGAGAGTCTAATAAGTATTTTAAATATACGCTATTAATTGGATATTCTGGCTTAAATTTTATTAAAGCAACATTTTTAATAGCAAAATTTGGTTCTTCTTTTACAATAACCGGATTCCCTATTGTTCCAATCATTGGCATTATTATATCACCTATATCTACCTTAGATCGTTTATTAATACTTATATAATCATCCTCTGAAATATAGTTGACATCTTCTAAACTAATTTTACCATCCTTTATATTTTTAGATGTAACTAACGGATAACCATTTTGAATATATTTAGGGGAATCATGAGTTCCATCTCTTACATCCGTAATATCCTGTAGCTTCTCTTGCTCCCACTTTGTTTTTAATGGATCTCCGAATATCTCTAAAAATACACTTTGCGTTAATTGGTCTATTAATTCAATTTGATTATTACGTTTATTAATAAGACCTTGAGTTTTATTTAGAATTGAGACTATCTTTGATTGTTGTTCTAATGAAATTAAGGGGATATCAATATTTTTCAAAATACCAATTGATATGTTTGGTTGCGCACCGCCTACTCCTAAAGAAATTAGTTTCTCTTTAATACTTAATAAATAATAATATAAATACTCAGGCATAATTTCATCAATAGGTTGAAAAGCTGCACAAGCTTGATTAGTGGTAGAGTCAATTTTTAATATTGAGCAATTTCCAATGGTTGCACCATACATAGCAATCAATACTGTTCCCTTTGGAAAGAGTTTTGCTGAGGACTTTTGCAGTCCTAATTTTGTAATATACTCACTAGCCTGAGACAAATACATGGTTTTTAAATCCCCTGTTTTAATCCACGGTATATTTCCATCTATATAATATTCTTTATTTTTCCTTGAAGGTGTACCACCAGATGTTACTTTATATAATTCTCCTAATTTAACTAATTTAGCTTTCAAAAGTATCACTATCCTTAATTAAGTCTTTCAAATCCTTTATACCTTGAATAACTTCTTTTTCTATCATTTCAACTTTTTCTAGTAATACCCCCGGAGCCTCATACTTTATTTCCTCATATTCGATCTCTTTATATTTATTTATTGACAAATCGTAATCATTTTCTTGAAGTTCCTGCATTGAAACAAAAAATGATTGTTCTGTTTGTTTCCGTTCTTTTTCACCTTCCAGATAATTAAACCTCTCCACAATATCTGGTATATCATTTTCGTCAATAGGACTTCGCTTGTCATCCAGCGAAAATCCATCAGCTTTCATATCATAAAACCAAACATTTTCAGTACCACCAGCACCCGTTTTAGTAAATATTAAAATTGCAGTTTTTACGCCAGCATAAGGTTTGAAAACTCCACTAGGCATCGATATAACTGCATCTAATTTGTGATTTTCAATTATTTCTTTACGGATTGTCTTATGTGCTTTAGAGGCTCCAAATAAAACCCCATCTGGAACAATAACCGCAGCTCGTCCGCCCGGTTTTAAGATACGAATAAATAATGACAAGAATAATAGTTCTGTTTTCTTCGTCTTAGCAATTTTCAACAAATCATTCGATACAGACTCATAATCCAACGATCCCTTAAATGGTGGATTAGCTAATACTAATGTATACTGCTCTTTATCCTTATTAATCTCTGCTAGTGAATCCCGATAATAAATATTTGGATTATCTACCCCGTGAAGCATCATATTCATTGCCCCAATACGAAGCATAGTCCTATCCATGTCATTACCATAGAACATCGTATTCTGATAATGCTCTTTTAACCCTTGAACAAGAAACATATCGCTATGATGGTCACGTAAATATTCACTTGCAGCAACTAAGAATCCTGCCGACCCCATTGCTGGGTCAATTATTATATCTTCCGGAGTTGGCTTCATTAACTCCACTATCATTTTTATAATGTGTCTTGGTGTACGAAATTGCCCGTTAGTACCAGAAGTAGCGATTTTAGACAAGAGATACTCATATAAATCCCCTTGTGCATCGCGGTCCTCTGTTGGTAGATTATCAATACCATCTACAACTTTTGCTAGCATATTTGGTGTTGGGATTAAGAACGTTGCGTCTCCCATATACTTTGAATAAGCCGATTCTTCTTTTCCATGTAAATTCTTTATGAACGGAAATACTTCATTTGAGACAACGTCATACATCTCTTCTGCAGAACCAAGTTGTTTAAATTGATTCCATCGCAAATGCTGTTTATCTTTAGGAAAAACTCCTTCATGCTCGATTCCCAAAAACTCCGCTTCCTGTTCCTTTGTTGTTTCCGCTTCATCTAATCCTTTTATAAAAAGTAAATAGGTAAATTGTTCGATAACAGTTAGTGGATTGGTAATCCCGCCTGTCCAAAACGTTTCCCATATTTTATCTACTCTATTTCTAACTTCTCCTGTAATCATGTCATTTCCTCCTATTGCACTATTACTTTCATTATACAGTTTTAAGCAACTTTAATAAATGGATTAAATTATTTATTAGTTCTTTAAACCTATTAGGGGATATTCTAGTTTAATAAAAATTAAAAATTAGTCCTCTTTGCTTACAATAACTTCTGGTAGTAGAATTTTTAATTTGTATTATTTGATGTCTAGTGTAAACGCACTTAATTAACTGCTTTAGTCACTATAAAAATTCAGATGTATATCCTTGTAATTGTAAATAAAAAGAAGCCTCTCAAAAGTTCAATGAACTAATGAAAAGCTTCTTTATATTTATCCTATGCAAAATGTTAGCATACTACTATCATCTTACATCAAAACCCACTCATATCAAGGGTTTAGACGGCTATCACATCATGCCGCCCATGCCACCCATTCCGCCCATGCCACCCATATCAGGTGCGCCAGCGTCTTCTTCTGGTAGATCAGCTACTACTGCCTCGGTTGTGAGGAACATAGCCGCTACAGATGCTGCGTTTTGTAGTGCAGAACGAGTAACTTTTGTAGGGTCAACGATACCTGCATCAATCATGTCTACCCATTCGCCAGATGCTGCGTTAAAGCCAATGCCTACTTTTTCGCCTTTCAAGCGCTCTACGATTAGAGAACCTTCTAGTCCAGCGTTTTCAGCAATTTGACGTACTGGAGCTTCTAGTGCACGAAGTACGATGTTAACACCAGTAGCTTCGTCGCCTTCTAATTCAAGCTCTTTTACTTTATTGTATACGTTAAGAAGTGCCGTTCCACCACCGGAAACAATACCTTCTTCTACAGCTGCACGAGTCGCGTTAAGCGCGTCTTCGATACGTAGTTTGCGTTCTTTCAATTCTGTTTCTGTTGCAGCACCAACTTTAACTACTGCTACACCACCAGAAAGTTTTGCAAGACGTTCTTGTAATTTTTCTTTATCAAAGTCAGAAGTAGTCTCTTCTACTTGAGCACGGATTTGCGCTACACGAGCAGAGATTTGTTCTGGGTTACCAGATCCGTCAACAATTGTAGTGTTGTCTTTTGTTACAACAACTTTAGACGCACGACCTAGTTGTTCAACAGTTGCACTCTTTAGCTCTAGGCCAAGATCTTCTGTAATAACTTCTCCACCTGTAAGTGTTGCGATATCTTCAAGCATTGCTTTACGACGGTCTCCAAATCCAGGAGCTTTTACAGCTACTGCATTAAATGTACCACGTAATTTGTTTACAACAAGTGTAGCTAGAGCTTCACCTTCTACATCCTCAGCAATAATAAGGATTGGTTTGCTTTGCTGAACAACTTGCTCCAATACTGGAAGTACTTCTTGGATATTGTTGATTTTCTTATCAGTGATTAAGACATATGGATCTTCTAATACAGCTTCCATTTTATCTTGGTCTGTTACCATGTAAGGAGAAGAGTATCCACGATCAAACTGCATACCTTCTACTACTTCTAATTCAGTAGTGAAACCTTTTGATTCTTCAATCGTGATAACTCCGTCTTTACCTACACGTTCCATAGCTTCTGCAATTAATTTACCTACTTCTTCGTCCGCTGAAGAAATTGCAGCAACTTGTGTAATAGACTCTTTGCTATCGATTGGCTGTGAAATTTTTGCTAGTTCTCCAGTTGCTACTTCTACTGCTTTTTCAATTCCACGACGTACGCCTACTGGATTTGCTCCAGAAGTAACGTTCTTTAATCCTTCTTGGATAATGGATTGTGCAAGAACTGTTGCAGTAGTTGTACCATCACCAGCTACATCGTTTGTTTGGGAAGCAACTTCTGCAACAAGCTGAGCTCCCATGTTTTCAAATTTGTTTTCTAATTCGATTTCTTTTGCAATTGTAACACCATCATTTGTAATAAGTGGTGAACCGAATTTTTTATCAAGAACTACGTTACGTCCTTTTGGTCCTAATGTTACTTTTACAGCATCTGCTAATGTATCAACACCTCGAAGCATTGCACGACGAGCGTCTTCACTAAATTTAATTTCTTTAGCCATAAATGAAAAACCTCCCTAAATATTATCGTATGTTATGTTTATCAATTATTATTCTACAATAGCTAAAATGTCGCTCTCACGTAGAATTAAGTATTCTTTTCCATCATATTTTACTTCAGTACCTGCAAACTTAGAGTAGATAATGTTATTACCCTCTTTTACCTCAAGCTCGATTTTTTCACCGTTGTCTGTTACTCGACCAGACCCAACCGCTACCACTTTTCCTTCTTGCGGTTTTTCTTTTGCGGAATCAGGTAGAACGATACCGCTAGCAGTTTTTTCTTCTTGTTCTACGACCTCGATAATAACGCGGTCACCTAAAGGTTTTAGCATAATTCTTTACCTCCTTGAGATAATAAAAATAATTATATTTTTCATCTTGTTAGCACTCGACTCTAAGGAGTGCTAACACAATTATTATAATAATAAATTCCATTTTCATTTGCAAGTATTTACTATTATCATTTTTATAGACAAAAAAATGCTTTTTATTGAGTACGAACTACTTCGTTTTTATTCTAAAACTATGATAAAATACGTATCATGATATAAAAAGACAAAGGGGTATGATTTTGCCTAGACGATATATATATTTAATTATTACGTACATTGCGATGCACTTTTCTAGTTTATTAGCGATACCGTTTATTCCATTTTTGGATGAATCTCAATTGGCTTACTTTTCTATCTATTGGCAGGTCGGAGCATTTCTCGTAGCATTTATCATCATGCTATTTATATTGAAGAGGGAAATGAAAGATTTCTTTGCATTAGATAATAAACGGGTAGGAAGCCTAGCTTTTTGGTCGATAATCGGTTTCATCCTAGCTATGATTACTCAAGTAGTTGCAGCTTTTATTCAAACATTCGTGCTAAAAATTCAGCCTGGTTCAGAAAATACATTTGAAATTATGGCTATGGCTCGACAAGTTCCATTACTCATTATTGTGATTACGATTATTGGACCAATTTTAGAGGAATTAGTATTTAGAAAAGCAATTTTCGGATCGTTATATAAGAAAATGAACTTCTTCTTTGCTGGTCTCCTGTCTTCCTTCATCTTTGCAATCGTACATATGGATTTTAGCCATATACTTGTGTATACGGCTGTAGGGTTCGTATTCGCATTCTTATATATCGAGACAAAGCGAATTATCGTTCCTATTATTGCTCATGCTGGTATGAATACTTTTGCTGTAGTTGTCCAGCTATCAACTGATCCTGAAGAAATCGAAGAACAAATGCGATTACTTGAACAGCTACAGTCTATTATTATCGGAGGCTTTTAATTACATGCGAATTTCACCGTTAGCGTCAGCTATTTTATACTTTGGACTCGGCGGACTGTTTACGTATATCGCTATCCAGTCAGTTGAGGACACCGTATTTAACTTCTTTACCATCTTATTAGCTTTCTTTGCAACCGTAGATTTTGTTCTAGCCATACGATTGTTAGGACTTCATTTTCGAATTAAGAAAGCAAAAGAGAAAGATAAAAAATAATAAAAAACAACTCTCAGAATCACGGCTATTGTGGAAATAGACCGTGATTTTTTTAATTAGAGTGGCAGTGAGTTCCTGGCTTTGTAGCATATTCGGAAAAGCAATGTAAGAATTAGGGAATATATGATAAACTTGCCTTGTTGTAATGATTATACGGTCTATTATTTAACTCTGCTGACGAGACGTATCGTTCCATTCAAGTCTAAAAAAAGAAATGTCTGTTCGAATTGGAGGGGTTTTTTGATTGTTGATAAATGGATTCCATTTTTCATTATGTGGGGAATTCCTCTTTTTATGATGATTAGAGCCTACAGAAAGATGGACGAAAAAGATAGAAAATCGGCAAGAAAGGATTTCCGTAGCCCAGGTTTCATTTTTACATTTGGCTTTCTTGGTTTGGGGCTATTTATAATTCAAATTGGTGATATTCTATTAATAGACATCTTTAAGTTAATTGGAATTATTCTACTGTTAGTAAGTGCTATCATCATGTTCTATATCACGTGGAAGGAAGATAGTAAAATCAAAAGTACAATTTTCCTACTTTTGGTGATAACATCTATTTATTTCTTGTATTGAGGATTTTGGAGCAATCACATATCTATAGAATGGGAAAATCTAGACTATTATGGGGCTAAGAATAATTGACCTTAACTACAAATTAGAACCTCCAAATAAAATTGGAAGTTCTAATTTTTTATTTAATCTTCTAATGGGTAATGCTTCATAAAATATACAAGCGATTGTAGTTCCACTGCTAAATCGATATGGTGGACCCTCACATGGTCAGGAACTGAAATTCGTGCTGGTGTAAAATTCAATATCGCATTAACTCCAGATGCTACAAGTCTATCTGTAATAGGTTGTGCCTCTGATACAGGTACAGTAAGAATAGCTACAGAAATATCACCAAGTTCTTTTTCTAGATCATCAATATGTTTAATGGATACAGTGCCAATTGATTGATTCACTTTACTAGGATCTGCATCAAATGCTAATTCAATTTTCGTATTGTTATTCTTCGTAAAATTATAGTTTAAAAAGGCGGTTCCAAGGTTACCTACACCGACTAACGCTACGGGTGTTGATTCATCTTGATCCAACGTCTTTCTGAAGAAATTCAATAGATACTCTACATTATATCCGTATCCTTTTTTTCCTAAAGCACCGAAGTAAGAAAAATCGCGACGAATCGTTGCAGAGTCTACCTTCATTGCCTCGCTTAACTCCTTAGAAGAAACTCTTGCTTTGCCCTTCATATGCAAATTATTTAAAAAACGATAGTATAACGGTAAGCGTTTGGCCGTAGCTTGTGGTATTTTAGACTGGTTTTTCATTTCTCATTCCCCTAACTGTATTCCGCTATTCATATCATGGTATGTTTATTGTATCAAATATACTCGAAAAAGTCGTGACATTGTTTCAAGACCATACAGTGAACCTTCCATTTATGTTAAACTAACATCATTGAGGTGAGATAATGATTTACTTACAAGTGAACGGATTAACAAAACAATACGGTGCGGAAATTATCCTTTCTAATATAAAGCTAGAAGTGAAAGAAAAAGACAGAATTGCCATTGTCGGTCGTAACGGTGCTGGGAAATCAACACTATTAAAGATTATCGCTGGCGAATTAAGTTTAGATGAAGGTGAAATCCATAAGCCAAAGGATGTTACGATTGGCTATCTAGCTCAACAAGCCGCTTTTGATTCACAGGAAACCATTTGGGATGAAATGCTCAAAATTTTCGAAGACTTAATCAAACAAGAAAAAAAGATTCGAGCATTAGAACAACAAATGGGAGATCCTGATGTCATTAATCGAAAGAAAGAGTATGAGGAACTACTTCATAACTACGATACGTTACAAGAGTCCTTTACACAAGCAGGTGGTTACCAGTATGAGTCAGAGATTAAAGCAGTATTGAATGGACTAGACTTTCCCGAAGAATTTTGGGACAAGAAAATTCATACACTGAGTGGCGGTCAAAAAACCCGTCTATCTCTAGGTAAACTACTCTTATCTAAACCCGATTTACTTTTATTAGACGAGCCTACTAACCACTTAGATATTCATACATTAACTTGGTTGGAAGCTTATTTAATGAATTATCCGGGAGCAGTTGTGATCGTATCGCACGATCGTTATTTCTTAGATAAAACCGTTCGTCTCGTATACGAAATTTCTCGTACTAAGGCGCAAAAGTTTCATGGAAATTACAGTAATTATTTGATTCAAAAGGCCGAGCAATATGAACGAGAACGGAAGCAATTTGAAAAGCAACAAGCTGAAATCAAAAAGACAGAGGATTTTATACAAAAAAATATCGCAAGAGCTTCTACTACAAAACGTGCACAAAGTAGAAGAAAGCAACTAGAAAAGATGGACAGGATGGAGCAACCTCTTGCTGATGATGCTTCTGCAAAATTTTCTTTTACAATCGAGAGAAAAACGGGAAACGACGTCCTCAAAATAGAAGATCTTTCGTTTGGTTTTTCCGACAATACCAATCCTTTATTTAAAGGGTTACATTTACATTTACAGCGTGGAGATAGTGTAGCACTTGTTGGACCAAATGGTGTCGGGAAATCAACTTTATTGAAAGCTATCATTGGCTATCTTGAGCCAGATACAGGAAGCATCCAACTTGGAGCCAACGTAAAGATTGGCTATTACGAGCAGGAGCAAACCCAGCTACATATGGATAAAACGGTGTTAACAGAGCTGTGGGATGACTATCCATTAATGAATGAAAAAGATATCAGAACAATTCTTGGTAATTTCTTATTTACTGGTGACGACGTACTACGACCTGTATATGGGTTAAGTGGTGGAGAAAAAGCACGTCTTGCACTAGCAAAGCTAATGATGGAAAAGGCAAATTTCCTTCTCCTTGATGAACCGACGAACCATTTAGATTTAGATAGTAAAGAAATTTTAGAGGCTGCTTTAATCGATTATCCTGGTACTATTTTATTTGTTTCCCACGATCGTTATTTTATTAACAAAATAGCTACGCAAATTCTGGAAATGCAAGAAACTGGGACAACACTTTATCTCGGAAATTATGATTATTATGTAGAGAAAAAACAAGAAGAAAAAGAATTAGAAGAAATGAATGAAAAAGAAAGACAAAAGAATGTATCGACACAATCATCTAAATCACAATTTGAGTTAGATAAGGAAACGAAGAAGGAACAGCGAAGAATTAAGCGTAGAATGGAAGAAATAGAAGAACTAATGGCGCGATTGGAACAAAAAGTGGCAGATAATGAGGAGATGCTCTATCAACCTGAGATATATGAAGATCATGAAAAGGCTCAAGAAATTATCGAAGAAAACGAAAGCTTACAAAAAGAAATAGAAACCTTATTTGAGGAGTATGCCTCCCTCGAAGAATCTTAAGTAGGTGGGAATATTGTTTAAGCTATTAATTATTGAAGATGACGTAACAGTTTTCCAAGAATTAAAGGATCGATTAACACAATGGTCATACGACGTCCACGGTATCGAGGATTTTAACCACGTGATGGATACGTTTCATGAGGTAAGTCCAGAACTTGTCATTATCGATATACAACTGCCAAAGTTTGATGGTTTTCACTGGTGTCGGATGATTCGCCAACACTCTAACGTACCAATTATCTTTCTATCTTCGAGAGATCACCCGACAGATATGGTGATGTCGATGCAATTGGGTGCGGACGATTATGTCCAAAAACCCTTTCACTTTGATGTCCTTATTGCTAAAATTCAAGCCGTGTTACGTCGTGTCTACAATTATAGTACCGAAACAGTTCGTATTACTCGCTGGCATGGCGCAACGATTGATTTCGATAAAAATACGGTAACAAATGACCATGGAACCATTGAGTTGTCCAAAAATGAGATGTATATATTAAAAGTGCTACTAGACCATAAAAATAAAATTGTAAGCCGAAATGAGATTATCCAAGAATTATGGGAGGACGAACGCTTTATTAGTGATAATACATTAACCGTTAATGTGAACCGACTACGAAAGCGTCTGTCTGATATTCATTTAGGTAATTATATTGAAACGAAAGTAGGACAGGGTTACATAGCGAAAGAAGAGGTAAGCCTATGATTTGGCAATATATAAAGGAACGATTAAGCTGGATTCTTTTCTTTCTAGCGATGCAATGTTTATTAGTCTTCTATAGCTTTATAGATCCTAACTTAACGGTTTCTTCTATCCTTTATTTTATTTATTTGTCTAGCAGTATTTTTACTATCTTTTTAGTGTTCCGCCATTTTTTAGAAACAAAGTTTTATAAAAGATTAAAAGAACGATCCGAGATACTTGATACAAGCGAGCTTGCAGATCCTTCAAGTCCGTTAGAAGAGATTGTTTACGATGAATTTATTGAACAAACAAATTATTATAAAAAAAGAAGTACCTATCACCAATTAATGCTTGAACAGGAAAAGGACGATCTTCTTTCTTGGATACACGAAATAAAAACGCCTTTAACGGCAATGCAGCTTATTCTTGATCGGATGGATAACAAGCAAACACAAGCCGATTTACAATACGAGTGGTTGCGAATTCACTATCTATTAGATCAGCAGCTTCATCAAAAAAGAATGCTCGTTATCGAAAATGACTTACATTTAGATAACGTTGACATTAAACAGCTCATTCACAATGAAATTAGAACACTACGTTCTTGGTGTTTACATAAAGGGATTGGCTTTGACATCCAGATTGACACTCACAATCTCGTCACAGATGAAAAGTGGACTTCTTTTATCTTGAGACAAATTCTTTCCAATGCTGTGAAATACAGTGAGCATTCAGATATCGAAATCCAATATTATAAGACGGAAAACCATACAGCGCTAACAGTTAAAGATAATGGGATAGGAATTCCTAATAAAGATATACCGAGAATATTTGATAAAGGATTCACCTCCACAGCTACGTATCATAACGATACGTCTGGAGCGACTGGTATGGGGTTGTACTTAGCTAAAAAGGCTGCGGATAGCTTGCATATTCGTATTAACGTAGAATCAGAGGAGGGTGTTGGAACGACCTTCACTCTCTTATTCCCAGAAAAGAATACATTTGCTCAATTACGAGAACAAAATGCTAGCATGTGACAATAACGTCACATGCTTTCGTTATTTGTTAGGTGAATCGAAGGAACAGACTATGATTTTATTATAAGCTAGGTTTAACGAGAGAGATAAAAACGTGGGAGGTTTATCCATGAACATATTAGAAGCGAGAAAAATTACGAAAAGCTATGGAAAAAAGGCAAATAAACATGAGGTGCTTAAAGGGATCGATTTATCGGTGCAGGAAGGCGAGTTCATCAGTATTATGGGGGCTTCAGGATCTGGAAAAACAACTTTACTTAACGTTCTATCATCGATTGATTTTGTTAGCTCAGGCTCGATTCAAATAGCAGATAATATGATTACAGAAATGAAAGGGAAACAGCTTTCACAGTTTCGTAAGCATCATCTAGGCTTTATTTTCCAAGAGTACAATTTGCTAGATACATTAACTGTTAAAGAGAATATTTTACTGCCTCTAACCGTTCAAAAAATTTCTAAAAAAGATGCTTTAGAACGCTTTGATAGATTGGCTCAAGCGTTAGGAATTGCAGACTTAAAAAATAAATATCCGAATGAACTATCTGGTGGTCAAAAACAGCGAACATCCGCAGCAAGAGCTTTTATTCATGAACCGAGCATCATTTTTGCCGATGAGCCTACAGGAGCTCTAGACTCTAAGTCCGCCTCGAATCTTCTAAATAAGTTAAGTGAACTGAATCAATCTAGAAACGCCACGATTTTAATGGTTACTCATGACCCTGTTGCAGCAAGCTTCGGTAATCGTGTTGTTTTCATTAAAGATGGCCAAATCTATTCGCAACTAAATAAAGGTGAAGAAGATAGAGAAAGCTTCTTCCAAGCCATTATGAAAACACAGAGCGTATTAGGTGGGATTCACTATGAAAACTAGCCATTTAATTGTACGTAACCTCATGAAAAATTTAAAAAATTATGCATTGTATGTTTTCGCATTAATTCTTACCGTTACTTTTTATTTTGCTTTTGTTACCTTGCAGTATGATCCTTCGATGGATGCAACATCAGGAACGATTAAAGGTGAGGCAGGAATTAGAGCAGGTACTGTTCTCCTTATTGTAATTGCTGCAGTCTTCTTACTATACGCAAACTCCATTTTCATTAAAAGGAGAAGTAACGAAATTGCTCTTTTTCAGTTAATCGGGATGTCAAAGGTTGAAGTGTTCCGCATTCTTGTTACTGAAAATGCCATTCTTTATTTTGGTTCCTTACTAGCTGGAATAGGCGTAGGTTTCTCTATTTCCAAGCTGATGATTATGATTCTTTTTAAAATAACAGGTATCAACGCGATTGCTTCTTTACATTTTTCTATAGAAGCTTTTACACAAACTCTACTTGTCTTTAGTGGTATCTTCGTTTTAGTTATCTTAAGAAATTGGTTGTTCATTCGTAAGCAAAGTATTACGTCTCTGTTTCAAGTGACAGGGTCTACAGAATTAAAAATAACTAAAATGTCGATTTGGCAAATGGCGAGCGGTCTGCTCGGTCTATTGCTCGTAGCTACTGGCTACTATCTATCTCAAGAAATGTTCTCAGGTGACTTTGTTACAGCAAATAGCTTGTTTCTAATTATGATACTAATTTTATTCTCTGTAATTATTGGAACTTATTTATTTTACAAAAGTTCTGTAAGCTTTATTTTCTATCTATTAAGAAAGAAACAAAATGGTTATTTATCGATTCGAAAAGTACTCTCATTAGCTACGATGATGTTTCGAATGAAATCAAATGCGTTACTTCTAACGGTGATTACAACGATAACTGCTTTAGCTGTCGCACTTCTCTGTTTGAGTTATATTACGTACTATTCTTCAGAACAAAATGCTCATAATATGGTTGCTGGTGATTTTGCATTTGTGACAACAGAGGATGCTGAAAGCTTTACTACAGTTTTAAATGAAGAAGATATTGACTATACACTCCGACAAGCTGAAGTTATTCAAGTAATGGCAGACTTAAGTGATATACTAGATGCTCAATTTGTGGAATTAGAGCTTGAATCAGAGGATATGCCATTACCAATTACAAGTGATGAGTTTTTCGGTGATATAGAATTAGATAGCAATGAGACAATGTTTACAGGATATAACGATTTTATGCAACGTATTATTACAATTAGTGATTCAGGTTTTCTTACATTAAAGGGAAATGAAGTTACGATCGACCAAGACTTCATTGGATTAGAGCGCCAATATATCGTTTCTTCTTATTTTGACTTCTCTGGTGGCATGCCATTAGCGGTAGTTGATCAAACTGTTTATGCTCAGTTGAAAGAAGATGTAATAGAAGATTTACAACAAGAGCACATGCTTTTCACAGGTATCAACATAGAAAAGGAGGCGGATTTAGAGAAGTCTAATGAAATTTTTCTATCTCTACAATTAGGTGATAGGGATGGTAATGAGTCCCGGCTGCAATTAACAGAACAAGATAAAAGAGGCTCTGGTTTATATATTTTTATCGTTGGATTTTTAGGTCTCACATTTTTAGTGACATCAGGTTGTGTGCTTTATTTTAAACAGGTAGATGAAAGTGAAGAAGAAAAGAATAGTTACACGATTCTGAGAAAGCTCGGATTTACGAAGGGAGACTTAATAAGTGGTATTTGGATCAAGCAATTGTTCAACTTTGGAATTCCATTAGTAGTCGGCTTGCTCCATAGTTACTTTGCAGTAAAATCAGGTTGGTTTCTATTTGGTACAGAATTGTGGAAGCCGATGGCGATTGTAATGGGACTCTATGCATGTTTTTATTCTCTATTTGGAATATTATCTGTCCTTTATTTCCGAAAAGTCATTGATGATTCGCTATAAAATTATTAGGAGCCCCCTGATTCTCTAGGGAGCTCCTATATGCTTTACATTTTATTTTTTATTATCTTTTTGTTATGATTGGTTTACAGGAACGAAAAGATTTTTCTTTTCGCTATAGTTTAATTGTTGCGGCTACTATTATTGTTGCCGCCTTTTTTTCCGATTTCACGGTAGAATTCTTTATCATGATTTTCTGAAGTAGATTCTCCACCTTTTTGGCCAATCTCTTGGTAGAATTCTTTGTCGTGATTTCGTGATGTTGCTTCTCCACCTTTTTGACCAATTTCTTGGTAGAATTCCTTATCATGATTCTCAGCTGTAGTTTCTCCACCCTTTTGGCCAATCTCTTGGTAGAATTCTTTGTCATGATTTTTCGATGTTGCTTCTCCACCTTTTTGACCTATCTCTTGGAAAAATTCTTGATCATGGTTTTGAGAAGTAGCTTCTCCACCTTTTCTGCCTCTTTCTTCTCTAGACATTCTGTTGTTACCTCTGTTGTTATTCTTAGCCATGTTGTAATTCCTCCTTTTAAGTGGTGTACTATTTGTATATCCGTTTTTTAACTTTTAAAACATTTTTTTCTATTTAAGATTTTACCCAATATGCTGCTTCATTTGAAGAAGGTGATGGTGGAAATGAATCACCCTTTTCAATCTCTATCGTTGTGTTATCCTCGGATGATGAATTACCGTTGACTAGCTTTTCTACTTTGTACGTACCGCTTTCTGGTGCTACTTCACCAGTTTTATATTGTTCTTGTGCCAATCTTATCACCTCCTTAAGTTTTACACTTCATATTTACACCGTTTTATACTTTATTAAACATAAAATAATCGTAAAAACATTTATCAATTCTTTTACAAACTGTTTAAGACATCTTTACATTGTGGATAATTGTACAGTTTACCCACATACTTACACACAGAAATATAGCTTTACTATCAGTTATCCACTGAGTTTTCCACATTGTCCACATTCCTATTGTCCACGACATTTTACAATTTCAGCTTTAACTACTTATGTGCATATTGCTTAACAACTTGCAAAAAATAGAGAGTTGATCGTTATTTTCTAGTTCTCTTTATTATACAATCAAATGAAAAATCCACAGACGATAAGTAATGTCTGTGGATAGATTCTAAATTATTTTATTTTGTTTCCGTAATTCTCTAAATCAAGGCTCGGGTTAGCGTTAAGTGCCCAGTCTGCACGATGACCTTGTTCATATGCGATATAGCCTGCAGCAGCGATCATTGCTGCGTTATCCGTGCATAATGATAATGGTGGGAAGAATACATCCATATTTTCGTTGCGGAATTTTTCTTCCATACCTTTTCGAAGACCTTTATTTGCTGCGACGCCACCTGCAATAATGACTTGTTTCACTTGATATTTTTTAGCTGCTCTCCAGGTTTTTTCCGTTAACACTTCCACTACACTCGCTTGGAAGCTAGCAGCAACATCTTCATTCTTAATTTCTATACCTTTTTGTTTTGCATTATGAACGGTATTAATAACTGCAGATTTTAATCCACTAAAGCTAAAATCAAAGGACTCTTCCTCTAGCCATGCTCTTGGAAAATCTATGGAGATGTTACCCTTTTGTGCTAATTCATCTACTTTTGGTCCCCCAGGATAAGGTAAATTTAGAGTTCGAGCAATTTTATCGTATGCTTCACCTGCTGCATCATCTCTTGTTTCTCCTATAATTTCAAATTTCCCGTGTTCCTTCATAAGAATAAGCTCTGTATGGCCCCCAGAAACAACTAGGGATAGGAGTGGAAATTCAAATTCATTCATCAGTCGATTTGCATAGATATGACCTGCAATATGATGGACACCGATTAATGGCTTATCATGTGCAAAAGCTAAGGCCTTTGCTGCATTTACACCGACTAATAAAGCACCTACTAATCCAGGACCTTCAGTAACTGCAACAGCTGTAATATCATCCATCGTTATTCCAGCTGTTTGAAATGCTTCCTCCATTACGACTGTAATGTTCTCGACGTGATGCCTAGAGGCTAGTTCTGGTACAACTCCTCCAAAACGTTTATGACTGTCTATTTGTGAGGATACGGCGTTAGCAACTAACTCTGTTCCATTCTTTACGATAGCAACAGCTGTTTCATCACAACTTGTTTCAACAGCTAATATATAATTATTCATAAATTCACCCACAATACTAAAGCATCTTCATGATTATCCGTATAATAATTTTTGCGTATTCCTCCAGGTTGTAGTCCAAACTTTTTATACAAGCTTTGGGCTGTTAAATTGGAGACTCTTACTTCCAAGGAAAGTATCCTTGCATGATTTGCGATCGCAAAATTCATTACATATTGAAATAATGCTTCTCCATATTTGTTACCTCGATAGTCTGGATCAATCGCAATATTCGTTATTTGAGCTTCATCCATCACAAGCCATAATCCACAGAAGCCAACTATTTTGTCATCAACCTCCATCACAAAATAATAGGCATAAGAATTATTGGTAACTTCCTGTGTATAAATTTCCTTCGTCCAAGGTTTTGGAAAAGAACGTTCATCTACTAACATCACGGATTCTATATCCGTTATCTCCATTTTTCTAATACGATATTTACTCATGATTGGATCGGTCCTGTTTTTGTTTTTCTAACCATTTCGCCTCGGCTTCGACCATGCGAATATAGTTTGGTGTTAGAGTATGTGTTTGATCTGCTTCTCTCTTTGTTGCCAAATATGCTAATTCTCCTGCTCTCGGAAAATGTAGTAATGGTTCAGGAAATACAGCATTTTCCCCTAAGTATTCTTCGATGGTCTTTTTATGTTGCTCTAAATCCTGACTTAGAAAAACAACTGGCGAGGAGAGTTTTTGAAGCTCTGTTAACCAATCCGTCATTAAAATATTACAATCCTTCTCTACTAGCTTCATGTCATTTGTGTCCCTTTGGTATAATCCAGTATATACTAAGCCTCTGCGAGCATCGAAGAAAGGTGATACAAAGGCTTTATCATTATGGATATTTCTTGCCAATAATTCTAAAGAAGAAATCGCTACTATTGGTATATTTAACGTCCAAGCAAGAGTCTTGGCAGTTGCGAGTCCAATACGAACTCCTGTATAGGAACCAGGTCCTTTCGCAACGGCTATTCGATCAAGATCTTTTGGCGAGGTATCTGTTTCTTTCATTAGTTGGTTAATTGACGGCATTAAGCCAATTGAATGATTTCTTTTGATATTCGCAGTGTATTCTGCTTTCAATTCATTATCTTTCCATAAAGCTACTCCTAATAGTTGATTAGAAGTATCAATTGCTAATACGTTCATCGATATAACTCCCTACAAATTGAATTAAAATGCTCGCCTACCGGTTCAAATGTAATTTTTCTTTCATATTCCGAATCATAGCTAATTTTTATATTTAAACGCTCTTCAGGTAGTAAGTATTCGATAAAAGAGGCCCATTCTACTACTGTGATACCATCCCCATTAAAATACTCTTCTAGTCCGATGTCCTCTTCCCCGTCTTCTAAGCGATAAGCATCGATATGGTAAAGTGCTACCTCACCTTGATATTCCTTTACAATTGTAAATGTAGGGCTATTAATCGTACGTGTAATTCCTAAACCTTGTCCCAATCCTTTCGTAAAGGTTGTTTTCCCTGCTCCAAGGTCTCCTTCTAGTGTTATAACATCACCCGGCTTTAATAAAATTGCCAATTTATTTGCCAATCTTTTCGTTTCCATTTCCGAGTTTGTTTCAAATATATAATCCGTCATCTTTTCACCTTCTTTTCTGAAGACCTCTCTATGCCATACTAACATTATTTTGTCTTATGTATATATCCTGTTGGTTCTAGTCTAAGTAATTTATTGTTATCCTTTATCCAGGCCTTACCGTTTCGTTCTGTATGATAATGAACCGAGCCAATTTTTGTAATGGGTACATGGATTTGATTGGCTATTTTCTTGATCTCATGCCACTCATGTAAAGAAACCGTGCCAAGTAATTCAAAGTCTTCACCACCAGACATTTTCCATTGGTATTGTAGCTCTGAAGGAAAATGTTCTAAATCTTTATGAGTTGGTAATTTATCGGGCTCGATTTCTATTGAAATATTAGAAGCTTTAGCTATTTCATTGGCTTCACTTGCAATACCATCACTAATATCATTCAGTGCCATTCTTTTAATACTAGCACATCTTTCAACAAACTCAACATTAGGTATGGGCATCTGATGTTTGCGGATAGCATCCTTGAATGGAGTTAAAGAATTCCCAGTATCCTGTAATAAAACATGCAAGCCACATGCAGATCCACCAAGATTACCTGTTACAAACACGACATCTCCATCTCTCGCGTGACTTCGATATCTTTTCCCATTTGCAGCTACTGTACCCATAACTGTAATCGATATACTTAGCTCTTGGCCTATTACTGTATCTCCACCGATTAAATCCATATTATATTTTCTTGCTAGCTCATCCATTCCATTGTAAATTTCAATCAATTCATGTTCCTTCCAATTATCCGATACGACAATCGATACTAAGTATGCAATCGGCACTCCTCCCATTGCAGCAATATCACTAATATTAGCTGCTAGAGCACGCCATCCAATGTGAAATGGATCTACTGTTTTTCGAGAAAAGTGTATGTTTTCTACCATTGTATCTACAGTTAAGATACTGTCATGATACGGTGTTCGGACAATAGCAGCATCATCACCAATTCCTTTTATCACATGGGATTGTCTCAAATTTGCTGGTTGTATAGCACGTATAAAATCAAATTCTTTCATTTCATCGCTCCGGTCATATGTTCAATTACTTCCTACATCATAACAAAATAATGCTTGATAAGAAAGATTTTGTTCTATATAATTCCTTTTATTGTAAGTTATCAAACCGATGAACACAAGAACACAAATGTAAACTCAAAAAAGCCTGAGCTTTATAAATAAGCTTAGGCTTTACATTCATATATTAAATAAAAATGGCGGTCCGGACGGGACTCGAACCCGCGACCTCCTGCGTGACAGGCAGGCATTCTAACCAACTGAACTACCGGACCAATTTGGTTGCGGGGGCA